>NZ_JALJDX010000154.1 GCF_022952855.1 Pseudomonas sp. RGM2987 | reverse complement strand
GCTTATAAATATCTGACACACCGCCTTCGCGAGCAAGCCCGCTCCCACAAATGGTCATGTGTTGTTCGCGAAGCGGTTACAGATTCTGCAATGTTTCCAGCAGCACCTTCACCTTGGTGATCGATTCCTGATACTCCGCCTGCCAGTCCGAGTCCGCGACGATCCCGCCGCCGCCCCAGCAACACACCTGTCCATCCTTGACCAGCAGGCTACGGATGGCGATGGAGCTGTCCATCTCGCCACGCACGTCCAGGTACAACAGTGATCCGCAATACAGGCCGCGTCGGGTCGGTTCGAGTTCGTCGATGATCTGCATGGCACGGATTTTCGGGGCGCCGGTGATCGAGCCGCCGGGGAAACTACCGGCGATCAGGTCCAAGGCATCTTTGTCCTCGGCCAGTTCGCCGGTCACGCTGCTGACCAGATGGTGGACGTTCGGGTAGCTTTCCAGGCTGAACAGCTCCGGCACCTGCACTGAGCCTATACGGCAAGTGCGGCCCAGGTCGTTGCGCAGCAGGTCGACGATCATCAGGTTTTCTGCCCGGTCCTTGGCGCTGGCCAGCAGCTCGGCAGCGTGCGCGGCATCTTCAGTGGGCGTTGTGCCGCGGGGGCGGGTGCCTTTGATCGGCCGGGTTTCGACATGACCGTGGCTGACCTTGACGAAGCGTTCTGGCGACAGGCTTAGCACCGCACCGCCATCGGGCAGGCTCTGGAATCCGGAAAATGGTGTCGGGCACGCTGCCCGCAGCGCTTGGTAAGCCGCCCAGGCATCGCCTTGGCAGGGTGCGCGAAAGCGTTGGGCAAAGTTGACCTGATAGCAATCCCCGGCCTGGATATACCCGTGGATCTGTTCGAGCGCCTGGCGATAGGCCTGCGCGCTGAGGTCCGGCGTCATCGGCCCCGCCAGGCTGAAATCGCTGGCCGGCACCGGGGTCGGTTGGCTGAACAAGGCGATCAGGCGCTGGCGTTCCTCTTTGCCGCAATGGGGGTGGAACACCAGTTGGCTGGTGCCGGCCTGATGATCGCTGACCAAGGCCCAGTCGTACACGCCGAAACGCGCATCGGGCAGTTGCAGGTCATCCAGGGCGTGGGACGGCAGGGTTTCGAGGTGTCGGCCGAAGTCGTAGCTCAAGTAGCCGATCAGGCCGCCGGCGAAGGGTAATTGCACCGTGGCCGGCAAGGCAGCGTGCCCCAGTTGCGTCAGTTGAGCGCGCAGGCGTTGCAGGAAATCACTACCGCTCTCGTTCGGTAGCACCGCCAGTTGCGCCAGGGGCCAGGCGCTGAGCAAGTCATAACGCCCGCGCTCGGCACTCGGCCGACCGCTGTCGAGCAGCACGCTGCCGGGGGCATGGCGGATCGCCGCAAAGTACTCGGCGGGGTTGGCGCGGTAAGGTAACGGGTGTACGGAACAGGTTGGCATGGGCGAGGCGGGTCAGCCGTTCAGGCGGGGGGAGCGATTGTAATCTCCTGTAGGATTTGCTCCTAGAGGGATGTCGGAGATGGGTACGTCTGGCGACAGAAATAGCCCGCTCAACCCTGTGGCGAGGGAGCTTGCTCCCGCTGGGTTGCGAAGCAACCCCAAAACCTGGCACCTCAGTGCGTCAGCCAGATCGCGGTGGATGTACCAGGGGTTGTTGCGCAACCCAGCGGGAGCAAGCTCCCTCGCCAAAGGGGAGATTTCGGTCTTCGGTGTTTTACCCCTCAACCGGCGGAATATGCCCGAACAGCTCCTGGGCAAACGCCACGCGCTCTTCCACGGTTTCAACGACGCCCCGGGTCTTGAGGTCTTCCAGGCGGGCTTCCACCGCGTGGGTGCGCAGGGTCAGGCCGCAGTCGTTGGCGATCTGGATGTTCAATCCCGGGCGGGCGTTCAGCTCCAGGATCAGCGGGCCTTTCTCCTGGTCCAGCACCATGTCGACGCCGATGTAGCCCAGCCCGCACAGCTCATGGCAGCCGGCGGCCAGTTTCATGAAACCATCCCAGTAGGGCAGTTGCACGCCGTCCACGGCATTGGTGGTGTCGGGGTGCTTGGTGATGATGTTGTTCAGCCAGGTGCCGCGCAGGGTCAGGCCGGTAGCGAGGTCGACGCCCACGCCGATGGCGCCCTGGTGCAGGTTGGCCTTGCCGCCGGACTGGCGGGTCGGCAGCCGCAGCATCGCCATCACCGGATAGCCCATCAGGACGATGATGCGGATATCCGGCACGCCCTCATAACTGATGCTCTTGAAGATCTGGTCCGGCACCACGCGGTACTCGATCAGCGCCCGGTCGCGGTGCCCGCCCAGGGAGTACAGGCCGGTGAGGATGCTGGAGATGTGGTGTTCGAGTTCCTCATGGCTGAGGATCTTGCCCGACACCGTGCGATAGCGGCCCTCGAAGCGGTCGGCAATCACGATGATGCCGTCGCCGCCCGCACCCTGGGCCGGCTTGATCACGAAGTCGGTGCGCCCGCCGATGATCGAGTCGAGCTTGTCGATCTCCTTCTCGGTGGAGATCACCCCGTACAGTTCCGGCACATGAATGCCCGCCTCGATGGCCCGTTCCTTGGTGATGATCTTGTCATCGACGATCGGGTACAGGCTGCGCTTGTTGTACTTGAGCACGTAGTCGGCGTTACGCCGGTTGATGCCCATGATCCCCCGCGCTTCCAGGGCCTTCCAGGTCTTCCAGAAGCCGAACATCAGGAGTCAGCCTTCAGGAAGGCCTTGAACCGTACCAACTCGGTCAGGCGGTAACCGCGATAACGACCCATGGCCAGCATGAAGCCCACCAGGATCAGCAGGATTGCCGGGAACGTGAAGACGAAGTACACCAGCTCCGGCACGCTCATGATCAGGTGCGCCAGGGAGGCGGCGAACAGGGTGCCGATGGCGACTTTCATCGCATGACCGGCGCCGCGCTCCTCCCAGGTAATGGACAGGCGTTCGATGGTCATGGTCAGGATCACCATTGGGAACAGCGCCACCGACAGGCCACGCTCCAGGCCCAGCTTATGGCTGAACAGGCTGATGGCCGCGATCAGCACCACCACGAACGTCAGCACCACCGACAGCCGTGGCAGCATCTGCAGCTTGAGGTGCTCCAGGTATGAGCGTAGCGACAGGCCCAGGGTGGTGATCACCGTAAACAGGATGATCCCGAAGCCCAGCTGGGTTTCGCGGAAGGCCAGGGCGATCAGCACCGGCGTAAACGTACCCAGGGTCTGCAAACCGATCAGGTTGCGCAGCACCAGGATCACCAGCACGCCAATCGGGATCATCACCATGATCATGAACGTCTGCTGGGTTTGCAGCGGCAGGCCGTAGAGAGAATATTCGAGGAAGTTGGCGTCGGTGTTCTCGTCGGTCAGCTTGGCAAGGCGAATGGCGTTCATTTCGCTGTTGTTCATGCTGAAGGTGACGGTGGCTTTCTTGCCGCCATCGACGGTGATCAGGTTCTCATCGCCGGTCCACCACAGCAGGCGGTCGGTGGGCAGGCCCTGTTCGCCGGTGTCCGGGTTGAAATACAGCCAGTCGTTGCCGTTGAAGCTGCGCAGCCACAGTTCAGGTGTCTGCGGCTGGTCGGCCACCAGGCGGATGGTGTGGACTTTTTCCACCGGCACGTGGGCAATGGACAGCACCAGTTCGACGATCCTGGCTTTGTTGCTCGATGACGGATCACCGGCCAGCAGCAGCTTGACGTTGTCGTCGTTGAGATTGTTGACACGCTTGATGGCTTCACTGATGAAGGTTTCGACGTCGGCCGAATGCTGGCGGATCGGTGCGAGCAGTGCTTCGGCGGCGAGCTTCTCCGGGCCTTCGACGGCGATGCTGTCGCGGAACGTCGGACCCTTGACCTTGGTTTTCTCGGCGCTGTAGCGCTTGGTCAGCACCAGGCGGTAATACAGCGTCTGGTTGCCCTTGGCCCGACGCGCCGACCACGTCACCTTGCGGTTGCCATCGACCCGGTTCACCGCCACCCCGTAGTTGTTGGAGATGAAGCTCTCGTTGAGGCTGACATAGTCGCGGCTCAGCGGGGGCACGAACATCTGGATCTTCACCGGATCCTTGGCATTGGGCACGAACTCGACCTTGGCGTCGATGTTCCACAGGTCGTCGGTGGCGTCTTCGGTCACCGGGATGCCGAGCACGAAAATCTGATAGGCCGTTACCGACAGGCCCAGCACCACCAGGATGGCGATCAGCACTTTCAAATGGAGGGTCAGGGAGCGCATTGGAATTACTCTGCGGTTTGAGCGGCATTGGCGCAGGCGGGTTTGCCGGCAGCGTATTTAAGACTGGGGTCGACCAGTGCATCGAAGCGCTTGAGCGCCTCGGAACCGATCAGCAACGGGTATTGGAAGGCGCTACGGTCGGTCAGGTTCACTTCAATGCTGCGCAGGGCCGAACCCATGCAGATATCCAGTTCGATGACCGGCCGGGCCGTGTATTTCTTGCCCTCTTCCGGGTCGTAGTCCCCGGCGCGGCGCTTGATCTTGCTGACCCGGGCCAGCGGACGTTCGATAGGGTGCGAATGGGCGGCGTCGATGGCCAGGTAGAAACGCACCCAGGATTCGCCGTTGCGCTTGAAGCGCTTGATGTCGCGGGCACTGAGGG
Source organism: Pseudomonas sp. RGM2987 (assembly GCF_022952855.1). Taxonomy (GTDB): domain Bacteria; phylum Pseudomonadota; class Gammaproteobacteria; order Pseudomonadales; family Pseudomonadaceae; genus Aquipseudomonas. Next base: position 23,309 of record NZ_JALJDX010000154.1, on the reverse strand, counting down.
ATGCGGTCTTGGCGCCGGTATCGAGCTTGGCGGCGACTTCAAGGTCGATGCCCTGCAAGGTCGCGTATTCGTTGAGGCCGTACACGGTTTTTTCACCCGCCGCGGCAAGGCCGGGCAGGCACATGAAATAAAGAACGGCAGATAAGGGCTTGAGTGTCATAGATCCTGGTGCGCGGCGTTCCGTTTATCGGTTCAGGCCCTGGCATTACTGCACAAGCTCCTTGGGTAGCCTTCTGTAATAAATAGAAGAGCAGTAAACAGCGGCGGCATTCTAGCACGGTGGTTTTCTGACGCCACCGCTGGCCGGAGGCTACGACTGCTCTTCACGGCGACTCGCTAAGCCGTCGGCTATTAGACAATTGTCGACAATATCTATTTTTACTTTGACGTCTTCCCTGTAATTGGTTAGTTTTTGCTTCATTGATTTCAAAGGTGTCGACAATATGCTCGATCAGCTCGAATCGCCGGTGATGGCCCAGGACGACTCGGAGACGCTTTCCGAGAACGTCTTCCGGCGGATCCAGGCAGCTATCGTCAAAGGCGAAATCGCCCCTGGCAGCAAGATCTCCGAACCCGAGCTGGCTCGCACTTATGGCATCAGCCGTGGGCCATTGCGCGAGGCGATCCATCGCCTGGAAGGCCAGCGCCTGCTGGTACGCGTGCCTCACGTCGGCGCCCGGGTGGTATCGCTCAACCACGCCGAACTGCTGGAACTCTACGAAATCCGTGAATCCCTCGAAGGCATGGCCTGCCGCCTGGCGGCCGAGCGCATGACCCTGGAAGAGATCGACGAGTTACGCCGGGTCCTGGAAACCCACGAGCGCGATGCGGCGTTCCAGGCCGGAGTCGGCTACTACCAGCAGGAAGGCGATTTCGACTTCCATTACCGGATCATCCAGGGCAGCGGCAACCGCACCCTGACCCAGATGCTCTGCGGCGAGCTGTACCAGTTGGTGCGCATGTACCGCATCCAGTTCTCCACCACGCCCAACCGTCCGCGCCAGGCCTTTGCCGAGCACCACCGGATTCTCGATGCCATCGCCGACCGTGACGGTGAGCTGGCGGAATTACTGATGCGCCGGCACATCGGCGCCTCCAAACGCAATATCGCGCGTCATTACCAGGACAGCGCCACCACTGAACGAGGTGAGTCATGAGTTCCAGCAACAGCACGCCAGGCCAGCGATTCCGCGATGCGGTCGCCAACGAGCATCCGCTGCAAGTGGTGGGCACGATCAACGCCAACCACGCACTGTTGGCCAAGCGCGCCGGTTTCAAGGCGATCTACTTGTCGGGCGGCGGCGTCGCAGCCGGTTCCCTCGGCGTGCCGGACCTGGGCATCACCGGCCTGGACGACGTGCTCACCGACGTGCGGCGGATCACCGACGTCTGCGACCTGCCGCTGCTGGTGGACGTGGACACCGGTTTCGGTTCCTCGGCATTCAACGTGGCCCGCACCGTCAAGTCGATGATCAAGTTTGGCGCGGCGGCGATTCATATCGAAGATCAGGTCGGCGCCAAGCGTTGCGGCCATCGGCCGAACAAGGAAATCGTCTCGCAGCAGGAGATGGTCGACCGCATCAAGGCCGCCGTCGATGCTCGCACCGATGACAGTTTCGTGATCATGGCGCGCACCGATGCCTTGGCCGTGGAAGGGCTGGACTCGGCCTTGGACCGCGCCGCCGCGTGCATCGAAGCCGGGGCGGACATGATTTTCCCCGAAGCCATTACCGAGCTTGAGATGTACAAGCTGTTCGCCAGCCGCGTGAAGGCGCCGATCCTGGCCAACATCACCGAATTCGGCGCGACGCCGCTGTACACCACCGAGCAGCTCGCCGGTGCTGACGTGTCCCTGGTGCTGTACCCGCTGTCGGCCTTCCGCGCCATGAACAAGGCGGCCGAGAACGTCTACACCGCGATCCGCCGCGACGGCACGCAACAGAATGTCATCGACACCATGCAGACGCGCATGGAGCTTTACGATCGCATCGACTACCACACCTTCGAGCAGAAGCTCGACGCGTTGTTCGCCGCGAAGAAGTAAGACGCGATCCCCTACAACTTGCCGATTCCCTACAAATTCAAAAACTGGAGACAGCAAATGGCCGAAGCAAAAGTACTCAGTGGCGCCGGGCTCCGTGGCCAGGTGGCCGGGCAAACCGCATTGTCCACCGTAGGCCAGTCCGGTGCCGGCCTGACCTATCGCGGCTACGACGTTCGCGATCTGGCGGCTGATGCGCAATTTGAAGAAGTGGCTTACCTGCTGCTGTACGGCGAACTGCCGACCCAGGCGCAGTTGGATGCCTACACCGGCAAACTGCGCCAGCTGCGCGACCTGCCCCAGGCCCTGAAAGAAGTGCTGGAACGGATTCCCGCCGACGCCCACCCGATGGATGTGATGCGCACCGGCTGCTCGTTCCTCGGTAACCTGGAACCGGAGCAGGATTTTTCCCAGCAGCACGACAAGACCGACCGCCTGCTCGCCGCGTTCCCGGCGATCATGTGCTACTGGTACCGTTTCAGCCACGAAGGGCAGCGCATCGAGTGCGTGACCGACGAAGCATCCATCGGCGGCCATTTCCTGCACCTGCTGCACGGCAAGAAACCGAGCGAGTTGCACGTCAAGGTGATGAACGTGTCGCTGATCCTCTACGCCGAGCACGAATTCAACGCCTCGACCTTCACCGCCCGGGTCTGTGCCTCGACCCTGTCGGACCTGTTTTCCTGCATCACCGCCGCCATCGGTTCGCTGCGTGGCCCGTTGCACGGTGGCGCCAACGAAGCGGCGATGGAAATGATCGAACGCTTCGACTCGCCGGAAGCGGCGATCAAGGGCACCCTGGGCATGCTTGAGCGCAAGGACAAGATCATGGGCTTCGGCCACGCGATCTATAAGGACAACGACCCGCGCAACGAGGTGATCAAGGGCTGGTCGAAGAAGCTCGCCAATGAAGTCGGTGACACGGTGCTGTTCCCGGTTTCCGAAGCCATCGACAAGACCATGTGGGAGCAGAAGAAGCTGTTCCCCAACGCCGACTTCTACCATGCCTCGGCGTACCACTTCATGGGCATCCCGACCAAGCTGTTCACGCCGATCTTCGTCTGCTCGCGCCTGACCGGCTGGGCCGCCCACGTGTTCGAACAACGCGCCAACAACCGCATCATCCGCCCGAGCGCCGAATACACCGGCGTCGAACAGCGCAAGTTCGTGGCAATCGAACAACGCTGAGCTGGAGGGGCCCCGGCGTAGTCACTGAAGGAACCGCATCCCCTTGTGGGAGCGGGCTTGCTCGCGAAGGCGGCGTGTCAGGCGGCATTAATGTCAGCTGACACACCCCATTCGCGAGCAAGCCCGCTCCCACAGTAGACCGAGTTGACTTCAATAGCTGCGCCGCCCCTTCTGAAACCACCGTGACCCGAGTCCTGACGATGAACACAGAATTTCGCAAACCGCTGCCCGGCACTTCGCTGGATTATTTCGACGTTCGCGGGGCCGTGGAGGCCATCCGCCCTGGTGCCTATGATGGCCTGCCGTACACCTCCCGCGTGCTGGCGGAGAACCTGGTGCGTCGCTGCGACCCGGCCACGCTGAACGAGTCGCTGCTGCAACTGATCGAGCGCAAGCGTGACCTGGACTTCCCGTGGTTTCCAGCGCGGGTGGTCTGCCATGACATCCTCGGCCAGACCGCACTGGTGGACCTGGCCGGCCTGCGTGACGCCATTGCCCAGCAGGGCGGCGATCCGGCCCAGGTCAACCCGGTGGTGCCGACCCAACTGATCGTCGACCACTCGTTGGCGGTGGAAAGCGGCGGTTTCGATCCCCAGGCGTTCGCCAAGAACCGCGCCATCGAAGACCGGCGCAACGAAGACCGTTTCCACTTCATCAACTGGACCAAGAAAGCCTTCAAGAACGTCGACGTGATTCCGCCGGGCAATGGGATCATGCACCAGATCAACCTGGAAAAAATGTCCCCGGTGATCCAGCAACGCGACGGCGTGGCATTCCCCGACACCTGCGTCGGCACCGACAGCCATACCCCCCACGTCGATGCCCTTGGCGTGATCGCCATCGGCGTTGGCGGCCTGGAAGCTGAAAGCGTCATGCTCGGTCGCGCGTCGTGGATGCGCCTGCCGGAAATCGTCGGCGTCGAACTGACTGGCAAGCTGCAACCGGGCATCACCGCCACCGACATGGTGCTGGCGCTGACCGAATTCCTGCGCAAGCAGAAAGTCGTCGGTGCCTGGCTGGAGTTCTTCGGCGAAGGCGCCCGCGCCCTGACCCTGGGCGACCGCGCGACCATCTCCAACATGGCCCCGGAATACGGCGCCACCGCAGCAATGTTCCATATCGACCAGCAAACCATCGACTACCTGAAACTCACCGGCCGCGAAGATACTCAGGTGCAGTTGGTGGAAACCTATGCCAAGCAGGTCGGCCTGTGGGCTGACAGCCTTCAAGGCGCGCAGTACGAGCGTGGCTTGACCTTCGATCTGTCCTCGGTGGTGCGTAACATGGCCGGCCCGAGCAACCCGCACGCCCGCGTCGCGGTTTCGGATCTGGCCGCCAAGGGGATCTCCGGTCAGTGGGACGATGTGCCGGGGCAAATGCCCGATGGCGCAGTGATCATCGCCGCGATCACCAGCTGCACCAACACCAGCAATCCGCGCAACGTGATCGCCGCCGGCCTCTTGGCGCGCAACGCCAATCGCCTGGGCCTGGCCCGCAAGCCGTGGGTCAAGTCGTCCCTGGCACCGGGTTCGAAAACCGTGGCGCTGTACCTGGATGAAGCCGGCCTGACCACCGAGTTGGAGCAACTGGGCTTCGGCGTGGTGGCGTTTGCCTGCACCACCTGCAACGGTATGTCCGGCGCGCTGGACCCGGTGATCCAGCAGGAAATCATCGACCGCGACCTGTACGCCACTGCCGTGCTGTCAGGTAACCGCAACTTCGACGGACGCATCCACCCGTACGCTAAGCAGGCGTTCCTCGCTTCGCCGCCGCTGGTGGTGGCCTACGCCATTGCCGGGACCATTCGCTTCGACATCGAGAAGGATGTGCTGGGCGTGGTGGACGGTCGGGAAATCCGTCTCAAGGACATCTGGCCGAGCGACGAAGAAATCGAAGCCGTGGTCAAGGCTTCGGTGAAACCGGAGCAATTCCGCCAGGTGTACATCCCGATGTTCGCCATCCAGGAAGACACCGGGCCGAAAGTCACGCCGCTGTACGAGTGGCGCCCGCAAAGTACCTACATCCGTCGTCCGCCTTACTGGGAAGGCGCATTGGCCGGTGCGCGGCCGCTCAAGGGCATGCGCCCGCTGGCGGTGCTGCCGGACAACATCACCACCGACCACTTGTCGCCGTCCAACGCCATCATGCTCGACAGCGCCGCCGGTGAGTACTTGGCGAAAATGGGCCTGCCGGAAGAGGACTTCAACTCCTACGCCACCCACCGGGGCGACCACCTGACCGCCCAGCGTGCGACCTTTGCCAACCCGAAACTGTTCAACGAAATGGTCCAGGAAAACGGCAAGGTCAAGCAGGGCTCGCTGGCGCGGGTCGAGCCGGAAGGCAAGGTCATGCGCATGTGGGAGGCCATCGAAACCTACATGGAGCGCAAGCAACCGCTGATCATCATCGCCGGTGCCGACTACGGCCAGGGTTCGTCCCGCGACTGGGCGGCCAAGGGCGTACGCCTGGCCGGTGTCGAAGCGATTGCCGCCGAAGGTTTCGAGCGTATCCACCGCACCAACCTGGTGGGCATGGGCGTGTTGCCGCTGGAGTTCCTGCCCGGCACCAATCGCAAGACCCTGGGCATCGACGGCAGCGAAATCTATGACGTGATCGGAGAACGTACGCCTCGGGCGACGCTGACTTTGGTCATCACTCGCAAGAACGGCGAGCGCGTCGAAGTGCCGGTGACCTGCCGCCTCGACACCGCCGAAGAAGTGTCGATCTACGAAGCCGGCGGCGTGTTGCAGCGTTTCGCCCAGGACTTCCTCGAATCGGCGGTAGCCGTTTAAATCCGTCAGGCGGCCAGGGATGAATGAATCCTTCGGTCGCCTGCTTTTGCGTCAAGGAGTAAGAGCACCATGGCTCACTCGCCTCAAATCAAGATCCCCGCCACTTATATGCGTGGCGGCACCAGCAAAGGCGTGTTCTTCAGCCTGCTGGACCTGCCCGAAGCGGCTCGCGTGCCCGGTCCGGCGCGTGATGCCTTGTTGCTTCGGGTGATCGGCAGTCCCGATCCGTACGAGAAGCAGATCGACGGCATGGGCGGCGCGACGTCCAGCACCAGCAAGACTGTGATCCTGTCCAAGAGCACCCGGGCCGACCACGACGTCGACTACCTGTTCGGCCAGGTGTCCATCGACAAGCCGTTCGTGGACTGGAGTGGCAACTGCGGCAACCTGTCGGCGGCGGTGGGTTCGTTCGCCATCAGCAGCGGCCTGGTGGATGCCAGTCGTATCCCGCAGAACGGCGTGGCCGTGGTGCGGATCTGGCAAGCGAACATCGGCAAGACCATCATCGCCCATGTGCCGATTACCGACGGTGCGGTGCAGGAAACCGGTGATTTCGAACTCGACGGGGTGACCTTTCCGGCGGCCGAAGTGCAGCTGGAGTTTCTGGATCCGGCGGCTGACGAGGAGGGCGCTGGCGGTTCGATGTTCCCCACCGGCAACCTGGTGGACGACCTGGACGTGCCCGGTGTCGGCGTGCTCAAGGCGACGCTGATCAATGCGGGAATCCCGACCATCTTCGTCAATGCCCGGGACATCGGCTACACCGGCACCGAATTGCAAGGGGCCATCAACGGTGATCCCAAGGCGCTGGCGATGTTCGAGACCCTCCGCGCTCACGGCGCGTTGCGCATGGGCTTGATCAAACACCTGGACGAAGCTGCCCAGCGCCAGCACACGCCGAAAGTGGCGTTTGTCGCGCCGCCGGCGGACTATGTTTCATCCAGCGGCAAAGCTGTAGCGGCGAGCGATGTCGACCTGCTGGTGCGGGCGCTGTCCATGGGCAAGCTGCACCACGCCATGATGGGCACGGCCGCGGTTGCGATCGGCACGGCGGCGGCGATTTCCGGCACCCTGGTGAATCTGGCAGCCGGCGGCACCGAGCGCAACGCCGTGCGCTTCGGCCACCCGTCCGGCACCCTGCGGGTCGGCGCCGAAGCCAGCCAGGTCAACGGCGAATGGACCGTGAACAAAGCCATCATGAGCCGTAGCGCGCGGGTGTTGATGGAAGGGGTGGTGCGAGTGCCCGCGGATGTCCTGAGCTGAGGCCCCTTTAATCCTGTGGGCGCTGGCTTGGAGCTGTAGTCAAGCCTCGCCCCAGTCCCCTGTGGGAGCGAGCTTGCTCGCGAAGAGGCCCGCACATTCGGCATTGATGTTGGCTGACACATCGCCTTCGCGAGCAAGCTCGCTCCCACATTTATGGTTATGCGCTTCTATCGTTCCCCAGTAAGCGCCGCGACGACCCGCCCAACATTCCCCTCCAACTCCGCCACCGGATCCGCGCTGTCGGTGTTCAACACCAGCAACCGGCTACCGCCCTCGGTGATGGCCGCCCTCACTGCCTCCGAAGGTTGCCGATGGTGCAGCACCAGCGCCACGTCGTTGTCTTTCAGGGTGGTGGTCAGTTGCTTGAGGGCTTCGGCGGTCCATTCGGCCTCGGGCCGGGCATCGGTGCTGATGCCGTTCAGATTGAGCCCGCTGATCAAGTAGCCCAAGTGCTCGCTCAGGCTGAAGACGCTCAGGTTATCGGCGCCGGCAAGCTGCTTTTCGCTGTCGGCGCTGAGTTTGAGCAGGCGTTGCTTGAGGGCCGCCAGGTTGGCCTCGATCTTCGGCTTGGCCGTCGGAGCCAGGCGCACCAGGTCGGCCGCAATAACATCGGCCATGCGCCCCAGGTTATGGCTGGCCATCCACGGCTGGCTCGCCAGGCCGTCGGCCATGCCCGGTTGTAGGGCGATGCCGGGCAGGGCGCCGTCCACCGGGCGTGCGGCATCCACTTCGACGATGCGGATATTGCTGCGCCGGGCCATGGGGTACAGCGGGTCGTCCGGCCACAGCGAGCGCAGGCCAATCACCGCGTCGGCCTCAGCGGCCAGTTTGCCCAGGGCTGGCGCACCGCGGCCGCTGAAATAGGCGCTCTGGCGGGTGCCCGGCAGGTTGGCCGGTGCTGCCCGTTCCAGGCTGACGGCGGTGTCCTTGAGCAGGATTTCACTCAAGCCATAGGTGACCGGCAGCGAGGCCAGCAGACGCACCGGGCGGTTGCCATCGGCGGCGAATGAAGGGGCACTCAGCACGCCGCACAGGGCCACGACCGAAGCCAGTTGTCGCAATGAAAAAACCATTTATCCAAGATTCCCTTTGAGGCTGGGGACGATCCCGCGAGCGATAGCGGCGAGGGCGAAGGCGATACCGGCCACCAGAATGATTGCGGCACCGGACGGGATCGGCAGGTCGAACACGATCGGCGCGAGAATTCCGCACAAAGTGCTGACGGTGGCTATCAATACCGAACACCAGAAAAACCCTTTCAACGACTGGCTGAGCAGACGCGCCGCCGCGGCCGGAATCACCAGCAGTGCACCCACCAGGATTGCGCCGATGACCTTCACCGCCGCCACGGTGATCAACGTCACCAGGATCACGAACAGGTAGTCCAGGGTTTTCACCGCAACGCCGCGCACCGCCGCCAGTTGCGGATTGAAGCTGGCGAGCATGATGCGGTTGTACAGCGGCAACGCCAGGGCCATCACCAACGAACCCACCACGGCCAGCACCAGCAGGTCGTTGCCATTGACCGTCAGCACCGAGCCAAACAGCACGTTCTCGAGGATGTGCACGTTGATCTTGCCCGCCAGGATCAACAGCAGACTGGCGCCCAGGGCCAGGGACACCGAAAGAAACACGCCAATCAGCGTATCCGGTGCCAGGCCCGTGCGGTTGCGCAAGTAATTGAGCAGGATTCCGAACAGCAGGCAGTAGCCGAACAGGCTGCCGTACGGCCCGGTATAGGGTTCGCCCAGCAGGATGCCGATGGCCACGCCGGTCAGCGCCGCATGCCCCACCGCCTCGGAGAAAAACGCAAAGCGCTTGACCACCACCAGCGTGCCGAGGCCGCCCAGTACCGGGCCGATCAGCAGCCCGGCCAGCAGCGCGTTGACCACGAACCCATAGGCCAGCGCCTCGGGCAGGTAACCGGACGAGGCCCAGCCCTGGACCATCAAGCGAAAAGCTTCATAACTCATCAGGCCACGCTCCCGTTCGTCCGTGGATGGGTTGAGAACAGCGACAGCAAGCGCTCCGGGGTCAACGTCTGGCGCGGCGGGCCGTCGAACAGCACCCGGCGGTTCAGGCCGGTGACACGGTCCGCCAGGCGCCCGACGGCCTCCAGGTCATGTTCGATCCACAGCACGCTGATTCCGGCCTGGCGCCAATCCTGCAACAGGCGCTCGAACACCTGGATGCCGGCCTCGTCAAGCGCCGACATCGGTTCGTCCAGCACCAGCAATCGGGGTGACGGAATCAAGCCTTGGGCGAGCAGCACGCGTTGGCGCTCGCCACCCGACAGGGCGCCCATGCGTCGCTTGCGTTTGTCCTGCATGCCGACCCGCTCCAGGGCCGCGCCGATGGCACCTGCATAGTGTTTGCTCAAGCCGAGAAAGGCCGGACGCCGCTGACACATCGCCGCCATGAAATCATCCACGGTCATGGGCAGGCCCCGGTCGAACTCCAGTGCCTGGGGCACGTAACCGATGACACCGAGTTCATCCGGCCATTGCAGGCTCAGTTTCCCCTGGTGCGGCATCTGACCGAGCAGGGTCTTGATCAACGAACTCTTGCCGCCGCCGTTGGGGCCCACCAGTGCATGGATGCTGCCGGGCTCCACCTGGAACGTCACGTTGTCGAGAATGGTGGTGCGGCCCAGGGTCAGGCTGACGCCGGCAAACTCGATCGAAGGCCCGGCGGCCTGCCGGGTGAGGGTTTGCTGGATGGTCATGCGCCGGACTCCTGGATCGCCCGGACCACGGTGTCGAGGTTGCCGGTCATCTCCTTTTCATACTTTTCGGCGCTGTAGTCGCCGTAGGAAATGTGTGACAGCGGGTAGAGTTTCACCCCCGATTCACGCTGGATCGTGTCGACGTAGGTAGAAGGAAAGTCCATCTCCGAGAAGATCACTTTCACGTCCAGCTCCCGCAGTTGGTCGATGGTTTTCTTCAACTGACTGGGGCTCGGTTCGATGCCGTGGGCCGGTTCCACCACGGCGGTGACCTCCAGGCCGAACTCGCGCAACAGATAGTCGTAAGCGGCATGCACTGTCGCCACCCGCAGCTCGGCATTGGGCGCCTGGGTCAGTTTCGCCAGGGCGGCGGCGCGCATCTGCCGCAGGCGCTTGCCGTAGGCGCGGGCGTTCTGGGTGTAGACCTTGGCGTTATCCGGATCGAGCTTGCCCAGCTCGCGAGCGATGTTGTTGACCTGGGCGATGGAGGCGCTGATCGACAGGAACGTGTGTGGATTCACGACCTTGCCCGCGCCGCGGGCGGCAGTGCCGGTGGCGGCCAGCAAGGGCACGTTCTCGTTGGCCTCGATGACTTTCACGTTCGGGGTTTCGCTGGCGGCGATCATGCGGTCGGCGAAATCGTCGTGGCCCACGCCGTTGAGCACGATCACGTCGAGCCCACCGATGCGCTTGATGTCTTCGGCCCGGGGCTCGTAGGCATGGGGGTTGAAACCGGCCGGGATCAGCGGCACCACCTCGGCCTTGTCACCGACGATATTCGCCACGTAGCTGTAATAAGGATGCAGGGTGATGCCGATGCGCAGGCGCTTGGCAGTTTCGGCACTGGCCTGGGCCGTGAACAGGCAGGCCAGGAGGCTGATCAGCAGCAGGCGCAGTAAAGGTCGGCGTTGAGATGCAATAGACATGGGCGCAGGGGCTTCTCTCGAATGAAGGCGTGGGTTCAGTGGCGGTGCTGGCGGGTTACGCCCGCATCGAACTGCGCAACGATTTGCTGCCAGCCGGCGGCAGACAACGCGGCGTCGTCCAGCGCGCTGGGGACGGCGATGGAGGTGCCACGGTTAAGCCAGATGTCCGGCGCTGCGTCGGACGTTTCGCTTACGCGCATCAGAAACGAACCGGCAACGGACGGCTCTGCACTCGCTCCGAAGTAGGCCTTTTCCTGAAGCAGCTGCCAGGCGTGTCCGCCGCGACTAATGGCACTGGCATCCTGCGCGAACGGGGCAAAGCCTTCGTCAGCCAGGGTTTGCGGGGTGGGCACGGACTGTTGCTCTGCGCGCAGCAGGCGGATTTCATCCAGGGTCACCCGCAGGTCCGCATAGATGCCCTGTTCGGCGGCGCTGAGATCGCGGCGCGCGTCGAGTTGGTTCGAGGCCAGGTGAGCGGTGTCTTCGGCTTTACCGTGCCAGGCCACCACGGTCCCGGACACCAGCCCGATGACCAGGCACAGCAGCAATACATATAGGGTTTCATGACCGGCACCGGCGGGGCGGATGACTTGGGTGGTGGGGCTGTTCATGGGGCCTCGATGTCGGCTTGGTCGATTTCCACCACGTGGCCGGGGCCGGCGTCGAAGAGCACGTAGAATTCGGCGTTGGGTTTCTTGAAGGTCAGGGTCGAATCGGCGCCGAGCTTGCCGGGCACCAGGATGGTTTCGTCATAGCCGATCACGTCCAGGGTCACGCCGGGCGCGCCGCTGCCGTCGGAGAACCCTCCGGTGCATTGGATCTGCTCGGCATCGATGGCCTTGCATTGGCACATCGGGTTATGCGCCAGGGCGCTCGTGCTGAAACCGGCGCAGAGCAGCAGTGCCACGCTGTTGAGGAAGGCGCGGGAGGTCATGGTCGGGTTCCTTGGTTATTCAGCCAGTCGACGGTAGCCGGGGAGGCCTGACTGAGGGGAATGGAAGCCTGGTGCATCGAGCCGTCCCAGCCTTCAAGGGTTATCCACAGGTCGGCGTCGGACGGGGTCTTTTGCGGCACCGGCAGCAAAGCGCTCATGCGATAGGGCGAGCCAAAGAAAATCACCCCGGCGGTCCGCAGGCTGCGGGGCTTGCCGATGCGCAGGTAGGTCGCCTTGACCTCACCGATGCAGCGTTGGCACAGGGCGGCGTTGAAGTGCTTCATATACCCGGCTGGACCATCCAGGCGTGGCGCTTCGTTGCGAAACTCGGCCAGGCGCAGGCTCCATGGTCCCACCTGGACCTCGCCGATCTCGCGCTCCCCAAGCCCGGCATCGCCACGAAACAATGCCGCTTCGGAAAAATACTTGGGCATGAAGCCCAGGGGGATCAACAACAGCAGCACGTTGAGGTGAAAGCGCCATTTGTGCCAGAACTGGCCCAGGCGGGACGGAGGCGAGGTGGTGTTTGAAGGAATCACAGGCTGCCCTCCGATGTTTCGCGCTGGATGGACGGCTGCAATGGCCGTGCAACCGGGGTTTCACGGACGGGTTTCTGGCTGCGCTTGAAGGCGTTGGCGGTGGCGAGCGCCGTGCGCTTGGTCCAGATCAGCAAACCGCTGAGGACCATCATGCTCAGGAGCAAACCGAAGAAGAACCAGATGAGCTTGATCCACAGGCCGCCGAAATCCCCGGTGTGCAGCGGGCGCATGGATTCGGTGACGAACTCCAGTGCCGTTCGGTCCGACAGCAGCCGTGAAGCGGCCACGTCACCGTTGTAGGGATTGATGGTGGCGGTCTGGAACATCAGCGGGTACCAACCGCGCCCGCCGATTTGCAGATGGCTGTAGGCATTGCTGGGCAGGCTGACGAAGCTCGCCTCCAACCCCGGGATGCGTTGCTGGGCAATATCGATGGCCCGGTCCAGGTTCAGGATGGGTGGCGCAGTGCCATTGGCCGACAAGGGAACGCTCTCGCGGGCGACCACTGGAATGACTGGCTCGCTGGAGATGGAGATCTGGTTATCGCCCAGCAAGGCCTGGATCAGGAACCAGGTTCCGGTGATGGAGATGACCGCGATGAACCAGATCGACCAGATGCCGCTGAGCCGATGGAAATCGCCCCAGAAGATCCGCGCACCGTGGCGAATCCGCAGGGTAGGACGCAGGAAGCCTTTCCAGAATCGCTTGTAGACCACCAGCCCGGTGATCAGTGACGCCAGCAGCGGCAGTCCGAGGAACGACACCAGGTACCAGCCCCAGCTGTAGCCATTGGTGAACGGCACCAACCACCAGCCATGCAGGGCGCGAGTGAAGGCCTGGAAGTTGAATGTCGGCGCCGAGCCCTGGATGACGCCGCTGTAGGGATTGACATAGACCGTGTCGGGCCGGCCGTCAGGGTAGGTCACGCCGACCTCCAGGGCAAAATGCGACTCGTCCGGACGGACAATACTTTGCACCTGGGTTTGCGGCTGGGCTTGTTTGATGGCGGCAATGACCTGGTCGTAGCTGAGCAGTGGCGCATCGTCCGACGGCTGGCTGGCGCGCATGTCGGGGTTGGCCAGCCAGACGATCTCCTGGCTGACGACCGCGAGGGTGCCGGTGACGCACACGATGAGCACGAAAAACCAGATGGGCAACGCCAGCCAGCTATGAACCAGGAACCAGAGTTTGGAGCGGGACTTCTTCGACATGATTGAGCGTCTTGATTCGATGAAAGGTTCCGTATTACGGGCTTCGCAACACCGTGAACCCTGGAAAAACCGGCCGTGGCTTTTGCCGACGCGGCCTGCTGCATCTAATTAAGACGAACGAGAAGTGAAAATCCCGAAGGGAAAGATGAAAGAAAATGTTTCGCGTTTACCAATTGTTTTTTTTGTGGCGAGGGAGCTTGCTCCCGCTGGGGCGCGAAGCGGCCCTGGATTTTTAACCCAGACGATGGAAACCATTGGGGCTGCTCCGTAGCCCAGCGGGAGCAAGCTCCCTCGCCACAACGGCTTCGTCGTCAGGCTAGCCCTGCTGAAACATTTCCCTGGCTCGCTGCTCGATCTGTTCCTGGGTCAGGTCTTCCTTGTGTGTCGCCAGGAACCACACGTGCCCATAGGGATCTTTCAGGGTGCCGGTGCGATCGCCATAAAACTGGTCCTTCACCTCGGAGATGACCGTGCCGCCGGCTGCAATCGCCTGGGCGTAGGCGCTGTCAACGTCCTCGACATATAAATGCAGGCCCACCGACGGCGAGGTGTCGGGGTTGCTCAACGGGCCTTGATCGCACGGCGTGCCGAGCATGATCGGGAAGCCGTTGATTCGCAGCTCGGCGTGCCCGACGCCGCCATCGGGCATGGCCAGGCGCATGACCTCGGTGGCATTGAAGGCTTTTTTGTAGAAGTCGATGGCCTCGGCGGCCTTCTGAATGCCCAGATAGGGCGTGATGTTATGGAAACCTTCGGGAATGGCTTTGACGCCCATGACGTTTCTCCTTGTTGTTATGGGTGGCGAAGGGTGTCTTCGTCAACTTGCGTCCATCCACTATAGGGCAGTCGCCCTGTACCGGTCCGCGCGCCGACGAACGTCCTACGGCGGGTCCAGCAGATGAGCGCCAGGCCCGCGTTCTCCCAGCACGTCGCCCTGGTTGCGCAGCGGACACGCTTGCATCGACAGGCATCCGCAGCCGATGCAACCGTTGAGTCGATCGCGCAGGGCCATTAACTGATTGATGCGCTCGTCCAGCTCCCGGCTCCATTGTGTCGACAAGTTCGCCCAGTTGGCGGCCGTTGGGGCGCGGTTGTCCGGCAGGGTTTTCAGCGCCTCGCCGATGTCCGCCAAGGGAATGCCCAGGCGCTGGGCGACCTTGATCAGCGCTACCCGGCGCAACACGCCCCGTGGATAACGCCGTTGGTTGCCTTGGTTGCGGGTGCTTTTGATCAGTCCCTTGGATTCGTAAAAGTGCAGCGCCGTGACCGCTACGCCGCTGCGGGCGGCCACTTGGCCAACGGTAAGCTCCTTGTGAACATCAATCTGTGCCATCGCTGCATTCACCGCTTGACCTTGACTTAACTAGAGGTTTTACCCTGCACGCTTTCGGATCGCAAGATCCGTCCTACTTGCATCGGGGACTCTTCATGCAATCGCCTAGGAACAATCGCAGCTTCACCCAGTTGATGGACTTCGACATCGAGCCCCAATGGCAACAGGCGTTGGTCACGGCCCTGTCGGAGCAGAACGAACGCCTGGCCCGGGATCACCAGGGTTTCCTGAGCGCCAGTATCCAGGTCAGCGAGGACGGACGGCGGGTACTCAATTACTTGCAATGGCACAGCCGCGAGTCGGGCGAAGCGGCGTTACGCAGCTTTGAAAACGGCCAGCAGGACTTCTGGCGACTGCTTCAGGTCCACCGGGCCAAAGCCGTGACGTTTGGCTCATTCCAAGTGCTGCGCAACATCGAGCGCAGCCCGGACAATGCCTTGCACTGCCAGTTGGTCTGTTAAGCGCAACGGCTGATCCAACGAGGCAATACCTACTATTGAGAGGGTTGATTTCTGCACTGCGGGGCCGGCGGGTAGCCTTTGTTCATCGCCCCACTTCAGAGCCGAGGACACCCGCCATGAACCGTATATTCGCTGTTTTGCTGTTGTTGACCGCTGCCGTCTTGAGCGGCTGCGCCAGTTCTTCCCCTGAACTGCGTCCCTACACCGCCGATGAAACCCGCGAACTGGCCCTGGAAGCCTTGAACCGCCGGGGCCTGTCGTTCGACGAATACCACGCCAAGAAGGTCGAATTGCTCGGAACTGCCGAGAAAAACGTCGGTTTCGACGATCGTGGCGAGATGAGCGCCGAACAGGCCGCTCCACAACCCGGCCGTTCGAGCTGAGGGACTGTACCGCTCGAAGTTTTGCCTAACTGTCCATGGGTTTGCGCCAGGACGTCGGGTAGGGTCGTGACTTGACCGACTGCCCCGATGGATTGCCCTGCCATGAACCTCTCGCTCGACCTTTTGCTGGGCTTCGCCCTGTTTGCCCTGGTGACCTCGATTACGCCTGGCCCGAACAACACCATGTTGTTGGCCTCGGGGGTGAATTTCGGTTTCAACCGCACCATCCCGCATATGCTGGGTATTACCTGCGGGTTCTTTTCCCTGGTGCTGGCGGTGGGCCTTGGCCTGGGCGCGGTGTTCCAGGCCTACCCGTTGCTCTACACCGCGCTGCGCTATATCGGCGCCGCTTACTTGCTGTACCTGGCGTGGAAAATCGCCCACTCCGGCCCGGTCGGTGATAGCCAGCCCGGGGACCATACGCCGATCAGCTATTGGGGCGCGGCGGCCTTCCAGTGGGTCAATCCCAAGGCGTGGATCATGGCCATCGGTGCCATCAGTACCTACACGCCGCTCCAGGGTTATTTCGTCAATGTGGTGGTGATCGCGGCGGTGTTCGCGTTGATCAACCTGCCAAGCGTCAGCCTTTGGGTCGTCTGCGGCACGCTGTTGCGCAACCTGCTGCGTGATCGCCGCTGGCTGCGCTTGTTCAACTGGGGCATGGCGTTACTGCTGGTCGCCTCGTTGTATCCGTTGTTGCTCGAAAGCATCAAGTGAGGGCTGAGCTTCGACGCGATGCCTGCTAAGCTCGCTGTTCAGGAGCGTTCCTACGCACTTTTAAACGAAGTTCGACTTCTTTAAGGTCTTTGATCAGGTCATGCCAGTCTCGAATTCAACGAGGGCGCCTGGTCCCGGAGCAGGCTCTGCGAGTGTCCCCCATGAATAAACGTCCTTTATATTTCGACTACGCCGCCACCACGCCGGTGGATGAGCGGGTCATCCAGGTCATGGTCGAGTGTCTGGGCTTTGACGGCAATTTCGGTAACCCAGCCTCCAGCTCCCATGCCTTTGGCCAGGAGGCGCGACGCTCGGTGGAGCGCGCCCGCCAGCAGGTGGCGCAATTGGTCGGCGCCCAGGCGGGGGAAATCGTCTGGACCTCCGGCGCCACCGAGTCCAATAACCTGGCCCTCAAAGGGGTGGCCCAGGCGCGCAATGGCTCCGGCGGCCATGTCATTACCAGCCTGATCGAACACAAGGCGATTCTCGATACGGCCCGGCAACTCGAAGACAGTGGTGTTGCGGTGACCTGGCTGGCGCCGGACGCCCAGGGACTGATCAGTCCGCAAGCGGTTCGCGAGGCCCTGCGCGAAGACACCTTCCTGGTGTCGCTGATGCTGGTAAACAATGAGCTGGGCACCGTCAATGATGTGGTCGCCATCGGTGAGATCGTTCGCCGGCACGGTGCGCTGTTCCATGTGGATGCAGCCCAAGGCGCCGGAAAGGTGAAGATCGACCTGGCCCAGTGGCCGGTGGACCTGATGTCTTTTTCCGCCCACAAGATCTACGGCCCCAAGGGGATCGGGGCGCTTTACGTTGGCGAGCGAGCCCGGCCGCGACTGTCGGCGCAGATTCATGGCGGAGGCCATGAAGGCGGCTTGCGCTCCGGAACCCTGGCGACCCACCAGATCGCGGCCATGGGCGCTGCCTTCGAACTGGCCGCCCAGGCTTTCGATGAAGAATTCGCTAAAATCGACCGGTTACGCAATCGTTTGCTGCAGCCACTGCTGGCACTGCCCGGGGTATGTATAAATGGTTGTGCGACCCGACGAATTCCTCATACCTTGAGCCTCACGTTTCACGAAGGTGAGTTCAACCCAGCGGCATTGGGCGCTTCGATTGCATTTTCCGCGACTTCGGCTTGCAATTCGGCGCATAACACCCCGTCGCATGTATTGCTGGCCCTGGGGCTCGACGCACGAGCGGCGGGGCGGACCATTCGTTTGAGTCTGGGCCGCTTTACCACTGAACCGGATATCGATGAGGCGGTGCGCTTGATCAAGGCGGCGTGTGCCACTGCGCCGGCGTTCTGGGCCACTACCTCCTAGGCCGAGTGTTCTCGGCACCGCACAGCACTATAAATAGCAGGAGAAATGATGAGCACCGAGCCTTTGACCCATGGACTGGTTCCCCAACGCCTGGCCCGTATCCGCCAACTGATGAGTCGCGAGGGCATCCATGCGCTGCTGGTGCCGTCAGCCGACCCACACTTGTCGGAATACTTGCCTGGCTATTGGCAAGGCCGGCAGTGGCTGTCGGGTTTCCATGGCTCGGTGGGTACCTTGATCGTGACCGGCGACTTTGCTGGAGTCTGGGCCGACAGTCGTTATTGGGAGCAGGCCACCAAGGAATTGGAAGGCAGTGGCATTGAACTGGTCAAGCTCATTCCAGGCCAACCCGGTCCATTGGACTGGCTCGCCGAACAGACCCCTGAGGGTGGCGTGGTGGCGGTCGATGGTGCGGTGATGGCCGTGGCCTCGGCCCGAACCCTGCGCGGCAAGCTGCAAGAGCGGGGCGCGCGGTTGCGTACCGACATCGATCTGCTCCAGGAAGTCTGGACTGATCGCCCGAGCCTGCCAGATCAGCCGGTCTATGCGCATCAAGCGCCTCAGGCCACCGTCAACCGGACCGAAAAACTCGCCAAACTGCGCGAAGTTCTCAAGGAGCGCGGCGCCGATTGGCATTTTATCGCCACGCTGGATGACATCGCCTGGCTGTTCAACTTGCGTGGTGCAGACGTTTCGTTCAACCCGGTGTTTGTCTCCTTTGCCTTGATCAATCAACAACAGGCGACGTTGTTCGTGGCGCTGGACAAGGTGGACGCTGCGCTGCGCGACGTTCTCCAACAGGACGGCGTGACCCTGCGCGACTACAACGAAGCGGCCGCCGCGTTACGCCAGGTGCCGGACGGTGCCAGCTTGTTGGTGGATCCGGCGCGGGTCACGGTTGGTTTGCTGGATAACCTGGGCAGTGGCGTGAAGCTGGTGGAAGGGCTTAACCCGACGACGCTGGCCAAGTCGCGCAAAAGCCTGGCCGACGCCGAGCATATCCGTCGCGCCATGGAGCAGGACGGCGCAGCGCTTTGTGAATTTTTCGCCTGGCTGGAAAGCGCCTGGGGCCGCGAGCGCATCACCGAGCTGACCATCGATGAACACCTGACCGCCGCTCGCATGCGCCGGCCGGATTTTGTGTCCCTGAGCTTCAATACCATCGCCGCATTCAATGCCAATGGTGCAATGCCGCATTACCACGCCACCGAAGAGGCCCATGCGGTCATCGAAGGCGATGGCTTGTTGCTGATCGATTCCGGCGGCCAGTACCTCGGCGGCACCACGGACATTACCCGCATGGTGCCGGTGGGAACACCTACCGACGAGCAGAAGCGTGATTGCACTCGCGTGCTCAAAGGGGTGATTGCCCTGTCCCGGGCCCGATTCCCTCGGGGAATCCTCTCGCCGTTGCTCGATGCTATCGCTCGCGCACCGATCTGGGCTGAGCAAGTGGATTACGGACATGGCACCGGCCACGGTGTAGGGTATTTCCTCAACGTCCACGAAGGTCCGCAGGTGATTGCCTATCAGGCTGCTGCTGCGCCGCAGACCGCGATGCAAGCGGGCATGATCACCTCCATCGAACCGGGCACCTATCGTCCCGGTCGCTGGGGCGTGCGGATTGAGAACCTGGTATTGAACCGTGAGGCGGGCAGCAGCGAGTTCGGCGAGTTCCTCGAGTTTGAAACCCTGACTCTATGCCCGATCGACACCCGCTGCCTGGAATCCTCTTTGCTGACCCAAGACGAAAAGGACTGGTTCAATGCCTATCACGCCGAGGTTCAGCGTCGACTGAGCCCGTTGCTGGACGGCGCCGCCCTGCAATGGCTGAACCAGCGGACAGCGGCCATCTGACAAAAGGGATCAGGCCAGGGCTTCACGGACGAAGTCCAGCCGGTCCTGGCCGAAATACAATTCATCGCCGACGAACATGCTCGGCGCGCCGAATACCCCGCGCTTGATGGCTTGCTCTGTGGCTGCCTTGAGGGCTTCCTTGACTTGCTCGTCGGCGGTCAATGCCAGCACCGATCCCGGGTCGAAACCGCTTTCGCTCAGCACCGCCGCCACTGTCGCCGGATCATTGAGGTTACGCGCGTCCACCCACAGGGCGCGGAACAGGCAATCGATGAAAGCCTCGAAACGTTCAGGATGGCGCAACTGCATGCCGGTGACCGCGCGCATCAGCGTCAGCGTATTGATGGGGAAGTGTGGGTTGAACCTGAAAGCAACGCCGTAGCGCTGGGCGAAGCGATTGAGGTCCTTGAACATGTAAGGACCTTTGGCGGGGATGGTCGCCGGGGACGCATTGCCAGTCGCCTTGAAAACCCCACCTAGCAGCATTGGCCGGTAGATCAGCTGACTGTTGGTTTGTGCGCAAAGTCCGGGCAGCTGGGTGTAGGCCAGGTAAGTGGTCGGACTGCCGAGATCGAAGAAAAACTCCACTGATTTGCTCATGGCATCTGCTCTCTTATTGTTTTGATGATGGGCTTACCAGCGCTCGTTCCAGGGACGCAGGTCCAGTTCAAAGGTCCAGGCGTCACGAGGTTGGCTGTGCAGGTACCAATAATTGTCGGCAATGTGTTCGGGATTGAGGATGCCGTCTTCTTCCTTGGTTGCATATTTTTCCGGAAAGTTGTCGCGGATGAAGTCGGTGTCGATGGCACCGTCCACGACGACGTGGCCGACATGAATATTCATCGGCCCCAGTTCGCGAGCCATACTCTGGGCCAATGCACGAATACCGTGCTTGGCGCCTGCGAATGCAGCGAACCCGGATGCACCGCGTAATCCTGCTGTCGCTCCGGTAAACAGAATCGTCCCGCGCTGGCGCTTGACCATGCGCTTGGCCACTTCCCGGGCGTTGAGAAAACCCGAGAAGCAGGCCATCTCCCAGATCTTGAAATATTTACGTGCGGTTTCTTCGAGGATGCTGCAGGGGACGTTGGCGCCGATGTTGAACACGAAGGCTTCAATCGGCCCGACCTGGCTTTCGATCTGTTCGATCAGCGCGATGACGTCGTCTTCTTTGCGTGCATCGCAGGCGAATCCGTGGGCTTCGCCGCCCTGGGCGCGGATGCTATCGACCAGCGGCTGGAGTTTGTCGGCGCTGCGACGGGTCACGCAGGCGATAAAACCTTCCTGGGCGAAACGTTTGGCAATCGCTCCACCGGTGGCATCGCCGGCACCCACGACCAGTACGACCTTCTTGTTATTCATGATTCGCCTCATTGGTAAACGATCGTTTGCCAAACGGACGTTATGCTAAGATCCGGCAAGCGTCAAGGTGAGCGAATCAGAGGCAGGACTATGCGTTATTCAGCCAATCACAAAATGGAAACCCGCGAAAAATTGCTGGCGAGCAGTGCTGTGTCTGCGAAAAAATCGGGATTTTCCACGGTGGGTGTCGACGGCCTGATGAAGGCGATCGGGTTAAGTGGCGGAGCGTTCTACAGCCACTTTTCATCCAAGGACGAATTATTCAAGGCCATTGTCGAGCGGGAGTTGGCCCACAGCCTGGATCGCTTGAGTGGCGAGGGCGTCATGGACTCGGCGAAGCTTGAGCGCTGTCTCAGGCAATACCTGAGCATGAGTCACGTCGAGCAGCCTGAGGCAGGATGTGCGTTGCCCGTGCTGGGAGCGGAAATCGCGCGTTCGGATCAGCAAGTGAGGGAAGTGGCGCAAACCTGGATCTGTCGCCTGCATGAAGGGTGGGCGCAGATATTGGGAAGCGACAGCCTGGCTTGGACCATCCTGTCGCAGTGCGTCGGGGCGTTGGTCGTTGCGCGGATGCTGGTGACGCCTGAGATCCAGCGTGACGTGCTCAAATCCAACCACGACGAGATCCGTCGCCGAATGGCTGAACAGCCGCTTGGTTAAGGTGGCTTATTTGCAGATGACGATCATGCTGCGACTGGTGTAGCCGGCCGGGTTGAGCCCGAAGGGATAATCCCCTGGCTCCTCGACGGCATCTCCGGATTTGGCAATGACTTTGTAGCCCTTGGGGGCGCATGAGTTGGCGGCGCTGGCGGCGCACTGGTCCCAGGATGAGGACAGGCCGGAGCAGTTGATGTGAAGACCTTTTTTACCGCGCTTGACTTCGGTTTTCGATGTCGCCGCGCAGCCTGCGACGGCAAGTACGGCGATCAGTATCAAAATTCGTTTCATTCCCATCCTTATAACCGTCGTGGATCTCATGTCCACGTACGATTGTGCTCGCTCTTGCTTGAAGCGTTCATGACGTCCTGTATGAAAAATCCATGTGTGCCATTGGGTTACCGACCTAAACATGGCCTAAATGCGCGACAAATGCCAGAGCTTCGTTAAATCCTGCTTCAATCTGCCGCGACGGCCGGCTTCGCGGCGCTGCCCATGGTCAGCGTTGCGCCTACCGAGGCGAGGATGATGCAGATGATGGCGGACCATTGGGCGAATGACAGGTACTCCTGAAGGAACACCAGTCCCGACAAAGCACCGATTGCCGGTTCGATACTCATCAGGGTTCCAAAGGTACGGGCTGGCATCCGTGTCAGGGCAATCATTTCCAGGGTATAGGGTAGGGCGGTAGACAGGATGGCGACGCCGATCGCAACAGGGATCAGGCTGGGTGTGAGTAGCGCGGCCCCCGCATGGACGATACCGATAGGCGCGACGAACAGGGCGGCGATCATTACTCCCAGTGCTGCGGTCTGGACACCATTGTCCGCTCCGGCCTTCTGGCCGAACAGAATGTACAGTGCCCAACAGACGCCGGCAGCCAATGCATAGCCGGCCCCGACCAGATCGAGGCTGGCGCTGGTGGCACCAGTGGGAATCAACAGAATCAGTCCCATCACGGCCA
Source organism: Pseudomonas sp. RGM2987 (assembly GCF_022952855.1). Classification (GTDB taxonomy): domain Bacteria; phylum Pseudomonadota; class Gammaproteobacteria; order Pseudomonadales; family Pseudomonadaceae; genus Aquipseudomonas. The sequence goes on along the minus strand of NZ_JALJDX010000154.1, from coordinate 628 downwards.
GGGCAATCCACACGAAATCGATTGCCCGGCGCGAAGCATAAATGGCGACTGCCAGAGGCCCTGTGAACTCCAGCGCCACCGCGATTCCCAGCGGAACAGTGCGCAGTGACATATAGAAGAGGAAGTTCATGCCCCCTAGTGCCAATCCGTAAACGATTACGGTGCGCAGGGACTGGGCTGTCAGCTTGGCGCGCCAGGGGCGCAACAATATGAGCATGATCATGCTGGCAAATATCAGCCGTAAGGTCGTGGTGCCTTGCGGACCTACGACGGGAAACATGCTTTTGGCGAGGGACGCGCCTGACTGGATGGAGGCCATGGCTATTATCAGCAGGGCAACCGGGTACAACGAGGATGCCAGGCTGCGATGTGGGGGATTCATTACGCTGAGTCGTCCAGATAAGGCAGATTGAGTTGAGCAATATATTGCTCACCTGGAGCGCTTCCGTCTATATAGCCGCAGGAATTTAAGCCCACGGTCGCTATCTGATAGAAAAACAGAATTAAGGGTTGACGGCAGATTTCAGGTGTCTATAATTCGCCCCACTTCCGGCGCAGTCGAAACGGAAAACTCCTTGAGATTCAACGAGTTGCGATGTTTTCGACAGCGACCTGCTTCAGTTCATCG
>NZ_JALJDX010000155.1 GCF_022952855.1 Pseudomonas sp. RGM2987 | reverse complement strand
GTATTACAGTCACCTATCAATCGACTGATACACCGCTTTCGCGAGCAAGCCCGCTCCCACATTGGATAGCATTTCAAATGAAGACCCCGGTGCCCTGGGATCTTCCACACTTGATCAGGCGTCCAGCTCAGCCCAACGCTCCATCAGCGCATCCAGCTCGGCCTGCAACTGCTCCAACTGCGCGATCACCTTGGCGGTTTCGGCGGCAGGCCGCTGGTAGAAGCCGGCGTCAGCCATTTCGGCCTCCACTGCAGCGATCTGCTTTTCCTTCGCGTCGATGTCACCCGGCAGGGCTTCCAGCTCACGCTGCAGCTTGTAGCTGAGTTTCTTCTTCGCCTGGGCCGGGGCCGATGCGGCAGCCACCGGAGCGGGCTCAGCCTTGACCACGGCCGAGTTCAGGTCGGCCTTGCCGGACTTGCTCTCGGTCACGCCCAACAGACGCGGCGAACCGCCCTGGCGCAGCCAGTCCTGATAACCACCGACGTATTCGCGCACCTTGCCTTCGCCTTCGAATACCAGGGTGCTGGTAACTACGTTGTCGAGGAATGCCCGGTCGTGGCTGACCATCAGCACGGTGCCGTTGAAGGTCAACAGCACCTCCTCCAGCAATTCGAGGGTTTCCACGTCCAGGTCGTTGGTCGGCTCGTCCAGTACCAGCAGGTTCGCCGGCTTGCTGAACAATTTTGCCAGCAACAGGCGAGCGCGCTCACCGCCCGACAGCGCCTTGACCGGCGTGCGGGCACGCTGGGGGCTGAACAGGAAATCGCCGAGATAGCTCAGCACGTGCCGGCTCTGACCATCGATCTCGATGAAGTCACGGCCCTCGGCCACGTTGTCGATCACGGTCTTTTCCAGGTCCAGCTGATGGCGCAACTGGTCAAAATAGGCGACGTCGATCTTGGTGCCCTCTTCCACCTTGCCGCTGGTCGGCACCAGGCCACCGAGCATCAGCTTGAGCAACGTGGTCTTGCCGGTGCCGTTAGCGCCCAGCAGGCCGATGCGATCGCCTCGCTGCAGGACCATGGAGAAGTCCTTGACCAGAAATGGACCGTCCGGGTGAGCAAAGCTGACGTTCTCCAGGACCATCACCTGCTTGCCGGATTTTTCAGCGGTTTCCAGCTGGATATTGGCCTTGCCCGTGCGTTCGCGGCGTTCGCTGCGCTCGACGCGCAGCGCCTTGAGGGCACGCACGCGGCCTTCGTTACGGGTACGACGGGCCTTGATGCCCTGGCGGATCCAGACTTCTTCCTGGGCCAGGCGCTTGTCGAACAGCGCATTGGCGGTTTCTTCCGCCGCCAGCACCGCTTCCTTGTGCACCAGGAAGCTGGCGTAGTCGCCGTTCCAGTCGATCAGGCCGCCACGGTCCAGTTCAAGGATGCGGGTTGCCAGGTTTTGCAGGAAAGAACGGTCGTGAGTAATGAACAGTACCGCACCCTGGAAGTCCTTGAGGGCCTCTTCCAGCCAGGCGATGGCGCCAATATCCAAGTGGTTGGTCGGTTCGTCGAGCAACAGCAGGTCCGGCTCGGACACCAGGGCCTGGGCCAGCAGGACGCGACGACGCCAGCCACCGGACAACTCGGCGAGGGTCTTGTCGGCCGGCAACTGCAGGCGGCTCAGGGTGCTGTCGACCAGTTGCTGCAGACGCCAGCCATCACGGGCTTCGAGGTCCTGCTGAACATGCATCAGCTTGTCCAGGTCCGCGTCGGTGACGATGTTCTGGCTCAGGTGGTGGTACTCGGCCAGCAACGCGCCGACCCCGTCGAGGCCTTCGGCAACCACGTCGAACACCGTCCGCTCGTCGGCCACCGGCAGTTCCTGGGGCAATTCGCCGATCTTCAGGCCTGGCGCGCGCCAGACCGAGCCGTCATCGGGCTTCTGATCGCCCTTGACCAGCTTCATCATGCTGGACTTGCCAGTGCCGTTGCGGCCGATGATGCACACCCGCTCTCCACGGGCGATCTGCCAGGACACCTTGTCCAACAACGGCATAGCGCCGAAAGCAAGGGACACATCGCTGAATTTGAGCAGGGTCATGAGCTTCTCCAAAAACCGGGCGCGCATTCTACCCGAGATGAGACCTCAAGGGTCCGCCAATTTCGTCGCTCAAATGCTCTTTACACGTTCTGCATGACAAATGTTGCGAACTTGTGCCGACGGCCTTGCAAAGCTTTCGCCGGTTGCTGGCAAAAGGCTAAGCTACTGACAGTTACCCTGGGGTCGCCCTTGGGCTTGTCATGTTTTTTCTGCCCGGATGTCTCATGCGCAGTCGCCTTCTTAGTGTCTTGTCTTGTTTTTTTGTGTGTGCCACTGCCGTTCAAACCGCCCAGGCGGTGGATATTTCCACCCAACGCCAGTATTACGACGAGGCCAAGCGAGCCTTGGCCAAGGGTGATACCGGCCCCTATTTCCGCTACAGCCAGGCCCTGCGCGATTATCCGCTGGAACCGTATCTGGCCTACGACGAACTGACTGCTCGCCTCAAGAGCGCCAGCAATACCGAGATCGAGAAATTCCTCGCCGAGCATGGCGACCTGCCCCAGGCCAACTGGATGAAATTGCGCTGGCTGCGCTGGCTGTCCGAGCGCGGCGACTGGGATACCTTCGTCAAGTACTACGATCCCAAGCTCAATTTCACCGAACTGGACTGCCTCAACGCCCAGTACCAGCTCACCCACGGCCTGAAGGCCGAAGGCTATGCCAACACCGAAAAGCTCTGGCTCACCGGCAAGTCCCAGCCAGACGCCTGCGACACCTTGTTCGGCCTGTGGGCGGGCCAGGGCCAGTTGACCGAACAGAAACGCTGGGAGCGCGCCAAACTCGCGGCGCAGGCGCGCAACTACCCATTGGCCAACAGCCTGGTCAACGGCCTGACCACCCTCGCCCCCCGTGGCAAGCTGCTGGTGGACGTGGCGCAGAAACCCGAATTGCTCAACCAGCCCTCGCGCTTCCTGCCGGCCGATGAACCGATGTCCGATATTGTCAGCCTCGGCCTGCGCCGCCTGGCCCGCCAGGACCCGGACAAGGCCATGGCATTGCTGGACGGCTACGCCAGTACCATGCGCTTCTCCCGGGATGAGAAAGTCGCGATTGCCCGGGAAATCGGCCTGACCCTGGCCAAGCGCTTCGACAGCCGCGCCCTGGACGTGATGACCCAGTACGATCCGGAACTGAGGGACGATACCGTTTCGGAATGGCGCCTGCGCCTGCTGCTGCGCCTGGCCCGCTGGGATGACGCCTACCAGTTGACCCGGCGCCTGCCTGAGTCGCTCGCCAGCACCAACCGCTGGCGCTACTGGCAGGCCCGCACGCTCGAACTGGCACAACCGCAGAACCCGGAGGCGCTGACGCTTTACAAGCACCTGGCCCGTGAACGGGATTTCTATGGATTCCTGGCCGCCGACCGCTCCCAGTCACCGTACTCACTGATCAACAAGCCGCTGCCGATGAGCCAGGCGCTGATCAACAAAGTGCGTAACACCCCGGGCGTACGTCGAGCGCTGGAGTTTCATGCCCGTGGCGAGATCGTCGACGGACGTCGCGAGTGGTATCACGTCAGCCGGCATTTCAATCGCGATGAAATGGTCGCCCAGGCCAAGCTGGCCTACGACCTGAAGTGGTATTTCCCGGCGATCCGCACCATCAGCCAGGCCAAGTATTGGGACGACCTGGATATCCGCTTCCCGATGGCCCACCGCGACACGCTGGTGCGCGAAGCCAAGGTGCGTGGCCTGCATTCGAGCTGGGTATTCGCCATCACCCGCCAGGAAAGCGCCTTCATGGATGACGCCCGCTCCGGCGTCGGCGCCGCCGGCCTGATGCAGCTGATGCCCGGTACCGCCAAGGAAACCGCGCGCAAATTCAGCATCCCTCTGGCCTCGCCTCAGCAGGTGCTGGATCCGGACAAGAACATCCAGCTTGGCGCGGCCTACCTGAGCCAGGTCCATAGTCAGTTCAACGGCAACCGGGTCCTGGCCTCGGCCGCCTACAACGCCGGCCCCGGCCGCGTACGCCAATGGCTGCGCGGCGCCGACCACCTGAGCTTCGACGTTTGGGTCGAAAGCATTCCGTTCGACGAAACCCGCCAGTACGTGCAGAACGTGCTGTCGTACTCGGTGATCTACGGCCAGAAACTCAACTCGCCCCAACCGTTGGTGGACTGGCATGAGCGGTATTTTGATGACCAGTGAGCGCGGCAGCGGCCAGCGCTGAGCACAAGCGCCAAGCCAAAAAAATGCCCGTATCGAAAGATGCGGGCATTTTTTGGTCGGTTACCTGACCTTGTGGGAGCGGGCTTGCTCGCGAATGCAGTGTGCCAGTCAGCACATCCTCAACTGACATGCCGCATTCGCGAGCAAGCCCGCTCCCACAGATGTTGGTGTGTATAGGTTTCTAGCCGACGGCCGGTTCATGCCCCACATTGAACTGCAACGCCGCCAACCGCGCATACAGCGCATTGCTCGCCACCAGTTCCTGGTGGGTGCCCACGGCAACGACCTTACCCTGGTCCATCACCGCGATCCGGTCGGCGTTCTTTACCGTGGCCAGGCGGTGCGCGATGACCAGAGTGGTGCGGTTTTTCATCAGGTTGGGCAAGGCTTGCTGGATCAGGTGTTCGCTTTGCGCGTCCAGCGCGCTGGTGGCTTCGTCCAGCAGCAGGATCGGCGCGTCCACCAGCAGCGCCCGGGCGATGGCCAGGCGTTGGCGCTGGCCGCCGGACAAGCCGAGGCCACCGTCGCCCAGATGGGTCTGATAGCCGTCGGGCATCTTTTCAATGAAGTCATGGGCGTGGGCAATCTGCGCGGCTTCGCGTACTTGCTCGGAAGTCGCCTGCGGGTTGCCGTAGCGGATGTTCTCCTCCACCGTGCCGAAGAACAGCGCCGGGTTCTGCGAGACCAGGGCGAAATGACGGCGCAAGTCCAGCGGATCGAGCCGGGTCAGCGGCACGTCGTCGATGAGAATCCGCCCCTGCACCGGATCGTAGAAACGCAACAGCAGGTCATACACCGTGGATTTACCCGCGCCCGACGGCCCGACGAGCGCCAGGGTTTCCCCCGCATTGACGGTCAGGTCGAGACCATCCACTGCATAACTTTCCGGCCGCGACGGATAGGAAAAACGCAGGCCTTCGAGACGCAGTTCACCCCGGACCCGCTCCGGCAACGTCACCAGGCCCGAGGCAGGCGGCTGGATGATGTTCTCCGAGCGCAGCAATTCGGCGATGCGCTCTGCCGCGCCCGCCGCCCGTTGCAACTCGCCGATCACCTCGCTCAAGGTGCCGAAGGCACTGCCAACGATCAGGCTGTAGAACACAAACGCCGCCAGCTCACCGCCGGAAATCCGCCCGGCGATCACATCCATCCCGCCGACCCAGAGCATCACGCCCACCGCCCCCAGCACCAGCACAATCACCAGCGTGATCAGCCAGGCCCGCTGGGCGATGCGCTTGCGAGCGATGTCGAAAGCCTGCTCCACCGTCAGGGAAAAACGTTGTTCATCCTGGACCTGATGGTTGTAGGCCTGCACGGTCTTGATCTGGCCGAGGGTCTCGGCGACATAACTGCCGACATCGGCAACGCGGTCCTGGCTCAAGCGCGACAGGCTGCGTACCCGACGACCGAACAGCAGGATCGGCGCCAGCACCAGCGGCAAGGCAACCACCACGATACTGGTGAGCTTGGGGTTGGTGACGAACAGCAGCACGATACCGCCGACCACCATCAAGACATTACGCAGGAATAACGACAGCGACGAACCGATCACCGATTGCAGCAACGTCGTGTCGGCGGTCAGGCGCGACTGGATTTCCGAACTGCGGTTGTTTTCGTAGAAGCCCGGGTGCAGGTAGACCAGATGGTTGAACACCTGCCGACGGATATCGGCCACCACCCGCTCACCAATCCATGACACCAGGTAAAAGCGCGCAAAGGTTCCGATTGCCAACGCCAGCACCAACAGCATGAACAGACCGATGGACTGATTGAGCAGCTGCGGTGAGCGTGTCATGAACCCTTGGTCTACCAGCAGACGGATGCCCTGGCCCATGGACAGGGTAATGCCCGCGGTCACGATCAGCGCGAGCATGGCGCCGACGATCTGCTTGCGATAAGGGGCGATGAAGCCGCTGGCCAGACTTATGGCACGGCGATGGCGGGAAGAAAGCATCAGAAACGTCCGATAATGAAGCAGGAAAAGTCTGATTCGCCGAACCGAAGCGCGACGGAACCATGTGAAATCAGAATGAGTCAGGTTAAATATGACCGCAACGACTAGCGGCTAGATGTTATCGGTCTAAAGTCTGGCTGGAAACGCGACTGTGTTTCTGATTGAGTGAAGGTGTCGCCATTGAACCCATAAGGAGTGTCATGGCTCGGTCACTTGGCGACATTAAAATAGGCGTACAACCTGATGAGGAGACAGGCCATGTCCTTGCAACACAGCAGCGACGACAAGATTCAAGTGATCCGCACGCAACCGGACCAGTCCCTGGGCTGCTCGTTCATCGACGCCCAAGGGCGCGAGGTACCGATCACCGAAGACATGATCCAGAAAGCCTGCAGCGAGCTGGAAGAACGACTGGTCAAGCCTGCCGAACAAAAGTGATACAGCCCGTCTCAATTGAACCCGACCTTGATGTCGGGTTTTTTATGCCTGCAAACATTGCAGAAGCTTGCAACCAGGCTCTTGTGGCGAGGGAGCTTGCTCCCGCTCGGCCGGGCTGGCGCACCAGTGCGCAGCAGCCGCCGTTTTTTGGGCCTGCTTCGCAGTCCAGCGGGAGCAAGCTCTTATCAAACAAAATCCAACCCATTGTTTTTGCTTTTAAAAATCATGCAACTTTGACCAGTTGCATGCCCAGCTTGCGGGCCTTGCGTTCCAAGGCCCGCAGTTGCCGCCCCTGGCTTTTTTTCTCAAACTCTTCCATCCCTTTCTCGACGTAGGGCTGGCCTTGGGTGAGCATGGCGTAAATCAATCGCGCCAATTGGTGAGCCGTTGCCTTAATCGCGCAACTGGTGTCCATCCGCGTCAGGCGGGCACGGTGACTGGCACCAATGAAGCTTTTGTCCTGTCGTGCGTTGGAGGCCGCTTGCTTGAGGGCTTGGGCGGCTCGGTTAATGATTTTGGGCGCCTTACCTGGGAGCGGTTTACCTCCTGATATCCGCGTGGGAGGCGCCAGACCAAGCCAGGAGCTTAGGTGCTGCGCGCTCGGGAAACGTGATAAGTCCGGCCCCAATTCGCTGGCAAGTACCAACGCAGTATCAATACCGGTGGTGGGTATGGCCGTTAAGTCCACCCCCATGACCTTGATCAGGGCTTGGTGCAGCGCCATTTGTTCATCACCTGAGCGATGCGCACTGCGCAAAGGCTTGCTGGGCAGTCCAACCTCTTGCTGAAGAGTCGGAAGTCGCGACAGCGCGCTGGCGATGGCTTGATCGCACTCAGCGATCTGCTTCTCCAAGAAGTCGTGGCATGCCAATTCCTGGCTTAAGGCATGAAGATGTTCGGTCCGCCAGTTGCCCTGCAAGCTGCGAGCGATGGTCTGCTGATCGGCCTTGATACGCCCGTCGCGCAGGCTTGAAAGTTTTTCGGGGCAGCGCTCGCCTTGGACAATAGCTCGCAGGATTTTCAAACCCGTCACCCCGGTGATGTCGCTGATGACCTGGGCTAACTGGATGTTCATCTGAGCCAAAGCCTTTTGCATGCGATTGATCGACTTGGCTTGATCACTGACTTTGTTGGCACGCTGACGGACCAGCGAACGCATCGAGCAGATTTCATCAGAAGGGCGAAAAGCGCCGCTAAGCAGGCCATGGGTCATGAGCTGCCAGATCCACTGGCAATCAAGGACATCGGACTTACGCCCAGAGGTCTGGCGTGTGGCGCGTGAGTTGACTAGATAAACCTCGAAGCCACGCGCATCCAGCACTTCGAAAAGTGGAATCCAGTAGACACCCGTCGCTTCCATGGCCACGACCTTGATGCTCAGTGACTGAAGCCAATCGGCCAATGCAATCAAGTCATCGGTAAAGGTAGAGAACTGACGGACGGGAGAATCGTACTGCTCTGGATTGACGGCGACCCAGTGCTCACGGCTTCCCACATCGATCCCGGCACAGTGGTGATGGATAACCTCAAAACGTTTTTGATTCTTGCGCGCCATGACAATTCCTCGCAGGATTGAATGACGCGTGCGGGGTACACGGTGGCGAAAGGATTCACTCTCTTATACGAGGTCACGGCCTAGGCCGTGCCATCAACGACTCCACGCCGATACCGTGCAAGCCAGTCTCCCTCTCGGGTGCTGTCACACCAGTGCTGGTTACGGCCTTTGCCCCGCGCGCGTTCTCCAACTGTAGAGTGATCCCAGTTTGCTGCGCGACAGCGCAGCGTCGAAGACGCGGCGGGATCTCCCTCGCCACAAGAGCGTTCCAGCATCAGATAGCAGTGGCGCCCAGCGCGGTCACGATCTGCTGCAGCGCCTCGGACGGTCCCTCGATGCGCACTTTCAAGCTGTCTATTTCACGGCGTGGTGGATAGTGCTTGCGCAGGGCATCGAACGCGCTGCGCTGCTCACTGACCGAGCCGACCAGGCTACGGCGAAAATCCGCATCGTCGCGACGCGGGTCGTACACGCCACGGCATAGCGCGGCCAGGGCCCAGGCGGGGTCGGTTTCGGCGTCGAGGCTGACGCCACCCAGCCAAGGCTTGGGCAGCAGGTCCTGGAGGCTCACCTCCACAGGCCGTTCCAGAAAACCGCACAAGGCTTCATAGATCTGCGCGGTGCCGCGCTGGCGGCCATCGAGGCTGTAGCCGGCAATGTGCGGGGTGGCGATCACGCACAGGTCAGCCAGGTCGACATCCACCGTCGGCTCCTGCTCCCAGACATCCAATACTGCCTGCAGGTCTTCCCGGGCGAGCAAGACCTCGCGCAGCGCCGCGTTATCGATCACCGGACCACGGGCCGCATTGATCAGCCAGGTGCCCGGCTTCAGCCGGTTCAGGCGCGCCGCGTCGAACAGGTGCCAGGTCGGTTGCTCGCCGTCACGGGTCAACGGGGTGTGCAGGCTGATGACATCGCACTGCTCGATGATCTGCTCCAGGCTCACATACTCACCGCCCTCGGCCGCCTGACGCGGCGGATCGCAGACTTTCACGGCCCAGCCAAGGCCCTTGAGCACCTCGATCAAGCGCCCGCCCACCTGGCCTGCGCCAACTACGCCAAAGGTCCGCTGGCCGAGGTCCGCGCCTTCGATTTCCGCCAGGGTCATCAAGCTGCCCAGAACGTAGTCCACCACACCTCGGGCGTTGCAGCCCGGCGCGCTCGCCCAGCGGATACCGGCCTCGGCGAAATAGCTCAGGTCCAGGTGATCGGTGCCGATGGTGCAGGTGCCGACGAAGCGCACCTTGCTGCCCTCCAGCAGCGCCCGATTGACCTGGCTGACCGAGCGCACCAGCAACACGTCGGCCTGCTCGACCATCGCCCGATCAATGCCCCGCCCGGCCACTCGATGGATTTCACCGAAACCTTGAAAGAATGCATCAAGCAGGGGAATGTTTTCGTCGGCGACGATCAGCATGGCAAAGCTCCTTTGGCGGGGTGGGCAGTGTAGGCGTTCCGGGCAGCCCGTGCATTCTTCAGTGAACGCCGTTGTGGCGAGGGAGCTTGCTCCCGCTGGACTGCGCAGCAGGCCTGAAAATACCGGCGGCTGCTACGTGCGCCAGCCCGGCCGAGCGGGAGCAAGCTCCCTCGCCACAGAAAGGCTGCTCATGCACTGGTTTTACAAATTCCCAACACAGGTTTTTTCCTGACCATTGCGTCAAGGCGTAGAATCCGCCGCCTTGCGCTTATTCTTTTCGGACGCTTCGCCTGTGAAACCTGTGAACGACACACCCGTCACCCTCTCCCGCCCGGCCCGGGTTCGCCTGGAGCTCAAGACGCTGCTGGCCCTGGCGCTGCCGATCATGGTGGCGCAACTGGCGACCACCGCCATGGGCTTCGTCGATGCGGTGATGGCCGGCCGCGTCGGCCCGAGGGACCTGGCAGCAGTCGCGCTGGGTAACTCGATCTGGGTGCCGGTGTTCCTGTTGATGACCGGCACGCTGCTGGCGACCACGCCGAAAGTCGCCCAGCGCTTTGGCGCCGGTACGTTCGACGAGATCGGCCCACTGGTGCGCCAGGCGTTGTGGCTGGCGTTGGTGGTGGGACTGATCGCCACACTGGCGCTGTTCAGCGCCGAGCCGATCCTGCACATCATGAAGGTCGACCCCGAACTGATCGGCCCGTGCATGGAATACCTGCGGGGCATCGGCAGCGGCCTGCCGGCGGTGGCCCTGTACCACGTGCTCCGCTGTTTCAGCGATGGCCTGGGCCGTACCCGACCGGCCATGGTGCTGGGCCTGTGCGGGCTGGCGCTGAACATTCCGCTCAATTACATCTTCATTTACGGCCACCTGGGCGTGCCCGCCATGGGCGGTGTCGGTTGCGGCTGGGCCACGGCCATCGTGATGTGGGTCATGGCGTTGGGCATGGCAGGCTGGGCACGCTGGGCGCCGGCCTATCAGTCGAGCCGCTTGTTCAGTCGTTTCGACTGGCCGCAATGGGCCGTCATCAAGCGCCTGCTGGGCATCGGCCTGCCAATCGGCATCGCGGTGTTTGCCGAGTCGAGTATTTTCGCGGTGATCGCGCTGCTGATCGGCAGCCTCGGCGCCACGGTGGTGGCCGGCCACCAGATCGCGCTGAACTTCAGTTCGCTGGTGTTCATGATCCCCTATTCCCTGGGCATGGCCGTGACGGTGCGGGTTGGCCAGGCACTGGGACGGCGCCAACCTCGCGAGGCGCGCTTCGCCGCCGGGGTCGGCATGGGCACGGCGCTGGCGTATGCGTGCCTGTCAGCGAGCCTGATGTTCCTCTTGCGCGAGCCCATCGCTGCGATCTATACCGCCGACCCGGTGGTGATCGAAGTGGCGTCGATGCTGATCGTCTACGCGGCGCTGTTTCAGTTTTCCGATGCGATCCAGGTGACGGCAGCCGGCGCGTTGCGCGGCTACCAGGACACCCGGGTGACGATGATCCTGACGCTGTTTGCCTATTGGGGCATCGGTCTGCCCGTGGGTTACGCCCTGGGCCTGACCGATTGGCTTGGCGCAGCCAGCGGCCCGAGCGGTTTGTGGCAAGGCCTGATCGTCGGCTTGAGCTGCGCGGCACTGATGCTGTCGATCCGCCTGACACGCAGCGCGCGCAAGCAAATCCGTATCAGCAGCCGCCCAGCGGATCAGGCGAGTTTCTTGCGAATCCAGTAGCGGTAGGTCCCGTCCACCTCGTCCTGGGCCACCAGCTCGTGGTCGAGAAACACGCAGAACTTGGGGATGTCGCGGCGGGTCGAGGGGTCGGTGGCAATCACCTTTAACAGTCCGCCGGGGGCCAGGTCGCGAATGTGCTGGTGCAGCATCATCACCGGCTCCGGGCAGTTGAGGCCGGTGGCGTCCAGCGTGCCGTCGACCGGCGTGTCGTTCATTTCACTCATGTTCTACTCCTGAAACCGGCCGGCATTGTCGCGCAATGTCGGCGCCCTTAACAGACTCACATCAATTCCTGTGGCGAGGGAGCTTGCTCCCGCTCGGCTGCGTAGCAGTCGTCGCTTTCTGGTCGGGGGTTGCTTCGCAACCCAGCGGGAGCAAGCTCCCTCGCCACAAAAGCCGTTCTGCAGCGCATCAGCGGGATTTTGGCTTTTTGGTATCCAGTCGCCGCAGATGGCAGGTCACTTCTTCGCGGTCGTGATACAGCTGCTTGCAGCCGATCTCCACCTTGATGCCCCGGGCCTTGAAACCCTCGGCGATGCGTTCGAGCAGCCGCTTCACTTCGGCATAGCGCTGTTTCATCGGCAACTTGAGGTTGACCACCGCCTCGCGGCAATGGCCTTCGCCAATCCACTCTTCGAGCATGGCCGCGTTGCGCGCCGGCTTCTCGACGATGTCGCAGACCATCCAGTCCACCGGCTGCTTGGGTTTGAAGGTAAAGCCGTCCGCCATCAGATGCTGCACCAGCCCCGTGTCCATCAGGCTTTCGGCCATCGGACCGTTGTCGATGGCGGTCACGAGCATCCCGCGATTGACCAACTGCCAGGTCCAACCGCCCGGCGCGGCACCGAGATCGACACCGGTCATGTCACTGTGCAGGCGCTCGTCCCACTGATCGCGAGGGATGAAATGGTGCCAGGCTTCTTCGAGCTTGAGGGTGGAACGGCTCGGCGCCTCCCGAGGGAACTTCAGGCGTGGAATGCCCATGGGCCACATCGCCGAGTTGTCAGCGTCGGCCAGGCCCAGGAACACTTCGCGCCCACTCTTGAAAGTCAGCAACAGGCGCGGCTTATGCGCATCCTCCACCAATTTGCCTGCGGCGGTCAGCGCCTTGCGCAACGGGCCTTCGAATTTCTTGCAGAAGTTCGACAGCTCCTTGCCATCGTTGGTGTCCACCACTTCCAGCCACACACTGCCGCAAGTCGGAAACGCGGTCATATGGGCCAGGATGACGCTGATCCGGTCGGTTTCCGGCAAGTCGATGAAAGTGCCGCGCGCCCACTGGCGCGGAAAAATCAGCTCGGCGAAACGCAGGCCGCGCATCAACCGCTCGGCGCCGTCGTCTTGCGTACAGACGAATTCGGCGCAGGCACTGGCCGGCTTGGCCTTGGCGTAGCCCGCCACGTTGAGTCGCACCGCGTGGTCGGCGATCTCGGAACAGACCTCGCCTTCGAAGCCCGGCCGGCAGTGCATGAAAAGCGTGTTCATTGAAACTCCGTAGCAAAGCCTGTCACGAAAACCGCCGCATGATAGCGGAGTTCTGAACCCCGGACCCGCCCCTGGTGTCCTGTGATTAGTCAGAAGCTCAAAACAGGGCTAGGTTAAAGGCTCTGTCCGTCCCGTCAGTCCGTAGCCGTGCGGACTCAAAGGAGTCATTTCAATGCCGTCCCTCGATAGCCTGAAAACCCTTAAGACACTGCAAGTCGACGCCAGGACCTACCACTATTTCAGCCTGCCGGACGCCGCCCGGAGCCTGGGCGACCTGAACAAGTTGCCGATGTCGCTGAAAGTGCTGCTGGAAAACCTGTTGCGCTGGGAAGATGAAAAAACCGTCACCGGCGCCGACCTCAAGGCCCTGGCCGGCTGGCTCAAGGAGCGGCGTTCGGACCGCGAAATCCAGTACCGCCCGGCGCGGGTGCTGATGCAGGATTTCACCGGCGTTCCCGCTGTGGTCGACCTGGCGGCCATGCGCGCCGCCGTGGAAAAGGCCGGTGGCGATCCGCAGCGGATCAACCCGCTCTCCCCCGTGGACCTGGTGATCGACCACTCGGTGATGGTGGATAAATTCGCCAGCAGCCAGGCCTTCGAGCAGAACGTCGACATCGAAATGCAGCGCAACGGCGAGCGCTATGCCTTCCTACGCTGGGGCCAGAGCGCCTTCGACAACTTCAGCGTGGTGCCGCCGGGCACCGGCATCTGCCACCAGGTCAATCTTGAATACCTGGGCCGCACCATCTGGACCCGCGAAGAAGACGGCCGTACCTACGCATTCCCGGACACCCTGGTGGGCACCGACTCCCACACCACCATGATCAACGGCCTCGGCGTGCTCGGCTGGGGCGTGGGTGGGATCGAGGCCGAAGCGGCCATGCTCGGCCAGCCGGTGTCGATGCTGATTCCCGAAGTCATCGGTTTCAAGCTCACCGGTAAGCTGCGCGAAGGCATCACCGCCACCGACCTGGTGCTGACGGTTACGCAGATGTTGCGCAAGAAAGGCGTGGTGGGCAAATTCGTCGAGTTCTACGGGGACGGCCTCGCCGACCTGCCCCTGGCCGACCGCGCCACCATCGCCAACATGGCCCCGGAATACGGCGCCACCTGTGGCTTCTTCCCGGTGGACGAAGTGACCCTGGATTACCTGCGCCTGTCGGGGCGGCCAGTGGAAACCGTGAAGCTGGTGGAAGCCTATTGCAAGGCCCAGGGCCTGTGGCGCCTGCCCGGCCAGGAACCGGTGTTCACCGACAGCCTGGAGCTGGACATGGGCAGCGTCGAGGCCAGCCTCGCCGGGCCCAAACGCCCTCAGGACCGGGTTTCACTGCCGAATGTCGGCCAGGCCTTCAGTGATTTCCTCGGCCTGCAAATAAAACCCACCAGCAAGGAAGAAGGCCGTCTGGAAAGCGAAGGCGGCGGTGGCGTCGCGGTGGGTAACGCCGATCAGGTCGGCGAAACCGAGTACGAGTTCGAAGGACACACCCATCGCCTGAAAAACGGCGCAGTGGTGATCGCCGCCATCACCTCCTGCACCAACACCTCCAACCCCAGCGTGATGATGGCCGCCGGACTGCTGGCGAAAAAGGCTGTGGAAAAAGGCCTCACCCGCAAGCCTTGGGTCAAGAGTTCCTTGGCGCCCGGCTCCAAGGTGGTCACCGATTACTACCAGGCCGCCGGCCTGACCGAGTACCTGGATAAACTCGGCTTTGCCCTGGTGGGCTATGGCTGCACCACCTGTATCGGTAACTCCGGACCGTTGCCGGAGCCGATCGAGAAAGCCATCCAGAAAGCCGACCTGACCGTGGCATCGGTCTTGTCGGGCAACCGCAACTTCGAAGGCCGGGTGCATCCGCTGGTGAAAACCAACTGGCTGGCCTCGCCGCCGCTGGTGGTCGCCTACGCCTTGGCCGGCACCGTGCGCATCGACATCAGCAGCGAGCCGCTGGGCAACGACCGGGACGGCAAGCCGGTGTACCTGCGCGACATCTGGCCCAGCAGCCAGGAAGTGGCCGAGGCCGTGGCCCGGGTGAACACCAGCATGTTCCATAAGGAATACGCGGCGGTGTTTGCCGGCGACGAGCAATGGCAGGCCATCGAAGTGCCGCAGGCCGCCACGTATGTCTGGCAGGCCGATTCGACCTACATCCAGCATCCACCGTTCTTCGATGGCATCGGCGGGCCGCCCCCGGCGGTCAAGAACATCGAGGGTGCGCGGGTCCTGGCGCTGCTGGGGGACTCGGTAACTACCGACCACATCTCCCCCGCCGGCAACATCAAGACCGACAGCCCGGCCGGCCGCTACCTGCGCGAACAGGGCGTGGAGCCGCGGGATTTCAACTCCTACGGCTCAAGGCGCGGCAACCATCAGGTGATGATGCGCGGCACCTTCGCCAATATCCGCATTCGTAATGAAATGCTCGACGGCGAAGAGGGCGGCAACACGATCTACATCCCAAGTGGCGAACGGATGCCGATCTACGACGCCGCCATGCTGTACCAGGCCAAGGGCACGCCACTGGTGGTGATCGCCGGCCAGGAATATGGCACCGGATCGAGCCGGGACTGGGCGGCCAAGGGCACGAACCTGCTGGGGGTCAAGGCGGTGATCGCCGAGAGCTTCGAGCGTATCCACCGTTCCAACCTGGTGGGGATGGGTGTGCTGCCGCTGCAATTCAAGCTCGACCAGAATCGCAAGAGCCTGAACCTCACTGGCAAGGAAACCCTGGACATCCTCGGCCTGGACGGCGTCGAGCTGACGCCGCGGATGAACCTGCCGCTGGTCATCACCCGCGAGGACGGTAGCCAGGAACGGATCGAAGTGCTGTGCCGGATCGATACCTTGAATGAAGTGGAATACTTCAAGGCGGGCGGGATCCTGCACTATGTCCTGCGCCAATTGATTGCAGGTTAAAGCGCAATCCCTGTGGGAGCCGAGCTTGCTCCGAGCGGCGTTCCGACGATGGCGGAGGGTCAGCCTGCATCTGCTCTGGATGTTCTGCCGTCATCGCGAGCAGGCTCGCTCCCACAAGGGAACTGTGTCGAACGCTGAATCCGTGAACAAGCGGAATCCACTGTGGGTGGGGGCTTGCTCGCGAAGACGATCGGTCTGTTGTTGAAACAGGGACTGATACAGCGCCTTCGCGAGCAAGCCCGCTCCCACAGACCTACCCTAGCCAATGGCATCCATCGCCCGATCAGTCGCCGTTTTCGCATCGACCCACCTATAATCTTTCCCCCTGGCGCTCACGGAACAGAGTCAGCCTACCGTTCACCTCTCCTACGCATGAATCTGCAGGGATACAAAATGTGCTCTTTGCGTGACAAGGCGGCGTCGTAGATGCGGCGGCCACGTTCGCCCAAAGCGTCACAGTCTAAAAGGATGTTATATGCCCGCTCTACCCTGGCCTTACCTGGCCCTTCTTTCGATCGGCTATGGCTTGGCCCTGGCTTATGGCCAACTGGCCTGGACGGCCGGCATTTCGCTCGCACTGCTGTTGTTTGCCGGCTACGCGGTGCGCCAGCGGGAAATGCCGGTTGGCCGGTTCCTCGGGCATGTGCTGTTTCTGGTGATGGCCCTGGCGTTGGCGATGCACTGGATGCCGGGCTTTTTCAACGGCCGGGCCATCGCGGCGCAACGCTTGACCGATGATGCGGCACGCTTTGCCATGTACTTGAACCAGGACAAGCCGTTGATCGGCTTCTGGCTACTGCTGGCCTGCCCGTGGATCGTCGGTCGGCGCTCGTTTCGTTTATCTGTCTATGCCACCGCCCTCGGCCTGGGCCTGAGCGCGGTCCTGGCCCTGGGTGGAGCCCTGCTGCTGGGGATGATCCACTGGGCCCCGAAATGGCCGGAGCAGACCTGGATCTGGGTCCTCAACAACCTTTTGTTGGTCACGCTGGTGGAGGAAGCGCTGTTTCGTGGCTACATTCAAGGGGGCCTGAGCCGACGCTTCAAGCACCTGGACCAGGGCGACAACCTGGCGTTGCTCCTGGCCTCGCTGCTGTTCGGCCTGGTGCATGCGGGGGCGGGCTGGCAATGGGTCCTGCTGTCTGGCCTGGCGGGTATCGGCTACGGCCTCGCGTATCGGTTTGGCGGCCTAGGCGCGGCGATTGCTACGCACTTCGTGCTTAATCTGCTTCACTTCACCCTGTTTACCTATCCGATGCTGGCGTAGGACCGCAGGGTAAAAATTACCTCAACTAAAACCTGGCTGCGCCGACAACCCTTCAAAGCCTTGCGGATTTGCACACCATGCGTAACAACCAACCCGTCACACAACGCGAAAGGACCTTCCCGGCCCAGCAACGATTGATCTCCACCACCAATGCCAAGGGTGTGATCACCTACTGCAATGATGCATTTGTCGAGATCAGCGGATTTTCCAAGGAAGAGCTGATCCATGCACCGCACAACCTGGTGCGTCACCCCGATGTGCCATCCGCCGTGTTCGCCCATATGTGGGACACGCTCAAACAAGGCTTGCCATGGATGGGCATCGTCAAGAACCGCTGCAAGAGCGGCGATCATTATTGGGTCAACGCCTACGTCACGCCCGTGTTCGAGGGCAACCAGGTGGTGGGCTACGAGTCGGTACGGGTCAAGCCCACCGCCGAACAGATCGCCCGGGCCGAAGCACTGTACAAGCGCATCAACCAGGGCAAGCCCGCTGTCCCGAGCAGCGACAAGTGGATGCCGATGCTGCAGGACTGGCTGCCGTTTATCCTGGTCAGCCAATTGAGCTTCGTCGTGGGCGCGTTCTTGAACTCCCATTGGGGCTTCGCCCTGGCCGCGGTGCTGTCAGTGCCACTGGGGCTGCTGGGGCTGCAATGGCAGCAACGTGGAATCAAGCGTCTGCTGCGCCTGGCCGAGCAGACGACGTCCGATCCGCTGATCGCGCAGATGTACACCGATAGCCGTGGCGCCCAGGCGCGCCTGGAAATGTCGATCCTCAGTCAGGAGGCGCGCCTGAAGACCTGCCTGACCCGTCTGCAGGACACCGCCGAGCACCTGAACGAACAGGCTCGTCAGTCCAACACCCTGGCCCACGACAGTTCCAACGGCCTGGAACGCCAGCGCCTGGAAACCGAGCAGGTCGCCACCGCAGTCAACCAGATGGCCGCTACCACCCAGGAAGTCGCCAGCCACGTGCAACGCACCGCCGACGCCACCCAGGAAGCCAATCGCCTGACCGGCCGGGGCCGCGACATCGCCGGAGAAACCCGCGAAGCCATCGAACGCCTGTCGGTGGTGGTCGGCGAGACCGGCCAGACCGTGACCCAGCTGGCCAAGGACAGCGACGAGATCGGCGGCGTGGTGGATGTGATCAAGGGCATCGCCGACCAGACCAACCTGCTGGCGCTCAATGCCGCCATTGAAGCGGCCCGTGCCGGTGAGATGGGCCGTGGCTTTGCCGTAGTGGCCGACGAAGTGCGGCAACTGGCGCAACGCACCAGCGAGTCCACCGGGCAGATCCATGCGCTGATCGCCAAGCTCCAGCAGACCGCCAACAACGCCGTACAGACCATGGACGCCGGGCACCGCCAGGCCGAAGAAGGCGTGGCGCGGGTGATGGAAGCCGACCAGGCGTTGGTGGGCATCAGCGAAGCGGTCGCCAATATCACCGACATGACCACCCAGATCGCCGCCGCCACCGAGGAACAGAGTTCGGTGGCTGAGGAGATCAGCCGCAACATCAGCAACATCTCGGAACTGGCCGACCAGACCTCGGGCCAGGCCCACAGCTCGGCGCTGCTGAGCGAAGAACTGACCCGCACGGCCAATACGCAGTATTCGTTGGTGGAGCGGTTTAACCGCTGAAGGATGCCTACTCAATAAAAAGCCGGGAAGGTGTTACTTCCCGGTTTTTTATTGCCAAGGGAAAAGTGATGCCGCGCGAGCAGCCGTCTTCGCGAGCAAGCCCGCTCCCACAGGGGATTGCGGTTCTTCCAGCAAATGCATTCCAATGTGGGAGCGGGCTTGCTCGCGAAGAGGCCGGAACAGTCAACCTCACTTCTGCAGAAGAAACCCCGCCACCGCCTGCGCCGCCGTCTCCAGATGCTGCCCATGGCTGAACCCCGAAGCCTTGAGCGGCTTCAGATCATGATCCCCCGCCTCCAGCCACAACACTTCGATACTCGGTGACAACGCATACCCTGCCACCCCTTCACGATTACCCAACGCATCGCGCCCGCCCTGCACGATCAGGGTCCGGGTTTTCAACGCGGCCAGATGTTCAACCCGCGGCTTCTCCGGTTTACCCACCGCATAAAAGGGATACCCCAGGCACACCAGCGCATCGCAGCCAAGCTCATCGGCCAGCAGACTCGCCATCCTCCCGCCCATGGACTTGCCGCCGATGGCCAGCCGTCCAGCGACATAAGGCCGCACCGTGGCGTACACCTCACGCCAGCATTCCAGCAACCTGGGGGCTGGATTGGGTGGGCGTTTGCCACCGTCCACGCGTCGTTGGGCCATGTAGGGAAATTCGAAGCGCAACACGTTGACCCCATGCGCAACAAGGCGCGCGGCCATTTCGTTCATGAAGCTGCTGTCCATCGGCGCGCCGGCGCCGTGGGCAAGGATCAGGGTGGGCGCCCCGCCACCCGCGCCCGATTGCGCAGCCGTCCACAGCCAGCCGTGTTGCGCCACGCACCGCGCCCATTGATCCCCGTCAATACTGGCCTTGTGCTGTTTCTCCATGCTTGCCTCGCTTTCAGTCTGCCTATAACTCCAGGCGAAGCATGCGGCACTGCCTCGCGCAGGCGCTCACTTCGGCTGAACCGTGGATGGGGAACCATGAACACTTCTATCAGTACCGCCTACAACTACAAGGTGGTCCGCCAATTCGCCATTATGACGGTGGTGTGGGGCATCGTCGGCATGGGCCTCGGGGTTTTTCTCGCCGCCCAATTGGTCTGGCCACAGCTCAACTTCGATTTGCCCTGGACCAGCTTCGGCCGCCTGCGCCCGCTGCACACCAACGCGGTGATCTTCGCCTTCGGTGGCTGTGCGTTGTTCGCCAGTTCGTTCTATTCGGTGCAGCGCACCTGCCAGACCCAGCTGTTTGCGCCGAAAATCGCCGCATTCTGCTTCTGGGGCTGGCAACTGGTGATCCTGCTGGCGGCCATCAGCCTGCCACTGGGCTACACCAGTTCCAAGGAATACGCCGAACTGGAATGGCCGATCGACATCCTGATCACCATCGTCTGGGTTGCCTACGCCATCGTCTTCTTTGGCACCGTGGCCAAGCGCAACACCAAGCACATCTATGTCGGTAACTGGTTCTTCGGCGGGTTCATCTTGACCGTGGCGATCCTGCACATCGTCAACAACCTGGAACTGCCGGTCAGCTTGACCAAGTCCTACTCGGTATACGCCGGGGCCACCGATGCGATGGTGCAGTGGTGGTACGGGCACAACGCCGTGGGCTTTTTCCTCACCGCCGGTTTCCTGGGGATGATGTATTACTTCGTGCCCAAGCAGGCCGAGCGTCCGGTGTATTCCTATCGCTTGTCCATCGTCCACTTCTGGGCGCTGATTACCCTGTACATCTGGGCCGGCCCTCACCACTTGCACTACACCGCGTTGCCGGACTGGGCGCAATCGCTGGGCATGGTGATGTCGCTGATCCTGCTGGCGCCCAGCTGGGGCGGCATGATCAACGGCATGATGACCCTCTCGGGTGCCTGGCATAAGTTGCGCAGCGACCCGATCCTGCGCTTCCTGGTGGTGTCCCTGGCGTTCTACGGCATGTCGACCTTCGAAGGTCCGATGATGGCGATCAAGACCGTCAACGCCCTCTCCCACTACACCGACTGGACCATCGGTCACGTCCACGCCGGCGCACTCGGCTGGGTGGCGATGATCTCCATCGGCGCGCTGTACCACATGATCCCGAAAGTCTTCGGCCGGCCACAGATGCACAGCATCGGTCTGATCAACGCGCACTTCTGGCTCGCCACCATCGGCACGGTGCTGTACATCGCCTCGATGTGGGTCAACGGCATCGCCCAGGGCCTGATGTGGCGCGCGGTGAACGAGGACGGCACGCTGACCTACTCCTTCGTCGAAACCCTGGTGGCCAGTCACCCGGGCTTCGTCGTGCGCTTGGCGGGCGGTTCGATTTTCCTCATCGGCATGCTGCTGATGGCCTACAACACTTGGCGCACCGTGCGGGCCTACCAGCCTGCCGAAGCCGCCGCTGCCGCGCAGATGGCTTGAGGAGTCCGCCATGAAACACGAAGCAATCGAAAAAAACGTCGGCCTGCTGATGCTGCTGATGGTGCTGGCCGTGAGCATCGGTGGCCTGACCCAGATCGTGCCGCTGTTCTTCCAGGACGTGACCAACAAACCGGTGGACGGCATGAAGCCCTACACCGCGCTGCAATTGGAAGGCCGCGATATCTACATCCGCGAAGGCTGCGTCGGCTGCCACTCGCAGATGATCCGACCGTTCCGCGCCGAGACCGAGCGCTACGGCCACTACTCGGTGGCGGGCGAAAGCGTCTGGGACCACCCGTTCCTGTGGGGCTCCAAGCGGACCGGGCCGGACCTGGCCCGGGTCGGCGCGCGCTATTCCGATGACTGGCACCGCGCGCACTTGTACAACCCACGCAACGTCGTGCCCGAGTCGAAAATGCCCGCCTATCCCTGGCTGGTGACCCAGGCCGTGGACAGCAGCCACACCGAAGCCAAGCTGCGGGCCATGCGCACCCTCGGCGTGCCGTACACCGACGACGACATCAGCGGTAGCGTGGCCTCGCTCAAGGGCAAGACCGAAATGGACGCACTGGTGGCCTACCTGCAAGTGCTGGGCACTGCCATCAAGAGCAAGAGGTAAGCCCCTATGTTCCTTGAAATGAGCACTGGAATGATCCGCGGCCTGGGCACGGTCGTGGTGTTCGTGGCCTTCATCGGCCTGACCCTGTGGGTCTTCAGCAGCAAGCGCGGCCCGGAATTCGCCCAGGCGCGCCTGCTGCCGTTCGCCGACGAACCACCTGCCGACAATGCCAACCCTCAAGACCCTGCAACAAGGAGTACCCGGCCATGACCACCTTCTGGAGTACGTGGATCTGCGTACTGACCCTCGGCAGCCTGATCGGCCTGACCTGGCTGCTGATCGGCACTCGCAAGGGCGAGACCAAGGGCAGCGTCGACCAGACCATGGGCCACAGCTTCGACGGCATCGAGGAATACGACAACCCGCTGCCCCAGTGGTGGTTCCTGTTGTTCGCTGGCACTTTGGTTTTTTCTGTCGGCTACCTGATCCTTTATCCGGGGCTGGGCAATTGGAAAGGCATCCTGCCCGGCTACGAAAATGGCTGGACCGGCGCCCTTGAATGGGAAAAGGAAATGGCCAAGGCCGACGCGAAATTCGGGCCGATCTTCGCCAAATTCGCCGCAATGCCAGTGGAGGAAGTCGCCAAGGATCCGCAAGCCTTGAAGATGGGCGGTCGCCTGTTCGCCTCCAACTGCTCGGTCTGCCATGGCTCTGACGCCAAGGGCGCCTTCGGCTTCCCGAACCTGGCCGACAACAATTGGCGCTGGGGCGGCGCGGCCGACACCATCAAGGCCACCATCCTGGGCGGCCGCATGGCGGCAATGCCAGCCTGGGGCGAAATACTCGGGGATACCGGGGTCAAGAACGTGGCCGCCTATGTGCGCCACGAGCTGGCCGGCCTACCACTGCCGAGCGACAGCGGTGCCGACCTGCAAGCCGGTCAGCAGACATTCAACACCACCTGCGTCGCCTGCCACGGCGCGAACGGCCAGGGCAACGAAGCCATGGGCGCGCCGAACCTGACGCAACCGACCGGTTTTATCTACGGCACCAGCCTGGCGCAGTTGCAACAAACCATTCGCCATGGCCGCCAAGGCCATATGCCGGCGCAAAGCGAACTGCTCGGCAATGACAAGGTGCAACTGCTCGCCGCCTACGTCTACAGCCTGTCCCACAACGCTGGCGCCGAGCGCCTGCAAGCTGAACACAAAAGTGAATAAATCCTGACCACACGAACAGCCGCATCATTCAGATGCGGCAGTTCCGTGCCCTTGCGCGACGCATTGTCGCACCCTCCCATGGTCTGCCTTTCGGTTCCCCGGAATCGGGTCTAAGCTTGCCTCTGCGTGCACTGGCGACTGCCGGTTTCAGGTCGACCCGACCCGATGTGTTCGACAATCGTTCGACAAAAACGCCGTAAAGACAGGCAGATACCGGCTACTGCGACAATGGCCGCGTATCGCCCGAACGTCGTGTTTGAACACACCTCGTTACAACCGACCCGACCCCCTCGCCTCTTTCCTTGGTTACGACATTTTACCGTGGGCCGATTTTGTCCCTACACGGAACATGGAAAGGCCGCAGAATCAGCGTTGGAAAGCATTGACCGAGGTCATGGCGCGTTGCAATGACCCCCCGCTTTCTCCATACTTGCGACCGATTTTTATCCTAATAAAACACCCAAACCGTGGAACCTTAGAATGAGCACAGCAATCAGTCCGACTGCTTATAACTATAAGGTAGTCCGCCAGTTCGCCATCATGACGGTGGTCTGGGGGATCCTTGGCATGGGGCTTGGTGTCTTCATCGCCTCGCAACTGGTCTGGCCGGAGTTGAACTTCGATCTGCCATGGACGACATTTGGACGCCTGCGCCCGCTGCACACCAACCTGGTGATCTTCGCCTTCGGTGGTTGTGCGTTGTTTGCCACTTCTTACTACGTCGTGCAGCGAACCTGCCAAACGCGACTGATTTCCGACAGCCTCGCCGCCTTCACCTTCTGGGGTTGGCAAGCGGTCATCGTTGGCGCCATCGTGACCTTGCCCATGGGCTTGACCACCACCAAGGAATACGCGGAGCTGGAATGGCCGCTGGCTATTCTGCTGGCCATTGTCTGGGTGACCTACGGCCTGGTGTTCTTCGGCACCATCGTCAAGCGCAAGACCAAGCACATCTACGTCGGCAACTGGTTCTACGGTGCGTTCATCGTCGTGACCGCCATGCTGCACATCGTCAACCACATGTCGCTGCCGGTCAGCCTGTTCAAGTCGTACTCGGCCTACTCGGGGGCGACCGACGCGATGATCCAGTGGTGGTACGGCCACAACGCGGTGGGTTTCTTCCTGACCACCGGTTTCTTGGGGATGATGTACTACTTCGTGCCGAAACAGGCCGAGCGTCCGATCTATTCCTATCGCCTGTCCATCGTCCACTTCTGGGCACTGATCACCCTGTACATCTGGGCCGGTCCGCACCACCTGCACTACACCGCGTTGCCGGACTGGGCGCAGTCCCTGGGCATGGCCATGTCGATCATCCTGCTGGCGCCAAGCTGGGGTGGCATGATCAACGGCATGATGACCCTGTCGGGTGCCTGGCATAAGTTGCGCACCGACCCGATCCTGCGCTTCCTGGTGGTATCCCTGGCGTTCTACGGCATGTCGACCTTCGAAGGCCCGATGATGGCCATCAAGACCGTGAACTCTCTGAGCCACTACACCGACTGGACCATCGGCCACGTACACGCCGGTGCGCTCGGCTGGGTAGCGATGATCTCCATCGGCGCCATCTACCACATGATCCCGAAACTGTTCGGTCGTGCGCAGATGCACAGCACTCCCCTGATCAACGCGCACTTCTGGCTCGCGACCATCGGTACCGTGCTCTACATCGCCTCGATGTGGGTCAACGGCATCACCCAAGGCCTGATGTGGCGCGCGATCAACGACGACGGCACCCTGACCTACTCGTTCGTCGAAGCGCTGCAAGCCAGCCACCCTGGCTATATCGTGCGTGCCCTGGGCGGTGCGTTCTTCGCCAGTGGCATGTTGTTCATGGCCTACAACGTGTACCGCACCGTTCGTGCCTCTGACCCGGCTGAAGCTGAAGCCGCCGCCAAGATCGCCGTAGTTGGAGCTCACTGATGAAGCACGAAGCAGTAGAGAAGAATATCGGCCTGCTGGCCTTCTTCATGGTCATCGCCGTGAGCATCGGCGGCCTGACCCAGATCGTTCCGCTGTTCTTCCAGGATGTGACCAACAAGCCGGTCGAGGGCATGAAGCCGCGTACCGCCCTTGAGCTGGAAGGCCGCGACATCTACATCGCCAACGGCTGTGTCGGCTGCCACTCGCAGATGATCCGTCCGTTCCGCGCCGAGACCGAACGCTACGGCCACTACTCGGTCGCCGGCGAAAGCGTCTGGGACCACCCGTTCCTGTGGGGTTCCAAGCGTACCGGTCCGGACCTGGCCCGTGTTGGCGGTCGTTACTCCGATGACTGGCACCGTGCGCACTTGTACAACCCGCGCAACGTGGTGCCCGAGTCGAAAATGCCGGCCTACCCGTTTCTCGTAGAAAACAAGCTCGACGGCAAAGACACCGCGAAAAAAATGGAAGTCCTGCGCACCCTGGGCGTGCCTTACACCGACGAAGACATCGCCGGTGCCAGGGATGCCGTGAAGGGCAAGACCGAAATGGACGCGCTGGTGGCCTATCTGCAAGGCCTGGGCACCATCATCAAAAGCAAACGGTGATTCTTAATGGATATCGGGATGATTCGCGGCCTGGGCACCGTCGTCGTAATGGTGGCTTTCATCGGCCTGGCCCTGTGGGTGTTCAGCCCCAAGCGCAAGTCGGAGTTTGACGACGCGACCTTGCTGCCGTTCGCGGATGATCCCGAAGCCATCAAGCACGTCGAGCAAGCTTCTAGGAGTAACAAAGAATGACTACATTCTGGAGTCTGTACGTCACAGTCCTCAGCCTGGGAACGATTTTCTCCCTGACCTGGCTGCTGCTGTCGACCCGCAAGGGCCAGCGCAGCGAAGCCACCGAAGAGACGGTCGGCCACTCCTTCGACGGGATCGAGGAGTACGACAACCCGCTGCCGAAATGGTGGTTCATGCTGTTCGTCGGCACCATCGTGTTCGCCCTCGGCTACCTGGTGCTCTACCCGGGCCTGGGCAACTGGAAAGGCCTGCTGCCAGGTTATAACTACCTGGACACCGAAAAGCAGACCGCCTTCGCCAACGGCCAGACCGGCTGGACCGGCGTTCACGAGTGGGAAAAGGAAATGGCTCGTTCGGACGCCAAGTTCGGTCCGATCTTCGCCAAGTTCGCTTCCATGCCCATCGAAGAAGTCGCCAAGGACCCGCAAGCCCTGAAAATGGGTGGCCGTCTGTTTGCCTCCAACTGCTCGGTCTGCCACGGTTCCGACGCCAAGGGCGCCTACGGTTTCCCGAACCTGACCGACGCCGACTGGCGCTGGGGCGGTGAGCCGGAAACCATCAAGACCACCGTCATGGGTGGCCGTCACGCGGTGATGCCGGGTTGGGCTGCGGTGGTTGGCGAGCAAGGCGTTGCCGACGTCGCCTCGTACCTGGTGACCGGCCTGCACGGTCGCAAGCTGCCGGAAGGCGCCAAGGCCGACCCCGCCAACGGTCAGAAGCTGTTCGCCGCCAACTGCGTGGCCTGCCACGGTCCCGCCGGCAAGGGCACGCCTGCCATGGGCGCACCGGACCTGACGCACCCGGCGGCGTTCATCTATGGATCGAGCTTCGCTCAACTGCAGCAGACCATCCGCTACGGTCGCCAGGGCCAGATGCCGGCCCAGGCCGACCTGCAAGGCAACGACAAGGTCCACTTGCTGGCCGCCTATGTCTACAGCCTGTCTCACGGCGAAAAGGCTCCGGCCGCTGACGCCCAGTAAGACATTCGCCTGATACGCGAAAGGCCCCGTCATTCACATTGACGGGGCCTTTTTTGTAGCCGCTCCGATACGACGGGCCCGTTCCTCTTGCCCGCGCCCAGCACAAGTAGTAACGTGCCTACATTAAAGTTCAATAAGGGCACGACCATGTCCATCACCACCATTTCCAGCCGCGAATTCAACCACGACACAAGTGGTGCCAAAAAAGCCAGCCGTGAAGGGCCGGTCATCATCACCGACCGTGGCAAGCCGGCCCATGTACTGCTAAGCATTGAGGAGTACCAGAAACTGACCGGCATTGGCGCCAGCATGGTCGAGTTGCTGGTCATGCCCGATGCGCCGGATATCGATTTCGACACCGAGCGCGCCGTCATTACTCCTCGAGCGGTAGACCTGTCCTGATGTATCTACTCGACACCAATGTCATTTCGGAACTGCGCAAACCCCAGGCCGACAGGAACGTGCAGGCCTGGGCCCGCAGCGTGCCGGCCCCCAGCTTGTATGTCTCGGCGATTACCGTATTGGAACTGGAAACCGGCGTATTGCGCTTCGAACGCAAGGATCCGAATCAAGGCAGGCGCCTGCGCGCGTGGCTGGATAATCATGTCCTGCCCGCGTTTGCCGGCCGGATCCTGGCGGTGGACCGCGCCGTGGCATTGCGCTGCGCTCGCCTGCACGTGCCTGATCGCAGCAACGAATGCGACGCGCTGATTGCCGCCACTGCACTGATCCACGGCCTGACGGTGGTCACCCGCAACGT
This sequence comes from Pseudomonas sp. RGM2987, assembly GCF_022952855.1. Classification (GTDB taxonomy): domain Bacteria; phylum Pseudomonadota; class Gammaproteobacteria; order Pseudomonadales; family Pseudomonadaceae; genus Aquipseudomonas. The sequence continues at coordinate 1,013 of NZ_JALJDX010000155.1, read as the reverse complement.
TGCGGACTTTGAGCCCAGCGGGGTCACGCTGCTCAATCCGTGGGTGGCCTGACACGGCGTCGCAATGGCCCATCGGTTGACGGCCCGGGACGATCGAGCCACCGATTGCCTGATGCGCCCGAAGCTGGTCCAATGCCCCGGCACTGATACACAGGCCATGACTGACAAGGAAAGAGTGCAATGGAAGGCATCAAAGCGCTTGATTCGAGCACCGCCAGCGGTTTCATCTGCATGAGCCGCGTCGATGTCTGACGCGCTCTGGGCTGCCCGCCTGGGCGATGCGCTGGAGCACACCTCGATGATGGCCGACATTCTCGGCGGCGTCCTGGAAGTGGCAGCCAATATCGCGATCACCGCCCTGGCGACGGCTGCCGTGGTCGCGGCCACCGGTATCACCGTGGTCACTGGCGGCCTCGGCTGCTTCGTTCTCGGCCTGGTGGTTGGCACCATTGTCGGCCTGGCCATGAGCAAGACCGGGGCCGACAAGGGCTTGAGCAATTTATGCGAGGGCATCGGCAACGCCCTCTTTCCGCCCACGGTGCAGGCCAACATCCTCACCGGCTCCACCGACACCCTGACCAACAATATTCCTGCCGCCCGCGCCGCCGGAGCCATCGAGTCCCACGTCGCGCCGGCCGGCACCGAGCTGGAAGCCCCCGAGCCGCAAGCCGAGCCCAGCTACCTGGACATGGCCGAGAGCTTCTTCTCACAGATGTGGCGCCCCACCGTCGCCACCCCCGCCCCCGGCGCCGTGCCCAAGCCGCTGGACATGATCGTGTGCATAAAGCACCCGCCAATGCCGCCGCAGTTTTTGGCCGAAGGCTCGGACAAGGTCACCATCAACGGCCAGCCCGCTGTGCGCAGCGGCGACCGCAGCACCTGCGACGCCAAGGTCGTGTCGTCCGGGCTGATTTCCTCCAACGTCACCATCGGCGGCGGTTCGGTGGTGGTGCGTGAGATTCGCAGTGGCAAGACGCCGGGCGTGGGGTTGGCGGTGACGGCGCTGCTGATGC
>NZ_JALJDX010000156.1 GCF_022952855.1 Pseudomonas sp. RGM2987 | reverse complement strand
CGCGAAAGCGGTGCATCAGGCGATCTTGATGTGGCTGACACACCGCCTTCGCGAGCAAGCCCGCTCCCACAGTGGATGGGTGTGTTTGATAAATCTGTTTGATCCACGCGGTGGTTCTGAGGTTTGATTGGGCCTTTCCCCTCGATGAAAAGGATCTTGTCATGAGCTACCGCACGCTAGGCCATTCCGGGTTGCAAGTCTCGACGCTGACCCTGGGCACCATGATGTTCGGCGAACAGACCAGCACAGAAGAGTCGCTGCGGATCATCGACAAGGCCTGGGACCAGGGCATCAACTTCATCGACACGGCGGACGTCTACACCGGCGGTCGTTCCGAAGAGATCGTCGGCGAAGCCATCGCCAGGCACCGCCATGAATGGGTGCTCGCGACCAAGGTCGGCTTCGGCCCGCCGGATGGCATGCCTAACCGCAGCGGCCTGAGCCGCAAGCATCTGTTCAACGGCATCGAAGCCAGCCTGGCGCGCCTGGGCACCGATTACCTGGACATTTATTACCTGCACCGCGAAGACCACAACACCCCACTGCACGTGACCGTGTCGGCCATCGGCGATCTGATTCGCCAAGGCAAGATCCGCTACTGGGGCTTGTCGAACTACCGTGGCTGGCGCATCGCCGAAGTGATTCGGATCGCCGACAGCCTGGGCATCGACCGGCCGGTGATCAGCCAACCGTTGTACAACATCGTCAACCGCCAGGCCGAAACCGAGCAGATCACCGCCGCGCAGAACTATGGCCTCGGCGTGGTGCCCTTCAGCCCCCTCGCCCGTGGCGTGCTCAGCGGCAAGTACGCGCCGGACGTGGCACCGGACGCCAACAGCCGCGCCGGGCGGCAGGACAAGCGAATCCTGGAAACCGAATGGCGGGTCGAGTCGCTGCGCATCGCCCAGCAGATCCAGCAGTACACCCAGGGTCGAGGCGTGGGCATCGTCGAATTCGCCATCGCCTGGGTCCTGAACAACAGCGCCGTGACGTCGGCCATCGTCGGCCCGCGTACCGAGCAACAGTGGGACGCCTACACCAAGGCGCAGGCGGTGAAGATCACCGCGGAAGATGAAGCCTTCATCGATTCGCTGGTGACACCGGGCCACGCCTCGACACCGGGGTTCAATGACGTGAGCCATTTCGTGCCGGGACGCGTGCCGCGTACGTCATAAGCATTACCGGAACTGAACACCCTTGTGGCGAGGGAGCTTGCTCCCGCTGGGCCGCGTAGCGGACCTCATTGGCGGCCGCTTCGCAGCCGAGCGGGAGCAAGCTCCCTCGCCACAGCAAATGCCTGCCCCATCGTGCATCAACCCATGCTAATAAGAGGCCTCAGTGTCCAAAGGCATCGCTCTATCGGTCTCGGCCTCCGCGCTGTTCGCCGTCATGTACTACTACACCTCGCTGCTCTCCCCGCTGACCGGCGTGGAAATCTTCGGTTGGCGCATGCTGTTGACCATGCCCTGCATGACCGCGTTCATGCTGGTGACCCGGGAATGGAAGCTCGTCACGCAACTGCTTGGACGCCTGGTCGCCACGCCCCGGCTGTTGCTCGCGGCAATCGCTTCTTCTGCACTGATGGGCGCGCAACTGTGGCTGTTCATGTGGGCGCCGCTCAATGGCTACAGCCTGGACGTGTCGCTGGGGTATTTCCTGTTGCCGCTGTCGATGGTCCTGACCGGGCGCATCGTCTACGGCGAACGCCTGTCATATCTGCAAAAAGTCGCGGTGTTCTTCGCCACCCTGGGCGTGTTCAACGAGCTGTACCAGGTCGGCGGGTTTTCCTGGGCGACCTTGCTGGTGGTGATCGGTTACCCGATCTATTTCATCCTGCGCAAGCGCATCAATACCGACAACCTGGGCGGGCTTTGGCTCGACATGACGCTGATGCTACCGGTGGCGCTCTGGTTCGTGCAGAGCGGCGAACAGGGTTTCGATGTGTTCGACCAGTACCCATGGCTGTCGCTGCTGATCCCCTTGCTGGGAGTCATCAGTGCTTCGGCGCTGGTGTCCTACATCGTTGCCAGCCGCCTGCTGCCGTTCAGCCTGTTCGGGTTGTTGAGTTATGTCGAACCGGTGTTGCTGCTGGGCGTGGCGCTGTTGTTGGGTGAAAGCATCAAGGCCGGTGAGTGGCTGACCTACATCCCGATCTGGATGGCCGTGGCGGTACTGGTGTTCGAAGGGTTCAAGCACTTGATGCGCCAGCGGCGCCGCACGTAAGCACACCGCCGTCCCCCTGTGGGAGCGGGCTTGCTCGCGAAGGCGGTGTGTCAGGTACCCTCGATATTGACTGATACGCCGCCTTCGCGAGCAAGCCCGCTCCCACAAGGGATCTTGTGTAGGCAACAAAAAGCCCGCCTGGCAACAACACCGGGCGGGCTTTTCCATCGTTCAGGCATCACTCGGTGGTGAGCACACCCCGACGCACCTGATCCCGCTCGATGGATTCGAACAGCGCCTTGAAGTTGCCTTCGCCAAAACCATCGTCACCCTTGCGCTGGATGAATTCGAAGAACACCGGCCCCATCAGGGTTTCCGAGAAGATCTGCAGCAGCAGGCGCTTATCGCCCTGCTCGGAAGCACCATCCAGCAGGATGCCGCGCGATTGCAGTTCGGCCACCGGTTCGCCGTGGTTCGGCAGGCGGCCTTCGAGCATTTCGTAGTAGGTGTCTGGCGGTGCGGTCATGAAGCGCATGCCGATCTTCTTCAACGCGTCCCAGGTCTTGACCAGGTCGTCGGTGAGGAATGCCACGTGCTGGATGCCTTCGCCGTTGAACTGCATCAGGAACTCTTCGATCTGCCCGGCGCCTTTGGACGATTCTTCGTTCAGCGGGATGCGGATCATGCCGTCCGGGGCGGTCATGGCCTTGGACGTCAGCCCGGTGTATTCGCCCTTGATGTCGAAGTAGCGGATCTCGCGGAAGTTGAACAGCTTCTCGTAGAAGCCGGCCCAATAGGCCATGCGCCCGCGATACACGTTGTGGGTCAGGTGGTCGATGAGCTTCAGACCGGCGCCCACCGGGTGGCGGTCGACGCCCTCGAGAAACACGAAGTCGATGTCGTAGATCGAGCTGCCTTCGCCGAAACGGTCGATCAGGTACAGCGGCGCGCCGCCGATGCCTTTGATCGCCGGCAGGTTCAGTTCCATCGGACCGGTCTCGATGTGGATCGGCTGGGCGCCGAGCTCCAGGGCACGCTTGTAGGCCCGCTGCGAATCCTTGACCCGGAACGCCATGCCGCAGACCGACGGACCGTGTTCGGCGGCGAAGTACGAGGCCACGCTGTGGGGCTCGTTGTTGAGGATCAGGTTGATCGCGCCCTGGCGATACAGGTGCACGTCCTTGGATCGGTGGGTCGCCACTTTGGTGAAGCCCATGATCTCGAAGATCGGCTCCAGGGTATTGGGGGTCGGGGACGCGAATTCGATGAATTCAAAGCCCATCAGGCCCATCGGGTTTTCGTATAGATCTGCCATGTCGGCGCCTCATCATGCTTATCAATTAACAGGAAACGTTAGTTGCTGGCCATGCTGGGGGCACGCGGTGGCGCGCAGGAAATGCCACGAACGCTGCGGGCGAGGTAGTCGCCGTAGATCAGTTGAAACCCAAGTATCTTCATTGTCGACCCAAGGCTCTTGCGGGCGAGGCTTCTGCTGCCAGAAGACGTTATTCTTATATGCGTAAATCGATTCTACACAGCGTAACCGAATTTGTCCGCCTTCTGTATCAAACAGCCCTTCCTGCCGACCGTGCAAGGGGTTTGTTACACAGGAAAATGCCCGCGAGGATCAGCCCGCCGCCCAGACACATCAGCGCGGTGAACCGTTCGTCCAGTAACAGCGCCCCCAGCAATACCGCCGTGAGCGGGTTGAGCGCGATGAACACCCCGGAGCGCGTCGCGCCAATCCGGCGGATGCCGTCGTACCAGGCGATGTAGGCCAGCGCCGAACCTAGCACGCCGAGGTACACCAGGCTCAGCCACTGCGGCAGGTCCAGGCCGTGCAATGCTTCAACGCGCACCTCGCCGGAGGCCGCGCAGGCCAGCCATAACATCAACGTACCCAGCAGGATCGACCAGGTCACCGTCTGCAAGGGGCCAAGGCTTGCGTTCAGGCCTTTGGAAAACAGCGAATAGATGCCCCAGCCCAGCACGCAGCCGAAAATCAGCAGGTCGCCGATCCAACTCTGCGGGGCATTGTGTAACAGCGACGGATCGCGACTGACGATCACCAGCCCCGCCCCGCCCATGCACAGCACGATGCCGGCCCCTTTCAACCGACCCAGGCGCTCCTTGAACAAACACCAGGACGCCAGCCCGATCACCGCCGGGTTCAGGGCCACGATCAACGAGGCGCGCGACGCACTGATGTGCTGCAGACCGTAGAAGAAGCACAGGTTGTAGAAAAAGATGCCGAAGAACCCCAGCGCGGCCAGTTGCAGCCCTTGCTTGATGCTGGGCATGACCAGGGGAATCCTGGCCATTGCCAGGAACAGCAGCAGCGCGACGCTGGCCAGCAGGAAACGCAGGCTGGCGGCGAACAGGGGCGTCAGCGCGTCGGCCAGGATCCTGCCGGCAACGAACGTCCCGCCCCAGATCATGGTGACCATGGCGAGCTTGAGGTAGACCGGCAGGTCGGATGGGGTTGGGACGGTTTGTTCCAAAGCATTCATGGTTCACCTTGAGGTCAGTCGGACGTGGCGAGGGAGCTTGCTCCCGCTGGGGTACGAAGCAGCCCCCTATGGGCCCGCTGCGCGGTCCAGCGGGAGCAAGCTCCCTCGCCACGGTATCGGGTGGGGCTGATATACCGTATTGTTCGCCTCATGATTGATCATCGTAAAATGAGTAAACACTCATGACTCTTACCCAATTGGAAATCTTCACCCTGGTCGCCGAACTAAGGGGTTTCACCGCTGCGGCAATGCGATTGGGTATCGGCCAGTCGGCGGTGTCCCATGCCATCAAGTCCCTGGAACAGGAGTTGGGCGTGGAGTTGCTCCGCCGGCATCAGTCCCAGGTGGAACTCAGCGACATCGGCGAACAACTGCTGTCACGGGCCAGGGCCATGCTCGGATTGGCCAACACGTTGCGCCAGGAAGCCGCCGATGCCCGGGGCATGCGCCGTGGCACCTTGCGCATCGGCTCGTTCGGGCCGACATCGTCGATGAAACTGCTGCCTGCCATCCTGCAACGCTACTGCGCCCTGCATCCGGGCATCGAAGTGCACATCGACGAAGGGCCGGACAGGCAGGTGATCCAGTGGCTGGATGAACGGCGGATCGACGTCGGCTTCGTGGTATTGCCCGAGGACCGTTTCGATACGTTCACACTGATGGAAGATCAAATGGTCGCGCTGCTGCCCGAGGGCCATCCCCTCGCCGCGCGGGCCAGCCTGAACCTCAAGGAATTGTGCGAAGACCCTTTCGTACTCACTGAGGCGGGATCGTCCGAACTGGTCACGCGCCTGTTCAACGCCGCCAGGCTCACACCCAACGTGCGCTTTCGCTGCTCGCAACTGCTCAGCACGCTGGATGTGGTCAGGCGCGGCGAAGCGGTGAGCGTCGTTTCCGAAGGTTCGCTGCCGGGGGGTGATCATCCGGGTTTTATCACCCGGCCTTTATCGCCCCCTGTGCCGCGCCAGATTGGCCTCGCGGTGTTGGACAGTCGCCAGGCCTCCCCCGCCACCCGAGCGTTTATCGAACTGGCCCGCCAGTCATAAGCGCTGAACTTTCCAGTGAGTTTTCTACTTGTCCTAGCCACTAGCGGGCCGGACTTCATACAGGTGCTGACCCGCACTAATGGCAATTACCCGCCGCCGGCCAATTGACGATGACAGCGGCGCTGTTAAGAACAGTCGCTGTTGTTACATAACGAAAAAGTTACGATTTACACTTTTCGCTTTAACTACTACAATTTTTTTACCTGTGCTGGATAGCAGGTGATTCTTTATCACCGAGTCGCTTCAAGGCGCTTGGCTTATTGCTTTGTTTGCGGTTGGTATCAGCCAAATAATCTGATTGGAGTAACGATTTTGTCCAGACTCGCTGAATTTCGCGCAGCCGAAAAGGCCCTTCAAGAACAGCTCAAGCAGCTGGAATCATTGAAGAATGATGCCGGACTCAAGAAAGAAATCGAATTCGAAGAAAAGCTCCAGGGCCTGATGAAAACCTACGGCAAGAGCCTGCGCGATATCGTCGCTATCCTCGATCCGAACCCGTCCAAGGCCAGTTTGCAGTCGAGCAAGCCTGTCAAGACCCGCCGTGCACGCGTGGTGAAGGTCTACCAGAACCCGCACACCGGCGAGTTGATCGAGACCAAGGGCGGCAACCACCGCGGTTTGAAAGCGTGGAAAGAACAATACGGCGCGGCCACCGTTGATTCATGGTTGCGCGGCTGACCCGACGTCACTTCGATGAAAAAAAGCCCTGACTGGATCAGGGCTTTTTTATGGGTTGAACTTCAGGATTAGTCCGGGCGTATTACGCCAAAGGCCTTATAGTTTCAGGCTGTTTCGTACCGACTGTATTTCATTCTGACTTTCAACATACACCTGCGCCTGCCCGGCATAGGACAGCACATAAGCCTTGCCACCATTTAGTGCCGCAACGAGTGTTTGCGACAGAACATGCCTTCCGTTTTGCGTGATCGTGCAAGTGGTCTCCAGTGCTGTAACCCCACCCAACATGGATGCATGAATCTTATTGCAGACACTTTGGTAACCGCCCTGGAAAAAATCCTTCTGGATTGATTTACGCATCTCCAGCAACACACCTTGCAAGTTGACCTGGTGATCGGGCTCGACCGCTGTGGTCGTCAGCTCCATGACCATCAGCGCGTTACCTGCCGGGTCGCTCTTGGTCGCACGTTGTCGCTGGGTCGCCGACGCGCCGGACGGCAGCGCTTCGACGGACCAACCCGGCGGCCAGGCAACCTGCGGATCGTCCGCCCAGGCGCCGACACTTGCCACCGAGGCAAACGGCAGGACAAACAGCCAAAGGAACGGTCGAATCATTGCACGGGCACTCAAGGATCAATCCCGAAGTCTGAAGCCCCGGGCAGAACCAGGCAATAGCCACACACGGTTTGGCGATGCCACGGCCCTTGCGTATCATGGGCGCACCTGCAAGGAAGCCGTTTTACGCAAGCCCAGGAACCGTCGCACCTGGCTGCGACGCCGTTTGCCCCACTTATTTTCCGGAGGGCCCATGAGCCTGCACGAACTCAATACTTTCCCTGGCGTCACCGCTCAACCTGACGCTGCTACCGCGCAATTCGTCTTCAATCACACCATGTTGCGGGTCAAGGACATCACCCAGTCCCTGGACTTCTACACCCGCGTGCTGGGATTTTCGCTGGTGGAAAAACGCGACTTCCCGGAAGCCGAATTCAGCCTGTATTTCCTCGCCCTGGTGGACAAGAGCCAGATCCCGGCCGATGCAGCAGCCCGTACCGAATGGATGAAGTCGATCCCGGGGATCCTGGAACTGACCCACAACCACGGTACTGAAAACGATCCGGCGTTTGCCTACCACAATGGCAACAGCGACCCACGCGGGTTCGGCCACATCTGCATCTCCGTGCCGGACGTCGTCGCTGCGTGCGAGCGCTTCGAAGCACTGGGCTGCGACTTCCAGAAACGCCTGAGCGACGGACGCATGAAAAGCCTGGCCTTCATCAAGGACCCGGATGGCTACTGGGTCGAAATCATCCAGCCTGCGCCGCTCTAAGCAGCACAGGGAGCCAGGCATGGGGGATTTTGCTGAAGACTGATGCAAGCTGCCCCGACGCTTTCGCGGGCAAGCCCGCTCCCACAGTAGTTCGCGTCGACCACAGTAATTCTGTACGACATGACTCTGGTGTGGGAGCTGGCTTGCTCGCGAATGGCGCAACCCGGTCATGAGCTGATCTGCAAAAAATAAAAAACCCCATGGGCCAGGCCCATGGGGTTTTGTTTTTCCTGCTTTCGGCAACTTATGCTGGGGCGGAGGTCCGGATCAGGTGGTCGAAAGCGCTCAACGAAGCCTTGGCCCCCTCGCCCACGGCGATCACGATCTGCTTGTACGGCACGGTGGTCACGTCACCGGCGGCAAACACGCCGGGGATCGAGGTTTCACCCCGGGCATCGACGATGATCTCGCCACGCCGCGACAGCTCGACGGTCCCCTTGAGCCAATCGGTGTTGGGCAACAGGCCGATCTGCACGAAGATCCCCTCCAGCGCCACATCGCGCACTTCACCGCTTGGACGGTCCTTGTAGCGCAGGCCGTTGACCTTCTGGCCGTCCCCGGTCACTTCGGTGGTCTGGGCGTTGGTGATCACCGTCACGTTCGGCAGGCTATGCAGCTTGCGCTGCAATACCGCGTCGGCACGCAATTGCACATCGAACTCCAGCAAGGTGACATGAGACACGATACCGGCCAGGTCGATGGCCGCTTCGACGCCGGAGTTGCCGCCGCCGATCACCGCCACACGCTTGCCTTTGAACAGCGGGCCGTCGCAGTGCGGGCAGTACGCGACGCCCTTGTTGCGGTATTGCTGCTCGCCCGGCACGTTCATTTCGCGCCAGCGGGCACCGGTCGCCAGGATCACGGTCTTGGCCTTGAGGCTGGCGCCACTGGCGAAGCGGATTTCGTGGAGTGCGCCGTCCCGGCCTGCCACCAGCGCATCGGCGCGTTGCAGGTTCATGATGTCCACGTCGTACTGCTTGACGTGTTCTTCCAGGGCGACAGCCAGTTTCGGACCTTCGGTTTCCTGGACCGAGATGAAGTTCTCGATCGCCATGGTGTCCAGCACCTGGCCGCCGAAACGCTCTGCCGCAACGCCGGTGCGGATGCCTTTACGCGCGGCATAGATCGCCGCCGAAGCACCAGCCGGGCCGCCGCCGACCACCAGCACATCGAAGGCATCCTTGGCGCTGATTTTCTCAGCCTGGCGCTCGATGCCGCTGGTGTCGATCTTGGCGAGGATTTCTTCCAGGCCCATGCGGCCCTGGCCGAAGTTCACGCCATTGAGGTAGATGCTCGGCACGGCCATGATCTGGCGTTCGTCGACTTCGGCCTGGAACAGCGCACCGTCGATGGCGACGTGACGAATGTTGGGGTTCAGCACCGCCATCAGGTTCAGCGCCTGGACCACGTCCGGGCAGTTCTGGCACGACAGCGAGAAATAAGTCTCGAAGTTGAACTCGCCTTTGAGGGCGCGGATCTGTTCAATGACTTCGACACTGGCCTTGGACGGGTGGCCGCCGACTTGCAGCAAGGCCAGCACCAGCGAAGTGAATTCGTGGCCCATGGGGATACCGGCAAAGCGCAGGCTGATATCGGCTCCCGGGCGATTCAACGAGAACGAAGGCTTGCGCGCATCGTTGCCGTTGTCGAGCAAGCTAATCTGGGTGGAAAGACTGGCGACGTCTTTGAGTAACGCGAGCATTTCCTGGGATTTCGCACCGTCGTCGAGGGATGCGACGATCTCGATCGGCTGTGTGACCCGTTCCAGGTATGACTTCAACTGAGCTTTAAGATTGGCGTCCAACATACGGGCGATTTCCATTTTTGAATTTCAGAAAAAACAACGCCCGAGCGAATCTCGCCCGGGCGTTTTTTGTGGGCGGTGCGGCTTGCTTAAGTGCGGATGACCGCCCTCAAAGGACTCACGGTCTTAGATCTTGCCGACCAGGTCCAGGGACGGAGCCAGGGTGGCCTCGCCTTCTTTCCACTTGGCTGGGCAAACTTCGCCCGGGTGAGCGGCAACGTACTGAGCGGCCTTGATCTTGCGCAGCAGCTCGGAAGCGTCACGGCCTACACCGCCGTCGTTGATTTCGACGATCTTGATCTGGCCTTCAGGGTTGATCACGAAAGTACCGCGGTCAGCCAGGCCAGCTTCTTCGATCAGCACGTCGAAGTTGCGGGAGATAGCCAGGGTCGGGTCGCCGATCATGGTGTACTGGATTTTGCCGATGGCTGGCGAGGTGTTGTGCCAGGCAGCGTGGGCAAAGTGGGTGTCGGTCGACACGCTGTAGATCTCGACGCCCAGTTTCTGGAATTCGGCGTAGTTGTCGGCCAGGTCTTCCAGCTCGGTTGGGCAAACGAAGGTGAAGTCAGCCGGGTAGAAGAACACGACCGACCACTTGCCTTTCAGGTCAGCGTCCGATACTTCGACGAATGCGCCGTTTTTGAAGGCGGTAGCTTTGAACGGTTTAACTTGGCTGTTGATGATAGGCATCGGTGTTTCTCCGTCAGGGTTGAAAAGTTGATGGGGTGAAGCTTACCCACTCATTCCGCGGCTGGCTCATTGGCAAAGCTCATGCGAATGATTGGTTTTGGCTATCAGGAATCTATATAGATAGAAGAAATCTGTAGGCGCGGCACTGACGGGTAAAACGAGACCGCATTCCTTGCGGAGCGCAGCCTCGCCAGCCCTTACACAGTCACGCGCTAGGGGTGCGCATGGTGACGAATTCTTCAGCGGCGGTGGGGTGCACACCGATGGTTTCGTCGAAGTCGCGCTTGGTGGCGCCGGCCTTGAGCGCGATAGCCAGGCCCTGAACGATTTCGCCGGCGTCCGGCCCGACCATGTGGCAGCCCAGGACCTTGTCGGTGCGGGCGTCCACCACCAGTTTCATCAAGGTGCGCTCCTGGCACTCGGTCAGGGTGAGCTTCATCGGCCGGAAGCGGCTTTCGAAAATCTGCACCTCGTGCCCCTCGTCCCGGGCCTGTTCTTCGGTCAGGCCAACCGTGCCGATGTTCGGCAGGCTGAACACGGCGGTGGGAATCATCCGGTAATCCACCAGGCGATACTGCTCAGGCTTGAACAGCCGCCGCGCCACCGCCATGCCTTCGGCCAGGGCTACCGGCGTCAGTTGTACGCGACCGATCACGTCGCCGATCGCCAGGATCGACGGCTCAGCGGTCTCGTACTGCTCGTTGACCTGGACGAAGCCCTTCTCATCCAGCGTGACGCCGGTATTCTCCAGGCCCAGGTTGTCGAGCATCGGGCGCCGGCCGGTGGCGTAGAACACGCAGTCGGTGAGCAACGTACGACCGTCCTTGAGAGTCACCCGCAGGCTGGTGTCGTCCAACTTGTCGATGCGTTCGATGTCGGCGTTGAATTGCAGGTCCAGGCCGCGGCGGGTCAGCTCTTCGGCCAAGTGCTTGCGCACCGCGCCATCGAAGCCGCGCAGGAACAGGTCGCCTCGGTAGAGCAACGAGGTCTGCGCGCCCATGCCGTGGAAGATCCCGGCGAACTCCACGGCGATATAGCCACCGCCCACCACCAGCACGCGCCTGGGCAGTTGCTTGAGGAAAAACGCCTCGTTGGAGCTGATGGCGTGCTCGCGTCCCGGAATGTCTGGAATCACCGGCCAGCCGCCCGTGGCAATCATGATGTGCCGGGCGGTGTGGCGCTGGCCGTTGATCTCGACCTCATGGGGCCCGCTGATCCTGGCATGCCCCTCATGCAACACGACCCCGCTATTGACCAGCAGGTTGCGATAGATCCCGTTGAGGCGATTGATTTCCCGGTCCTTGTTGGCGATCAGCGTGGGCCAATCGAAACTCGCCTCGCCCGCGGTCCAGCCATAGGCCGACGCCTGTTCGAACTCCTCGGCGTAATGCGCACCGTAGACCAGCAGCTTCTTCGGCACACAACCGACATTCACGCACGTGCCGCCCAGGTAACGGCTTTCCGCCACGGCCACCTTCGCGCCGAAACCGGCGGCGAACCGCGCAGCCCGCACCCCGCCGGAACCGGCGCCAATCACGTACAAGTCAAAATCGTAGGCCATTTCTATCTCCTTCGGCAGGCCATCAGCATACCTGCAGTTCGCGCGCGAGGTAGCGTTGCGATGGTTATGGGGGCGGAAAATCAAAAAGCCAGCCCAGGGACTCTCGGTTGGCACCTGTGGCGAGGGAGCTTGCTCCCGCTCGGCTGCGAAGCAGACGCCTTCCGGCCTGTGGATGATCGTACTTGGGGCGCTGCGCGCCCAGCGGGAGCAAGCTCCCTCGCCACGGGTCCGCGACGGGCCGCAAAAAAAAACGCCCCGAACCAGTCGGGGCGTTTTTCAGGGCGCGGCGTGGGCTATCAGTAAGCCTTGCCGGTCTTGTAGAAGTTCTCGAAGCAGAAGTTGGTCGCGTCGATATAACCTTCGGCGCCGCCGCAGTCGAAACGCTTGCCCTTGAACTTGTAGGCCATGACACAGCCGTTCTGGGCCTGTTTCATCAGGGCGTCGGTGATCTGGATCTCGCCGCCCTTGCCTGGCTCGGTCTGCTCGATCAGGTCGAAGATGTCCGGGGTCAGGATGTAGCGACCGATGATCGCCAGGTTCGACGGCGCGTCTTCAGGTTTTGGTTTTTCAACCATGCTGTGGACGCGGTAGATGTCGTCGCGGATCATTTCGCCGGCAATCACGCCGTACTTGTTGGTTTCCTGCGGATCGACTTCCTGGATCGCCACGATGGAGCAACGGAACTGCTTGTACAGCTTGACCATCTGGGTCAGCACGCCGTCGCCTTCGAGATTGACGCACAGGTCGTCCGCCAGCACCACGGCGAACGGTTCATCACCGATCAGCGGGCGACCAGTCAGGATCGCGTGGCCCAGTCCTTTCATTTCAGTCTGGCGAGTGTAGGAAAACGAGCACTCGTCCAGCAGTTTGCGGATGCCGACCAGGTATTTTTCCTTGTCGGTGCCCTTGATTTGGTTTTCCAGCTCGTAGCTGATGTCGAAATGGTCTTCCAGGGCGCGCTTGCCACGGCCAGTCACAATGGAGATTTCCGTCAGGCCCGCATCGAGGGCCTCTTCGACGCCGTACTGGATCAGTGGCTTGTTGACCACCGGCAGCATTTCTTTGGGCATGGCTTTAGTCGCTGGCAGGAAGCGAGTACCGTAACCGGCTGCTGGGAACAAGCATTTCTTGATCATATAGGTCCTTGAAAAGGCGGTATGTACGAGTTTCGGCGCAGTCTAATCAGGCGGCGGGCACCTTACAATGCCCGCACTGGCCAACCGATGCCATCATAGAGAAATAAAAACCGGCAGATAGTTCAATCGGCTTTCGGTTCGATGGCGCAACGGCCTCACTGTACGCTCATGGGCGCTGTTTGCGAGCATTTGGCGTATTATGACGCCCCTGATTCCGCCAACGAGGCAGCTAGATGTCGGCTACAAGAAACGCAAACGGTTATTCGGTCAGCCAGGACAAGGACGGCCAGTGGTGGATTATCAACTACCATGGCGAGCAGGTCGCTGGCCCCTTGCCCAGCAAGGCCATGGCGGTGGAAGTGGCCGCGGTGTTCCAGGACGACCGCTCTGCCCCGGCGGCTAAAGAGCGCGAAACGGCTCCCCGCGCGCCCCGCCGCAAGAAATGAAATAGACAAGCCTGCGTTCAATGCATCCTGCGCATTGAACAAGGCTTGTTTAGCTGTACCGGAATGGCCATTCGCTATAACCTCGCGCCTGCCCTCCCTTTCTGATGATGCCCCCATGAAAACACTTCTGGCACTGTTTACAGTCCTGGCCCTGGCAGGCTGTGCCTCGGCGGAAAAAACCTACCTGGACAACGGCGAGCAAGGCCTGGCCATCGATTGCTCGGGCGAAGCCAATTCATGGGCCACTTGCTACGAAAAGGCCGATGCCTCGTGCGCGGGCACCGGCTACCGCATCGTCGGTACCGACGGCACGCCCCAGGCCAACAACAGCGACAAGACCCTGGGGGTCGACGTCGGCAACTACACCAGCCGCAGCGTCGTGGTGGTGTGCAAGTAGCCGCGTGAACTCAGATGTGGATCTCGGCGAACTTGATGCCCAGCCCACGGACGGTCTCGACCAGGTCGTCGAGACGGTTGAAGGATTCGACTTCGTCCTGGTCATCCACCAGGAAAAAACTGCGCCCGGCGCTTTTCTTGAAGAAGACGATCCACTCACCCGGGCTCGCCGGATTCTGGATCACGTGGGTAGCGCAGATAAGCCCTTGCGCATGGCGCTCCCGCACCTGCTCGCGTTTCATCGATCGACTCCAGAAATGACAATGCCGCCAACGTAGACCGTGGCGGCATTTTTTGTCGAGGCCGGCAGTTTATCCGATGCCCGACCGGCTCGTCAGGTGGTCATCGCGCTCAACCGGAGATGCAGGCGTTGGCCGCTTCCTGCACATCGCCCGGACGCACAGGTACATTGGACAGGCTTTCGTGCAGCTTGACGCCGCTGCCACTGGAGCGCTCTTCGATGTCGAACACCGCCGCCGGCATTGATGACAACTTGCCAGGGACAATCACCCGGACACCGTTCTTGTGCGGTTCCATTTGCAGCGAACCGCGACTGTCGGCCAGCCTGTCGGCGACACACTTGGCGTATTCGTGGGGTTTCTTGCCGGAGATGAAGCTCATGGTGGGCGGCGTCTGGTTGATGTCCGATACTGATGCACATCCACTCAAGGCCAATGCCAACATCCACACGCTACGCTTCATACGATTCCTCCAGTAAAGACCCTCCGACAGTGCAAACGCTGTTTTTCTCCAGTGCGCACCCTCTTTATTTCTGCCCTTGCGGCAGTGGGCCGGATATTACCCCCCGGTGCTGATAAACTGCACGCCATTGTCCTTGCTATCGTTTGATTTAGTAGAAAAAGCCCTTCTGGAGGCGCCCATGAAATTCATCCATCAGCGCGAGCACTTGAACGAAGACGACATTGTCGTCATCGAATGCTCGCAAATGTGCAACATCCGCCTGATGAACGACGCCAACTTTCGCAGCTTCAAGAATGGCGGCCGGCACACCTATCACGGCGGCGCGTTCGACACGTTTCCGGCCAGGATCACCGCACCGAGCACCGGTTTCTGGAACATCACCATCGACACCGTCAACCGCCGTGCAATCAGCGTCACCCGCAAGCCGACCCTGACCCACAAGATCAAGATCATCCGGCGCTCCAGCTCGAAACTGAGCTGAGATCAGCCACTCATCCAGACAGGCAGAACCGTGGACCAGACGACCAAATACGTCATCAAGTACAAACTCAACGACGAACGTCGCTTTGAATTCGCACAGTTGAAAACCGGCAGCGAGGAAGAAGCCCGGGCAGCGCTGGAGGCGATGCATGGCCAGACCGGTGATGTGATCAGCGAGGTCAAGGTCAGTAAGGCGTTGTAGAAACCCGCTCCAGTGGCGAGGGGCTTATGTGGCGAGGGAGCTTGCTCCCGCTGGGTGGCGCAGCCGCCCCAATAATATCTTCCAGCTAGAACGTGTTGGCAGGTGTTACGACTGCTGCGCAGCCGAGCGGGAGCAAGCTCCCTCGCCACAGGGTTTGGGGCGCCCTGCCGGCATCGGTTGGACGTTATTGCACCGCAAGATCCGGAGTGGCCGCCCCCCAAGGGTTTGCCAGACTGACCGATCCTTCCCACCAAGGATTGCCTCATGTCCCCGCCCACATTGATCCAACGCATCCAACCCCTTGACTGGCCGCACCTCGAACAAAGTCTCGACCAGGACGGCAGCGCAATCATCCGCAACCTGCTGTCGGCCAGCCAATGCCAATCGCTCGGCAACCTGTACGCCGAGCCGGGTAATTTTCGTTCCCGGGTGATCATGGCCCGTCATGGATTCGGTCGTGGCGAGTACCAATATTTTCGCTATCCGCTGCCCGATACCGTCCAGCAACTGCGTCAGTCGTTGTATCCGCTGCTGGTGCCGCTGGCGAACCGCTGGAATGAATGCATGGGGATCGAAGTACGGTACCCCGACGAACATGCCGACTTTATCCAGCGTTGCCATACCGCCGGACAACCGCGGCCAACCCCGTTGTTGTTGCAATACGGCCCGCAGGACTACAACTGCTTGCATCAGGATGTATACGGCGAGCAGGTGTTCCCGTTGCAGGTCGCGATCCTGCTGTCAGAACCAGGCCAGGACTTTACCGGGGGTGAATTCGTCCTCACCGAGCAACGCCCACGCATGCAGTCGCGGCCTCAGGTCATCGATCTGAAACAAGGCGATGCGCTGGTATTTGCCGTGCACCAACGGCCCGTCAAAGGCGTTCGCGGTTATTATCGGGTGAACATGCGCCATGGCGTCAGTCGCGTGCACAGCGGCAGACGGCACACCTTGGGAATCATTTTTCATGATGCACAGTAATGACACGCCCATCACCCTGGATCTGTTCGCCGACCAGGCGCCCACCACGCTCGGCCAGACCGAACGCATCGGCCAGCAATCGTTCGTGCTGCGTGGCTTCGCCCTGCCCTGGCTGGACCGTTTGCTGCCGGCGCTGGAGACAGTGTTGCAGGCCGCACCGTTCCGGCAGATGGTCACACCCGGCGGCTTCACCATGTCGGTGGCCCTGACCAGCTGCGGTGCGCTGGGCTGGACCACCGACCGCAGCGGCTATCGCTACACCCACCAGGACCCGCAGACCGGCCAATCCTGGCCCGCCATGCCGGCGCTGTTGCGCGAGCTGGCCCAGGCCGCCGCCGCAGCGGCGCATTTCGAACACTTCGAGCCCGATGCCTGCCTGATCAACCGCTACGTGCCCGGGGCGCGGATGTCGTTGCACCAGGACAAGAACGAACGTGATTTCAGCGCGCCCATCGTCTCGATATCCCTGGGCCTGCCGGCGGTGTTTCAGTTCGGTGGGTTCGAGCGCAGCGACAAGAGCCTGCGTGTCCCGCTGTTCCATGGCGACATCGTGGTCTGGGGCGGCGTCGACCGGTTGCGTTACCACGGCGTGCTGCCGCTCAAGCCAGGACAGCACCCGCGCCTGGGTGCCCAACGGATCAACCTGACGTTTCGCACGGCTGGCTGAAGGCGCAGAATTCGACCGCAAGACCCGGAGTGTCGCAGCCCTGTTGGCTCGCTACTGTAGGCAAAACGGGCCAATGGACATAACGACCATGAACAGCACTTCGAACACTCTCGCCCCTGAACTGGATCCGCGCTGGGCCGCCGTACTCGCCCGGGATCCGCGCGCCGACGGGCAATTCGTCTACGGGGTGAAAACCACCGGCATCTATTGCCACCCCAGCAGCCTGTCGCGCCTGCCCAACCCGCGCAACGTCGAATTCTTCGACACCCCGGAACAGGCCCAGGCTGCAGGTTATCGTCCCAGCAAGCGCTCGGCGCGAGACCAGACCCAGATCGCCGCCCAGCAAGCGGCCCGGGTCGCGGCGGCCTGCCGACAGATCGAAGCGGCTGAAGAGCTGCCCGGCCTGAACGAGTTGGCACGCACCGCGGGCTTGAGCCCCTTCCATTTCCATCGGGTGTTCAAGGCTGTCACTGGCCTGACGCCCAAGGCTTATGCCGCCGCGCACCGTTCACGCAAACTGCGCGAACGTCTGACCGATGGCAGCACTGTTACCGAGGCGCTGTACGACGCCGGTTTCAACTCCAACAGCCGCTTCTATGAAGCCGCCGACAAAGTGCTCGGCATGAAACCCACCGATTACCGCGCCGCCGGGCAGAACACCGACATCCGCTTTGCTGTCGGCCAATGCTCTCTCGGTGCGATCCTGGTGGCGCAGAGCGAGCGCGGCGTGTGCGCGATCCTGCTGGGGGACGACCCGGACGCACTGGTGCGAGACCTGCAAGACAAATTCCGCCGCGCCAACCTGATCGGCGCCGACCGCGAGTTCGAGCAGTTGATCGCCCAGGTAGTGGGCTTCATCGAGGCGCCCGCGCTGGGCCTGGACCTGCCTCTGGATCTGCGCGGCACGGCGTTCCAGGAGCGGGTCTGGCAGGCCCTGCGGGAGATTCCGCCGGGCAGCACCGCCAGCTACGCCGAGATCGCCCAGCGCATCGGCCTGCCCAAAGCGGTACGCGCCGTGGCCCAGGCTTGCGGGGCCAACAGCCTGGCGGTGGCGATTCCCTGCCACCGGGTGGTGCGCAGCGACGGCAACTTGTCGGGCTATCGCTGGGGCGTGGAGCGCAAGCGTCAGCTGTTGGCGCTGGAGCGCTCCTCGCAGGACTGAACGCCAATGTAGATCGCCACCGAATCGGGACTGTTGTAGACCTCGAAATCAGTGGTGAAGCGACGCAAGGTTTGCGGATTGTCGGCGAAATAAGCCCAGATCAAGCCCCAGGTCTGGATCACGCAATCGGGCATCGGGCCTTTCGCCGAAAACACCAGGTAATCCCCGCCTTCGATCTCCACGGCGGGGTAGCCGGCGCTCGTCGCGTCCACCTGCACGCCAGCGGTCACGTCGAAGTGGCCGGTGGCGTCGGACTCATAGTCGGAATAGACCCAGTAGACGAACGGCTCCGACTGCCGGGCGGGGATCGTGTCAAACAGGCCTTCGGTGAAGAACTGCTGCCACATCGGGCCGATCTTCGCCGTGTCGGATTGCTGTTCGTCGGTGTTGCGGGTGCGCACCCGCAAGCCGGCCACGGTGAAAGGTTCGACGGTCTTGAGTTTTACGTCCATGAGTCAGTCTCCTTGATCAGTGAAGCGCCCATGTTAGCGATCCCGCCGCCGGGATCAAAGGCTCGCGCTCGATTGAAAAACTCGACTGGCCCTCGCTGCCCTACACCTGCTAAAAACGCTTCTTTCCTTCTGCCGTCGGAGACCCGCACATGAGCCAGTGGCCAGACACCCGCATTCTTGATCTGCTCGGTATCGAGCTGCCGATAATCCAGGGGCCGCTGGCCGGGGTGACCGGGCCGGCGATGGTGGTCGCGACCTGCAATGCCGGCGGGCTGGGCTCGATGCCGGCGGCCATGCTTGACGTCGAGCAACTGCATCAGGCGCTGACGACTATCAGCGAACAGACCGACAGACCGTTCAACGTAAACTTCTTCAGCCACCAGCCGCCGGTGTTCGATGAGCAGCGAGCCGAGGCCTGGAAGCAACGGCTCAAACCCTACTACGAGGAGCTGGGTGCGGATTTCGACGCGCCGACGCCAGTGTCCAACCGCACGCCATTCGATGACGCGGCCTGCCGAGTGCTGGAAGAATTGCGTCCCAAGGTGGTGAGCTTTCACTTCGGCCTGCCGGAGCAATCCCTGCTGGACCGGGTGAAAGCTACCGGGGCGAAAATCCTCTCGTCGGCGACCACCGTCGAAGAAGCGATCTGGCTGGAACGGCACGGTTGCGACGCGATCATCGCCATGGGCTATGAAGCCGGCGGCCATCGCGGGATGTTTCTCAGCGACGACCTCAATACCCAGGTCGGGCTGTTTGCCTTGCTGCCTCAAGTGGTGGACGCGGTGAAAGTGCCGGTGATTGCCACCGGCGGCATTGGCGATGCGCGAGGGATTGTCGCAGCCTTCGCCCTTGGCGCGTCGGCGGTGCAATTGGGCAGCGCGTACCTGTTCACGCCCGAGGCCAAGATCAGCGCCTCCCATCACCGGGCACTGCGCACGGCCAGGGAAAGCCAGACCGCCGTCACCAACTTGTTCACTGGCCGCCCGGCCCGAGGCATCGTCAACCGGGTGATGCGTGAAGTCGGCCCGATGAGCCCACTGGCCCCGGCCTTTCCCTTGGCGGGCGGCGCGTTGATGCCGCTACGGGCCAAGGACGAAGCGGACTTCAGCAACCTCTGGGCCGGCCAGGCGTTCCCGTTGGGCCGCGAGCTATCAAGCGCTGAACTGACCCGGCGGCTGGCTGAGGAGGCGTTGGCGTTGCTGCATGGCCGAGGCAAAGCCTGAGTCGGGTGGTGGCTGATCGATCGCCATCGCAGGCTCTGATCCCCCGACAAAATGCCGCGTTCCGTTTGCCGGAGATTCGCTATATATTTCGGTATATAGCGAACCTATCCCCACGGAGCCTACCCATGCGCCTCACCCGCCTCGCGCCGTTGCTGCTGACAACCTTCTTTTCCATCGGTGCTGTCCAGGCCGCTGAAGTGCAGGTGGCAGTGGCCGCCAATTTCAGCGCGCCGATCCAGGCCATGGCCGCCGATTTTGAAAAAGACACCGGCCACAAGCTGGTGGCGGCGTACGGCGCGACCGGGCAGTTTTATACGCAGATCAAGAATGGCGCGCCCTTCGAGGTGTTCCTCGCCGCCGACGACACCACCCCCGCCAGGCTCGAAAGCGAAGGCGATGCCATCAAGGGGTCGCGCTTCACCTACGCCGTTGGCAGCCTGGCGTTGTGGTCGGCCAAGGACAACTATGTCGATGATCAGGGCCAGGTGCTCAAGCACGATGGCTTCCAACACTTGTCCATCGCCAACCCGAAAGCTGCACCCTACGGCCTGGCGGCAACCCAGGTATTGGATAAGCTGGGACTGGCCGCCCAAGTCAAAAACAAGCTCGTCGAAGGCCAGAACATCACCCAGGCCTATCAGTTCATCTCCACCGGCAACGCCGAACTCGGCTTCGTGGCCTTGTCGCAGATCTACAAGGACGGCAAGCTCACCAGCGGTTCGGCGTGGATTGTCCCGGCCGAACTGCATGACCCGATCAAACAGGACGCGGTAATCCTCGACAAGGGCCGGGACAACCCCGCCGCCGCCGCGCTGATGGATTACCTCAAGGGCCCCAAAGCCGCCGCCATCCTCCAAGCCTACGGTTACCAACGCTAAATGCCCCTGACCAGCGCCGACTATTGCGCCATCTGGCTGACCCTCAAGCTGGCCTCGCTGACCACGGTGATCCTGCTGCTCATCGGCACACCCATCGCCTTGTGGCTGTCACGCACCCGCTCCTGGCTGCGCGGGCCGGTGGGTGCCGTGGTGGCATTGCCCTTGGTGCTGCCGCCCACCGTGATCGGCTTTTACCTGCTACTGGCCTTGGGGCCGAACGGCTGGATCGGCCAGTTCACCCAGGCCCTTGGGCTGGGCACCCTCACCTTCAGCTTCAGCGGTCTGGTCATCGGCTCGGTGATCTATTCCCTGCCGTTCGTGGTGCAGCCATTGCAGAACGCGTTTGCCGCCATCGGCAGCCGTCCGCTGGAAGTCGCCGCCACCCTGCGGGCCGATCCTTGGGACACGTTTTTCAGCGTCATCCTACCCTTGGCCCGCCCGGGTTTCATCACAGCGGCAATCCTCGGCTTCGCTCACACCGTGGGCGAGTTCGGCGTGGTGTTGATGATCGGCGGCAACATCCCGGCGAAAACCCGGGTGGTGTCGGTGCAGATCTACGACCATGTCGAAGCCCTGGAATACGCCCAGGCCCACTGGCTGGCGGCGGCGATGCTGGTGTTTTCGTTCCTGGTGCTGCTGGCGCTGTATTCCAGCCGCAAAACCCGTGCCGGTTGGAGCTGACCGATGATCAATGCGCGTTTTCAGCTCGACCACGGGGACTTTTCCCTGGACCTGGATGTACAACTGCCGGGCCGTGGCGTAACTGCGCTGTATGGCGAATCAGGCTCCGGCAAGACCACCTGCCTGCGTTGCATCGCCGGGCTGGAGCGTCCCTCCAAAGCTTTCATCGAGGTCAACGGAGAAGTCTGGCAAGACACCGAGCGCGACGTTTTCGTGCCTCCGTATCAACGGGCCCTGGGCTATGTGTTCCAGGAGGCGAGCCTGTTTCCCCATCTGTCGGTGCAAGCCAACCTGGCGTTCGGCTTCAAGCGCATCAAGCCGGCGCAACGGCGCGTCGGCCTGGAGCAGGCGAGTGAACTGCTGGGTATCGCACATTTGCTCGATCGCCAGCCGCACAACCTGTCCGGGGGCGAACGGCAACGGGTCGGCATCGCCCGGGCCTTGCTGACCAGCCCGCGCCTGTTGCTGATGGACGAGCCGCTGGCGTCGCTCGATAGCCGGCGCAAGAACGAAATCCTGCCTTATCTGCAACGCCTGCACGATGAACTGGACATCCCGGTGCTGTACGTCAGCCATTCCCAGGACGAGGTGGCACGGCTGGCCGATCACATCGTGCTGCTCGATGCCGGCCGCGCAGTAGCCAGCGGGCCGATTGGCGAAACCCTGGCCCGGCTCGACTTGCCGCTGGCCTTGGGGGATGACGCCGGGGTGGTGATCCAGGGCAAGGTCAGCGGTTACGAACCGGCCTATCAACTGCTCACCCTGAACCTGCCCGACAGTCAGCTGAATATCCGGGTGGCCCATACCGCCCTTGGCATCGGCCAGCCGCTACGGTTCAAGGTCCAGGCCCGGGACGTCAGCCTCAGCCTGGCCAACGACGCCCAGACCAGCATCCTCAACCGCTTGCCCGTCACGGTCGTCAGCGAACTGGCCGCCGACAACGCCGCCCATGTGCTGATCCGCCTGGAAGCCGCCGGCACGCCGTTGCTGGCGCGCATCACCCGCTACTCCCGGGACCAGTTGAAGCTGCACCCGGGGCAGGTGTTGTGGGCGCAGATCAAGGCGGTGGCGGTGTTGGCGTAGGTCCTCATGCTGCACTGATACCCTTGTGGGAGCGGGCTTGCTCGCGAATGCGGTGTGTCAGGCACTTTAAATGTTGGATGTGCCGGCGCATTCGTCGGATCGCCGCCCGGAGCAAGCCCGCTCCCACAGGTATGGTGTTGTACCTGAGTCTGAGAATCTTGGCACCACCGCAACGGCCTGCGGTCAATCATTCCATAGGCCCCCGGATCTGCTGCCAAGGATTTTTCCATGCCCGACACCCCGCCCCCGGATGCACTGCCGGCCGACCTGCACTACGTCGACGACACCGCTCCCGGTATTACCCGCAGGAAACTGCGAGGCAAGTTCTGTTATTTCGATCCCCAGGGCCAACGCATCACCGATGCGGCCGAGATCCAGCGCATCAATGCCCTGGCGGTACCACCGGCCTACACCGATGTGTGGATCTGCACCGACCCGCGCGGCCATTTGCAGGCCACCGGCCGCGATGCCCGGGGGCGCAAGCAATACCGCTACCATGCGCGTTGGCGTGAGGTGCGCGACGCGGACAAATACTCGCGCATGCTGGAGTTCGGTCGCGCCCTGCCGCGCTTGCGCAAGCGTCTGGAGGAAATTCTCGCCACGCCCGGCTTCAGCCGCGACAAGGTCATGGCCACGGTCATTACCTTGCTGGACAAGACCCTGATCCGGGTCGGCAATACCCAGTACGCCCGGGACAATCGTTCCTACGGCCTGACCACCCTGCGCACCCGACATGTCGAGGTCAACGGCAGCGCCATCGCGTTCCAGTTCCGGGGCAAGAGTGGCGTGGAGCACCAGATCACGGTGAAGGACCGGCGCCTGGCGCGGGTGGTCCGGCGTTGCCAGGAAATCCCCGGGCAGAACCTGTTCCAGTACCTGGACGAAAACGGCGAGCGCCACTCCATCAGTTCATCGGACATCAACGCCTATCTCAAGACCCTGACCGGCGCCGATTTCACCGCCAAGGACTACCGCACCTGGGCCGGCAGCGCAGCGGCATTGGCCGGGCTGCGGACGCTGCGCTGGGAAACCGAGACCGAGGCCAAGAAGCACGTGGCCGAGATGGTCAAGCAAGTGGCCCGGCAACTGGGCAATACGCCGACCGTCTGTCGCAAGTGCTACATTCATCCTGCGGTGGTCGAAGGTTTCCTGCTGGGCGCTTTGAGGGAGCTGCCCAAACCCCGGGTACGCAAAGGCCTGAGCGCGGAAGAAGCCGGGCTGACGATGTTCCTGCAACGCATGACGCAAGCCGCCGAGACCTGCGAGCGCAAGCAGTCGGCGTGACGCCCGCACCCAGTGCCGACCGAGAAAGGAGGAACGTTCCGCGCAGCGTTGAACTCCCAACTCTACGCCAGCGCCATGCGCAGACACGCCAACGGATGCAGTCGACAGGAGCTTGAGATGTCCGAACACATTGTCCATTTCCATTGCCAGATCGACCAGGGCACCACGGAACGCTTCCGCGACATCTGCCTGGAAGCCATCGAGAAAGGCGCCGATTCACTGATGCTCAACCTCTCCACCGTGGGCGGGAGCACTAACTTCGGCTTCACCCTCTACACCTTTATCAAATCCCTTCCCGTGCCGGTACGTGCGGTGAATGCCGGCAATATCGAATCGATGGGTATCGTCATGTACCTGGCCGCCAGCGACCGGACTACCACCCCGCACTCACGCTTTCTGATCCATCCCATGAACTGGTATTTCGGCCAGAAATCCGTCGACCATTCACGCTTGCGCGAATACCTGTCCAGCCTGGACAACGACGTGGCGCGCTACGTGGAGATCTATGTGAAGGAGACCACCGGCGCAGCGACCCAATTGGATATTTTCAAGTGTCTGTGCAACGAGGAACGGGTCATCCCGGCGGAAAACTCCCTGGCCTTCGGCATCGCCCATCGGGTCGAGCAAGTGATCTTTCCGGTAGATGCCAAGCATTGGAAAGTCAGCGGCGGCGAAGATTGATTCCTGTACATGCATTAAGGGAATCGTAATTCGCTTATATATAAAAGAGCGTAATGCTGTACAACTTCCAAGCGAAGCGGCTGTATAACTTAATCAACCGTTCGTCGCCAGCGAAACGTTTTTATTAAACTTACCCCGGGAATTTTCCTTCACAGTTAGGCGAGGCAGTTGCTCGCTTAACCAAAATGAGGATTCTCGAAATGGCTAATAGCGGAAACAAGAACCCAGGTAACTTCGCAAACGATCGTGAAAAGGCATCCGAAGCCGGCAAGAAAGGCGGACATGCTTCGGGCGGGAACTTTGCAAACGACCGGGAAAAAGCCTCCGAAGCCGGTAAGAAAGGTGGCGAACGCAGCCATGGCGGCGGCAGGAAATCGTAACCCGAAAACCGTTGGGGCGCAGTGCTGCTGCGCCCTGGCGCTTAAAGCTTCGAGGTCAGCATGAGCAATCACGACCGATTCATCGTCAGTTTCATCGCCGACGGCCAACCCGACAGCCGCGTGCTGGAAGCCGACACCGAGACCTTGAGTGTGAGCGAAGCCGAAGCCCTGCTTAGAATCACTTTCAGTGAACTCAAGGCTGTTGAAATCAGCGATATCCAAGTCCAGAAAAGAACCCGACCGACGGAACAAGAACATGGCGTGCCGGGGCACTTTAAACAGCCGTAGTAACGCGTTATTACCCCATTCAAATATCCCCCAACTCCGTGGCGAGGGAGCTTGCTCCCGCTGGGGTGCGCAGCAGCCCCAGGAAACTTCCCCTCGGTGAGCCGTATTGATCAGTGTCGAGTTTATAGGGGGCTGCTTCGCAGCCCAGCGGGAGCAAGCTCCCTCGCCACGGGAAGTGTTTTCCCCCCGTTGTTTGTCCACCGCTCAATGTGGGTGATCGCCAGTCGGATCCTTGATCTGCCAAACCTTACCCTTCTGCCACGCATCCGCCCCCGGATCCACCGCCGGCGCGTCGATGCCAGCCCGGGCTTTCTTCTTCGCTTCGCTGTCCACCCCCATCCTACTGTTACGCTCTCGCACCAGTTGTGGGTCGATCTGGCCATCGGCGGTGAACCCCATCATCAGTTGCGGCACGCCGTAGGGCAGCGCCTGGGCCTGTTCGGTGTGCCAGGTATGCCAGGTCTTGCCGTAGGTGCTCACAAGATTTGCCATCAACCGGGTCTCGGCCACCTGGGGAATCCCGGGGGCGATCAACTGCCCGGACTTCACTTCATGGACATGGCTGTGCCACAGCTGTTTTTCGCTGACGGGCAGGCCTTCGAACAGGCGCTTGCTGATGATGTACTCCACGCCCATCAGCTTGGCGCCCGAGGTGTTGCCGTCGAAGATGGCGCACTGGAAGACTTCCTCGTTCAGCGCCGAGCAGTAGTGATGCGCTTCCATTTGCCCGGACATACGCCCGTTATAGAAATGGAAACCGTCAAGGTAGGTGTCCAGGGCCTGGAGCGGCGGCTTGTTCTGCATCAGCCCGGCCCCGGTTTCCAGGATCGCGGTGGTTGGGGTCTTCGCGGCGCCCGGCGCATCCACCGGCGAAGGCGTATTGCCGCCGGCGCAGCCGGTCAATCCGACCGCGACCCACAGCAATGTTCCATACACGCGTTTATCCGGCATCTCGTCTCTCCTTTCGATGACTGTTCATCAGAAAGGCGCGCCGGTACCTGGGTTTGATTTTTCCGGCTGGACACCGACGAGCGGGCGACTGTCAGCGCTTGCCGTAGGCCAGCTTGACCGCTTCTATCCAGGCCGGGTCCAGGCGCGACTGTCGGGTATCCAGGCCCAATGTCTGCATCGCGGCCTGATGCGCGTCGGCCTCCCGTGCCAGTGAACCCTGGTCGCTGGAGTTGGCGTCCAGTTGATGCATCTGCGCCAGGCCCAAGTGATAGAACCGCAACAGCTTCATCGCCGCTGGATCCTCCGCCTGCACCCCGGCTTTGACCTGGTGCATCAGGTTGGTGACGCCCATCAGGCTGCGCTTGAGCTGCCAGCCATACACGGCGGCGGCCATCCACGGTTGCGACCAGAAATACAGGCGCATCAGCACTGCCATCAGCAGCACCGCGACAATCACACCGCCGAGGTTGAAGCGAAAGTTATCGCCTCCCGGCGTGCCAAACAGCATCACGGCCAGGCTGGACGACAGCATCGCCAGTACCAGGAACGCCACCGCGATGATCAGGGTGCTGCGGCGGGTCTGTTGCCGGTAAAGACCGGCGTCCCAGGGTTTGATCTCGAACATCGCAGTGCAATTTCCTTGTACGGCATCAAAAGAGTCACGCATTATCGCCTGCCCGGCCGATTTGGCTATGCTGGGGCTCATTTTGTGATGCAACCGACCCGAAGGATCCGGATCAAAGTCCATGGCGATACCGCAAGGATCGTGCGATCTTTCTGCGTGGACGTTTTTTTCAAGATGCCGCCTCTGTGTGTACGGCATCGTTTTCAAGGAAAGCTGAATGACTCAAAGACATGTAATCAACGCCTCGGTGAGCCCGAAGGGCAGCCTGGAGACCTTGTCCCAGCGCGAGGTCCAGCAACTGAGCGAAGCCGGTTCCGGCAGCATCTATACCCTCTTCCGCCAGTGCGCCCTGGCCATCCTCAATACCGGCGCCCATGTCGACAATGCCAAGACCATCCTGGAAGCCTACAAGGACTTCGAGATCCGTATTCACCAGCAGGACCGAGGCGTGCGCCTGGAACTGCTGAACGCGCCGGCCGATGCCTTCGTCGACGGCGAAATGATCGCCAGCACCCGCGAAATGCTGTTCAGTGCCCTGCGCGACATCGTCTACACCGAGAACGAGCTGGACAGCCAGCGCATCGACCTCAGCTCGTCCCAGGGTATCAGCGACTACGTGTTCCACCTGCTGCGCAACGCTCGCACCCTGCGTCCGGGCGTGGAGCCGAAAATCGTCGTGTGCTGGGGCGGTCATTCGATCAACACCGAAGAGTACAAATACACCAAGAAAGTCGGCCACGAACTGGGCCTGCGCAGCCTGGACATCTGCACCGGCTGCGGCCCGGGCGTGATGAAAGGTCCGATGAAAGGCGCGACCATTGCCCATGCCAAGCAGCGGATCCATGGCGGTCGCTACCTGGGCCTGACGGAGCCGGGCATCATCGCCGCCGAGGCGCCGAACCCGATCGTCAACGAGCTGGTGATCCTGCCGGACATCGAGAAGCGCCTGGAAGCCTTCGTGCGTGTCGGCCACGGCATCATCATTTTCCCGGGCGGGGCCGGTACGGCGGAGGAATTCCTCTACCTGCTGGGCATCCTGATGCACCCGGCCAACCAGGACCTGCCGTTCCCGGTGGTCCTCACCGGCCCGAAAAGCGCCGCGCCGTATCTCGACCAACTGCACGCGTTCGTCGGGGCAACCCTGGGCGAGGCGGCGCAGCAGCACTACCAGATCATCATCGACGATCCGGCCGAAGTGGCGCGGCAGATGACCCAGGGGCTCAAGCAGGTCAAGCAGTTCCGTCGCGAGCGCAACGATGCGTTCCACTTCAACTGGTTGTTGAAAATCGACGAAGGCTTCCAGCGCCCATTCGACCCGACCCACGCCAACATGGCCAGCCTGGCCCTGAGTCGTGAACTGCCGCCTCACGAACTGGCCGCCAACCTGCGTCGGGCGTTTTCGGGCATCGTCGCCGGTAACGTCAAGGACAAGGGCATCCGCCTGATCGAGGAACACGGCCCGTACGAAATCCACGGTGACCCGGCCATCATGGAACCCCTCGACCGCCTGCTCCAGGCCTTCGTCGCCCAGCACCGCATGAAACTGCCGGGCGGCGCGGCCTATGTGCCGTGCTACCGCGTGGTGAGCTGACCCGGATCACCAGCACTCCCACAGGAGGATGGTGGTGGTTACGAAAGTGTGTGCAGCCGCATCAGTCCCGCTTCATCTACTTTGACACCAAGCCCGCGGTAATCCCTGACCGACGGATGGGCGGTGTCGAGCGGATGCGTATGCGTCGCCGTCACCACCATCACATCGGCTCCCGCTGCTTCGCCGGCCTGAATGCCAGCAACGGCGTCTTCGAATACCAGGCATTCTCCAGACGTGACCTGCAACCGCTCGGCAGCCACCCGGTAGCAGGCGGGATTGGGTTTGCCGTCGCTCACGTCTTCGGCGCTGACCATCACCGCAGGAGGCGGGATCCCGGCGGCTTCCATGCGGCGCAAGGCCAAGGCCATGGGCGCCGAGGTGACAATTGCCCACTGCCGTGGCGGCAGGCTTTGCAGGAACGCCAAGGCGCCGGGCACGGCCACCACGCCTTCGACATCGTCGATTTCTTCACGGGTAATCTGCGCGGCCTCGACCTCGGCATTCACCCCCGGCAATTGCTGACGGGCGATGGTGTCGATGGCGCGCACGCCATGGATTGTCGGCAAGAACGTCGCCACGTCCACCCCGTGACGCATGGCCCAGCGCGTCCAGATCCGCTCGGCGGCAGCGATGGAGTTGAGCAGCGTACCGTCCATGTCGAAGAGGAAGGCGCGGTAGGTCGGGTTGGAGGGAGAGCTGACTGGCATCGGGTTCTCGGTGACGACGTGGGAAATGACGGCCACTGTAACATCGCCAAGCTACGGATCCCTGTGGGAGCGGGCTTGCTCGCGA
>NZ_JALJDX010000157.1 GCF_022952855.1 Pseudomonas sp. RGM2987 | reverse complement strand
CGCGAAAGCGGTGTGTCAGGAACATCAATATCGACTGACACACCGCTTTCGCGAGCAAGCCCGCTCCCACAAGGTTTTTGCTCAGCCACAGGAATTTTTCAGTGTGGATTAGAGCGGTTTGCTACCGATGCTCACGCCCAGGGTATGGCTGGCCTCAGGCAACAGCGTCACTACGTCATCCAGCACATTCGCCGTCTCGATGCACAACATGCGTTGCCATCCATCATCGGCCATGTCACTGAAAGCCTTGGCACGCTCGGTCCAGGGATTCCAGATCACCGCCGAGCGCGAACCGCTGCTGGTCAGTTCGATCCGGCGTGCCCACTGCGGGTCAACGATGCTCAAGGTCGGCGGAGTATCGAGATAAATACGGTCGGTCTCGCCGACAAAGTGCAGGTCGCCGGCTTGAGTGACGGTTTTCCAGTCGTCCAGGGTTTCGATATAACGCAGGCCATCCACCCCTTCGACATGCACATTGCGCACATCGCTCACGGCGAAATAACTGTGCAGGGCCTGGCTCAAGGTGACGGTTTCGCTGCCCCGGTTATGGCTGGTGAGGCGGATGTGCAACTGCTCGTCCATCACGATCGTCAGGGTCAGGTCCACCTGATGCGGCCAACCCGAGAGGCCGTTTTCGGGATAGGGCAGGACGAATTCCACTTCCAGGCTTTCGCCTTGGGTCTGGATGCCTTTGAGTTCCCAGTCCATCGCCCGCACCAGCCCGTGGGCGGTGGCCGGGTCGTTGCTCACCCGCATGGCCTGGACGCTGTCGGGATTGCGGGTCAGGTTGCCGAACCACGGCCAGCAGACCGGCACACCGGCGCGGATGCTCTTGCCGGCCTTGAACGTGGCCTGGTCGTTGAGCCAGATCAGCGGCGGCTGGCCGTCGACCTGGTAACTGAGGACATGCGCGCCTTGCTGGGCCACCAGCAATTCGGCCTGGCCGTGGCGGATGCGCCAGGCGTTCAGTTCATCCAGTTTGACGGCTTCGACGTTGGGCGTAGGCATGCTGCAATCTCGCTCGGGAACAGGAACTGCAATGGACCGCAAAACGGCCGCCGTGTTTAACGGGCGCGCGGCGGAACCGAACGCGTGCGGCCACTGCCGTCGATGGCGACGAAGACAAATACCGCCTCGGTGACTTTGCGCCATTCACTGGACAGCGGGTCGTCGCTCCAGACCTCGACCATCATCTGGATCGAGCTGCGGCCGATTTCCAGGGCCTGGGTATAAAAGGAAAGCTGCGCGCCCACCGCCACCGGCACCAGGAACGCCATGCGATCGATCGCCACGGTGGCGACGCGCCCGCCGGCTACCTTGCTGGCCATGGCCGTGCCGGCCAGGTCCATCTGGGACACCAGCCAGCCGCCGAAAATATCGCCAAAGCCGTTGGTCTCACGCGGGAGCGCGGTGATTTGCAGGGCCAGGTCGCCTTGCGGGATTGGATCTTCTTGTTCGAGCTCTATCATGCCGAGGGGCCTCTGACCCGTAACTCTGTCGTGTGTCTCAGGGTGAACAGCCGTCTTTGAAAAAAACGATTCATCCCGAACATGCCAGGTTCTTCACGTTTTTCGTCAAGGCGTGCCAAGGGATACTCTGCGAAACCGGCTGGTTTGGTACTACATCACCAACGGCGTTTTCGCACAGCAACCCCTTACAGAGTGTTGCAAGGTTGCGAGTATATCGGGCGATAGGCGTCGCGACGACCATTGGGTTCTGATTTCGACTGTCAATCACGCGCCTCTATGTGCTTTTTCGAACAATTTGCTATCGTGCCGGACCTGCCCAGGCCCCAACCCGTGTTTGCCAGGGTTGCAGAACCTACTATAAGAGAAGTCCTTGCCATGACCACTGCGCCTTCGAGCACGGCGACGCCATCCCAACCCGCACGACCGTTGACCCGCAACGACTACAAGACCCTGTCGCTGTCTGCCTTGGGCGGCGCGCTGGAGTTCTACGATTTCATCATCTTCGTGTTCTTTGCCACCGTGGTCGGTAAATTGTTCTTCCCCGCCGACATGCCCGAATGGCTGCGCCTGATGCAGACTTTCGGCATTTTTGCCGCCGGCTACCTGGCCCGGCCGCTGGGCGGGATCATCATGGCCCACTTCGGCGACCTGCTGGGGCGCAAGAAAATGTTCACCCTGAGCATTTTCATGATGGCAGTGCCGACCCTGATCATGGGCCTGCTGCCCACCTACGCGCAGATCGGCATGTGGGCGCCGATGTTGTTGCTGCTGATGCGGGTCATCCAGGGCGCAGCCATTGGCGGTGAAGTGCCGGGTGCCTGGGTATTCGTTTCCGAACACGTTCCGGCGCGCCACATCGGCTATGCCTGCGGCACCCTGACTTCGGGCCTGACGGCCGGGATCCTGTTGGGTTCGCTGGTGGCGACCGCCATCAACAGCATCTATACCCCCGTGGAAGTGGCGGACTACGCCTGGCGGATCCCGTTCCTGCTGGGCGGTGTGTTCGGCCTGTTCTCGGTGTACCTGCGCCGCTGGCTGCACGAAACCCCGGTGTTCGCCGAGCTGCAACTGCGCAAGGCCCTGGCCGAGGAAGTGCCGTTGCGGGCGGTGCTGCGTGATCATCGTGGCGCTATCGCCATTTCGATGCTGCTGACCTGGTTGCTGTCCGCCGCCATCGTGGTGTTGATCCTGATGACCCCGACCGTGTTGCAGACGGTTTATCACTTCGCGCCGACCACCGCGTTGCAATCCAACAGCGTTGCCATCGTGTTCTTGAGCATTGGCTGCATCCTTGCCGGTGCGCTGGCGGATCGCTTCGGCGCCGGGCGCGTCTTCGTGTTTGGTTGCGCGGCGTTGCTGGTCAGTTCCTGGACCCTTTACCACAGCCTCGCCGAGCATCCTGACTGGCTGTTCCCCATGTACGCCGTCACCGGCCTGCTGGTGGGCACCATCGGCGCGGTCCCGTACGTCATGGTCAAGGCCTTCCCGCCGGTCGTGCGTTTCAGCGGCCTGTCGTTTTCCTACAACGTCGCCTACGCCATCTTCGGCGGCCTGACGCCGATGATCGTCAGCCTGCTGCTCAAGGAAAGCCCGATGGGGCCGGCGTATTACGTGGCGATCCTGTGTGGCATGGGGATCGTGGTGGGGGCTTATCTCTGGAAGAAGGGGCGCTAGGCCCGCTTTTCAGTCCGACAATACTGGCCTCTTCGCGAGCAAGCCCGCTCCCACAGGATCTGCGCTGTTTCTGTGGGAGCGGGCTTGCTCGCGAAGAAGGCACCACGAATCATCCTGCAAAACTCAATACTGGCCTTTCATCCAATTGTCATATTTCAGCCATAGAGTGTTCACACGGCTTACCGATACTTGGCCGACTTAACACACCCTATCTGCTAGGAGTAAGGCATGAAACTGAAGCGTTTGATGGCGGCAATGACGTTTGTCGCTGCTGGCGTCGCGACTGCCCACGCGGTTGCCGCTGTTGACCCTGCGATCCCGAGCTACACCAAGACCACTGGTGTATCGGGCAACCTGTCCAGCGTCGGCTCCGATACCCTGGCCAACCTGATGACCTTGTGGGCCGAGAACTACAAGAAAGAATACCCGAACGTAAACATCCAGATTCAAGCCGCCGGTTCCTCCACCGCGCCGCCCGCACTTACCGAAGGCACCGCCAACCTGGGCCCGATGAGCCGCAAGATGAAGGACAACGAACTGCAGGCCTTCGAGCAGAAGTACGGCTACAAGCCAACCGCCATCCCGGTGGCCGTGGACGCCCTGGCCGTATTCGTACACAAGGACAACCCGATCCAGCACCTGACCATGGAACAGGTCGATGCGATCTTCTCGTCCACTCGCCTGTGCGGTGGTAAAGCCGATGTGAAAACCTGGGGCGACCTGGGTGTGACCGGCGACCTGGCCAACAAGCCGGTGCAACTGTTCGGTCGTAACTCGGTATCCGGCACCTACGGCTACTTCAAGGAAGAAGCCCTGTGCAAAGGCGACTACAAGCCTAACGTCAACGAACAGCCAGGCTCGGCTTCGGTCGTGCAGTCGATCAGCTCCTCGCTGAACGGCGTCGGCTACTCGGGCATCGGCTACAAGACCGCCAGCGTGAAAACCGTGGCCCTGGCCAAGAAAGGCAGCTCCGAGTTCATCGAAGACACCGAAGAAAACGCATTGAACGGCAAATACCCGCTGTCGCGTTTCCTCTACGTGTACGTCAACAAGGCACCGAACAAGCCGCTGGCTCCGCTGGAAGCCGAGTTCGTGAAGCTGGTCCTGTCCAAGCAAGGCCAGGAAGTCGTAGTCAAGGACGGTTACATCCCTCTGCCAGCCAAGGTAGCCGCCAAGGCCCTGGCTGACCTGGGTCTGTCGGAAGGCGGCAGCGTCGCCAAGAAGTAACGCCTGAGCCCGGGCCCACGCCCGGGCTTTCTGTGGGGGTGAGGTTGCTCCCACAGACACTAATTTCCTGTCCGCTGCCGGTTTCCACGGGCGGCGGATTTGTTGCGTCACTGCATTGTCATCTTTCTGTCATACAGGATCGCTAGGGTGTGCGCATGAATGATCTGGCCAATTCCCCAATGACTACGACTTCCCCTCCCAAGCGCATTGACTTCAATACGCCTGAGCTGCAACGTAAGCGTCGCATCCGCGCGCTCAAGGATCGCCTGACCCGCTGGTATGTGCTGGTCGGCGGCCTTGCCGTCCTGGCGGCGATTACCCTGATTTTCTTCTTCCTGGCCTACGTGGTGCTTCCGCTGTTCCAGGGCGCGGAGCTGACCCGCAAAGACTCGATCACCCCGGCCTGGATGCAGGACGCCGGCAAGCCGCTGATGATAGCCATCGAAGAGCAGAACCAGGTCGCCATGCGGGTTTCCGACAAAGGCCAGGCATTGTTCTACAGCCTCGACAGCGGTGCCGAACTGCGTCGTGTCGACCTGCCGCTTCCGGCCGGCGCCAGCGTGGTGTCCATCGGTGAAGACCAGCCCGGCAGCCCGCTGGTGGCAATCGGTCTGTCCAATGGCCAGGCCCTGGTGTTCCGTCACACCTATAAAGTCAGCTATCCGGACGGCAAGAAGACCATCTCGCCGGCCGTTGAATACCCGTATGGCGAGTCGCCGATCACGCTGAACGAGCAAGGCGCGCCGCTGGAGCATGTCAGCCTCAACGCCACCGATTCGACCCTGTTGCTGGCCGGCTCCAGCGGCGCCCAGCTCCAGGTCCTGTCGCTCACCAGCGAAGAGAACATGATGACCGGCGAGGTCACCAGCGAGCAGACACGTATCGAGCTGCCGCAAATGACCGAGCCGGTGAAGAACATCTTCGTCGACCCGCGCCAGCAATGGCTGTATGTGGTCAACGGGCGCGCCCAGGCCGACGTGTTCAGCCTGCGGGACAAGAGCCTCAACGGCCGTTACAAGCTGTTGGAAAACGCCGATGCCCAAGTGACCGCCGCGACCCAACTGGTCGGCGGCATTTCCCTGATCGTCGGCGACTCCAAGGGCGGCCTGTCCCAATGGTTCATGGCCCGCGATCCTGATGGCGACCAGCGCCTGAAGCAGATCCGTAGCTTCCAGATGGGCACCACGCCGATCGTTGAAATCACCGCCGAAGAACGCCGCAAAGGCTTCGTCGCCCTCGACGCGGCCGGCAAGCTCGGCGTGTTCCACAGCACCGCCCACCGCACCTTGCTGGTGGACCAGGTGGTTGATGGCCAGGGCGTGTTCGGCATGTCGCCACGGGCCAACCGGCTGATCGTCGAGCAGGGCGGCAAGTTGCAACCGCTGTTGCTGGACAACCCGCACCCGGAAGTCTCCTGGAGTGCGTTGTGGAGCAAGGTCTGGTACGAAAACTACGACGAGCCCAAATACGTCTGGCAATCGACCGCCGCCAACACCGACTTCGAACCCAAGCTGAGCCTCTCGCCGCTGACCTTCGGCACCCTGAAGGCCGCGTTCTACGCGATGCTGCTGGCCGCGCCGCTGGCGGTGGCCGCGGCGATCTATACCGCGTACTTCATGGCCCCGGGCATGCGCCGCAAGGTCAAGCCGGTGATCGAGCTGATGGAGGCGATGCCGACGGTGATCCTCGGTTTCTTCGCCGGCCTGTTCCTGGCGCCGTACGTCGAAGGTCACCTGCCGGGCATCTTCAGCCTGCTGATGCTGCTGCCGATCGGCATCCTGGTCGCCGGCTTCGTGTTCAGCCGCCTGCCTGAATCCGTGCGCCTGAAGGTGCCGGATGGCTGGGAGAGCGCGCTGCTGATCCCGGTGATCCTGTTCGTGGGCTGGCTCTCGCTGTACATGAGCCCGTACATGGAAGCCTGGTTCTTCGGCGGCGACATGCGCATGTGGATTTCCCACGACCTGGGCATCACCTACGACCAGCGCAACGCCCTGGTGGTGGGCCTGGCGATGGGCTTCGCGGTGATCCCGAACATCTATTCCATCGCCGAAGACGCCGTGTTCAGTGTGCCTCGCGGCCTGACCCTGGGCTCCCTGGCCCTGGGTGCCACGCCGTGGCAGACCATGACCCGCGTGGTGATCCTCACCGCCAGCCCGGGGATTTTCTCGGCGCTGATGATCGGCATGGGCCGTGCGGTGGGCGAAACCATGATCGTGCTGATGGCGACCGGTAACACCCCGGTCATGGAAATGAACCTGTTCGAAGGCCTGCGCACCCTGGCGGCCAACGTCGCGGTGGAGATGCCCGAGTCGGAAGTCGGCGGCAGCCACTACCGCGTGCTGTTCCTCTCGGCGCTGGTGCTGCTGCTGTTCACCTTCGTCATGAACACCCTCGCCGAGCTGATCCGTCAGCGTCTGCGCAAGAAATATTCGTCGCTTTAAGAAAGGTAGAAGTCTGTGAAACAGAACTCCCTGAAAGGATGGTTCAAGAGCGGCGCCCCCGGCGTCTGGATCAGCGGTGGCGCGGTGTCCATCGCGGTGATCATGACCATTGGCCTGCTGGCGGTGATCGCCGTGCGGGGCCTGGGCCACTTCTGGCCGGCGGACCTGATCCACGCCAACTACAACGTGCCGGGCATGCCCGCGCACTTGGTGGTGGGCGAAGTGGTGCAGAAGGAAGAAGTGCCCCGCGAACGCCTGAAAAGCGCTGGCCTGCCCGTGCCGGACGAAGGCCCCGAGTTCATGACCCGCGAGCTGGTCAAGGTCGGCAACCGTGACCTCAACGGCACTGACTTCACCTGGATCGTCGGTGACTGGTTGAGCAACCAGACCACGCCGCCGGAGCTGATGGCCATCGAGCGCCGTGAGTGGGGCAACTTCTACGGCTACCTGGTCAACGTCAAGCAGGACGGCAAGGTCATCGCCGAAGGCGAGGCCGCCTGGCCGGAGCTGCAGGCTCGCGTACAGCGCGTCAACCAGCTGGCCGCCGAGCTCAAGACCCTGGAAAAAGTCGACATCGGCTCGATCAACGCCGGCCTGGAGCGTGTGCGCCTGCACGGTCGCAAACTGGAGCTGGACGGCAAGCTCGACGCCGCCGCCCAAGCCGATATGGAAAGCGAGCGCGCCGAACTCAACGCCCGTTACAAGGAGGTTGAAGCGCGCCTGTCCGACCTGCACGCCCAGTTCAATCGCGACAGCCTGACCGCCCGCGACGCCAACGGCAAGGAAGTGGAAATCGGCATCGGCAAGGTGGTGCACGCCTACCAGCCGAACGCCATGGGCACCTTCACCAAGCTCGGTTTCTATTTCAGCAAGGTCTGGGAGTTCCTCAGCGACGATCCGCGTGAAGCCAACACCGAAGGCGGGATCTTCCCGGCGATTTTCGGCACGGTGATGATGACCCTGATCATGGCGATGATCGTGACCCCGTTCGGCGTGCTCGCAGCGGTTTACCTGCGCGAATATGCCCGCCAGGGTCCGATGACCCGCCTGATCCGTATCGCGGTGAACAACCTGGCGGGCGTACCGGCCATCGTCTACGGCGTGTTCGGCCTGGGCTTCTTCGTCTACGTGCTGGGTGGGTCGGTCGACCGGTTGTTCTTCCCCGAAGCGCTGCCGGCGCCGACCTTCGGTACGCCGGGCCTGCTTTGGGCGTCCCTGACCCTGGCGCTGCTGGCGGTGCCGGTGGTGATCGTGGCGACTGAAGAAGGTCTGGCGCGGATCCCGCGGACCGTGCGCGAAGGCTCCCTGGCCCTGGGTGCGACCAAGGCCGAGACCCTGTGGAAAATCGTCCTGCCGATGGCGAGCCCGGCGATGATGACCGGCATGATCCTGGCCGTGGCACGCGCCGCCGGTGAAGTGGCGCCGCTGATGCTGGTGGGCGTGGTGAAACTGGCGCCGTCGCTGCCGCTCGATGGCAACTATCCGTACGTGCACCTGGACCAGAAAATCATGCACCTGGGCTTCCATATCTATGACGTCGGTTTCCAGAGCCCGAACGTCGAGGCGGCGCGGCCACTGGTCTACGCCACGGCGCTACTGCTGGTGCTGGTGATCGCCACGCTCAACCTGTCGGCGGTGTGGATCCGTAACCACCTGCGCGAGAAATACAAGGCACTGGATAGTTGATTTCCCTGTGGGAGCGGGCTTGCTCGCGAAGACGGCAGCACATCCGATAGGGATGCAAGCTGACACCCCGCCTTCGCGAGCAAGCCCGCTCCCACACAAGTACACCGATGGCATGGCTGCTCAGCAGCCAACCGAACCGAATTTGTTAGCACAGGGAGCCTCCCATGCAACACGAAGTACATACACACGGCATCAACATGTCGGCCCTGGGCCGCGACAAGCAGAGCCTGAACCTGGCCGATGAAACCGTCGCCATCGAAGTGCCTGGCCTGAGTCTGTTCTACGGCCAGAAGCAAGCGCTGTACGACGTCAGCCTGAACATCCCGAAACAACGCGTTACCGCGTTCATCGGCCCGTCGGGTTGCGGCAAGTCGACCTTGCTGCGCACGTTC
Organism: Pseudomonas sp. RGM2987; assembly: GCF_022952855.1. GTDB lineage: Bacteria > Pseudomonadota > Gammaproteobacteria > Pseudomonadales > Pseudomonadaceae > Aquipseudomonas. Next base: position 20,234 of record NZ_JALJDX010000157.1, on the reverse strand, counting down.
AACCGCATGAACGACCTGGTGGACGGCTGCCGCGTCGAGGGTGAAATCAACCTCTACGGCAACAATATCTACCGCAAGGGCGAAGACGTGGCCGAGCTGCGTCGTCGTGTCGGCATGGTGTTCCAGAAGCCCAACCCGTTCCCCAAGACCATCTACGAGAACGTGGTCTACGGCCTGCGCATCCAGGGCATCAACAAAAAGCGGATTCTCGACGAAGCCGTGGAATGGGCCCTCAAGGGCGCGGCGCTGTGGGACGAGGTCAAGGATCGCCTGCATGACTCGGCCCTGGGCCTGTCCGGCGGTCAGCAACAACGTCTGGTGATCGCTCGCACCATCGCCGTCGAGCCGGAAGTGCTGCTGCTCGACGAACCCTGCTCGGCCCTGGACCCGATCTCGACGCTGAAAGTCGAAGAGCTGATCTACGAACTCAAGTCCAAGTTCACCATCGTCATCGTGACCCACAACATGCAGCAGGCGGCGCGGGTTTCCGACTACACCGCGTTCATGTACATGGGCAAACTGGTGGAGTTCGGCGACACCGACACCCTGTTCACCAATCCGGCGAAGAAGCAGACCGAAGACTACATTACGGGCCGCTATGGCTAGCGGCAGCTGCGAGCCGCAAGCTTCAAGCGGCAAGTAAAGGCAGTTCAGCGTAACGACACACAGCTTGCAGCTTGTAGCTTGCAGCTCACAGCTTTTGCGGAGCAAAACCATGATTTCGAAGGAAGGCCTTACTCACCACATTTCCGCCCAGTTCAACGCCGAGCTGGAGGAAGTGCGCAGCCACCTGCTGGCCATGGGCGGGCTGGTGGAAAAGCAGGTCAACGACGCGGTGACCGCGCTGATCGAGGCCGACTCCGGCCTGGCCCAGCAGGTGCGCGAGATCGATGACCAGATCAACCAGATGGAGCGCAACATCGACGAAGAGTGCCTGCGGATCCTGGCCCGCCGTCAACCGGCCGCTTCCGACCTGCGCCTGATCATCAGCATCTCCAAGTCGGTGATCGACCTTGAGCGTATCGGCGACGAAGCCACCAAGATCGCCCGCCGTGCCATCCAGTTGTGCGAAGAAGGCGAAGCGCCGCGCGGTTACGTCGAGGTGCGCCACATCGGCGACCAGGTGCGCAACATGGTCCGCGACGCGTTGGATGCCTTTGCCCGCTTCGACGCCGACCTGGCGCTTTCCGTGGCCCAGTACGACAAGATCATCGACCGCGAATACAAGACCGCCCTGCGCGAGCTGGCGACCTACATGATGGAAGACCCGCGCTCCATTTCCCGGGTGCTGAGCATCATCTGGGTGCTGCGTTCGCTGGAACGTATCGGCGATCATGCACGCAACATCTCGGAACTTGTGATCTACCTAGTGCGCGGTACCGATGTACGGCACATGGGCCTGAAGCGGATGAAGGAAGAAGTTGAAGGCACCCCGTCCGAAACCCCTAATGTTCCGGGCGAAACTGACGATAAGTAAGATTGCCAAGAAAAGCGCCCGGCCTTCTGGTCGGGCTTTTTTTTGGGTTTTTTTTAACCAAAAGCAGCACCCGCGAACGAAAAGTCCCGGCGTGACTGAAGGTTTTTGGCAATCTGCCATCAGTAAAAGCGGTATGCTTGCCGGGATTTTTTAGAGGTGTATCTGGATGAGTAAGGTCAGTGTATTGGTCGTGGACGATGCGTCGTTCATTCGTGACCTGGTGAAGAAGTGCCTGCGTAACTACTTCCCGGGCGTGCGCATCGAAGACGCGGTCAACGGCAAGAAAGCCCAGGCGCTGCTGGCGCGCGAAGCGTTCGACCTGGTGCTGTGCGACTGGGAAATGCCGGAGATGTCCGGCCTGGAACTGCTGACCTGGTGCCGTCAGCAGGACAACCTCAAGGGCATGCCGTTCGTGATGGTCACCAGTCGCGGCGACAAGGAAAACGTGGTCCAGGCGATCCAGGCCGGCGTTTCCGGCTACGTCAGCAAGCCCTTCACCAACGAGCAGTTGCTGACCAAGGTCAAGCAGGCCTTGCACAAGGTCGGCAAGCTCGACACCTTGATGAACAGCGCCCCGACCAAAATGAATTCGGCGTTTGGCAATGACTCCCTCAGCGCCCTGACCGGCGGCAAGGCACCGGTTGCCGCTGCGGCAGCGGCGCCAGCGGCGAATCCGTTCGCCAAGCCCGCTGCCGTAGCCGCCGCACCTGCCGCTGCAGCTGCGCCGGCCCGAGGCTTGCTCAACAGCCCGCCCGTCAAGGCTCCGGCCGCCGCTGCCGGGCCGGCCGGCAATCGCGGCCAGGGCCAGTTGCGCCTGTCCAGCGGGACGCTGCCCTGCGTGATCAAGGCCCTGAGCCTCAAGGAGGCGTTGCTGCTGGTCAAGCGCACCGACGCCCTGCCACAAGTGCTCGAAAGCGCGGTGCTGGACATGGAGCAGGGCGACAACGCCGAAACCGCTCGTCTGAACGGTTACCTGCACGCCATCGTCGCCCATGAGCAGACTCCCGACAGCGAATGGCTGCAACTGACCTTCCGCTTCGTCGACAAAGACCCGCAGAAACTCGACTACATCTCCCGCCTGATCGCCCGCGGCACGGCGCAGAAACACTTCGTACCCGGCGCCTGATTCAGCGGCTGCTGTCAGGCCGCCTTCGCGAGCAAGCCCGCTCCCACAGGGGGATTTGCGTAGGGCACAAACCTGTGTACCTACACAAATTACTGTGGGAGCGGGCTTGCTCGCGAAGGGGCCGTCACATCCAACCTCGCTCTCTGAGCCAATTTTGAAACATCCGTCGACTACGCTGGTCCATCCAGCTGCTAGGCTGCTGTGCAGGCCTTCATTTTTCGACAGAACCTTTTGCCCATGCTCGCGCCCCTGCTGTTCGCCTGCGGTCTTGTCCTGGCCTCCACCTCGGCCATGGCCATGACCATTTACAAATCCACCGATGCCCATGGCGTCGTCTCCTATAGCGACCGCCCTAGCAGGGGAGCCCAGGTCTTCGTCTTTCGGGATCGCATGGTCGAGAACCTGGAGCGCCAGGTATTTCTCGATATCAAGAAACAGAAAGGCGCCGACGCGGTGTTCGTGCGCAACGATTTGTATGCCCCGGTGGAAATCGAGCTGAGTTTCGCCGGCCTGCGCAATGTGAACGGGGCGCCAAGCCGGCCGATTCGTCGAGTATTGCCGGCGCGCAGTAACCTGCGTCTGGCTCTGCTCACAGCCGCGCAGCCGGGCAAGCCGCTGGTGTATACCCCAAGGTTCGAATATTCCCTGGGCGATCCTGCCGGCGCGGCGCAGGCCTATCGCTACCCGCTGCCGTGGCGCGGCGGGCCGTTCCGGCTGAGCCAGGGTGCCAACGGCCAGTACAGCCACTACGGTCCGAAAAACCGCTACGCCATGGACATCGCCATGCCCGAGGGCACGCCGATCATCGCGGCGCGGGGCGGTGTGGTGATCAAGACCGAAAACCGGCAGACCGGCCGGGGCGATGATCCTTCGGGCAACTTTGTGCGGGTGCTGCACGACGACGGCACCATGGGCGTCTACCTGCACTTGCAGAAAGGCTCGGTTTGCGTGCGCGAAGGGCAGCGGGTGGGGGTGGGTACGCCGCTGGCGCTGTCGGGCAACACCGGCAACAGCTCCGGCCCGCACCTGCACTTCGTGGTACAGCGCAACACCGGCTTGGGGCTGGTGTCGATTCCCTATCAGTTCAACCAGCCAGTGGGGGAGTTGCCCAACTTTGCGTTGGGCAAGCAGTAGCCTCTGCACAAGCGGAGGAGCTTTTTGTGGCGAGGGAGCTTGCTCCCGCTCGGTCGGTCCGACGCCTCGGGCGAAGCAGTCGTCGCTTTAGGGCCGCTTCGCGACCCAGCGGGAGCAAGCTCCCTCGCCACAGGTGATCATCTCCACGGTCTAGACATGGGGGGAGGTTGAAACTCAATCGAGCATCAACACCTTCGCCAGGATGATCTTCGGCCCTTTCATCTTCTTGATGATGATCCGCAGGCCTTCGACTTCCAGCACTTCTTCCTCTTCCGGCACCCGCTTGAGGGTCTCGTAGACCAGCCCGGCCAAGGTCTCGGCCTCGACGTGGTCAAGGTCGATGCCCAGCAGGCGCTCGACCTTGAACAGCGGCGTGTCGCCACGCACCAGCAGCTTGCCTGGCTGGTAGGCCAGGATGCCGCGCTCGGCCTTGCGGTGTTCGTCCTGGATATCACCGACCAGCACTTCCAGCACGTCTTCCATGGTCAGGTAGCCAATGATGTTGCCATCGGCTTCCTCGACCACTGCGAAGTGCGAGCCGCCCTTGCGGAACTGCTCCAGCAACTGCGACAGCGGCATGTGCCTGGACACCCGCTCCAGGGGCCGGGTCAGCTCGGCGAGGTTGAACGACTCCGGGATGTGGTCCAGGGCCGCCAGTTCCAGCAGCAGGTCCTTGATATGCAGCAGGCCGACGAACTCCTGGCGCTCGCTGTCGTACACCGGGTAACGACTGAATTTGTGGCGACGGAACATCGCCAGGATTTCCTTGAGCGGTGCGTTGAACTCCAGCGTCACCAGGTCTTCCCGGGAGTTGGCCCAGTCCACCACTTCCAGTTCGCCCATCTCCACGGCCGAGGCCAGTACGCGCATGCCCTGGTCGCTGGGATCCTGGCCCCGGCTGGAGTGCAGGATCAGCTTCAATTCTTCGCGGCTGTAGTGATGCTCGTGATGCGGGCCGGGCTCACCTTGGCCGGCGATGCGCAGGATGGCGTTGGCGCTGGCGTTGAGCAGGTAGATCGCCGGGTACATCGCCCAGTAGAACAGGTACAGCGGCACGGCGGTCCACAGCGACAACAGCTCGGGTTTGCGGATCGCCCAGGATTTGGGCGCCAGTTCGCCGACCACGATATGCAGGTACGAAATGATGAAGAACGCGGTAAAGAACGACACGCCCTTGATCACTTCCGGCGACTGGACGCCCACCGCGCCCAGCAACGGTTCGAGGATGTGCGCAAAGGCCGGCTCGCCGACCCAGCCCAGGCCCAGGGAGGCCAGGGTGATACCCAGCTGGCAGGCGGACAGGTAAGCGTCGAGCTGGCTGTGGACGGTACGCAGGATGTGCCCGCGCCAGCCGTTCTGTTCGGCGATGGCCTCGACCCGGGTCGAGCGCAGCTTGACCATGGCGAATTCGGCCGCAACGAAGAAACCGTTGAGCAGGACCAGGAGAAAAGCGAAAAGAATCATGCCGAATTCGGCGAAGAGCGAAACGAGGGACAAGCCAGGGGAAGGGTCCATGATGGAGTTTTGCGGGTTCCGTGAGAGTCGTAAGGGTTAAAAATGAGCACCTGAAAAGGCAGGCGCAAGTCAGCCAATGTAGCGGCTGACTCGACGGTTGCCTAGGGGGCAGTGCTGGCCGGTATCAATCGGCGGGGCTGGCAAGACGCGCGCGAACCACCTGGGCCGGGGCGAAATGGCAAGTGAACGTGCTGCCGTGGCCGGGCACGCTGCTGATCTCCATGCGCCCGCGATGCCGCAACAGGACGTGCTTGACGATCGCCAGGCCCAGTCCGGTGCCACCGGTGTTGGAGTTGCGGCTCGAGTCGACGCGGTAGAAGCGTTCGGTCAGGCGCGGCAAGTGTTTGGCGTCGATGCCAATGCCTGAGTCGCGCACGCTCAGGTGCGCGCCTTGCTCATCGCCCCACCAGCGCACGTGGATACGGCCTTGCTCAGGGGTGTATTTGACCGCGTTGAACACCAGGTTGGAAAACGCGCTGCGCAGTTCCGCCTCGCTGCCCTTGAGCTGCACGGCCGGGTCGGCTTCCAGGGTGATGGTCTGTTGCTTGGGCCCGGACAGTTCCTGTGCGTCTTCGCTGATGATTTGCAGCAGGTCGTCGATGGGCACCGGCTGGTTGTCCGACGGGTAATCGGTGGCTTCCAGTTTTGCCAGCAGCAGCAAATCGTTGAGCAGCGTCTGCATGCGCCCGCTTTGCTGGTGCATCTGCTGCAAGGCCCGGCTCCAGCGCGGGTTCACCTCCTCGACGTTGTCGAGCAGGGTCTCCAGGTAGCCGCAGATCACCGTCAACGGTGTGCGCAGCTCATGGGACACGTTGGCGATGAAGTCCTTGCGCATCTGTTCCAGCTGGTGGATACGCGTTACGTCGCGCACCAGCATCAGGTGTTCGTTGTTGCCGTAGCGGGTGATGTACAGCTGGATACGCAGTCGATCATTGGTCGGCGAAGGGATCTCCAATGGCTCGGCGTAATTGTCCTGCTCGAAATATTCCTTGAAGCGCGGATGACGCACCAGGTTGGTCACCGGCTGGCCGCTGTCCTGCGGTGTCTTGAGGCCGAGCAGGGTTTCGGCGGCGCGGTTCCACCATTCCAGGTTGCCGTCGCTGTCGAGCATGATCACCGCGTCTTTCAGCGCGGCGGTGGATTCCTGGACCCGGTCGATCACCGCTTGCAGGCGCCCGCGAACGCGCTGGTCGCGGCGTTGCAGGTGGTAGATGCTGTCGAACACTTCGCCCCACAGGCCATAGCCGTCGGGCGGGGCTTCGTCGGGTTGATGCAGGCGCAGCCATTCGTGCAGGCGCAGCAATTGCTTGAGGGTCCAGGCCAGGTAAAGCCCCAGCCCGGCGGCCAGGCTCCAGCCGTAATAACCACTGATCAGGCCGATCAGCAAACAGCCGGTCACCAGCAACAACATGTGGCGAATCAGCGTGCCATGCCAGTTTTGATTCACGTGACGCGCGTCCTTGTCAGCTTGTCGGGCGGTAAGGGCTCGGATCAGGCCTTGGTGGAGAAACGATAGCCGGTGCCGCGCACGGTTTGTACCAGATTCTCATAGGCATCGCCGAGGGCCTTGCGCAGGCGGCGGATGTGCACGTCCACGGTGCGCTCCTCGACATACACGTTGCCGCCCCAGACTTGATCCAGCAGTTGGCCACGGGTGTAGGCGCGTTCCTGGTGGGTCATGAAAAATTGCAGCAGGCGGTATTCGGTCGGGCCCATCTCGGCGGGTTTGCCGTCGATGGTTACGCGGTGGCTGATCGGGTCCAGCAGCAGGCCGCCGACTTCGATCGGTGCCTCGCCATCGGTCGGCCCGGCGCGGCGCAGCACGGCCTTCAGGCGCGCTACCAGCTCGCGTGGGGAAAACGGCTTGGTGATGTAGTCGTCGGCGCCGACCTCCAGGCCTTGGATTTTGTTGTCCTCTTCGCCCTTGGCGGTGAGCATGATGATCGGGATGTCACCGGTCAGTTCGTCACGCTTGAGGCGCCGCGCCAGTTCGATGCCAGACGTGCCGGGCAGCATCCAGTCCAGCAGGATCAGGTCGGGCTTGCGGTCGACGATGATGGCGTGGGCCTGTTGAGAGTTCTCTGCTTCCATGCAGTCATAGCCGGCCATCTCCAACGCAACGGCGATCATCTCGCGGATGGGCGCCTCGTCGTCGACGATCAGAATGCTCCTGCCAACCATGGGGTAATCCTCTTGTCATTTAACTGTCTTGCGCCGCATTAGATAACGGAATTATTGCAGTCGTGTGACAGTTATTTCGCCACCCGGCAGCGAAGCGGATCCTGGACTAAGCTTTGAGTCCGAATCCTGACAACCACAAAAGAAGGTTTCCATGACTTACTTCACCCAAACCACCAAGGCGCTGGCGTTAATGGCTGCCCTGGCGCTGCCGGCCATGGCGTTCGCGGCTGAGCCGGCGATGGAAAAAGATGGCATGTTGACGGACCACAGTGGCATGGCCTTGTATACGTTTGACAAAGACTCGGGCGCCAAGTCGATGTGCAACGGCGAATGCGCGGCCAAATGGCCGCCGCTGATGGCTAAAGATAGCGATAAGTCCATGGGCGAATGGACCGTGATCACCCGTGACGACGGCGGGAAGCAGTGGGCCTACGATGGCAAGCCGCTTTACACTTTTGCCATGGACAAGAGGGGCGAGAAGCCGACCGGAGACGGTAAATTCGGCGTGTGGCACATCGCCAAGCCTGATTAACGAATCCAGCCAAGATGCTTCTGTGGCGAGGGAGCTTGCTCCCGCTGGGGCGCGAAGCGGCCCCAAAATCTTGCGGTCGCTGCGCCCGAGGCGTCGGACCGACCGAGCGGGAGCAAGCTCCCTCGCCACAAAGGCTTTCCTGACCCAAGGTTCACCGCTGGATCAGCGGTCTCAACGCAACGCATAATCCAGCACAATCCCCACGAAAATCGCCAGCCCGGCCCAGTGGTTGTGCAAAAACGCCTTGAAGCAGCGCATCCGATCCTTGCCGCGGGTGTACCAGAACTCCCAGGCGAAGCACGCCGCAGCGGCCACCAGCCCGAGGTGGAACCAGCCACCCAGCTGGAATTTCGAGCCGGCCAGCAGCAAGCAGGCCAGGGCCAAGCCTTGCAGCGTCAGGATAATCACCCGGTCAGCATCGCCGAACAGGATCGCCGTGGACTTCACGCCAATGCGCAGGTCATCGTCGCGATCGGTCATCGCGTAGTAGGTGTCGTATCCCACTGTCCACAGCAGGTTAGCGATGTACAGCAGCCACGCCGCCGCCGGCAAATGACCGGTTTCAGCGGTGAATGCCATCGGCATGCCCCAGGAGAATGCCGCGCCCAGTACCACTTGCGGGTAGTAGGTGTAGCGCTTCATGAACGGGTAGGTACAGGCCAGCGCCAGCCCGCCGAGGGACAGCAGGATGGTCGGCGCATTGGTGCACAGCACCAGCAGGAAACTGACGCTCATCAGCACCGCGAAGAACACCAGCGCTTCCTTCGAGCTGATCTTGCCGCTCACCAACGGGCGCTGCTCGGTGCGCTTGACGTGACCGTCCACCTTGCGGTCGGCCCAGTCGTTGATCACGCAGCCGCCGGCGCGGGTCAGCACCACGCCAAGGACGAAGATCAGAACGTTGGCGAGGGAGGGTGAACCCTCACCGGCTATCCACAACGCCCACAGCGTCGGCCACAGCAGCAGGTAAATACCGATGGGCTTGTCCATGCGGGTCAGTTGCACGAAGTCCCAGGCCCGAGGATTCAGGCGGTTCAAGGATTTGAGCAGTTGCACGTACATCAGCGATTCTCCGGATTGGCACGGGCGACGGTCCACAAGCGCGGCAGGAAGACTTCCGCCACCAGCACGCTCAGCGCGCCGCGATCAAAGCGCGATCGGCGGCCCCACAACTGCGCCGTGCGGACGTCGGCCGGCAACCAGGCCTCGGGGTAATGACAGACCTCGATGGCCCGGCGCTGGAAGGCCCGGTCGCAGAACAGCAACTCGCCCAGGGAGCGGCTGCCCAGTTCGTCCATGTGCAATCCGTCGCCCTGCAAGGCGCTGCGTGCCGCCACGCTGCGGGCGAACACCCAGGGTTCGCCATGGCCGCGCAGATACACTTCGCGCACCCAGCCTTCGCTGCCTTCGGCCAGGTCCAGGGCGCCACATTCGTCGGGGCGCAATGGCTGCCAGCCCTCGAACAGCGGCGTCACGCTGAAGTGGTTGTGCGATATGCCGGTCAGGCGCCGGGTCAGCGAGCCTTCGTCGAACAGCCAATCGAGTACCCAAGCCTCGGGACGGGGCGCCAGCAGGTGCCGGGGCCGCCATTGGAGTGTAGGAAATAACGAATTTGTAGGCGGCACAGAGGTCTTGAATGGCAGCAAATGAGGCGGCGAGCTTACCATGTCGGTCGGCGGTTTTGCCTGGGCCAGGCCGCGTCGCGCCGATCATGCTTGCATCTGTCGCGATCGATCAGTACAAAACGCCCTGAGCCGGAAGGGCCGCCTCATATCGACCCAACCATATCGACCCAACCATGCCGGCAAACGCCTGACACCTGAGGAAGTATTTGAATGAAGAAGTGGCAATGTATCGTCTGCGGCCTGATCTACAACGAAGCCGATGGTTGGCCGGATGATGGCATCGCTGCCGGCACCCGCTGGGAAGACGTGCCGGCAGACTGGCTTTGCCCGGACTGCGGCGTGGGCAAGATGGATTTCGAAATGATCGAAATCAACTGATCGTTCCTCAAAGGGAGAAGAGTATGAGCGCACCTGTTGTCATCGTCGGTACGGGGCTTGCCGGTTACAACCTGGCCCGGGAGTTTCGCAAACTCGACAGCGAATCCCCGCTGCTGCTGATCACCGCGGACGATGGGCGCTCCTATTCCAAGCCGATGCTCTCCACCGGTTTCGGTAAAAACAAGGACGCCGACGGCCTGAGCATGGCCGAACCCGGAGCCATGGCTGAGCAGTTGAAGGCCGAGGTGCGCACCCATACCCGCATCAGCGGCATCGACCCGGGTCACAAGCGCCTGTGGATTGGCGAGGAGGCGGTAAGCTACCGCGACCTGATCCTGGCCTGGGGCGCGGAAACCGTGCGAGTGCCGGTGCAGGGCGACGCTGCGGACCTGATCTTTCCCATCAATGACCTGGAAGACTACGCGCGTTTTCGCGCGGCAGCCGCTGGCAAGCGCCGGGTGCTGCTGCTCGGTGCCGGTCTGATCGGCTGCGAATTCGCCAACGACCTGATCCTGGGTGGCTACGAAGTGCAACTGGTGGCGCCCTGCGAGCAGGTCATGCCGACGCTGCTGCACCCGGCCGCCGCCGCAGCGGTGCAGGCAGGCCTGGAAAGCCTCGGTGCGCGCTTCCATTTGGGCCCGGTGCTCAACCGCCTGCAACGGGTGGCCGACGGGTTGGAGGCGCACCTGTCCGACGGCCAGGTAATTGCCTGTGACCTTGTGGTCTCGGCCATCGGCCTGCGTCCGCGCATCGATCTGGCGGCGGCTGCCGGCCTGGTGGTCAACCGTGGCGTGGTGGTTGATCGTCACCTGAAGACCTCGCACGCCAATATCTACGCCCTCGGCGACTGTGCCGAGGTCGACGGCTTGAACCTGCTGTACGTCATGCCGCTGATGAGTTGCGCCCGTGCCTTGGCCCAGACGCTGGCCGGCAACCCCACTGCGGTCAGCTACGGGGCCATGCCGATTACCGTGAAAACCCCGGTGTGCCCACTGGTGGTCTCGCCGCCGCCCAAGGGCAGCGAAGGCGTGTGGAGCGTCGAAGGGCAGGGTGCCGACATCAAGGCCCTGTGTCGCGACACTCAAGGCAACCTGCTGGGTTATGCCCTGACGGGCGCGGCCGTGATGGAGAAACTGGCCCTGAACAAAGAGCTTCCGGCCCTGCTGGCGTAAATACTGGTCGTTCTGTCGCAAAAACCCTACTTTTGGTCCCACAAAGGTCGCCCGGACACTGGCGCCGCTTCCGGCACCGTGCCATCCTCACTCCCGTCTGCCGCAGAGTAGAGCCTGCGGCGCCTTAGGGGCGGTTCCCATGAGAACCGTCCGGACATAACAACAAAAAAACCGTCAAAAGGGGCTTCATTCATGCGTAAACCAGAACTCGCTGCCGCCATCGCGGAAAAGGCAGACCTCACCAAAGAACAAGCCAACCGTGTCCTCAACGCCGTCCTCGAAGAAATTACCGGCGCACTGCATCGCAAGGACAGCGTCACCCTGGTTGGCTTCGGCACATTCCTGCAACGCCACCGTGGTGCTCGCACCGGTAAGAACCCGCAGACCGGTGAGCCGGTGAAGATCAAGGCCAGTAATACCGTTGCCTTCAAGCCGGGCAAGTTTCTGAAAGACAGCGTCAATCCATAATTGCCGAACGCCTCGGACAGCGGGGCGCAATGGCAGCAGAAGAGGGCACGCCGAATGGCTCGGGTGCCCTTTTTACATGTAGGAACGCGTACTAAAGGGGCCCACAACCCCCTTGTGGGAGCGAGCCTGCTCGCGATGAGGCCCGGTCAATCGGTGCAATACCGTTCACTTAAGGACGTCACCGCCCCGTGGCGAGGGAGCTTGCTCCCGCTGGAGCGCGCAGCGGTCCCAAGCGTTTGGGGCTGCTATGCCCGAACGCGGACCGGCCCAGCGGGAGCAAGCTCCCTCGCCACGACAAGTGATAAACCTTAAGTGAACAGCATTGCGGTCAATCGGTGGGACCTTTCGATTCTGCCAACGCCTCCAACGCCACTCTGCGTTCAGCAGCCGGTAGCTCCCCAAGCTTTTCCACGGCCCCATAGAACGCCACCCAGTCACCGCCCTCACGCCGATACAGCGCCGCAAACGCAGGCACCCACTGGCTATACAGCCCGAACGGCAATAGTCGCGCGTTGTTCAGCGGCGCATAGACCCAGGCGTCAAAGTATTTATCGCCCGCCCACTGGCTGTCGCGCAGTTGTTCATAGTCCGCTCGCAGGCGCTGGAACTGCTGGGCCTTTCGCTGGCGCATCTGCTCGGCCGGCAAGGGTTGGGCGTAGAGCTGTTCCAGCCGCTGACGCGTGTCGAGGACCAGCTGGATGAACTGCTCGCGCTGCTGCGTCCGTTTGCCGGTATCCGGCGCCAACCCGCGACTGGCGCGCCATTGCCGGGTGCCTTCCTGTTCGACGAAGGTGGCGAAAGACTCGTTGAACTGGGTGTCGTCCTTTACATAAAAGCGCTGGTGTGCCAGCTCGTGGAAAATCAGGGTTGCCAGGCGTTCGTCGCCCCAATGCATCATCGAGCTCAGGATCGGGTCGTCGAACCAGCCCAGCGTCGAGTATGCCTCGACGCCGCCAATCGCCACGTCCATGCCTTGCAAGCGTTGCAGCGCCGCTTCGCCACGCGCCGCGCCCTGGCTGTAGTAGCCGCGATACGCCACGCAACCGGCAATCGGGAAGCAATGGTTTTGCGGTGTCAGCGAAAATTCAGGCGTGGCGAAGACGTTCCAGACGACAAACGGACGGCCGATGTCCGCATACAGGCGATAGCTTTGGTTGTCTGGCAGATGCAACTGGGCGCTGGCGAACGCCCGTGCTTCGCGGGCTTGGGCCAGGTGCGCACGAAGCTGCGGATCCCGGGTGGGGTCGGCAATTACCTGGTCGATGGGCTCACGTGCCTGCAACAACCGCAGTTGTCCGCCGGCGAGCTGGCCGTAATAACTGACGCTGGCACAACCGTTGAGTAACAAAAGCAGGAGGCCTGGAAACAAAAACCGGAAAACACGGTCGAGTAACCGATGGCTTGAATGCGGCCTGATCAATTGCAATCACCCTGGGAAAAAGTCTGCCCACAAGACTATCCCGCCTGCCCGGAGCTTCGCTATGCGCGTGTTGATGCTGACAAGTGGCCTGTTGCTGCTGACCGGTTGCGCCGGTTTGCCTGACCCCGATCCTTCCCAAGCCTGGATTGACCTTGGAAGCCATCAGGACACCGCGTTGCAAGCGCTCAAGGTCGATGACAGAACGTCGCTCGACCGACGTTATTTCGAGGTACAACCCGGCAGCCATGAGCTGACGGTGCGTTATCAATTTGCTGTGGAGCCGAGCAACATCGGCCCGGACGCTGAACCACTGTGGCGTGACTGTCGCCTGAACGTGAAATTCAAGGATTTCAATGCCGGCCAGCGCTATCAGTTGCAGGCCGGCAGCATTGGTTTCCGGCCATGGGCCAAGCTGTACGACCAGGAGCGCAAAGTCGTGGGACAAGGTACACCGGCGGGCTGCCAGCAAAGTTGATCGGCGCTATGCTCAGGGCCTGATTGGTCAGGACGCTCACCATGCGCTTTCACATGTTGTTACTTGCACTCATTGCCATGGGCGGCTGCGCAACGAGCCCGTTGCCTGCGGTCGATCCGGCCATGGCCTGGGTCGATTTTGCGACGCCTACGCCGGGCGGCAAGGTGCTGATGGCGGAAAAACTGGACGGTCAGCGCCTACGAGACGGGCGTTTTTTCCAGGTGTCGCCAGGCAGTCATGAATTGGAAGTGCGTTTCGACTTCGAGGTATTTGGCGGTGGCGGGTTTGGAATGCTGACCGAGTCGCAAGAGCGTTTGTGCTACCTGAGCCTGCGGTACGATCATTTCGAAGCCGGCCAGCGTTATCGCCTGGAGGCGCGCAGCCTGGCCTTCAGCCCTAGCGCCCGGCTCTATAACGCCAAGCGGGAAATCGTCGCCGAAGATCGGCAGGTACGCTGTATTCCCTAGAGGCGTCTAATTGTCGTTCTTCTGGTAGATGATTTTTTTCGTGCCGTTTTCGCAGGAGCCGACCACCATGTTCTGATCTTTGACTTCGTCGTTGGTGACTATTTCCAGTGTGTAGGAAGCCACATTCTGAGCCTGGATCTTGGCTTCGATCTCTGCCTTGAGTTCTTCGCAAGGTTTAGGCGCCGCCAGGGCTGATGTAGCCAAGGCGCAACCGGCGACCAGCAGGGCAAATCGTTTCATGCTCGACATCCTCAGTGCAGCGCGCACTGCCTGTGCGCTGAAACTGCTGGCCTTCATTCGACCATAGATCTCGGTCGAGACGACAGGTAAAAAGATCGCAGCCTTTAGCGGCTGCGATCCTTTCAGTGCCTTAACTCTCCAGCGTCGCTTCCAGGGTGATCTCGGCATTCAGCACTTTGGAAACCGGGCAACCTTCCTTGGCTTTCTTGCTCAGCTCTTCGAACTGCTGCTGGCTGGCGCCGGGAATCTTCGCTTTCAGGATCAGCTTCACCGCCGTAATCGCAAAGCCACCATCGACCTGGTCCAGGGTCACCTCGGCGTTGGTGTCGATGCGCTCGGCCTTGAGCCCGGCGTCGCCGAGGATCATGGAAAATGCCATGGAGAAGCAGCCCGCGTGGGCCGCACCGATAAGTTCTTCGGGGTTGGTGCCCCGGCCGCCTTCGAAGCGTGCCTTGAAGCCATAGGGCGCTTCGCGCAAGACCCCGGTTTCGGTGGAGATGGAGCCGATACCGGTTTTCAGGTCACCTTCCCAGTGAGCCGATGCTTTCTTAATGATAGCCATGTCTGCCTCCTCAAGATCCGACGCGAGGGTTCGCGTCCGGTGTTTTTGATTGCCAGGGTTGTGAGGATAGACGGGCGGATAAAGTTCACCCGGTCGATTAGTCGACTAATTTAGTAGGAAAATTCCTCGCAGCTATTGAAACTCGGGTATATGCCCACATTGCATGGAACACACCTATAGAAACGGCAGGCTTTTGCCCGTAGAAAAGCCCGGAACGCCGTTGGAGATCCCAGCCGATGAAACAGCTGTCCGAAGTGAAGTTCTCGACCCTCGACCTGGTGCCCGTTCGCGCCGACGGCAATGCTGCCCAGTCTCTACGCAACTCCCTGGACTTGGCGCAGCACGTGGAAAAATACGGCTATACCCGCTTCTGGGTCGCCGAACACCACAACATGGATGGCATCGCCAGTTCCGCGACAGCGGTGTTGCTGGGCTACCTGGCGGGTGGCACTTCGACCATCCGGGTCGGCTCCGGCGGGGTGATGTTGCCCAATCATGCGCCGTTGGTCATCGCCGAACAGTTCGGCACCCTGGAAAGTCTGTTCCCCGGTCGTATCGACCTGGGGTTGGGCCGTGCACCCGGTTCCGACCAGATGACCGCCCGGGCGTTGCGCCGCGAGCGCTCCGGCAGTGCGGATGATTTCCCCGAGGACGTGACCGAGCTGATGCGCTACCTGGGCCCGCGCACTCCGGATCAACGAATCATTGCCATGCCCGGCACCGGAACCAACGTGCCGGTGTGGCTGTTGGGCTCGAGCCTGTTCAGTGCGCAACTGGCCGGTGAACGCGGTTTGCCCTACGCCTTCGCCTCCCATTTCGCCCCGCGTTTCATGCATGAAGCGATTCGTGTGTACCGCAATCACTTCAAGCCGTCCGCGGTACTCGACAAGCCTTACGTCATGCTCGGCGTGCCGCTGGTGGCGGCGGACACGGACGAACAGGCTGATTATCTGGCGACATCGGTGTATCAGCGGATCCTGGCGTTGATGCGCGGCCAGAGCCTGGTGCAGCGTCCGCCGGTGGAGTCCATGAACGGCCTGTGGCTGCCCCATGAGAAGGAAGCCGTGGGCGATTTCCTGGGCCTGGCCATGATTGGCGGGCCGCAGAAGATCCGCGCCAGGCTGCAAGTGCTGATCGAGCAAACCCAGGCCGATGAGCTGATTTTCACCAGTGACCTGTATGAGCACGCCGATCGTTTGCATTCCTATGAGCTGCTCGCGCAGGTCATGAAGGGCTGAATCGCGGGCATGAAAAAGCCGACGCACTGCGTCGGCTTTGCCGTTCCAAAGGATCACTTCTTATAAACGATTTCCTTCGTGCCGCCGTCGCAGGTGCCGACGACTTTTCTGTCGGCCGCCGCGCCTTTGTCGACGATTTCCAGCGAATAACCTGACACACCCTTGGCATCAAGTTTCGCTGCGATTTCGCTTTTCAGCTCTTCGCAAGGCTTGCCGGCCGCAAACGCACCGCCCGCAAGGCTCAGCAAGCCCAGGGCTACCATCAACTTCTTCATCGCTCGCACTCCTTGGTCGGATCAAATAGGCAGGTATGGGTAAACCGTGATGCGCGTACCATAGCGCATCGCCATTCCTATGGCACTGCGCCAGCGAGCAAGTTCATCGTCGATCAGCTATTGGCGATCCGGAAGCCGACCTTGATGGTCACCTGGAAATGCGCGGCCCGACCGTTCTCGATGTGCCCGCGGGTTTCGGTAACTTCGAACCATTCCAGATGCTTGAGGCTTTTGCTGGCTTCAGCCAGGGCGTTGTTGATGGCGTCTTCGATACTGGTGGGAGACGAGCCGACCAGCTCGACTTTTTTGTACGTGTGATGATCACTCATGAGAAGGTCTCCTTGGGTTGTCCTAATCAGCCTAGCAGCGATTGCGTGCCTTACCTGTGTCGCCGTTTGCGCTTCGAAAGTTCAGATTTACTGCACTTTCAGAAACGGCTGGAGTCCCAACTCACACACGTTCAACCACTGCAGGAGAGAACCACCATGGCTAGCAATTCGTTACGCAAAGCTTCGTTGCAAAGCATGGAAGCGGAGATCGAGAGTCTGCTCAAGTCGTTGGAAAGCCTGAAGGACGACGCTTCGGACGAGTCGCGCAAGACCCTCAAGACACTGAAGGCGAACGCCGAAAGCGCGTTGAAGCACTCTCGGCATCTGCTCAGCGATGCGTATGAAGAGGTGAAGGTCAAGACCCGTGAAACCGGGCTCGCCACCCGCGATTACGCCCAGGAGCACCCATGGACCACGGCCGGCGTCGCAGTCGGTGCCATCGGTTTATTGGCGGCCTACCTGCTGTGCAAGCGCGGTGACTGAGTCGGCTGGCTCAGCTCGTGCCTGAGCCATTGGGCCAATTGGCGAGCGCGCCCGTCCGCGGCGCGCTTGGGTAGCCACAACGCCAGTCGCGCCGGGGTTTCACCGAAGCCCCACGGCGCGACCAGGCGCCCGGCGCGTACGTCTTCGGCCACCAGCGGCTCGGGGGCAATCGCCACGCCCAACCCTGCCACGGCGGCCTCCAGCAAATAATACAAGTGCTCGAACCCTTGGCCGAACTTCAACGCCTGGGGCTCAAGGTCGTTTTGCCGTGCCCAGGTCGGCCAGGCCTGTGGCCGGGACGTGGTATGCAGCAACGGCTCATCGAGCAGGGCGCTGGCAGGGGCCGTTTGCAGCCGGGCAAATCCGGCATGATGCGGGCTCATTACCGGGCCGATCCGCTCATTGACCAGTTCGTACACTTGCATGTCCGCCGGCCATGGTGGTTCCGCGAATACCAGCAGGGCATCAAGGCCTGGCCGTCTCGGGTCGAGGTCACCTTCACCGGCTGACAAGTGCAACCTCAAGTCGGGCAAGTCGGCGTTTAGCCTGCCCAGGCGAGGGATGAACCAACGCGCCAGCAGGCTTCCCGAGCAGCCCAATACGAAGGGCGCATCGGCGGTGCTTTGCGTCAGCTCCGCGCAGGCGTTGCGCAAACGCTCGAACGCCTCGGCGCTGGCATCGCGCAGGCGCACCCCCGCATCTGTGAGTTTCAGGCCGCGCCCCTCCTTGACGAACAGGCTGACCCCCAGATGCTCTTCCAGCACCTTCAACTGACGACTGACCGCGCCGTGGGTAACGTGCAGTTGTTCAGCCGCCTGGCTCACGCTATTCAGGCGAGCGGTGGCCTCGAAAGCGCGCAAGGCATTGAGAGGGGGAAGGTCGTGGCTCATTTTATCTGTGAGTTTTCCTGACAGGTTGCGGCGATCTTATCGGTTTTCAGCGAAGGATGTCAGGGGTAGAGTGAGCCTCATTGTCTTTCTATGCATCTGCCTGGAGCGCCCCGATGACCCAGCCTACGACTTCTTTCAACCTGCGCAGCGGCCCTGACGCCAATGGCCTGTTCGGTGCATTCGGTGGCCGCTACGTGGCGGAAACCCTGATGCCGCTGATCCTTGACCTGGCTCGTGAATACGAAGTGGCGAAGCAAGATCCGGCGTTCATCGAGGAATTGGCCTACTTCCAGCGCGACTACGTTGGTCGTCCGAGCCCACTCTATTTCGCCGAACGCCTGACCGAGTACTGCGGCGGCGCCAAGATCTACCTCAAGCGCGAAGAGCTGAACCACACCGGCGCGCACAAGATCAACAACTGCATCGGTCAGATCCTGCTGGCGCGGCGCATGGGCAAGAAACGCATCATCGCCGAGACCGGCGCGGGTATGCACGGCGTGGCTACCGCTACCGTGGCTGCACGTTTCGGCCTGGATTGCGTGATCTACATGGGCACCACCGACATCGAGCGCCAGCAGGCCAACGTGTTTCGCATGAAGTTGCTGGGTGCCGAAGTGATCCCGGTGGTCGCCGGCACTGGCACCCTCAAGGATGCAATGAACGAAGCACTGCGTGACTGGGTGACCAACGTCGACAGCACGTTTTACCTGATCGGCACCGTGGCAGGCCCGCATCCTTACCCGGCCATGGTCCGCGACTTCCAGGCGGTGATCGGCAAGGAAACCCGCGATCAGTTGCAGGCCCAGGAAGGTCGCCTGCCCGATAGCCTAGTGGCGTGCATCGGTGGCGGTTCCAATGCCATGGGCCTGTTCCACCCGTTCCTGGACGACAAGAGTGTCGACATCATCGGTGTAGAAGCCGCAGGTTATGGCATTGAGACCGGCAAGCACGCGGCGAGCCTGAATGGCGGTGTGCCCGGTGTATTGCATGGCAACCGTACCTTTCTGTTGCAGGACGAAGACGGCCAGATCATCGACGCCCATTCGATTTCCGCCGGCCTCGATTATCCCGGTATCGGACCGGAACACGCCTGGTTGCACGACATTGGTCGTGTCCAGTACACCTCGATCACCGATGCCGAAGCCCTGGACGCCTTCCATAAGTGCTGCCGCCTGGAAGGGATCATTCCTGCACTGGAAAGCTCCCACGCCTTGGCTGAAGTGTTCAAACGCGCGCCCAAGCTGCCAAAGGATCACCTGATGGTGGTCAACCTGTCCGGTCGTGGCGACAAAGACATGCAAACCGTAATGCACCACATGGAACAGTCCCAGCAGGAGAAACACTGATGAGCCGCCTGCAAACCCGCTTTGCCGAACTCAAGGAACAGAATCGCGCCGCCCTGGTGACCTTTGTCACCGCTGGCGACCCGAGCTACGACACCTCCCTGGCAATCCTCAAAGGCCTGCCGGCAGCCGGTGCCGACGTGATCGAGTTGGGCATGCCCTTCACTGACCCGATGGCCGATGGCCCGGCGATCCAGTTGGCAAACATCCGCGCCTTGGGAGCCCAGCAGAACCTGGCGAAAACCCTGCAGATGGTTCGCGAGTTCCGTGAAGGCAACACTGAGACGCCTCTGGTGCTCATGGGCTACTTCAACCCGATCCACCGTTATGGCGTGCAACGTTTCATCGGTGAGGCTCTGGATTCGGGCGTTGATGGCCTGATCGTCGTCGACATGCCGCCCGAGCACAACAGCGAGCTGTGCGAACCGGCACAGGCCGCGGGCCTGGACTTCATCCGCCTGACCACGCCGACCACCGACGATGTGCGCTTGCCTACCGTGCTCAACGGCAGCTCGGGCTTTGTGTATTACGTCTCGGTAGCCGGGGTGACCGGTGCCGGCGCTGCGACGCTGGAACATGTGGAAGAAGCCGTGGCGCGCCTGCGTCGCCATACCGATCTGCCGATCAGCATCGGTTTCGGTATCCGCACGCCAGAGCAGGCTGCTGCCATTGCGCGGCTGGCGGACGGGGTGGTGGTGGGGTCGGCGTTGATTGACCATATCGCCAGTGCTGACACGTCGGAGCAGGCTGTCGACGGTGTGCTGAGCCTCTGCGCCGCGCTGGCTGAGGGCGTGCGCAAAGCTCGCGTCTGATTCACGTTGCATAAAAAAGGGGTTCAGAACTAGGTTCTGAACCCCTTTTTGCTGCCGTGGATTGCTTGAGGACTGTTGTTGTGGGGGGGGGG
>NZ_JALJDX010000158.1 GCF_022952855.1 Pseudomonas sp. RGM2987 | reverse complement strand
CGAGCGGAGTGGTCAGCGCCCGGGTGGCGCGCTGCACGAACTGCAGCCAGTCGTCGACCGTCGCGCCGGTGTTGCGATCGATTCCAATCATGGGGAAAACTCTTATGCGGTACTGATGACGCGGCCCTGGTGGTCAACCAACGGGCCGCTGAAGTGCACGCCAGACGCATCGAGACGAATGCCAACGGCGCCCAGTTGCAACTCGATGGACTGCGGCGTCATCGCCAGCCTCGAGGGGCCGATGCTCAGCTCAAGGGACTCACGGGAACCGCTGAACGCCGCCGGGCCGTTAATCCAATGCAGGACATGGCCTGCGTGGTCGTAGCCGTTTTCCGTACCGTCCTGGTAGAGGCGACGCGTCAGCGATGCCTGCGTCGAGACGGGCGGAAACTGACCACCATTGAGGCCGAACAACGCCACCGACTGCCCGCCGCCGTCGCCACCGCCATGGTTGAGCAACACACATTGCTCGCCCACGGACGGGATCCGCGACTCGCTCTGTGCTCCGGCACTCGGGTTGAAGAAGCGGATCGCCGGCGTCAGCAGCCCGCCATGGCTGACCTTGCAGGTGTTGCTCGCCGCGTCGACCTCCTGGCAAATGCCGATGCGACAGACGCTGTCGGCACGCCGATGCAAGTCTTCGAGCTCGGTTTCCATCTCGGCCAGACGCTCGATGATCGACCCCAGGTGCAGACGTAAAAGCGCATCGAACATGGTTCAGTCCTCCAGCGCGGTGTATTGATCCGGGTCGTCGATGTTCGACACTTCCCAGGTCCGGGCAAATTTCGGTGTGCCCAAGGGGTCGTCCAGCAGTGTCGGGCCCAGGTATAGGGTTTGAGTGAATGAAAGGGTCCAGGCGGTGTACGGCCGAGTCCCGGCGCCGAAGATGGACGCAACGCCCTCGACGTCTGCTGGCCGGCTGCACTGCTCGGCCGACAGGTTCCAGCGGTTGTCGACGATCACGCGTTTCAACTCACTGGCCAGATCGCACGCCGCCAGACCCGCGCCGGGGGACACGACTTGCATGGACAGCGTCAGGACATGGGCGATACGTCCGTCATTGGCGCGGTTGCCTGACGCGTCGCGCTCGATGGCGATCAGGACCCAAGGCTGATCGCCTGTGTCGTCAAAGTCCTGGGGGCTCCCAACCTTCAGGCCGGGAAGCGTTGTACGCAACGTCTCGGCCATGGCGGAGAACAGCTGCGATGGTTTTTCGATGAGAGTGGGCATTGGACTTTCCTATGGATCGGCAGCACCGGGCTCACTGTTGGTCTGGATGAGAATCCGGCGGCGGCACTTCGCACACACCGATCCGCTTGGCGACCCAGCGCTCGTAGAGACCGATAGCCACATCGGCACCGGCCATGGCGGTCAGGCAACCCAGCGCGCAAGCGCTCCAGATCGACATGCCGAGGGCATACAGCAGCATGATTGCCGAGACACCGCAGATCACGCAGGCACCGGAGCGCAGGGCCAGGCGCCGTAACAGCGACCAGCCGCGGGCCCCTTCCTTGTCGGCACGCCACATCTCGCCGGACACCCCGCCCACCAGGGCGAGCAGGATGACCAGCCAGATCGGCATGTCCAGCAACGCTTGTTGCTCGTTTGTCATTCATGACTCCTGGCGGATTGGTTGGGCGGGGAAGTTTTTTCTGGGATCAAATGGGGTCTTGTCGGTGCAGTAAATGCATCGCTAATAAATAACGGGGAACAAAGGCCAAGCGAACGCTGCTTGTTTGTCCCAAGCGCTGAGCTCAAGTCTTCGCTTCTTAGTTGGACAGGACTGGCTTCACTTGGGAGCGCCGCAGGTCGCGCTTTTGTAAGTCATGGTGTAGGTGTAATGCCGGTCCCAGGGCAGCGGCAGCGCGCTTGGTGCAGCCCACTCCGCATAACTCCCCGCCATCGCACCCGTGGCCGTTATCTTGCCCATGGCGATGGTGGCGAGATTGTTGGAGATCCCTGCCCCTTTCATTGGCACGCTACCATTCCATTGCAGGTCATCTCCGTTCTGGAACCACGCGCCATTCCAGCCAGCCTGCGAACTGGAATACCAAGTGTTGTCTTCCTTGAAACAGATCGTCTGGTTGGCATAGAAGCCGCCACCAGGAACATGGTAGGAAGCGAATTGCCAGGAACCGACAGGCGACGTTTCGGCAAACGCATGGAAGGCCTGGCTCGCCAGGACTGCTGCGATAAGCACACTGAACAATTTTTTCATGGGTCTATTCCTTTAGCTAAATAGGTTTTTGGAACGTCGATACAACTCTGCCTAATCGCACAGGCATTCCAAAAAGCCCGGTCGCCCAGGCTTTTCAGTAATGCGCTTGATCTTTCGGCGCGACTGGCGCGGTACGGATCCATTCAAATTGTTTTTCCGACCGCGGCCCCTGCCCGCCGGATAACTGCTTCTGGTGCTTTACGCTGCACACCTGGGTCAGTTGCCAACCCTCTGAACCGTCAAGGCCGGTTCATCGCTGCCTGTTGGTGCCACTAAAGAGCTTTGTTGCCAGCCGCTTTGACGAGCGGCTTGGACACAGAATATGCATGGATGCATATACAGTCAATGCGTAAATGCATTTATTTATGCATTGCAAATGCACGAGCGCATAGAGGCTCAATGAACACGGGGATTTGGGAAAATCGTGAGGCGAAAAAAAACCCGCACGGTGGCGGGTTTTATCTGACAGCGATGGGGTTAACGGGCGTACATGCCCCACCAGAAGACATGGCCAAGGATGACGATCTGCTCATCCTGCATTTCCTGGAAGCTGTAGTCTTCATCCGGGTGCTCGTCGCGGTTGAAGCTGCGCAGGCGGATGCCGGTGGGCAAGCGATAAAGCTGCTTCACCCGCAACTGGCCGTTGTGATTGATGGCGTAGAGATCGCCGTCGACGATGTCGCCGATCCCGCATTTGCCTGCATTCACCCCGACCGTGGCGCCGTCGCGCAGTACCGGCAACATGCTGTTGCCGCGCACTGTCACGCACTTGGCCTGATCGAACTGCACGCCGTTATGCCGCAGGCTGCGCTTGCCGAATCGCAGGCTGGAGCGCTCGCTCTCCTCGATGACGAATCTTCCTGATCCAGCAGCCAATTCAACCTCACGCAGAAAAGGGACCGACACCTCGTCTTCCTCGACCGGTGTTTCGTCATCCCACAGGCTTATGTCCTTGAGCTCGGCATGCAACGCGTCGCGGCGGCCGCCCACCGGCGCAACCTCCGCCCGCCCGCGCAACTGATCGGTACTCACGGCGAAGTACTCGGCGATTTTCGAGATGTGTTTATCCGAAGGATCGACAATCTTGCCGCTGAGAATCCGCGAGAGGGTGGATTGGGGCACGCCGGTACGACGGTGAAGCTCCGTGGGGGAGATCCCGTGCTGATCGAGCAATGCTCTTAATACGGTAGATACGTTGCGTTTTTGCATAACGCGCATGATGCTTGTTCTTTTTGCGGAAGACAAATGCTGATTTGCATAAATCCGCATATAGCATATAGATGAAGAAACACTTCGTCCGCAGCGTCTCCGGTCGGTGATGCTAACCTGACTCCACTGCGAAAGGTCTGGACCGAATAGTGCGGATGTTCGAACTCATAATGTAGGAGCGGGTGTTAATGGAGGACGCTGCTTGATGACGCCAGCAGAGCAAAGCCATTACGAAGATGCACTGCGCTTCGCTCGTTCGAACAAGAAAATTATTGCAGGGCGGCGCACCGACAAGCTGCTTTACCCGCCGGAAGAAGCCCCAGTTTCTGTTTTCATGGCAGGATCACCCGGCGCAGGCAAAACCGAAGCTTCGATTGCTTTGGTGAATCTATTTGCGGATGCCGCAATCCTACGTATAGATCCTGATGAACTGCGCGACGAATTTCCAGGTTACGAGGGGACGAACTCTTGGCTCTTTCAGGGCGGCGTATCGATTCTCGTTGAAAAAATCCTGGATTTTGCGCTGGATCAAAGACAATCCTTCATCCTCGATGGAACGTTTTCAAACATTGACGTGGCCAGAAGAAATGTGGACCGCTCCTTGAAAAAGGGCAGGTTCGTGCAAATTTTATACGTGTACCAGGCACCGCAACTGGCCTGGGGCTTTGTAAATGCCCGCGAGGCCGCCGAGGGCAGGAGGATTCATAAGGAACATTTCATCGACCAGTACTTTGCCGCACGTGACGTGGTGAACGCGCTTAAGCTAGAGTATCGAGGCGATGTTCATGTAGATCTTCTGCTCAAGCATATCGACAACTCGGGACGACTTTACAAGGCTGGTGTCGATAAAATTGACTACCATATCCCTGAGCAACACACGCGAGCCGACCTAGAGGCTACGCTCGGGCCGCTATCTGGAGCGCACTTATGATTTCGATCAAGCTAGGCTTGTCCAAGGGCACCAAAAGTACATTTGCCGACTTCATCCGTCACGCCAAATCGGATCAAAAAAAACGTGTCTACAGCGAAGTTTTGACTGAGGCTACCAAGCAACAGAACTTGGTGATGATGCAAGCCGAATCGAAACGAGCCTGACATCAAGTTTTTCAGAGACGCCCGGCCAAGTGCCGGGCTTTTTACTCGATATTGAGCTAGCTGATACTCCGCTGTCGCAAACAAGCTTTGCCGCCACAAGTGAATCCAGGGACAGCCAGGGAGACTGGTCGGCTTTTGATCTGGCACCCGTTAACCGCTAAGGCCGGACGCAGGCACTACGCGATGGGCATCTCCATACCCTCGGTCCCAAATTCACTCATCCCTGGGTCCCCCCCAACCACCCATGTTAACCTTGCGCCCATCGGGGAAAAGCCGGGCCGATGCCCCTCCTTTTGCCCCACACCTTTCAACGAGTTTGCCTGACACCGATGAATACCGCCGTGAACGATTTGTCCTCTCACACGCCGATGATGCAGCAATACTGGCGCTTGAAGAATCAGCACCCCGATCAGCTGATGTTCTACCGCATGGGCGACTTCTACGAAATCTTCTACGAAGATGCGAAGAAAGCCGCCAAGTTGTTGGACATCACCCTGACGGCGCGTGGGCAATCGGCAGGGATGGCGATTCCGATGTGTGGGATTCCTTATCACGCGGCGGAAGGTTACCTGGCGAAGCTGGTCAAGCTCGGCGAGTCGGTGGTGATTTGCGAGCAGGTGGGCGACCCGGCCACCAGTAAAGGGCCGGTGGAGCGCCAGGTGGTGCGGATCATCACTCCGGGGACCGTCAGTGATGAGGCCTTGCTGGACGAGCGCCGCGACAACCTTATCGCCGCGGTGCTGGGCGACGAGCGTCTGTTTGGCCTGGCAGTACTGGACATCACCAGCGGTAATTTCTCGGTGCTGGAGATCAAGGGCTGGGAAAACCTGCTGGCGGAACTGGAGCGGGTCAATCCGGTCGAGCTGCTGATCCCGGATGACTGGCCCAAAGACCTGCCGGCGGAAAAGCGCCGTGGGGTTCGGCGCCGTGCGCCGTGGGATTTTGAGCGTGATTCGGCGCTGAAAAGTCTCTGCCAGCAGTTTTCCACCCAAGACCTGAAAGGTTTCGGCTGCGAAAACCTGACCCTCGCCATCGGTGCAGCGGGCTGCCTGTTGGCCTACGCCAAGGAAACCCAACGCACCGCCCTGCCCCACCTACGCAGCCTGCGCCATGAGCGCCTGGATGACACGGTGGTGCTGGATGGCGCGAGCCGCCGCAACCTGGAGCTGGACACCAACCTGGCCGGTGGACGCGACAACACCCTGCAATCGGTGGTCGACCGTTGCCAGACCGCCATGGGCAGTCGCCTGTTGACGCGCTGGTTGAACCGGCCGCTGCGGGACCTGACGGTGCTTCTCGCGCGACAGTCGTCCATTACCTGCCTGCTGGATCGTTATCGCTTCGAGCAGCTGCAACCGCAGCTCAAGGAAATCGGTGATATCGAGCGGATCCTGGCGCGGATCGGCCTGCGCAACGCCCGTCCTCGGGACCTGGCGCGGCTGCGCGATGCCCTCGCCGCGCTGCCGGAGCTGCAAGCGGCGATGACCGACCTTGACGCGCCGCACCTGCAACAATTGGCACGCACCACCAGCACCTACCCTGAGCTGGCGGCGCTGCTGGAAAAAGCCATCATCGATAACCCGCCGGCGGTGATCCGTGACGGCGGCGTATTGAAAACCGGCTACGACGCCGAGCTTGACGAACTGCAATCGCTGAGCGAAAACGCCGGCCAGTTCCTGATCGACCTCGAAGCCCGGGAAAAAGCCCGCACTGGCCTGGCGAACCTCAAGGTCGGCTACAACCGCATCCACGGTTATTTCATCGAGTTGCCGAGCAAACAGGCCGAACAGGCGCCGGCCGATTACATTCGCCGCCAGACCCTCAAGGGCGCCGAGCGTTTCATCACCCCGGAACTCAAGGCTTTCGAAGACAAGGCGCTGTCGGCCAAGAGCCGCGCCCTGGCTCGGGAAAAGATGCTCTATGAAGCGCTGCTCGAAGACCTGATCAGCCAACTGCCGCCACTGCAGGACACCGCCGCCGCCCTGGCGGAGCTGGATGTGCTGAGCAACCTGGCCGAACGCGCGCTGAACCTGGACCTCAACTGCCCGCGCTTCGTCAGCGAACCGTGCATGCGCATCAGCCAAGGCCGGCACCCGGTGGTCGAGCAGGTACTGACCACGCCGTTCGTGGCCAACGACCTGAGCCTGGACGACAACACCCGCATGCTGGTGATCACCGGTCCGAACATGGGTGGTAAATCCACCTACATGCGCCAGACAGCACTGATCGTTCTGCTGGCCCACATCGGCAGCTTCGTGCCTGCGGCCAGTTGCGAGCTATCGCTGGTGGACCGGATCTTCACGCGGATCGGTTCCAGTGATGACCTGGCTGGCGGCCGCTCGACCTTCATGGTGGAAATGAGCGAAACCGCGAACATCCTGCACAACGCCACCGAACGCAGCCTGGTACTGATGGACGAAGTCGGCCGCGGCACCAGCACCTTCGACGGCCTGTCCCTGGCCTGGGCAGCGGCTGAGCGGCTGGCGCACCTGCGGGCCTACACGCTGTTCGCCACGCACTATTTCGAACTCACGGTGTTACCGGAAAGCCAGCCATTGGTGGCGAACGTCCACCTCAACGCCACCGAACACAACGAGCGCATCGTGTTCCTGCACCACGTACTGCCTGGCCCGGCCAGCCAGAGTTACGGCCTGGCGGTAGCACAACTGGCCGGCGTACCCGGCGAAGTGATCACACGGGCCCGCGAGCACCTGAGCCGTCTGGAAACCACCAGCCTGCCCCACGAGGCGCCGCGCCCGGCCAAAGGCAAACCGGCCGCGCCGCAGCAGAGCGATCTGTTCGCCAGCCTGCCGCATCCGGTGCTCGACGAACTGGCCAGGCTCGACCTCGACGACCTGACCCCGCGCCGGGCCCTGGATTTACTCTACACATTGAAGACACGGATCTAACGCACGGGGCTTTCAAGCTGTTAGAATCTCGCGCGGTTTGGGATGCTGCGGACTATTAGCCTGGTTCGCAGATATCGCTCCCGAACCTGGCGACCCCACCGTGAAGGGGCTTCGCCGTAGCCGCCTGAGGAGAGAATTAGAAATGACCTTCGTCGTCACCGACAACTGCATCAAGTGCAAGTACACCGATTGCGTAGAAGTCTGTCCGGTGGACTGCTTCTACGAAGGCCCGAATTTCCTGGTCATTCACCCAGACGAGTGCATCGACTGCGCCCTGTGTGAACCGGAATGCCCGGCGAACGCCATTTTCTCGGAAGACGAAGTGCCGGCCGGCATGGAAAACTTCATCGAGCTGAACGCCGAACTGGCGGACATCTGGCCGAACATCACCGAGAAGAAAGACGCGCTGCCGGACGCCGAAGAGTGGGATGGCAAGGAAGGCAAGATCGCCGATCTCGAACGCTGATCGCCCTGCTTTCCTGGAAAGGCCCCTTGCGGGCCTTTTTGCTTTTTGGGTTGCCGAATCGAACGCAGAACGTCCATAGAGGCATTCCCACGCAGAGCGTGGGTACGATTCGCAGGCAAAAAAAAGGGGCGGTTTGACCCGCCCACATTTTTTCCCTAATCCCTTTAATCCTTTTCATCGTCCTGATGAATCGCGTCCTGCGATGTCCTTCCTGTCCCATCGTCCTTGACGGGTGTGTCTGTCCGTCGACACAGGACTGATATTAGTGTTTTCCCCGGCAGACGCAATTGGGCTCGGATCGCCGCCGTGTGCCGTCACAGGGTAGTCATAAAATAAAATTATTTATAGATCAGTGTGATACGGGCATTCGACGTGTTTTATGGTCGTCTATCCCTACTCTAGATTACCGAACGCTTACGCAACAGTAGGCAAAGGCTTACAAATTGAGCTGGAAAATGGCGTGGATTGGAGCGACCTCTCAAGGCAATGGAAAAGCCCTTATGATTCGCCACCGTCACTTCAATCAGGCGCTGACTTTGTGGCGAGGGAGCTTGCTCCCGCTGGACGCGCCAGCGTCCTCCTGCGGAGCGATTGCCCAACACAGGGGCCGCTTCGCAGCCCAGCGGGAGCTAGCTCCCTCGCCACGGGTTTAATGGGTTCCTTCAAACCACAAACAGAAGAAGGGCGCCTCGTGGCGCCCTTCTTCACTTGCTCTACAACAATGGCTGTTATTGAAACAACGACTCACTCGACAGGCCATTCTTCTCCAAGATCTCCCGAAGACGCTTGAGGCCTTCGACCTGGATCTGCCTGACCCGCTCACGGGTCAACCCGATCTCCAGGCCAACGTCTTCAAGGGTGCTGCTTTCGTGACCGCGCAAGCCGAAGCGGCGGATTACCACTTCCCGTTGCTTGTCCGTAAGCTCGGAGAGCCACTGGTCAATGCTCTGGGACAAGTCATCGTCCTGCAGCAGCTCACACGGGTCAGTGGGCCGGTCATCGGTGAGGGTGTCGAGCAGGGTCTTATCCGAGTCCGGCCCCAGCGATACGTCCACCGAGGAAACCCGCTCATTGAGCCCAAGCATGCGCTTGACCTCGCCTACCGGTTTTTCCAGCAGGTTGGCGATCTCTTCCGGCGAGGGTTCATGGTCAAGCTTCTGGGTCAGCTCGCGGGCGGCTCGCAGGTAGACGTTCAGTTCCTTGACCACATGAATCGGCAGCCGGATGGTCCGGGTCTGGTTCATGATCGCCCGTTCGATGGTCTGGCGGATCCACCAGGTCGCGTAGGTCGAGAAACGGAAGCCTCGCTCGGGGTCGAATTTCTCGACAGCGCGAATCAGCCCCAGGTTGCCCTCCTCGATCAGGTCCAGCAGCGAAAGCCCACGGTTGACGTAGCGTCGGGCGATTTTCACCACCAGGCGCAGGTTGCTTTCAATCATGCGTTTTCGACCGGCCGGGTCGCCACTTTGCGACAGCCGCGCAAAATGCACTTCTTCCTCGGGGGAGAGCAGTGGCGAGAAACCGATTTCGTTGAGGTACAGCTGAGTGGCGTCCAGCGCCCGGGTGTAATCGATGTACTTATGTTGTTTAAGCGAAGCGGAGTGTCTGGATTTGGCACGAACGGAAGGTGGAGTCGCCCCTTCATCATTCGACATCGAATCCATAGCGATGCCGGTCTCCATCAGGAGAACCTCATCGTCGATGTCAAACTCCGGCACTTCTTTACTGAGAGCCATTGTTATAGTCCTTTGGTGAGTTCGACCTCAAGCTCAAGCGACGCCTTTATCCTTGGCAACGCTGGAGCCTGTTCCCTCTACGTGACGGAACAGGCTGACAATCAAATCAACGCCGTGGCAGGAATTGCAGCGGATCTACAGGTTTACCTTGTCGGCGAATCTCAAAATGCAGTTTCACCCGGTCTGTTCCCGTCGATCCCATTTCGGCAATTGTCTGTCCGACCTTGACCTGCTGCCCCTCCCGAACCAACAGCCTGCGGTTGTGACCATAGGCACTGACGTAGGTATCGCTGTGTTTGATGATGACGAGTTCGCCGTAGCCCCTCAAACCACTCCCGGCGTACACAACCGTGCCATCAGACGCAGCTAAAACAGGCTGTCCCAAATCCCCGGCGATATCAATTCCTTTATTCAAACTACCGTTTGAAGAGAATTTTCCAATGAGAACGCCATTAGAAGGCCATCCCCAGCCGGTCGGGGCGGGGCCTGCCGGGGGCATCGGAGCTGGGGTCGGTTTGCTGGCGACGGACGGTACTGTCGCCGTTTCGGCCCCCGCCGGGCGGCGGATGACCGTGGTTTTACTCGACGACGAAGCGGTCGAACCGGACTGTGTGACGACAGCGGTAGGTGTTGATCCGGTCCGGCCATCGAAGCGAATCGTCTGACCCGGGTGAATCGTATAAGGCGCAGGAATATTGTTCCGAGCCGCGAGGGCCTTGTAGTCCCAGCCGTAGCGAAAAGCGATGGAAAACAGCGTATCGCCGCGACGGACTACGTACTGGCCGGTCGTTACTGTAGGACGCTGGGGCGCTGCACTGTTGCGATCGACCACCCGGACGTTGCCCGAGGGTGTACTGGAACAACCGACCAGCAAAGTACTCAAGACAAGGCCAGTCACCAGGCGCTGAAAGCTTGTGATACCCATACGCTGCGCAATGACTGTGAGACTCACCCGCCGCTCCCTTTGTGGTGGCTGAAAAATGGGAAACTGCCTGTCCAGGCAGATGTCGTGCAAATCGAGCCGGCGACAACCACGCTTCTATTAATGAAGCGAAAAGCGCCACCGCACACGTTTGCTTGTCGCCAATGGACGCTGTTCAACCAAACGGTGCCGCTGTAAGACACAACCGCCGCCGCGGAATTCAGCGTTTGTTTATAAATGCTCAGGCCAGTGGCCCGTTGAGCAGCGGTACGAAACGCACCGCTCCCAGAACGTGTCGGGAGAAGCCCTGCTCCTCGCGCACGATCAGCATCAGTTGCTGCACTTCACCGGCGCCCACCGGAATGACCAAGCGCCCACCTGGTGCCAGTTGATCCAGCAGGGCCTGGGGCACATCGGTGGCGACGGCGGTCACGATGATGCCGTTATAAGGTGCCAGCGCCGGCCAACCTTCCCAGCCATCGCCCCAGCGAAACACAACGTTGCGCAGGTTCAATTCAACCAGGCGTTCTTTGGCGCGATCCTGCAGAACCTTGATCCGCTCCACTGAAAACACCCGTTCGACCAACTGCGACAACACCGCCGTCTGGTAACCCGAGCCGGTACCGATCTCCAGCACCTTGTCCAGTGGCCCCGCCTCCAACAGCAACTCGCTCATGCGGGCCACCATGTAAGGCTGGGAAATAGTCTGGTTGTGGCCGATGGGCAGCGCGGTGTCTTCGTAGGCCCGATGGGCCAGGGCTTCGTCAACGAACAAATGCCGTGGCGTGCGACGAATCACTTCCAGAACCTGGGCGTTGGACAGGCCTTCTTCGTAGAGACGCTGGATCAACCGCTCACGGGTACGCTGGGAGGTCATGCCGATTCCACGGCGCAGCATATCGTCTTGCTCACGAGCCATCAGCGCAGCCCCTCCAGCCAGCCATCGAGACTTCGAAAAGCATCGTTGAAGGTGCGGTCCAGCTGCAACGGCGTGATCGATACATAGCCTTGCATTACCGCGTGAAAATCGGTACCCGGCCCACCGTCCTCGGCATCACCGGCAGCGGCAATCCAGTAACCGGCCTTGCCACGCGGGTCGACCACGTGCATCGGCTTGGCGGCGCGAGCGCGATGACCCAGGCGCGTGAGTTGGATGCCACGGATGTGATCAAGCGGCAGGTTCGGGATGTTCACGTTCAGCACCGTGCGCGGCGGCAAGTCGAGCTCGCCATGGGCCTCCACCAGTTTGCGGGCGAAGTAGGCAGCGGTCGGCAGGTTATCGACCTGGCGCGAAACAAACGAAAAGGCAAACGACGGGCGTTCCAGGAAGCGACCTTCCAGGGCGGCGGCCACCGTGCCGGAATACAGCACATCGTCACCGAGGTTGGCGCCCAGGTTGATGCCCGAGACCACCATGTCCGGCTCGCGCTCCAGCAACCCGTGGATACCCAGGTGCACGCAGTCGGTCGGTGTCCCGTTGACGCTGATGAAACCGTTGTCCAGGTAGCAGGGGTGCAACGGACGGTCGAGCGTCAGCGAACTGCTGGCGCCGCTCTTGTCCTGGTCCGGAGCGATGACCACGCACTCGGCATAATCCGCCAGCGCAGCATAGAGCGCGGCGAGACCGGGTGCTGTCACCCCGTCGTCGTTAGAAATCAGAATACGCATGGGCTGTCCGTCTGCCCCACCGGCACCAGATCGACGAGTTCGCGCACCAAGACAGTGGCGAAACATCCGGCCGGCAGGACGAATTCCAATTGCAGAATGTCAGACTCGGGATAATGCCACGACAGCCCACCAATGGGCAGTCGCAGGATGCGACGTTCGTGACTCATTCCCGCGTTTATCAACCAGTCGCGCAACTCGGCTTCGCCTTCGGCAATCGCCTGTTCAAGCGCAAAGGTCGCGCCACTGGCAGGCGAAGGCCCTTCGCCCCATTGCGGCCCGGTCGGGTGCAGATCGAGGATCGCCAGGCGCGGGTCGCTGCACTCCGCCTCGCCGGCAGGGAAAAAGCTGCGGCTGTCGGTGAAGGCCAGCAAATCGCCGACCTGGGCGCGCTGCCAGGTGCCGTCGGCGACCCGGGCTGCCAACACCTTGTTGAACAGAAAACTGCGGGCCGCCGACAGCAACCGCGAGCGCACGTTGCGCTGCTCGGGCAAAGCCTTGCGCGCCGCCCAGCCACGAGCATCGACGACATTGCCGCCATCGTGGCCGAACCGCTGGGCACCAAAATAGTTAGGGATGCCCTGGAGGACAATCTGTTGCAGGCGCGCATCGATAGCCGCCGCGTCGCCCTTGAACTGGGTCAGGCGCAGGGTGAAACCATTGGCCGAGTGCGCGCCGCGTTGCAGCTTGCGTTTATGCCGGGCCGTCTTGAGGATCTTCAGCGTGTCGTTCTCGGCTGCCGACAGGTCCGGATCGGCCTTGCCGGGCAATTGAACGCTGAACCACTGACGGGTCAGCGCCTGCCGATCCTTGAGCCCGGCGTAGCTGACGGTGCGCAACGGCACGCCGGCGGCCTTGGCAATGCGCCGGGCAGCCTCCTCGGTGTTCAGGCCGCGTTTCTCGACCCAGATCCACAGATGCTCGCCATCGCCGGTCAACGGAATCTCGAGCACTTCATCGACCTGGAAATCTTCAGCGGTGGCCTTGAGTACCGCGCTGCCCAGCGCCTCGCCGTAGGCCCGCGGGCCCAGCAATTCCAGTTCCGTCATGAGCGCAGCAACAAGGCAACGGAGTGAACGGCGATGCCTTCCTTGCGACCGACGAAACCGAGTTTTTCAGTGGTGGTGGCCTTCACGTTCACCTGGTCCAGCTCCACTTGCAGGTCTTCGGCAATCAACTGGCGCATCGACTCGATGTGCGGCGCCATTTTCGGCGCCTGGGCGACGATGGTGTTGTCCACATTGCCGACTTTCCAGCCCTTGGCGTGGATCAGCGAGACCACATGACGCAACAGCACGCGGCTGTCGGCGCCCTTGAATTGGGGGTCGGTATCAGGGAAATGCTTGCCGATGTCACCCAGCGCCGCTGCGCCAAGCAATGCATCGCTCAAGGCGTGCAGCAGGACATCACCGTCAGAATGCGCGAGCAGCCCGAAGCCGTGTGCGATACGCACGCCGCCCAGAGTAATGAAGTCGCCTTCAGCAAAACGGTGAACATCGTAGCCGTGGCCAATACGCATAAAAAAACGCCCCGATTTTTGTCAGGGCGTGATTCTACCCGCATTAGCGGCTCAGGGCGCGTGCATGATGCTTCAAGTGATCATCAATGAAGCTGGCGATGAAGAAGTAGCTGTGGTCGTAGCCCGGTTGCAGACGCAGCTCCAACGGATGGCCGGCCGCCTTGGCCGCTTGTTGCAGGGCCTGGGGCTTGAGCTGGTTTTCGAGGAAATCGTCGCGATCGCCCTGGTCTACCAGCAACGGCAGCTTTTCGTCAGCTTCGGCGATCAACGCGCAGGCATCCCATTCGCGCCATTTCGAGCGGTCTTCCCCCAGGTAACGGGAGAAGGCCTTCTGGCCCCACGGGCAATCCATCGGATTGTTGATCGGCGAAAAGGCCGACACCGAACGGTAGCGCCCCGGGTTGCGCAATGCGCAGACCAGCGCGCCATGGCCGCCCATGGAGTGGCCGCTGATGCCGCGTTTATCCGAAGCAGGGAAATGGGCTTCGACCAGCGCCGGCAATTCCTGCACCACGTAGTCATGCATCCGATAGTGCCGTGCCCAAGGTTCCTGCGTGGCGTTCAGATAAAAGCCCGCGCCCAGGCCGAAATCCCAGGCACCGTCCGGATCGCCTGGCACATCGGCGCCGCGGGGGCTGGTGTCCGGCGCCACGATGATCAAGCCCAATTCGGCGGCCATGCGCTGGGCGCCGGCCTTCTGCATGAAGTTTTCGTCGGTGCAGGTCAGCCCGGACAGCCAATACAGCACAGGCAACTTGCCGCCCTGCTCGGCTTGCGGCGGCAGGTAGACGGCGAACACCATGTCACAGCCCAGCACTTCGGAGCGGTGCCGGTAACGCTTGTGCCAGCCGCCGAAGCTTTTCTGGCAGGAAATGTTTTCCAGACTCATGACCG
Organism: Pseudomonas sp. RGM2987; assembly: GCF_022952855.1. Classification (GTDB taxonomy): domain Bacteria; phylum Pseudomonadota; class Gammaproteobacteria; order Pseudomonadales; family Pseudomonadaceae; genus Aquipseudomonas. The sequence continues at coordinate 14,590 of NZ_JALJDX010000158.1, read as the reverse complement.
ACCTCAGAAATGAATAACGGTACGGATGCTCTTGCCTTCATGCATCAGGTCGAATGCCTTGTTGATATCTTCCAGGCCCATGGTGTGGGTGATGAAGGTGTCCAGCGGGATCTCGCCCTTCTCGGCCATGTCCACGTAGCTCGGCAACTCGCTGCGCCCGCGCACGCCGCCGAATGCCGAACCACGCCAGACGCGCCCGGTCACCAGTTGGAATGGACGGGTGGCGATTTCCTGGCCGGCACCGGCGACGCCGATGATCACCGACTCGCCCCAGCCCTTGTGGCAGCACTCCAGGGCGGCACGCATCAATTGGACATTGCCGATGCACTCGAAGGAAAAGTCCACGCCGCCGTCGGTCATGTCGACGATGACTTCCTGGATCGGACGGTCGAAATCCTTCGGGTTGACGCAATCGGTGGCACCCAGTTGCTTGGCGATTTCGAACTTGGCCGGGTTGATGTCGATGGCGATGATGCGCGAGGCCTTGGCCTTGACCGCGCCAATCACTGCCGACAGGCCGATGCCGCCCAGGCCGAAAATCGCCACGGTATGGCCCGGCTTGACCTTGGCGGTGTTGATCACCGCGCCGATCCCGGTAGTCACGCCACAACCTAGCAGGCAGACTTTCTCCAGCGGAGCTTCTTTCGGGATCTTCGCCACGGAGATTTCCGGCAGCACGGTGTACTCGGAGAACGTCGAGGTACCCATGTAGTGGAAAATCGTCTCGCCTTTGTAGGAGAAACGCGAGGTGCCGTCCGGCATCAGGCCTTTGCCCTGGGTGGCGCGAATCGCTTGGCAGAGGTTGGTCTTGCCCGACTTACAGAATTTGCACTGGCCGCATTCCGGCGTGTACAGCGGAATCACATGATCACCCACGGCGACCGACGTCACGCCTTCCCCGATGGCTTCGACAATCGCGCCGCCTTCGTGGCCAAGGATCGACGGGAAGATCCCTTCCGGGTCGGCACCTGACAAAGTGTAGGCATCGGTATGGCAGACCCCGGACGCGACCACGCGCAGCAACACTTCACCCGCCTTGGGCATGGCGACGTCGACTTCAACGATTTCCAGGGGTTTCTTGGCCTCGAAGGCAACGGCAGCGCGGGACTTGATCATCCGGATTCTCCAGCAAATAAAAACGAGACCGGGAGTGTAATCCGCTGCCGGACAATGAATAATCCAGCCGAAAGCAAAACATTATTGCCATACAGGGATAATCCTTCATGTCGGATAACCGCTGGGACGGGATCGACGAGTTTGTCGCCGTGGCCGAGTGCAGCCAGTTCACTGCGGCGGCGGAGCGTCTCGGGGTTTCCTCTTCCCACATCAGTCGCCAGATCGTACGGCTGGAGGAGCGTCTACAGACACGCTTGCTCTACCGCAGCACCCGCCGCGTCACCCTGACCGAGGCCGGCCAAACCTTTTTGCAACATTGCCAGCGCTTGCAAGATGGCCGCGAGGAAGCACTACGAGCAGTGGGAGACTTGACCAGCGAGCCCAAGGGCATGTTGCGCATGACCTGTGCGGTGGCCTATGGCGAGCGTTTTATCGTTCCGCTGGTGACGCGCTTCATGGGGCTTTATCCGCAGTTGCGGGTCGACATCGAATTGAGCAATCGCCCGCTGGATCTGGTGCACGAAGGCTTGGACCTGGCGATTCGCCTGGGTCGCTTGCAGGACTCTCGCCTGGTAGCCACCCGCCTCGCGCCGCGGCGCATGTACTTGTGCGCTTCGCCTTCCTATCTGGAACGCTACGGTCGGCCCCACAGCTTGTCGGAACTGAGCCGCCACAACTGTTTGATCGGCAGCTCCGACCTCTGGCAACTGGAGCAGAACGGACGGGAGTTTTCCCAGCGCGTGCAGGGAAACTGGCGCTGCAACAGTGGGCAGGCGGTGCTCGACGCTGCCCTGCAAGGCGTTGGCTTGTGTCAGTTGCCGGACTATTACGTACTGGAGCATCTGCACAGCGGCGCGTTGATATCGTTGCTCGAAGCCCACCAGCCACCGAATACGGCGGTGTGGGCGTTGTATCCGCAGCAGCGGCATCTGTCGCCGAAGGTGCGCAAGTTGGTGGAGTATTTGAAGGAAGGGTTGGCGCAGCGGCCGGAGTATCGGGGGTAGCTGTCAGCAGCATTTTTGGTGATTGGACGATCGCCTTCGCGAGCAAGCCCGCTCCCACAGGGGATTTCAGTGAACCAATCTTTCATATCACCAAGATTCCCTGTGGGAGCGGGCTTGCTCGCGAAGGGCGCAACACCGTATCCGGGCCGAACAAAAATCCCTAGAGACGATGCGCCCAACGCTGGCGCAACCACTCCAGGTCCTCGGGACGAGTAATCTTGAGGTTATCCGACCGCCCCTCGATCAACCGAGGCGCCTGCCCTGCCCACTCCATCGCCGAGGCTTCATCGGTGATCAAGGCATCGGCCACCAGGCTATCAGCCAACGCCCGATGCAAGGCGCCAAGGCGGAACATCTGGGGGGTGTAGGCTTGCCAGATCACGCTGCGGTCAACGGTTTCCAGCACGCGGCCCTGCTTGTCGACGCGCTTGAGCGTATCGCGCGCCGGGACCGCCAGCAGGCCGCCGACCGGGTCGTTCGCCAACTCGCCGAGCAAGGTGTCCAGATCGGCCCGGGACAGATTGGGACGAGCGGCGTCGTGCACCAGTACCCAATCGTGAACGTCGGCGCCCTGCCCGTGCAGATGCAGCAAGGCATTGAGTACTGAATCGCAGCGCTGCGCGCCACCGTCCACGCGTTGGATGCGCGGGTCGCTGGCGCAGGCCAGGGTCGGCCAGTAGGGATCATCGTGCGCGATGCTGACCACCACGCCCTTGACGGTCGGATGATCGAGGAAACAGCCAAGGCTGTGTTCGAGAATTGTGCGTCCGCCCAGTTGCAGGTATTGCTTGGGACGGTCAGCGGCCATCCGGGCTCCGACGCCCGCGGCAGGAATCACGGCCCAGAAGGCCGGTAGACGAATACTCATTGGGCCAACTGGTAGAGGGTTTCACCCTCCTTGACCATGCCCAGTTCATGACGAGCCCGCTCTTCAACGGTCTCCATGCCTTTTTTCAGTTCCATCACTTCGGCGTCCATCACCCGGTTGCGCTCCAGCAGCGCCTCGTTCTCGGCATGCTGGTCGGCAATCTGCTGAGTCAGCTCGGCCACTTGCGCGAGGCTGCCATTGCCCACCCACAGGCGGTACTGCAGACCGGCCAGCAACAGGAGCAAGACAAGAAACAACCAATTGGGACTGCGCATCGAATATCAGGTATCCAGTAAAAAAAGACCGCCATGCCAAACTTTGAAGCGTCTGATAGCACGAAGCCTGGAAGAACCAGGCTTGTGCTTGATAAGGCATCAGATTAGAGGGAAAAGCGCCGTGATGACGACTTTTCCGAGCCAACCCGCTGTCTTTTTATCATTTACTGCTTAACCGCGAAACTCGGCGCGACCGTTGTACTTGGCCTTGCCGTTCAACTGCTCTTCGATACGCAGCAGTTGGTTGTACTTGGAAACGCGGTCGGAACGGCACAGCGAACCGGTCTTGATCTGGCCCGCCGCAGTGCCCACGGCCAAGTCGGCAATGGTCGAGTCTTCGGTTTCGCCGGAGCGATGGGAGATCACGGCGGTGTAACCGGCAGCCTTGGCCATCTGGATGGCTTCCAGGGTTTCGGTCAGCGTGCCGATCTGGTTGAACTTGATCAGGATCGAGTTGGCGATCTTTTTGTCGATGCCTTCTTTCAGGATCTTGGTGTTGGTCACGAACAGGTCGTCGCCCACCAACTGGGTTTTCTCGCCGATCTTGTCGGTGAGAATTTTCCAGCCAGCCCAGTCGGACTCATCCAGGCCGTCTTCGATGGAAATGATCGGGTAACGCTCGGTCAGGCCCTTGAGGTAGTCGGCGAAACCTTCGGCGGTGAACACCTGGCCTTCGCCGGACAGGTTGTACTTGCCGTCTTCGAAGAACTCACTGGCGGCGCAGTCCAGGGCCAGGGTCACGTCGGTACCCAGCTTGTAGCCGGCGTTGGCCACGGCTTCGGAGATCACTTTCAGCGCGTCTTCGTTGGACGCCAGGTTCGGTGCGAAACCGCCTTCGTCGCCCACTGCGGTGCTCAGGCCACGGGCCTTCAGCACAGCCTTGAGGTGATGGAAAATCTCGGTGCCCATGCGCAGGCCTTCGGAGAAGGACTTGGCGCCTACCGGCTGGACCATGAATTCCTGGATGTCGACGTTGTTATCGGCATGCTCACCGCCGTTGATGATGTTCATCATCGGCACCGGCATCGAGTAGACACCCGGCGTACCGTTGAGGTTGGCGATGTGCGCGTACAGTGGCAGGTCCTGGTCCTGGGCAGCGGCCTTGGCGGCGGCCAGGGACACGGCGAGGATCGCGTTGGCGCCCAGGGTGGCCTTGTTCTCGGTACCGTCGAGCTTGATCATCGCCAGGTCGAGGGCTTTCTGGTCGGCAGGGTCTTTACCCAGCAACAGGTCGCGGATCGGACCGTTGATGTTGGCGACGGCTTTGAGCACGCCTTTGCCCAGGTAACGGCTCTTGTCGCCATCACGCAGCTCCAGCGCTTCGCGCGAGCCAGTGGAAGCACCGGACGGCGCGCAGGCGCTGCCGATGATGCCGTTGTCGAGAAGCACGTCCGCTTCAACAGTGGGGTTGCCACGGGAGTCGAGAACTTCACGACCTTTGATGTCGACGATTTTTGCCATTGTTGTAAACACTCCAAAGTTGACTAGAACGTTGCAGGAAGCTTGCTCCCGCTCGGCTGCGACACGGCTTGAAGCTCAACGAGAGCGCTTCGCACTCCAGCGGGAGCAAGCTCCCTCGCCACAGGCCATGTGCCCTCAAGAACGGTGCGGCCCGCAGGCCAGAGCGATAATCGTGCGGTACTTTACCGGAGAAAACCGCGTTACGCGGTTTCTATCGTCGGAAAACCCTTGACCAGGTCGTCCAGTGCCTTGAGCTGAGACAGGAACGGCTCCAGCTTGTTCAAGCGCAAGGCACACGGGCCGTCGCACTTGGCATTGTCCGGGTCCGGATGGGCTTCAAGGAACAGGCCCGCCAGGGACTGGCTCATGCCTGCCTTGGCCAGGTCGGTGACCTGGGCGCGACGGCCACCGGCGGAATCCGAACGACCGCCAGGCATCTGCAGCGCGTGGGTCACGTCGAAGAACACCGGGTACTCGAACTGCTTCATGATGCCGAAGCCGAGCATGTCCACCACCAGGTTGTTGTAGCCGAAGCTCGAACCACGCTCGCAGAGGATCAACTGGTCATTGCCGGCCTCTTCGCACTTGCTCAGGATGTGTTTCATCTCCTGGGGCGCGAGGAACTGCGCTTTCTTGATGTTGATCACCGCGCCGGTCTTGGCCATCGCGACCACCAGGTCGGTCTGGCGCGACAGGAAGGCCGGCAGTTGGATGATGTCGCAGACCTCGGCCACGACCGCGGCCTGGTCAGGCTCGTGGACGTCGGTGATGATCGGCACGCCGAAGGCTTGCTTGATGTCCTGGAAGATCCGCATGCCTTCCTCCAGGCCCGGACCCCGGTAGGAGGTCACGGACGAGCGGTTGGCCTTGTCGAAGCTGGCCTTGAACACGTAAGGGATGCCCAGTTTCTGGGTGACCTTGACGTATTCTTCGCAGACCTGCATCGCCATGTCGCGGCTTTCCAGCACGTTCATGCCGCCAAACAGCACCATGGGCTTGTCGTTGGCGATCTCGATGTCGCCGACGCGGATGATCTTCTGGGCCATCGTCTTATGCCTTTTTCTGGTGTTGGGCCAAAGCGGCCTTCACAAAACCACTGAACAGCGGATGACCGTCCCGTGGCGTCGAGGTGAACTCGGGGTGGAACTGGCAGGCGACAAACCACGGGTGGTCCTGCGCTTCCACCACTTCCACCAGCGCGCCGTCACCGGAGCGACCGGAGATTTTCAGGCCGGCCTCGATCAGTTGCGGCAGCAGGTTGTTGTTCACTTCGTAACGATGACGGTGACGCTCGACGATCACGTCCTTGGCGTAGCAATCGTGCACCAGGGAGCCGGCTTCGAGCAGGCATTCCTGGGCGCCGAGGCGCATGGTGCCGCCCAGGTCAGAGCTTTCGGTACGTACTTCCACGGCGCCGGTGGCATCTTCCCACTCGGTGATCAGGCCCACGACCGGGTGGCCGCTGGCGCGATCGAACTCGGTGGAGTTGGCGTCTTTCCAGCCCATCACGTTACGGGCGAATTCGATGACCGCCACTTGCATGCCCAGGCAGATCCCCAGGTAAGGCACCTTGTTTTCGCGGGCGTATTGCACCGCGGTGATCTTGCCTTCCACGCCCCGCAGACCGAAGCCGCCCGGCACGAGGATCGCGTCGGCGCCTTCGAGCAGGCCGGTGCCCTGGTTCTCGATGTCTTCGGAATCGATATAGCGCAGGTTGACCTTGGTGCGGTTGCTGATGCCTGCGTGACTCATCGCCTCGATCAGCGACTTGTAGGCGTCCAGCAGTTCCATGTACTTGCCGACCATGGCGATGGTGACTTCATGCTCCGGGTTGAGCTTGGCATCGACCACGGCATCCCATTCGGACAAGTCGGCGCCGGCGCATTGCAGGCCGAAGCGCTCGACGACGAAGTCGTCCAGGCCCTGGGAGTGCAGGATGCCCGGGATCTTGTAGATGGTGTCGGCATCTTCCAGACCGATGACCGCACGCTCTTCAACGTTGGTGAACTGGGCGATCTTGCGACGCGAAGAAATGTCGATCGGGTGATCGGAGCGGCAGATCAGCACGTCAGGTTGCAGGCCGATGGAGCGCAGTTCCTTGACCGAATGCTGGGTCGGCTTGGTCTTGGTTTCGCCGGCGGTAGCGATATATGGGACCAGGGTCAGGTGCATCAGCATCGCGCGCTTGGCGCCGATTTCGAAACGCAGCTGACGGATAGCTTCCAGGAACGGTTGGGACTCGATATCGCCCACGGTACCGCCGATCTCGACCATGGCCACGTCGGCATCGCCGGCACCCTTGATGATGCGGCGCTTGATTTCGTCGGTGATGTGCGGGATGACCTGGATGGTGGCGCCCAGGTAGTCACCACGGCGCTCTTTGCGCAGCACGTGCTCATAGACACGGCCGGTGGTGAAGTTGTTGTTCTGGGTCATGGTCGTGCGGATGAACCGCTCGTAGTGGCCCAGGTCCAGGTCGGTCTCGGCGCCGTCGTGGGTGACGAACACTTCGCCGTGTTGGAACGGGCTCATGGTGCCCGGGTCGACGTTGATGTACGGGTCCAGCTTGAGCATGGTGACTTTAAGCCCCCGCGCCTCCAGGATGGCCGCCAATGAAGCCGAGGCAATGCCTTTCCCCAATGAAGAAACAACACCGCCCGTGACGAATATGTAGCGCGTCATGAAAAACCCTAGAAGTCTGCGTTAAAGCGGTCCGAGCCGCCGGGGAAAGCGAAGGAAGGCCGAAGCCCCCGATCACCTGCATTAATCACAGTGCACCTTTCAAAAAAACCGCCGCGTTGGGACAGACCGGAAGTGAAATCACCGGTACGTTGCTCGCTACACATTTTTTGGAATCGCCCAGCAAAGACTGCTTGGTAATCGGCAACTCCTGCAATTCAGGCGAATCCACAGAAGTTGTATCAAGAAGGGAGCGTAGTCTACCGGAAAGCCCCTATCAGCTCAAACCCCGATCTTGGCTTCCTGGCTGCCAGATCAATTGCCAACTGCCATCAGCGCCGGCATTGAGCCCGGCAAGATTGGCCACCGCCAGCAATTGCTCGCCCCGAAACAGCAGCGGCAATCGGCCGCGAACGAACGTCGGCACCGCGCGTTCATTGAGCAGGCGCTTGAGATCGCGATGCCCACGGCCCGGCAGTTCCAGCACTTCGCCGCCTTGACGATAGCGCACGCAAAGTGGCCCCGCCGGCCGCTTGCCGCTGAGGGTGACCCAACCGTTGTCCGGTAAATACAGCGGTGCGGCGGGGTCCGCCCATTCGACGGGGCCCGTAGCCGAACGCAGCCAGTGGTCGGATAACCACCAGGCGCGCCCACCGCCCCGGTGCAGTTCACCGCCGGCCAGGCGCCAGATCGGTTGGGCATCGTCCGCCGCATCCCGCAGCGAGTTCCAACCGGACCAGTGATCGCTGTCGGGCAGGGTCGTCATCGGGGCCAGCCAATGGCTCAACGCATTGCGCTGGCGAGCCGGCGACAGGGCTTGCAAGGGCGCCAGCTCAAGCGACGGCACCCCAAGCCAATCGAACGCGCCCGGGGCCGTGGCGCCGGCCAGGTCGAGCCGCGCCAGGTCGTCCAGCAAGCCTTGGGCCTCGCTCATGTGCGCAGCGCTGCGAGCCAGGCTCATCGACGCCTGGGGCCATTGCTCAGCCAGCACCGGAAATACCCGTTGGCGCAGGTAATTGCGCGAGAACCGCTGATCGTCGTTGGACGGGTCTTCGACCCAGCTCAGACCCTGTTGCGTCGCATAGGCCTCCAGTTCCGCGCGTGATACGTCGAGCAGCGGACGCAGCAAATGCCCGAGGCCCAAGGGGCGTTGCCGCGGCATCGCCGACAAGCCCCGCACCCCTGCCCCCCGCAGCAAACGAAACAGCAGGGTTTCAGCCTGATCGTCCCGGTGCTGGGCGGTGAGCAGCACTTCGTTGTCGTGGATCGCCGCGACAAAGGCGCCATAACGCGCATCCCGGGCGGCGCGCTCGATGCTCGCACCAGGCCGGACCTGGACGCTGACCAACTGCAGCGGCACACCCAAGACCTCGCACACCGAGCGGCAATGCTCCGGCCAGGCATCGGCCGCAGCCTGGAGGCCGTGGTGGACATGGAGGGCGCTGAGCGTGGGCAGGGCGTGGTGTTTCGAGAGGGACGCGAGCAGGTGCAGCAGGACGGTGGAATCGAGGCCACCGGAGAAGGCGATGCGCCAGGCGGCGGCGTTGCGCCAGGGGGAGAGTTGAGTGAGGAGGTGGGTGGGTAGATCAATCCTGGATTGATTCATAGGATCTGGCCTTCACACCAATCAAATGTGGGAGCGGGCTTGCTCGCGAATGCGGTGTGTCAGCCAACATCAATGTCACTGACAGATTGCATTCGCGAGCAAGCCCGCTCCCACAAGAGATCTGCGTTCATCTGACTGGCAGCGGATTAAGGCAACAACACCGCACGCCGGGCATTGCCCAGGATGTCGACGCCGTTGAGCACGAACTTCTGGGTGCGTACGTCGATGTCGATCACTGGGATACCGTTTTCCAGACGGTTGTAGGTGCGGCAGGAGAGCTCCAGGGCAGTGGTCGGTTTATCACCCATCTTCAGCGCCGTTTCGGTCAGGGATTTCAGCTTGCCGCCCACGGTGTGGTAGGTGAACCAAGTGTTGCCGTCCTGATCCTGGCCGGCCTCGCGCACGTTCAGCAGGATGTCGTCGCCCAGGTTCACGCCCAGGGCCAGCATCACTTCCGGCCCCATGCCTTGCAGCGTCAACGAGGCGCCGAGCGCATTGCCGCTCTTGGCCATTTCCTCGGCGATGAAGCGTCCGCCCGTCATCGATTCCATGGCGAACTCGATTTTGGGTGGGGTGAAGGTTTCCACGGTCGCCGACAACGGCAAGCCTTGCAGGGTGGCCGCGATGGCCTGTCTTACGCGGTTGGTAAACATTAGAGAACATCCTCCAGGAACTGCTCGATGATTTCATCGCGGGCGTTGAGTTGATAAATCATGTGTTCGTTTGGCGCGTAGCGGCCGTAGTCGATGACCACGTACCAGGTGCCGTTCTTGTACTTCTCGACGCTGTTGAGTTCCGGGTGCAGGTAGACGCTGCCGCCAGGGATGGTTTCGTCGGCGACCAGGGTTTGCAGCCAGTCGTTGATGCGCTTGACCTCCTGGTCCATGAACGACTTGGTCAGGTTCTTCGCCATGGCTTTCTGGCCGGCTTTCACCAACTTGCGGCTGATCGCATCTTCCAGGCCCACGTAGCTGATGAACTTGCCAGTGACCGAGCGGTTGCCCAGCAGCGAGAAACCGCCGAGGACGGTGCGGGCGTAGTAGCTGACGCCGTAGCGGTTGAGCAGATCGCCTTCGGTTGAGGTGTCGAGGATGTTGTATTCCACGGTGCGGGACACGTCTTCGGCAAAGGTCACCTGGTTGCCCGGGCTCTCCCATTGCTTGACCTTGGCGAGCGCGGCGATCGCCAGGCTCGACGGCGCCAGGAAGACGTTTTTCTTCGCCGCCTTGGAGTACACCGCCGGCATGTTGTGCACCACCAGGCAACGGTCGAAACCCAGGTCTGCACCGCCCAGTTCCTGGCTGTAGGTCACCTGGTCGGCGACCGAGGCGTCCTTGCCATCGAGTACTACCCGCGCCTTGATACGCTTGCCGAACGAGGCAAATTCGCTCGCCACCGCCTTGCTGCCGGTGAAGCCCGGCGCGCCGATGATGGTCAAGTCTTCGGCGACGCCACTCAACGCCGCCAGGCCCAGCTTGCGGCCGGTCTGCGCTTCGATACCGCCGATGACGTTGTTCTGCGTGTCGGCCGGGGTCGCGCCCTCTTCGACGATGACCACGTAGACCGGCACCTTGACCACTTTGAGGATCTGGTAGACCGCCTGGAACAACGTCCCCGCCTCGGCACCGGTCGGGTCCAACTGGGCCTGGGTGGTGAAGCTATTGATACGGAACGGGGTGTTTTTCGGGATCAGCGGATTGGCATTCGGCGCGGTGCCGACCAGCCCGATGACGTTATCGCCCAGGCCACCCATGGCCTCGGGAGATTCAGTGGCATTGACGGTAATGCCGTTGTGCTCGAAGTTCAAAACCTCAGCCATGGTTATTCAGCCTTCTTGGTGGCGGCATTTTTGGCCGGGGTTGTGGGGATGGCTTGCGTGTCGACAGCCTGCTTGAGGGTTTGCAGAACGCTGGTCAACTCAAGGCGACCGGCACTGCGCAAGGCGCTGGCCTCGACATCCAGCAACTCCAGCTCCTGGTCGACACTCGACCAGTGGCCACCGCCAGTGGGGAAAGGCAGCAGCACGGTGTATTGCTTTCGAATGGGCATCTTTGGGCTCCTTCAGATGCGAAAAACACAAAAGCCCCAATCATTGGGGCTTATTGCTGGCGAAAAAAAACCGCTCTCGCGGTTGGGGTTATTTAATGAAGGTCGGCAGCACAGGCCAGACGAGCTTGGACGGATCCTCGACCTGCTCGGGAATGTCACGCAACGCCTGACGGTATGCTTTCACCTCGGCTCGCTGGACGTCTGTCGCAGGATAATCCAGCAGTTGGGTGAAATCCGTATCTCGCAAAAACTGGTTACGGCGGGTACGAATGGTGGCCCATTCAATTTCGCGAGACGGTATGGCGAGTGGAAATTCGGAGGTATCCACAAGGGGGGTATCAGACATGTTCGCTCCTTAACTGAAAACGACGGTATCGGACAACGACAACTTAGTCTTCAAGTCGCCCAGGTTGAACAACCGACCGTTGCCGACACGCATGGTGTCAACTCGGACGGTGGTGTAATAAATGTTGGGAATCAGGATGCGCATGACGATGTTACCGCTCGTATCGACGTAGACCGCCGGCGTCATGTTCCCAAAAGTCGAGACATTCTGTAGAACCCGACTAGGCTGATAGCAATATCCAACCAGCGTCTCTTCGATAATTTTTGCAGTACCGTAGCTGTACCCTTTGATGTTGAACCAGAACATTTCCGAGTTGGCATTAACGTTCAATGGCACCTTGAAATGCATGTATACGTTTGTGCTGGAGCCCAGCTCGGTGGACATAAAATCGCCTTGCGCGGTAGAACCATAGGGCCCTCCGGTCCCGTAGACATGCCCCTGCAAAACATTGCGTCGAATGGTACCGAGCGCAGCCGGATCTCCTTCTACATCCTTCAAGCTTCGCCATTCGTTGAACTGCGCCACGGCCGCAGCCATGGTCAAATTGATAGCGCCGATCTTTCCATTGACCACCGTGGTCAAGTTGTTGGCCGCGGTCACCAGCGACGCGATAGAGGTTTCCAGACTCACGTTTCAAACTCCTTATGCTATTGATCTATTGGGCGCTTCAAGCGTCATTACCCGAAACAACAAGCCGATATTGCGCGCCATGTTGTCGATATTGGCCGTTGCCAAGGCGGCGATTTCTTCGCTCAGCAGAATGTTCAAGTCATCAGACCCGATTACCACTGTGACGCTTTGCGTCGGCAACGGTGATATATCCAACGTGAACTTCTGCAACACACGCGCCGCAGCCGCCTTGTACGTCAGTAACTTTCCAGCCACCGAATACACCGCCAGCAACGTGCCGGTAGACAGATAAAAACCGTACTCACCGATTTCGTATTCATCCGCCCCATCGAACAAGGCAGCCATCCTCAACTGTCCTGGATCGAGGTCTTCGTAATCCACGATCGCCACGCGCTGCCGTTCATTGCGCAGCGCGGTCTCCGATCCAGTCGGATCGTAGCGGGCGGTACCGGCACCGATGTGGGTGATCTCCCCTTTCAAGCCTTGGTTCTTGGCCTGCAACACTTCCGCCAGGCCGGCGGAGGTGAAGCGAACCAAACGCGTAATGTCTTCTGTCATGTCTGCGCCCTGAGGTCGTAGTCGTTAATGGTGTAGGGTTGGGAAACCCCGATCTGGGTTAGCCTGCCGCGAAGTTCGAGCACCGGCAGCGCGCCGCACAGAGACAACTCACCGTCGCTCAATGGCCCGTGCATGGCCGCTGTTGCCGCGAGGCCGCCGCTGGTTTGATGCACCACGGTGATGGTGGCCTGGTCGCGCTCGCTCTTGGCTGCATTGATTCGCTGTATCAAGCGACTGTGATCACCACTGGCCCAGCCTTGGCCGATGATGGCTTGCACATCAAAGGTGTAAGGCTGAGCGTTGGGCTGCTGTTCGTACCAGGCGATCACGCGGGGCGTGAATCCCAGAGACTCAACAGCGTGGTTCAACGCCTGACGGGTGCCAGCCTGGCGCTGGATCTGCCAGGACAGTGAAACCGTCAGGCGTTTCTCCAGGTCGCTCGCCCCTGCGTCCCACTCGCTCACACCACGATCAGCCGCCAGATAGGGCAGGAACGCGGACGGGGTCTGACCCGGGTTCATCAATTCGGAAAACGGCGGCTGGACACGATCGAGCAGCTTGGCGAACCCCAGGTCCAGCGCTTTCTCCAGCGCAGAACTGTTGGCCGGTAGCAGGCCGGAGGGCGAAACGGCGTCGCTCATAATGTCTGCACCTCCACGTCCACCGCCGCGCAGTACGGCGCTTCGAAGGCACTGGCTACGATGGGTTCCAGCGGCTCGAGGATCTCGAGTTGCACCGCACCCGCCGAATGAAGGGTGTAATCGATCCAACTGGGATCCACCCGACCTTCCAATCGGTGGCAGGCGTCGGCATAACTCTGCAATTGCTGCTGCGCCGCCATCCGGGTCAGCCCCGAGTCCGGCCCACCGTTGATCCGGGCTATCACGCGGATGCGGTAGGGTTTTATCTGCGCCCTCTGGACCGTCACTCGATCAGTTTCCGGCCGGACGTCTGGCCGGGAAAAATGTCGGCGCACACCGTCGAGCAACGCCGAAGAAGGCACGCCATTGCCTTCACGGGAAAGCACGGTGACCATCACCTCGCCTGGAGCCGTCCGACGTGCGTTCCCATCCTTGACCTGCGCCGCGAGACCGTCCGGATCAAAGGTATAGGTCACCGTCACGACACCGGCTGCGCTGCTGTCCACCTTCACCGCCGGCCGCTCGCCAAGGGTGAAGATTTCCCGCCGATACTGCATTCGCGAACCGGCCGCCGGAGCATGGGGTGCCAGGTAGTAACGCAAGCGGGCGTCATCGTCGCTTTCATAGATCGGAGCCACCGGTGGGAAGGCCGCTGGATCGCCCGGGTCGAGCAACTGGCGCTCAAGGCCCATGTCCGCCAGCCGGGCGTCGAGGTTGCTGCCTGTGGCCCACCACGCCAGCATCTGTTTGATCCGGGCGTTGTACTTGCGCTCGTGGGTTTGCAGCCGTATGCAAAACGCTTCGAGAGCCAGGGTCAGCAGCTCGCTTTCGTTTTCAAGGCTGTCGACCAGCTTGGCCGCGCTTGCGGGGGAGCGTGCGCCGACGTACTCGATCACGAAGGTCTTGAATTCGGCTAGCAGGTCCTCGAACGCCTCGACGGTGACGATGGCCGGTTCGGCCAGTTGGTTCTGGCCGGGGATCAACATGCTCATGTCACCACCTCGAAGGTCTGCTTGCGGTTTTTCCAAGTGCCGGCGAAGCGCAATAACAATCCGGCCCCTTGCCGGCTGGCCACGATGACTTGCGGTTCGAAATCACCGATGCCGTTGTGGGGGTTATAGAAGGCTTGGGCGGCGTGGCTCTGGGCGAGCATCAGCAGGTCGTCGCCGAGGTTCTGGCCCAGCAACCGGGTCAATGCGCAGCCATATAAAGGACGCTTTTGCCGGGTCCCGAGCGGAGTGGTCAGCGCCCGGGTGGCGCGCTGCACGAACTGCAGCCAGTCGTCGACCGTCGCGCCGGTGTTGCGATCGATTCCAATCATGGGGAAAACTCTTATGCGGTACTGATGACGCGGCCC
>NZ_JALJDX010000159.1 GCF_022952855.1 Pseudomonas sp. RGM2987 | reverse complement strand
AATATTGACTGTCTGGCCGCTTTCGCGAGCAAGCCCGCTCCCACAGGGATTGGAGTCATCCGTAGAACCGTGGCCGCTCGGGCAGGTCGATGCTGACAATCTGCCCGCTCTGCTGCGCGGCGATGCAGGCATCCGCCGCGACTGCCGCAGCGTAGCCGTCCCAGGCCGACGGGCCGCCGACCTGGCCGGCGCGCACGCCATCGATGAAGGCTTGCAACTCGACGTCATAGGCTGCGATGAAGCGGTCCTTCCAGTCCATCAGGATCGCGTTGGACAGCTTGGCGCCACTGCGCAACTGCACCTGGGACGGCTCCGGCAGCTTGGCGATGCCGGTCTCCCCCACCACCTCGCACTGGATGTCATAGCCATACTGGCAGTTGACGAACACCTCCACGTCGATGCGCGTACCCCGGGCGGTTTCCAACAGGACGATCTGCGGGTCGCGCAAGTGAGCCAGGGCCTTGCTGGTCTTGCGTGGGAAGACCACCTGCACCGAGACATAGTCATCGGCGAGCAGCCAGCGCAACACATCCAGCTCATGGATCAAGGTGTCGGTGATCGCCATGTCGGTCTTGTAATTCTCGCCCACCCGCGGGTTGCGGTGGGCGCAGTGCAACATCAGCGGCTCGCCGATCTGGCCGCTGTCGATCACCGCCTTGAGCGCTCGATAGCCTTCGTCGTACGGGCGCATGAAGCCGACCTGCACCAGGCGCTTGCCGTAGGCCACCTCAGCCTCGACGATATTGCGGCAACCTTGCGCGGTGACCGCCAGGGGCTTTTCACAGAACACCGGTTTGCCGGCCGCAATCGCCGCCAGCACGAACTCTTCATGACTCGGTCCCCAGGAGGTGACCAGGATCGCCTGCACTTCCGGCGCCTTGATCAAGGCATGGCCGTCTGGATAAACCTCGGCGGTCAGCTTCAAGTCCGCCACCACCTGCGCCGCCTGGGCGAGGTTGATGTCGGTCACTGCCACGACTTGGCTGTTGAGCAAGGTCCGGCTGCAACGACGGATGTGGTCCTGGCCGATGGCCCCGGTGCCGATGACGCCCAGCTTCAAAGACATGCAAAACTCCTTTCCCAGGGATGGGGGCAATTAGTACTGACGGGCCTGGGCCAGTCGTTCGTTGAGGGCCTTGGCGGCAGCATCGGTGCGGGCGCTGGTGGAGACTTGCGCCACGCCGACCCGCCACCACGACAGGTAGCTGTGGATCATGGTCTTGGGCAGGACCTTGATGTCGATCAGGGTCGAGACCGTTTGCAACCGCGCATCGGCCAAGGCCGCGTGCAGTTCGTCGAGATTTTTCACCTTGTAGGTCTTGCAGCCGTAGGCCGCCGCGCTCATGGCGAAATCCACTGGCACAAAGGCGCCGTCGAGCTTGCCAGTGTCCGGATTGCGGAAACGGAACTCGGTGCCGAAGCTGTCCATGCCGTTGCCCATCTGCAGGTTGTTGATGCAACCGAAGGTCATATTGTCCAGCAGCACCACGTTGATCTTGCGCCGCTCCTGGATCGAGGTCGCCAGTTCCGAGTGCAACATCATGTAGGAGCCATCGCCCACCAAGGCGTAGACCTCTTTGTCCGGCTCGGCGAGCTTGACCCCCAGCGCGGCGTTCACCTCATAGCCCATGCACGAATAGCCGTACTCCAGGTGATAGGTGTTCACGCCTTTGCTGCGCCAGCTGCGCTGCAGATCGCCGGGCAGGCTGCCGGCGGCGGCGACGATGATCGCATCGTCCGCCAGCACTTCATTTAGGGTGCCCAACACGCGGCTCTGAGTCAGGCAGGAGCCGGTCAGCTCGATGAACTCGCGAAATACCGCCGGGTCCATGCCGTCATTTATTTCAGGGACGAAATCCTTGATCTGATAATCCGCCTGATAGACCCGGTCGACCTCGGCCTCCAATTGAGCCTTGGCATCGGCGACCTGCCCGCCCCATTCAGCGCGGTAACCCCCCAGCGCGGCAGACAGCGCTTCCAGCCCCGCGCGGGCGTCGGCGAGCAACTGCACGCCGTCCAGTTTCAGGGCGTCGCACGGGCTGATATTGAGGTTGAGAAACTGCACACCCGGATGCTGGAACAGCCATTTGGACCCCGTGGTGAAATCGCTGTAGCGGGTGCCGATACCGATGATCAGGTCGGCCTTCCTGGCCAGCAGATTGGCCGCCAGGCAACCGGTTTCACCGACGCCCCCGACGTTCAACGGGTGACTGGAGACCACCGCGCTCTTGCCGGCCTGGGTTTCGGCGAAGGGAATGTCGAAGCGCTCGGCGAAGGCTTGCAGCGCAGTATTGGCCCCGGAGTAACGCACGCCGCCGCCACAGATGATCAAGGGCCGGCGCTTGCCCTTGAACAGCGCCAGGGCGTCGCCGAGCATCGCCTCGCTGGCCGGGCGTCGGTCAATACGGTGCACGCGTTTTTGCAGGAAGTAATCCGGGTAATCGTAGGCCTCGGCCTGCACATCCTGAGGCAACGCCAGGGTCACCGCGCCGGTCTCGGCCGGGTCGGTCAGCACGCGCATGGCGTGGATCGCGGCGCTCATCAGTTGCTCTGGACGGTTGATGCGATCCCAGTATTTACTCACCGACTTGAAGGCATCGTTGGTGCTGATGCTCAGGTCGTGGAACTGTTCGATCTGTTGCAGTACCGGGTCCGGCTGGCGACTGGCGTAGACATCGCCGGGCAACAGCAGCAACGGGATCCGATTGGCCGTCGCGGTGGCGGCGGCCGTCAGCATGTTCGCCGCGCCGGGGCCGACCGACGAGGTGCAGGCGTAGATCTTGCGCCGCAGGTGCTGCTTGGCAAAACCGATGGCGGCGTGAGCCATGCCCTGCTCGTTACGCCCCTGATGCACCAGCAGGTCGCCGCTGTCCTGTTCCAGCGCCTGGCCCAGGCCCAGCACATTGCCATGGCCGAAAATGGTAAAGACCCCGGCGATGAACTTGCTCTGGACGCCATCGACCTCGATGTACTGGTTATCGAGGAATTTCACCAGGGCCTGGGCCATGGTCAGTCGTGTTGTGGTCATGCTTGCACCTTATCTGGAATGCAAATCTGGCGGCTGGCTCAAATCCCCTGTGGGAGCGGGCTTGCTCGCGAAGGCGTCGTGTCAGACGACATTAATGTTGGCTGGCCCACCGCTTTCGCGAGCAAGCCCGCTCCCACATTGGGATCTCTGCCAGGCCAACAATCGTGTCAGGCCTGTGGATTCTGTAGATGCCTCATGCTCGCCCCCAACGCCTGGCGGATGTCGGCCAGCTCATGGATGCTCTGGGCAAATGGTTCAAACGATAGGTAGCCGTCGTAGCCGCCAGCCCGCAAGGCCTCGATCTGCGCGGCGTTACCCAGGATGTCGTCCGCGCCGACCAGCACCCGGTGGCCGTCACGGATGGTCGCCAGCGGGGCCTGGGCATCCTCGACGCCGGAAATGTGCACCAGCCCGGTCAGTTCGGGGAACAGGGTTTGCTCCCCCGCCAGGTGATGGTGGAAGGTGTCGTGCACCAGGCGAAACACATCCAGCCCGCCGACGTCCTGGATCGCTTGCACCGCCGTGCTTTTACGGCGTAGCGAGCACGCAACAAAGCCCAGCGGTTCGATCAGACCGTAGATACCGAAGGCCCGCAGGATCGGCGCCAGTTCGCTGAGGGCCGTGCGCAATCCCGCCGCGCGCTCAGCCTCTGTGCGAGAGTCGGCGGGGTCGTTGAGCGGACACATCACCAGCCCCTCGGCGCCGCATTCACGGGCGTAATCGGCCAGGCGCACGGCCTGGCCCCGGCGCTGGTCGTTCCACACATCGAACGGGTAAAGAGCGTTGATCGACAGCACCTTCACGCCCCTCGCTTCGCACAACTGACGCACCTGGGCCGGCGGCATACCGTCTTCAATCTCGACGCCTTGGAGATCGTTGCGGATCTCGATCGCATCGGTTTTCAGCGCCAGGGCCAGGTCAATGAACGCGGGCAGCGACAGGCGCGGAGCGACCATTCGGTTCAGGGCAAAACGCAGGGGCTTGTTCATTGTTGTTATCCCTCCGGCTTTCGACAAAACAGGTTATTGGGCGGTCGGCATGCTGAACTCGGGGCCCTTGGCGATGCTGTCGGGCCAGCGTTGCATCACGCTTTTGTAGCGGCTGTAGAAACGCAGGCCTTCCTCGCCATAGGCGTGATGATCGCCAAACAGCGAGCGCTTCCAGCCACCGAAGGAATGCCAGGCCATGGGCACCGGAATCGGCACGTTGATGCCCACCATGCCGACTTTGATGTTGCGAGCGAATGCCCGGGCGATCCCGCCGTCACGGGTGAAGCAGGACACGCCGTTGCCGAATTCGTGGGCGTTGATCAATGCCACGGCGCTAGCGAAATCCGGCACGCGGACGATGCCGAGCACCGGGCCGAAAATCTCTTGTTGGTAGATGCTCATCTCGGCAGTGACTTCGTCAAACAACGTCGCGCCAACGAAGAAACCTTGCTCGGCTCCCGGCACTTTCAGGCCTCGCCCATCGACAATCAACCGGGCGCCTTCGGCCACCCCGGCGTCAATGAAGCCTTCTACCTTGGCCTTGTGCTCGGCGGTGACCAGCGGGCCCATGTCCGTGCCGGGCTGCTCGCCGTTACCGACTTTCAACTGGTCAATGCGCGGCAACAGGCGTGCGATCAATTCGTCCGCCACGTCGCCCACCGCCACGGCGATGGAGATTGCCATGCAACGCTCGCCGGCCGAGCCATAGGCAGCGCCAATCAGCGCGTCGGCGGCCTGATCGAGGTCGGCATCGGGCATGACGATCATGTGATTCTTCGCACCACCCAACGCCTGCACCCGCTTGCCGTGGGCCGTGCCTTGCTGGTGGATGTACTCGGCGATGGGGGTTGAGCCGACGAAGGAAATCGCTTCGATATCCGGGTGTTGCAACAGTGCGTCCACCGCCACTTTGTCGCCCTGGACCACGTTGAACACACCGTCCGGCAAACCGGCTTCGGTCAGCAACCGGGCCATCAGCAGGCTGGCCGACGGGTCGCGTTCCGACGGTTTGAGAATGAAGCAGTTACCGGCCACCAGTGCCAGGGGAATCATCCACAGCGGCACCATCACCGGAAAGTTGAACGGCGTGACACCGGCGCACACGCCCAACGGCTGGCGCAGGTTCCAGTTGTCGATGCCGCCGCCGATGTTGTCGCTGAAATCGGTCTTGAGCAGGCTCGGCGCGCCGCAGGCGTATTCGACGATCTCGATGCCACGGGTGACTTCGCCATGGGCGTCGGACAACACTTTGCCATGCTCGCGGCTGATGATCCGCGCCAGCTCGTCGTGATGCCGGTCGAGCAGTTCCTTGAACTTGAACATCACCCGCGAGCGCCGTAGCGACGACTGCTCGGACCAACCCGGGAACGCCGCCAGCGCCGAGGCCACCGCTGCGTCGACGGTGCCGGGCTCGGCCAGGGCCACCCGGGCCTGCACCGCGCCAGTGGCCGGATTGAAGACGTTGCTGAACCGCGTGCCAGTGCTGTCCTGCACCTGGCCGTTGAGGTAATGGCCGACTACCGGGAGGTCACTCATTGTTCTTGTTCTCCGTGAAAAAGGGGCGAGTCAGAGATCCAGCAGCCAACTGTGCTGCGGATCGTTATGAAACTGCCAGACGCGCTTGGGGCCCGCCATGACGTTCAGGTAATAGGACTCGTAGCCATAGGGCACGCTGACCGGGTGGTAGCCCTTGGGCACCACCACCAGGTCGCTGTTTTCCACGGCCATGGCCTGGTCGATGCTGCGATCGTCCGTGTAGACCCGCTGGAACACGAAGCCCTGGGACGGGTTGATCTGGTGGTAATAGGTTTCTTCCAGAAAGCTCTGGTGCGGCAGGTCGTCGGTGTCGTGCTTGTGGGGCGGGTAGCTCGAGGAATGCCCCGACGGCGTGCGCACTTCGACGACCAGCAGCGAATGGGCCGGTTCGCTGTCCGGCAGGATGTCGCAGACATAACGGGTATTGGCGCCCTTGCCACGCACGCTGCGCTTCATACTGTCGGGTCGGATCAGGCGCGGGCCGTATGCGTTGGCAGTGGAACCCGGCGCGGCGCACACGGCAATCTGCACATCGCTCAGGGCTGTCACCTGGGCCTGGCTGCCGGGTGGCAGATAAGCGGCGTAGGGGGATTTGTCCTCGAACACCGATTGACGATCGCCAAGGTTGTCCCAGTCGAAGACGCCCTGCCCCGGCGCTTCGCCCTTGAGGCTGATGCGGCCGCTGAGCAGCACCAGGCACAACTCCTTATCGCCGGCCGCCACCGGCAGGGTTTCGCCGAGGCTCAGGCGGTAGGCGGCAAACCCCACGTACTCCAACTCACCCGCCGGCAGTTGGACCATGGTCCGGCCGCTGGACTGGCTCTTGATCAACAGGCTCATGACACACTCCTTTCTTGCAGCAAGGCGCGCAGGGTGTCGTAACCCTTCTTGGCGTAGACATAGCTCGGCGCCACGGCCGGGTCCTGTTCGGCTTCCACCACCAGCCAGCCCCGATAGTCGGCGGCCAGCAGCACGTCGAGCAACGCGGCAAAGTCGATGTCACCGTCCCCGGGGACAGTGAAGGTGCCATTGATGATGCAGTCGGGGAAGCTCCAGAGATTGTTGCGCGCCAGTTGCACCACCGGTTTGCGCACGTCCTTGAAGTGCACGTGGCAGATGCGCTCAATGTGTTTGCGCAGCACCTGCAACGGTTCGCCCCCGCCCATGTAGCAGTGGCCCGAGTCGAACAGCAGGCCCACTTCGCTGCCGGTCAGGGCCATCAACTTGTCGATGTCGGAGGGTGATTCGACGTAGGCGCCCATGTGATGGTGGTACGCCAGGCGCACGCCTCGGGACAGCGTGAAGCGCGCCAATTCGGTGAGTTTGTCGGCGTAGGCCTGCCAGGCTTCGTCGGTGTGGAAACGCGGCCGTTCGACCAGCGGGATGCGCTGGCCCTGGATGGAGTCGGCGACTTCGCCGTAGACCAGCACCGTTGCGCCGTTCTGCGCCAGCAACTCGACATGGCTGGCGATGGCGTCGATTTCCTCGGCCGCCGAACGCCGGGCCAGGCAACTGGAGTACCAGCCGGAGACCAGCGCCAGGTCATACGGACGCAGCACATCACCGACGCCCTTGGCGTCCTTGGGAAACTTGCCATTGAGCTCGAAACCTTCATAGCCGATGGCCTTGCCTTCGCTCAGCGCGGTACTCAACGGCGTCTCGCCGCCCAACGACGGCAAGTCGTCGTTGCTCCAGGAAATCGGGTTGATGCCAATTCGAATAGCGGGCATGGCTGCACCTTTTATTGTTTTCTCTAATGTTCAACCGATCACTGTGGCGAGGGAGCTTGCTCCCGCTCGGCTGCGAAGCAGTCGTAGAACTGTGTATGCGGTGGGCCTGTCGGACCGGGCCGGCTGATCGAGGAACTGCTTCGCAGTCCAGCGGGAGCAAGCTCCCTCGCCACAAAAGCCTTGTATGACCATCAAGCCCGTGCAGCCCGCCACGCTTCGATCAACTCGACAAACCGGCCCTGCACCTGTCGTATCAATGCTTCGTCGTCGATTTCCCCGGCCAGCCAGGCTCGGCTCGGTTCCTGAAAAATCGTCCGCCCCACGGCAAAGCCCCGGCAGGTGGTGCTCTGGCTGGCCTGGCGGAAACCTTCAGCCAAGGCCTCGGCCGGGGCGTTGAGGCCGAGCAGGACCACGCCGCGGCAGTATGGGTCGCGCTGCTGGATCAACTCATCGAGCTGCTTCCATTCGTCCGCGCTCTGGGCTTCGATTTTCCACCACGCCGGGTAGATGCCCAGGTTATAGAGGCGCTTGAGGGCACGATACAGAACGTCCGGATGCGGCGATGGATGATCCTTGGGCGGGATGACTTCCAGCAGCAACTCATGGCCGCTGACCTGGGAGGCCTTGTACAGGCCCATCAACTGCGCTTCCTGTTCGAGGCGCAGCAGCGGTTCGTCGTCGGGGTGAAATTGCACCAGGCACTTGATGATCTGTTCCTGCGGCCAGGCGATCAGGTTGCTGCCGATGGAGCGCCCGTGTTCGAACGCCAGCGGCCGCGAGTTCTGCACTTCCACCGGCCGCGCCACCCACCAGCCGCGCCCGGTCGCGGCGTTGAGCGAGTCCTGGCCGAAACGCTGATCGGCCAACAGACCGACATCGGCTTCGACGCCCTCGCGCTGCAAGTCCGCTTCGACTCGCTCCACTGCCTTGATGAACAACTGCTTGAGTTCGCCGATGCTGCCCAAGTCGCGTCCACTTTTTTGCGCCAGCTCCACCAGTTGCCAGCGGTGGTCGAAGGCAAAGACGAACAGCTGCTTCCAGGCCTTGCGTGGCACGCTGACCTGATGCAAGCGTTGCAGGACTGCGTCCTGGTCAGGCCGGGTGATCGGCACCGGGCTTTGGAACAGATAATCGAGTTCCGCCCGGGTCGGCATCGCCGGGGCGCAGGCATGGCGCGACACCACCAGGCCGCCGCAGGCATTGGCCAACTGGCAGCAACGCTCATCGCTGGCGTCCTCCAGCCAACCGGCGAGGAACCCGGACATGAAGGCATCACCGGCCCCCAGCACGTTCAGCACTTCGACCCGCACCCCCGGGTACAGCGCAGCGTCCTCGAGCCGGGCCGGAATCGCGCCATGGATCACGGTGCACCCCTGCGGCCCAAGCTTGACCACCAGGGTTGCCGCCGTCAGCGAGCGCACCGTGCGCAGCGCGGTCAGCAGGTCTTCGCTGCCACCGGCGATCAGGAATTCTTCTTCGGTACCGACGATCAGGTCGAAACGCGGCAGGATGCCTTGCACGTGCTGGCTGACTTTCTGGTCGGCGACGAACCGGGTCTCACCGTCGGCCTTGCCCGTCAGGCCCCAGAGCACCGGGCGATAATCGATGTCGAGAACGCGCTGGACCTGATGTTTGTGCGCATAGTCCAGGGCCTGGATGCTGGCCTGGTAGACGCCGTCGGTGGAGAAATGGGTGCCGGTGATCAGCAAGGCCTTGCTGGAGGCAATGAAGCTTTCGTCGATGTCATCGGCGCGCAGCGCCATGTCGGCGCAGTTTTCCCGGTAGAACACCAGCGGGAAGGTTTCGCGGTCCTTGATCCCCAGCAGGACCATGGCCGTCAGCCGTTCAGGATCGGCCTTGATCGCGCTGACATTGCAGCCTTCGCGGGCCAGGGACTCCACCAGAAAGCGTCCCATGTGATCGTCGCCTACCCGGCTGAGCATGGCCGACCTGAGCCCCAGGCGCGCCGTGCCGAAGGCGATGTTGGCGGACGAGCCGCCCAGGTACTTGGCGAAGCTGGTCACGTCTTCCAGGCGCGCTCCGACCTGCTGCGCATAAAGGTCGACACCCAGGCGTCCCAGGCAGATCACATCCAATTGACGCCCACTGGCAAAACGAGTCTGGCCCATGCTGGCTCCTGTTATTTTTATCAGCCTGCGCTGGGTGCCGGAACCGGGTGCCGGAACCGACGCCAACGCTTTTGGTGGATGCAGACTAAAACGAGCGGCGGACAATAATCAATATTTATTCTATAAATTTTTTACGTGGAATATTTTTTCCAATACGCTATGACTGAGGGGAACCCGACGCAGTGCATCGTTTCAGCCGATGGCGCAACGTGGTTCGCCCATGATTTTCCCTGCGGCTACGCTGTAGACTGCGATCAGCCAACCTATTGTCGAAGGCCGGCCTGTTTGGGCCGACCTATAAGAACAAGCCAGAAGGATTTCCTATGACCCGCCCCGATGATCTGCCGGCGCTGTCCGAGAGTGCGTCCGAACCCGCCCTCCCCAGTCCCGCGATCAATGCCGAGCGCCTGTTGCAATTGATCACCGAGGAATACGAAAGCCTGCCGCGCCAGCTCAAGCGCATCGCCAGCTACATGAGCCAGCAGAGCGACCGGATCATGGTCGACCGCATCAGCGACATCGCCCGGGAATGCGAAGTGCACCCGTCGGCGATCGTCAGGTTCTCCCAGCGCTTCGGCTTCAGCGGGTTCAGTGAAATGCAGGCATTGTTCCGCGAGGCCTACACCCACAAGACCACGCCGGTGCAGAATTACCAACAACGCATACGCAGCATGATCGCCAACAAGTCGCAGAAAGCCAGCGGCGGCGACCTGGCCCGCGAATGCGTCAACGCCACGCTGTCGGGCATCGAGCGCCTGGGGCTGGAACTGGACGACCAGACGTTCGAAAAAGCCGTGGACCTGGTGGTCAACGCCGACAATATCTATGTGGTCGGCGTGCGCCGCTCGTTCGCGGTTGCCGATTACCTGGTCTACAACCTGCAACACACCAACAAACGCATTCACCTGGTATCCGGCCTGGGCGGCAGCTATCGCGAGCAGATGCGCAGCGTGCGGGCCAACGACCTGGTCATTGCCATCAGCTTCACGCCTTATGGCAAGGAAACCCAGCACTGCCTGCGCATCGCCCAGCACCATCAGGCCAAGACGCTGATCATCACCGACAGCAACCTGTCGCCCCTGGCCAAACGGGCCAACGCGGTGCTGCTGGTGAATGAAGGCAGTTCGTTCGCCTTCCGTTCGTTGAGCGCCACGCTGTGCCTGTGCCAGGCGTTGTTCATCGCCGTGGCCTACCGACTCGAACTCAAGGTTGATGAAATCCATGAACAGGTGGGCTTTGAGGATTGATCCTCCTGCCCGCCGCAGACCGCTGAAGGAGAAGCAATGAAGCTGATCGGCATGCTGGACTCGCCCTACGTACGACGCGTCGCCATTTCCGCCAAGTGCCTGGGCATCCCCCTGGAGCACGACTCGGTCTCGGTGTTCAGGCATTTCGATAAATTCCAGCGTATCAACCCGGTGGTCAAGGCGCCGACCCTGGTGCTCGATGACGCTACCGTGCTGATGGACTCCACGCTGATCATCGACTACCTCGAAACCTTGGCCGCACCGGGCAAGAGCCTGATGCCGGGTGATCCCGGGCAACGGGTATACGCATTGCGCCTGCTCGGACTGGCGTTGGCGGCCTGCGAAAAATCGGTGCAGATCTATTACGAGCGCAACCTGCGGCCGACGGAAATCCAGCACGCGCCCTGGGTTGAACGCGTGGAAGGTCAGTTGGCGGCGGCCTATGGGATGCTGGAACAGGCATTGGCGCAACGGCCATTGAGCACCGATGGCTCGATCGACCAGGCCGGCCTCACCCTCGCAGTCGCCTGGAGCTTCACTAATCTGGTGGTGCCGGATCAAGTGCAGGGCAAGGCTTTTCCGTTGATCAGTGCATTTACCACCTATGCCGAAGGGCTGGAAGCGTTTGTCAGCACGCCGATGGAATAACGGTTGGGTGCATTACCTGTGGGAGCGGGCTTGCTCGCGAAAGCGCCTGGACATCCGACATCGCCGCAAGCAGACCCACCGCCATCGCGAGCAAGCCCGCTCCCACAGGGAGATTGGCTCAGGCCAGTTCCATTGCCTTCGGTTCCTTGACCGGCGCCACTTCGAAGCGATCCGCCAGGAACGGTGTGATGTCCAGGGGCAGCGGTTCGTTGTTCACCAGTTTGTCCAGCAGCACCCCGGTGATGGCCGAGGTGAGGATGCCGGTGCGGAAATGGCCGCAGGCGTTGAGGTAGCCTTGCACCCCGCGCATCGGGCCGAGGATCGGCAGTTCATCGGGCGAGCCCGGGCGCAAGCCGGCCCAGGTCCGTTTCAGGTTGATGTCGGCCAGTTGCGGGATACACCGCACCGCACCTTGCACCAGACCCTCGATCTCCGGATAGGTGGTGGTCACGTCGAAGCCTTTGTCTTCGGTGGTGCTACCGATCAGGATCTCGCCGTTGTCCTTCTGCGCCACGTAGCAGTCGCTGGTGGTCAGGCACCCGGTGAGGATCTTCGGCATGCGCTCGGTCAGCAGGATCTGCCCCTTGACCGGCTTGACCGGAATCCGCACGCCGGTGGCCTGTTCGCTGAGGTCCGCCGCCCAGGCACCGGCCGCGTTGATCAGCGTCCGACAGTTGAAGGTCCCCGCCTCGGCGGTTTTCACTCCGGTGACCCGCGCGCCGCTGCGCAGCACCTCAATCACATTGGTGTTGAAGAACAGATCGACACCGTTCTGCCGGGCACCCTCCGTGTACGCATCGGCCAGGCGAAACGGGCTGACCTGATGGTCGCAGAGAAACTCCAGTGCCCCCAGGGCTTCACGGCTGACACTCGGCTCCGCCTCGCGCAAGGCCGCTTGGTCGAGCCAGCGCACCTGGTCCGCCAGATGGGGGATGCAGGCGACGATGTGCTCGGCGTACGAGCGGTCCTCGTCGTCGTAGATCACAAACTTGAGCCCGGTCTCCTCGAACTTGAAGTCCATGCCATGGTTGTCCATCAGCTCGCGGTGCAATTGCGGATACAGCGCATTGGACTGCAAGGCGAACTCGAAGAACGGCTGGGGCAGGATGTGCGGCGTGCTGGCGTCTACCGCCACGGCGGCACCCTGGGCCTGGCGCTTGCGGTTGGCCGACATCATCCGGAAGAAGATCACCCCGCAGCCCAGGCCCACCGACTCGCCGATGGCCCACAGCCCGCCCGCCGAAGCACGGGTCGCGTTGCCCGGGCGCTTGGCGTCGATCAGCGCGACCTTCAAGTGTTTGCGCTTGGACAGCTGATACGCACAGGAGGCGCCAATCACGCCGCCCCCGGCGATCACCACGTCGTACTCTTTAAGGTGCTCAGTCATGCTCGAAGGCCTCTGTGCCGGCGTCCTGGAATGCCGAAAAAGGAATCGGGTCGATGGGGAACCGCGGTCGCAGCCAGCCGACATCGGCACGTCCGGTGGCTTCGCGCAGGCGGTCGGTGCAGTAGCCGACACACATCCGTCCCTGGCAATCGCCCATGCTCACGCGGGTGCGCATCTTCAGGCTGGCCATGTCCTGCACGCCCTGCTCCAGGGCCCGGTCGATGTCTGCGCGGGTGGCATGTTCGCAGCGGCAGATCACCGTGTCGGCGCGCGGCAACGCGGTCTGCCCGGCACCCCGTTCGGTGTAGCGGTCCACGGCGGCGCGAAAGCGCAGGATGCGCTCAAGCTGCGCCTGGCATCGCTCGCGTTGCTCGAGGGCGGTGGCCGGGTCCAGCACGTTGCGTTGCAGCAGAATCGACAGCGCCGCGATGCGTCCGCTCAGCATGGCCGCTTCACCGCCGCGAATCCCGCCCATGTCGCCGGCCAGGTGAATGTGCGCCTCGCTGCTCTGTTGCCAGGTGTCGGACACGGCTCGCAGATAGCCGTCAGCGCTGAAGCCGTGCGCAAGGCCCATCTGTTGGCTCAATTGGGTGCGCGGGATAAACCCGTAGCCAACGGCCAGTGTCTGGGCCGGGACTTGTTCGGCGCGTTGCAGGTCGGGCTCCCAGCTATCGGAGTACGGCGCGACGGTGACGACGTTCAACTCACCCTCGCCGTCGGCCCGCACCACGCCCCAGCCATAGCGCACGGGGATCCGTTTGAGCTTGAGATAGGCCAGCATGCTCAGGCCGTCGAGCAACAGCTGCGGTTTGTTCAGCAAGGCCAGGCTCTGCCTGGCAAGCTTGCCGAATGCGCAAGCCTCATAGACGCCCGCCACCGCCACACCCGCTGCGTGCAGCTGGCAGGCCACCAGCGGCAACAGCGGGCCGGTGCCGGCGATCACCACCGGGGCGGGCGGCTTGACCACCCCGCTCTTGATCTGCAACTGCAGACCGCCCAGCAGCATCACCCCCGGCAGCGTCCAGCCAGGAAACGGTACGCTGCGCTCATGGCAGCCGGCAGCCAGGACCAGGTGGGAATAGGCAACCTCGCGCAAGCGTTCATCAGCGTCCAGAAGCATCAGCGCCCGGAACCCTTCGGCACCGACGACCCGGTGGCCCAGGCGCACGTCGATCAACCCGGCGTGGCGCTGGAACTGCCCGTGGAGTTGCTCCAGCGCTTCACTGTAGCGCGGCCCCAGGTAATCCAGGCTTACGCCATCACGCAGCGGCCCGCGATAGACGACGCCGCCCAGGCGCGGCGCCTCTTCGAGCAAGGTGCAGCGAACCCCGTGCGAGGCCAGTTCAATGGCCGCGGCCATGCCGGCCGGCCCGCCGCCGACAATGACAGGATCGAGGCTCATGACGGCTCCGTTTCGCTGATGCGGGTTTCGGTCACACGATTGACCCGGGTTTCGATCTGCATACCGGGGCGTACCAGGGTCTGGCAGGCGCGGCGCTTGTGGCGGCCGTCGATCTTGACCAGGCAGCACTGGCAGACGCCCATGCCGCAGTAGGCGCCGCTGATCTGATCATGGTCGTTGCGGGCCACCTGGCGTTGCCCCAACGACTGGATGACCGTCAGCACGGTTTCACCCTCGGCGGCGTTGACGGCCTGCCCGTCCAGGCGCACCGTCATGTCGGCGCGTGCCAACGGTTGGATGTCGAATTTTCGGCGTAGAAGTTCTTGAGGTTGGGTCATGCTGCTCTTCCTTGAAGGATCAGTGAGGTCTCGGCTCCTTGCACACACCATCACCGGTTGGGTTGATGCCCATGGCGACATGCGCGCCAAAGCGGGGCAACAGATGCAACAGGATAGTGCGCACTCAATTTATGTTAGGGATAATTTGTGACCAAGTGTTGATCCAGGCCAGCGAATCCGTTCACCGACTCATGAACTTTTTTTCAGAAAGCCGACAGCTATTCTTTGGCAGAATGTTGCGCAATAGCACCGATTTCCCAACACGGTACCGCCCATGAACCGCATCCTGACCATCGAAGACGACGCCGTGACCGCCCGTGAAATCGTCGCCGAGCTGACCCGCAACGGCCTGAACGTCGACTGGGTAGATAATGGCCGCGAAGGCCTGGAGCGAGCGGTGAGCGGTGACTACGACCTGATCACCCTGGACCGCATGCTGCCCGAGCTCGACGGCCTGGTGATCGTCACTACGCTGCGCACCATGGGCGTGGCCACGCCGATCCTGATGATCAGCGCCCTCTCCGACGTGGATGAGCGGGTCCGTGGCCTGCGGGCCGGCGGCGACGACTACCTGACCAAGCCGTTTGCCACCGATGAAATGGCCGCCAGGGTCGAAGTGCTGCTGCGGCGCAACAACGGCGCACGCGAGCCGGAAACCCTATTGCGGGTGGCTGACCTTGAGCTGAACCTGATCAGCCGCGAGGCCAGCCGCAACGGGCAGTTGCTGAGCCTGTTGCCCACCGAATACAAGCTGCTCGAGTTTCTGATGCGCAACAGCGGGCAGATCCTCTCGCGGATGATGATTTTCGAGGAAGTCTGGGGCTATCACTTCGACCCGGGCACCAACCTGATCGACGTCCACATCGGCCGCCTGCGCAAGAAAATCGACCCGCCGGGCCTGGAACCGCTGATTCGTACGGTACGGGGTTCCGGCTATGTCATTGCTGAACCCCGCTAAGGGCTGGCGCTCCTCCAGCAGCCGCCTGCTGGCGCTATACAGCTCGCTGTTCGTGATCTGGTGCGCGATCCTGATGGGGGTCATGTATTACGAAGTGTTCGGCTACCTCGACAGCCTGGCCAAGCATTCGTTGATGCAGCGCCAGCATCTGTTCGCAAGGATCCATGGCGATCAGCTCGAAGACGCGCTCATGGCCAGCCTCACCCTGGACGAGCGTGGCGTCGATGCCTATGGCCTGTTCGATCCGCAACTGCGGCACCTGAGTGGGCCGATCCAGCGTATTCCCGAAGACCTGCCGCTCGATGGCCGGATCCACATGCTCGGCGGTTGTGTCGATTCCGATGACCCCAGCGTGCCCTCCGACAGTTGCGATGCGGTGGCAACCCGGACCCAGGATGGACGCTGGCTGATCCTGGCGCGGGACAACGGCTCGCTGTTCGCCGTCACGCGCATCATCCTCCACGCGTTGTTCTGGGGCGTGTCGTTGACCATCCTGCCAGGTATTGCCGGCTGGCATCTGTTGCGCCGCCGGCCATTGCAACGTATCCGCAAGCTGCAAGCCAGCGCCGAGGCCATCGTCGCCGGCGACCTGACCCATCGCCTGCCACTGTCGAGCCGCCGCGATGAGCTGGACATGCTGGCGGCCATCGTCAATGCCATGCTCGATCGCATCGAACGCCTGATGAACGAGGTCAAGGGTGTGTGCGACAACATCGCCCATGACCTGCGCACGCCGCTGACCCGTCTGCGCGCCCAGTTGTACCGCATCCAGCAGGAAGCGGCCGACGGCTCGCCCGAGGCGTTGCAGATGGATCAGGTGATTGCCGAGACCGATACCCTGATGGCGCGGTTTCGCGGTCTGTTGCGGATTTCCGAACTGGAAGACCAGCAGCGGCGCTCGGGCTTCGTGCGCCTGGACCCGCTGCAGCTGTTGCAGGAACTGCACGACTTCTACCTGCCGCTGGCCGAGGAGGATGGCCTGACCTTCATCCTGGAAGTGCCCGACACCCTGCCCTTGCTCAACGGCGACCGGGCGTTGTTGTTCGAGGCCGTATCGAACCTGCTGAGCAACTCCATCAAGTTCACCCCGCCTGGCGGCACCGTGGTCCTGCGTGGGGTGGATCAGGGCGACAGCACGCGCATCGAAGTGCTCGACTCCGGACCGGGGATTCCCGAGGTCGAACGCAAGGCTGTGTTCCGACGTTTCTACCGCGCCGAAGGCAGCAGCCAGCACGGCGGATTCGGCCTGGGACTGTCGATTGTCGCGGCGATCGTCAACCTGCATGGGTTTACGTTGGAGGTGGGCAGTAGCGAGTACGGTGGGGCGCGGTTGGTGCTCGATTGCCGGGCAACGCTGTTGTAGCCAGGCGCGCTCATGAGCCCAGCGCCTATCATCTGCAAACCGTGGCGAGGGAGCTTGCTCCCGCCGGGCTGCGCAGCAGACCCAGACAAATCAGGGCCGCTGCGCGCCCCAGCGGGAGCAAGCTCCCTCGCCACAGGTAGGTGGAGTCAGGCGGAGTCGTCTCGATGCAACGGCGTGTTCTGCAGCTCATAGCGCAGCTCGTCGATCAGCTTCGCCAGGCTCTCTTCCGAGCGCACGCTGTCCATACTCATGCCGCTCACTACCAGGTCCACCTCCCCGCTGTCGCGGTGATAGAGACGTACGGTGAGGGTGCCGTCGCCATTGAGACTGCATTCGCAGGCCAGTGGAGTAAAGCTCTGTTCGAGGCGCGCGCGCAACGGGGCCAACTGGGGCATACGCCGCACCTCAGGGCTGGGGTCGTAAACGGACGACGGGCGACTCGGGGCTCACCGGCCTTGCAGACATCCTGTCGATGCCGCATCGGATTTGTTTAGTGCACATCGTGGCGTATTCCTTGAATGTTTCGTGGGGACGCGGCAGCGCAAACAATGCCGCACACTGAAAGACTAAGGAATCGAGTGCCTGGCTAAAACCCAAATTTGCACCAGAGCACCCAGTGCATTTGCACTGGCTATCATGGTGCCTTTACCCGCCACTCCTTGGCGAACAACCCCCGCTCCCGGGCCCAGACAATCGCCTCGCTGCGGCTGTGCACGTCCAGCTTGGAATACAGGGTCGCCACGTGATTGCGCACGGTATTGGGCGCCAGCTTCAGGCGCGCGGCGATTTCCTTGTCTGCCAGGCCCTGGCAGATCAACCCCAGCACGTCGCGCTCCCGGGCTGTCAGCTCGGTGAAGGACCCCGCAGGCATCTGCGTATTGATGCTCTTCACATTCGCCAGTTTTTCAATGAGGGTCCGGCTGAACCAGGAAGCGTCCTTCATCACCTCCTCGATGGCGGCCACCAGCTCCAGTTCCGAACGCTTGCGCTCGGTGATGTTCATCAACACCAACAGGTAGCAGGGCTTGTCCTGGATCACCACGGTATCGGCCGCCACCTCACAGTCAATCTGCTCACCGCCTTTCTTGTGAACCTTGACGTCGACGCTGGACACATTGGCCGTCTTCTCCAGTCTGGCAAACAGCGCCGCGCCGGCTTCCTTGTCGAGAAAGCCAACCTCCTCCACGGTTTTACCCAACAACTCTTCACTGGCGTAGCCGGTGGTCTGGAGGAAGGCTTCGTTGATTTCCAGCAATTGCAGTTCGGCGCTGCACACCAACGTCGGCACGGGCGATAGGCGGAACGACTTGGCAAAGCGCTCCTCACTCTGGCGCAACGCTGTCTCGGCTTTACGGCGGGGTTCCATGTCCATGAAGGAAAACAGCATGCAGTCTTCGTCGTGCAGGTCCAGCGGCTGGCCCGCGACAATCACCTGCTTGCTGCCGCCCTCGGGCAAGCGCAGCTCGGCCTGCATCTGCGGGATGGTCGCCCCCTGCCCCAGCCGCTCGATCGCCAGGTCGCGCTTTTCGGCGGCTTCGAGCACATCCAGCTCATACACGGAGCGGCCGATCACCTGCTCGCGACTGTAGCCGGTCATTTCCAAAAAGCCTTGGTTGACCTTGATGTAGCGCAAGTCACTGAGGCGACAGATCACCGCCGGCGCGGGGTTGGCGCCGAAAGTCTTTTCAAAACGTTGCTCGGCGCTGGCCCATTCGGTGGCATCGCTGAGAATCAGCACAAAAAACTCCGGCTCGCCGTCACGGTCGGTCAGCACCATGCTGCGGATCCGATGTACCCAAGTACGTTCCGGATCAGCCTCGGGTGTGACTTCCACCAGCACATCGCTGAACTCATCGCCCCGTGCAACCCGGGCGATGGGGTAATTGTCTTCGGGCAGGGGGTGGTTGTTGCGGTAACGCAGGTTGAAACGCCGGGCATACGCCTTGGCATTCTTGCCCAGGTCGCCGAGGTCCTTGATGCCATGCATGGTCAAGGCAGCTTCATTGGCCCAGGCGATGGTCTGGTCGACTTCGATCAACATCACCCCGTCCGACAGCCCGGCGATGATCTGCAGCAATTGGCGGCGATTGGTATCGGTGTTCGGGACATCCTGGTTCATCGGGTCTCCGTGTGGTCAGCGTCACATGGAAATTACGACCATCCGTCGCGCTGGGGCGTTCCCTGTTGAGGCTGGAGAAGCTTGTGATCCAGGGTTGGGATAGGCGGTGCCTGGGCTCGCGATAGGGCCATCACCCGCCCCACAAAACTCCAGAGCCCCGGACTAACAGTTCTGCTAGTAGACGTCATTCGAGAAATACCCGAGCCTGACAAGATCGAGCCTCCGGGATGACCCAGCCATGTCAGCTTCGTCGATGAAGATACTGTGCCGCTACCACTATGATCCACTGGATCGCCTCACAGGCCTGACACCACTGGAGCGCCCAGGCACGCAACGGTTCTATCAGGACAGCGAGCTGACCAATGAGATCGACGGCGATGCACAGCTCACAATCTTTCGTAACGAGGCCCAGCCGTTGGCGCAACGGGTGAGTGTCGCCGATGTGGCTGAGACGACTTTGCTGGCGACGGATCAACAGCGTTCGCCGCTAGCAACCGTGATGGGCACAACCCAAAGTAAGATAGCCTATACCGCCTATGGTCACCGTACGGGGGAAAGTGGGTTGAGCAGTTTGCTTGGATTCAATGGTGAGCGTCCTGAGCCGATCACTGGGCACTATTTGTTGGGACAGGGTAATAGGGCTTTCAATCCGGTGCTGATGCGGTTCAACGGTCCGGATGAGTTGAGTCCATTTGGTGAGGGAGGGGTCAATTCGTATGCTTATTGTGGGGGGGATCCGGTTAATCGGTATGATCCGAGTGGGAATATATTCCAACCATGGGTGTCCAAACCTGTTTATTTTAGGCCATGGACAAACTCACCGGGGACACTAAGAACGTTGGCCTCCTCGTCAAAAACCATTTCTCGCCCTTCTCGAAATTCGTCACATCCCACCTCTGTTACAGCCACTTCCGCTACTGACCCAAGCAATCGCGCGCCAATAGCTCCTTCCGGCGAAACACGTTGGAAGATCAAACTACCTCCAGAGGGAAAGGCTAGACGCAAACAATCAAAGATTGTAGAAAGAACCGAAAAACAGCAGCAAAATTATGATGACAAGACAAACCTTGCAGAAGATGCTCGCTTATATGATATCCATATGCAACCACACAGCCCGAGCCTGGGACACGAGAAACACTGGGAAAGTTACTACTCACATAAAAATGCAGTAGAAAGCATTGACCCTAGAAACACACCTCGGAAGGACCTCGCTCTCGCAAAGAACAATACGAGCCACGCTTTAAAGCGCCTTAAGCAAGATATTGTGGAAATAACTTTCGGAGATAAGATAGAGAGACTTCGGAGACAATAGAAAAAATTCAGATCCGATTCTTTCATAGTCAAAAAAGCCAAGCGTAGCAGTTCTCCCCAACTGACTATGACTGGGGCTTAATAGCGACAAGAAATCAGTGTTCTTACCCCAACGCCCCCTGCTACGCACTACGATGACTAACAGTTCTGCTAGTAGACACGACCCAAGAAATGCCCGAACCTGACATCGACCAGTTCCCAAGCAGAACCAAGCGAAAGGCAGCTTCATCAATGTACATACTGTGCCGCTATCACTATGACCCACTGGATCGCCTCGTCGGCCTGACACCCTTGGGACTCTCAGGCACACAGCGTTTCTATCAAAATAAAGACCTGGTCAATGAGATCGACGGCGAAACACAGCGCACGATTGTTCGAAACGAATCCCAGCCGCTGGCGCAACGAGTCAGCGTGGCCGGTGTTAGCGAGACGACATTGCTGGCAACGGATCAACAACGTTCGCCGCTAACGGCCTTGATGGGTACAACCCAACGGCAAATGGCCTATACCGCCTATGGTCACCGTACAGGAGAAAGTGGCTTGAGCAGTTTGCTCGGGTTCAATGGCGAGCGCCCTGAGCCGACCACCGGGCACTATTTGTTGGGACAGGGTAATCGGACTTTCAATCCGGTGTTGATGCGGTTCAATAGTCCTGATGAGTTGAGTCCTTTTGGTGATGGGGGGATCAATGCGTATGCTTATTGTGAAAATGATCCAGTCAACCGTTATGATCCCACCGGGAGTTTCTGGGTATTAAAGGGATGGAACAGCCCACCCACAGCCAATTTCCAACCGTTGGCAACCGCCTTTGGTAGTCGATTAACTTCGCCTCCCCCTCTTCTGACCGGATATAGAGACCGTACGATAAAACTGGCCATTTCATCAGTAGCTTTCCCTCCCTCCAGCAAAAAAGATCCACGAACGCTATGGACAGACCGTTATTTCGCCGAAACCACCTCTGGCCAAACGCGTGCAACTCCAACAATACGTCCAGCGACTATTATGCCTTCAGCTCCGACTATTTCATCTGCCAACGTAGTCAGTGCAACTCCTGCGCCATCTCCTGAAGTGGCAACCCCACCAAAAATAGTGCAAGCTAGAAAACTCCTAAAAAGACTTCATGATAACAACGCGCCCCCACGACAGGCAGCTGCCACACTTAAGAATCTAAATAAGGTTCGCTGGGGAAGCAACTTTAACGTCGGCCAAATGGTTAAGAATGTACGGACAGGGACAAGTTAGCACAGCGCTAATGTAGTCTTATTTCACATCATTCTAAAAAACGTTCCCCCTTCTACTGTGGGAGCGAGCCTGCTCGCGATAGCGGTGCTTCAGGTTACATCAATGGTGGATGTAGCGCCGCCATCGCGAGCAAGCTCGGCTCCCACAGGTTTTGTGGTTTGCCCAGGATTTAAGGAATGTCACAAGTCCCTTGTGGCGAGGGAGCTTGCTCCCGCTCGGCTGCGCAGCAGCCGCAAGCCCGGCTGGCGCGGTGTGTCTGGAAAACCGCGCCGGCTGATTTTGGGGCTGCCGTGCAGCCCAGCGGGAGCAAGCTCCCTCGCCACGGGGCTAGGTCGGCTGACGGGCTTCGATGTTGTCCAGTGCGCGGTTGGCCAGCAGGCTGCCCAGTTCGATCAGCTGTTGGATGCCCAGGAGGAAATGCCGGCGTGAACCGTCCAGGTCGAAGGCTAGGTCATCGACCATGGCATTGGCCGAGGCCAGGGTTTCGCTGAGGTTGGCGAGTAGGCTTTCGGTGTCGATATCTTTGTTGACGATGAAGAGCTGGCCGGGCACAGGACCCTTTTCAGATTTGTCCGGTTTGGGATTCAGGTAATGGTCGAGGACGCGGTCGGTGACTTCGTCGTGTTTTGGGGACCTGGTTTTCGGGCGCGGTGAGGTCGGATCGGTGTCCGGGGGGTTTGGGGTTGCTTTGAACATAGATGAAACTCCAGATTAGAAAATTGGAGCCATCTCTCTCGCTACCAAACGAAGGGAGGTGGCCATACGAAGGTTGGTAGACCGGTTACCTGGCAACCCGGCGCGTCCAGGGACGCCCTGCGCATGACCACCATAAAACAGAGGACGAAAAGCTCCCCCTGTATCAGGCTGCACCTGCGCCAGAAAAACCGGGCTACCAAACCCGATCGCTGATTTCTCAGCGACCCGGAAACGATAAAACCTGCCCCCCAGGCGCACAAGCCGGCGGATTCTGGCGTAGTTGTAGGCAATGGCGCAAGACAACGTAGCCCGTTACAGAACTCTCCTACGTCCGGATAAACACCCCTTCATTTGTGAGTGCTTGGCTATCGTTTCCACGCTCTGCGTGGGAATGCCGCTAGGGACGCTCCGCGTTCCGCTTCTGGAAGTGACGCGGAGCGTCACGGGATGCATTCCCACGCGGAGCGTGGGAACGATCGATTCTGTATCAGGGCGATGTCCGCCTCGAATCTGGACTATTCGACTAATGTCGTAGGCCGGTCATCGCATAACTTGAGCTCCCTGCCATTGCTCTCCAGCCCACGGCCCCCGCCAGCAGCGGTGCCTTCGCACGCCAGCTCGGCGGGCTACAACCACTGAATGGCCTGGAATCAGAAGAATCACAGGTTGGATTTTTCCAATAATGGCCAGTTGACAATAAGGAACGGCTTCCAAATAATCCATGGAATGTTGTACGACGACGTATAACAAAAATAAAAACAACAAAAGTAGGGAGCGTCATAGTGAGCACTCGTGTCCGTTTTTCGCCCGACCACCGTCCAAACCGCCGTACCCTCCTCGATTCCAAGCCTGCGCTGGTACTGCTCGGTTGCAGCAGCCTGGCGATGTTCCTGCCCTTGACTGCACACGCCGAAGGCTTCGTCGATGACGCCAAGGCCACGCTGACCCTGCGCAACGCCTATTTCAACCGCAACTTCACCAACCCGAACAACGCCCAGGGCAAGGCCGAGGAATGGACCCAGAACTTCATCCTCGACGCCAAGTCCGGCTTCACCCAGGGCACGGTCGGTTTCGGCGTGGATGTGCTGGGCCTGTATTCGGTCAAGCTCGATGGCGGTCGCGGCACGGCGGGCACGCAATTGCTGCCGGTGCACGATGACGGGCGCCCGGCCGATGACTTCGGGCGTCTGGGCGTGGCGCTCAAGGCCAAGGTATCGAAGACCGAATTGAAGGTCGGCGAATGGATGCCGGTACTGCCGATCCTGCGTTCCGATGACGGTCGCTCCCTGCCGCAAACCTTCCGCGGCGGCCAGGTCACGTCCACCGAGATCAACGGCCTGAGCCTTTATGGCGGCCAGTTCCGTGGCAACAGCCCGCGCAACGACGCGAGCATGGAAGACATGTCGATGAACGGCCGCGGTGCCTTCACTTCCAACCGTTTCAATTTCGGCGGCGGCGAATATGCCTTCAATGACAAGCGCACCCAGGTCGGCGTGTGGTACGCGGAACTGTCCGACATCTACCAGCAGCAGTATTTCAACCTGACCCACAGCCAGCCCTTCGGCGACTGGACCCTGGGCGCCAACCTCGGCTACTTCATCGGCAAGGAAGACGGCAGCGCCCTGGCCGGCGACCTGGACAACAAAACCGCGTTCGCCATGCTCTCGGCCAAGTACGGCGGCAACACCTTCTATGTCGGCTTGCAAAAAGTCGGCGGCGACGATGCCTGGATGCGCGTCAACGGCACCAGCGGCGGCACCCTGGCGAATGACAGCTACAACTCCAGCTACGACAACGCCAAGGAAAAATCCTGGCAACTGCGCCACGACTTCAACTTCGCCGCCGTCGGCGTGCCGGGCCTGACCTTGATGAACCGCTACATCAGCGGCGACAACGTGCACACCGCCACGGTCGACGACGGCAAGGAGTGGGGCCGCGAGACCGAGCTGGCGTACACGGTGCAGAGCGGCGCGCTGAAAAGCCTCAATGTGAAATGGCGAAATTCGACGATGCGTCGGGATTTCAGTACGAATGAGTTCGATGAGAACCGCATTTTCGTCAGCTATCCGATCAGCTTGTTGTAAAGCGGTCGGGGTGGGTCTGCTGGTTCAGGTGGTGGCCGTGCCGCCGCTATCGCGAGCAGGCTCGCTCCCACAGGGAGGGTGGTGAACACATCATCTGCACACGACACCAAACTACTGTGGGAGCGGGCTTGCTCGCGAAGGGGCCATCAAATTCGACATCAATGCTGGCTGGCCGAGCGCATTCGCGAGCAAGCCCGCTCCCACAGGGGAATTGTGGCGTAGGTGGATCAATCGCCATGACAAGGATATTCCAGCGGTCACACGGACCTCTAACAACTGATACCTCTCACTGTTTTGCTCAGGTAATTTCATGACTACGACACAGATCCGCCATCCTCTCAATCGCCTGCTGCTGACCGGTGCCGCCGGCGGCCTGGGTAAGGTCTTGCGCGAACGCCTCAAGCCCTTCGCCCGGTATATCCGTCTGTCGGACATCGCCACCATGGCCCCGGCCATCGATGAAAGCGAAGAGGTCGTGCTTTGCGACCTGTCCGATAAACAAGCCGTGCATCAACTGGTGGAAGGCGTCGATGCCATCCTGCATTTCGGCGGGGTTTCGGTGGAGCGTCCATTCGAGGAAATCCTCGGCCCGAACATCAGCGGTGTGTTCCACCTCTACGAAGCCGCCCGCAAGCACGGCGTCAAGCGGGTGATCTTCGCCAGTTCCAACCACGTTATCGGTTTCTACAAGCAGGATGAAGCCCTCGACGCCCTCTCCCCGCGTCGTCCGGATGGCTACTACGGCTTGTCCAAGTCCTATGGCGAAGACGTAGCGAGTTTCTACTTCGACCGCTACGGCATCGAGACCGTGAGCATCCGTATCGGCTCCTCGTTCGCCGAGCCGCAGAACCGCCGGATGATGAGCACCTGGCTGAGCTTCGACGACCTCACCCAACTGATCGAATGCTCGCTCTACACCCCGAACGTCGGCCACACCATTGTCTACGGCGTTTCCGCCAACCGCGACGTCTGGTGGGACAACAGCCACGCCGCGCACCTGGGTTACCAACCCAAGGACACCTCTGAGATTTTCCGCGCCAAGGTCGAAGCGCAACCGATGCCGGCCGCCGATGACCCGGCCCGGATCTACCAGGGTGGTGCCTTTGTAGCGGCCGGACCGTTCGACGACTGATTCGCCAGTTGTTGATGGAACACGAAACGAACCAAGGAAGCGCCATGCAAGCCGAATTGATTGTCGATGCACGCAACGCCGTCGGGGAGAGCCCGGTCTGGGTCCCCGAAGAAAACGCCCTGTACTGGGTGGACATTCCCAACGGCGGCCTGCAGTGCTGGAACGCCGGGACCGGCCAGCTCAAGGGCTGGGAAACCCCGGAGATGCTCGCCTGCATTGCCCGGCACCAGGACGGTGGCTGGATCGCCGGCATGGAAAGCGGTTTCTTTCGCCTGCACCCCAATGACGACGGCAGCCTGGACAGCGAATTGTGCGCCAGCGTCGAGCACAACCGCAGCGACATGCGCCTCAACGATGGCCGCTGCGACCGTCAGGGACGTTTCTGGGCCGGCAGCATGGTGCTGAACATGGGCGCCAACGCCGACGAGGGCCGCCTGTATCGCTTCGATGCCGGGCAACGCAGCCCGGTCGAGGCCCAATTGAGCGGCTTCATCGTGCCCAACGGCCTGGGCTTCAGCCCGGACGGGCGCACGATGTACCTCTCCGATTCCCACCCATTGGTGCAACAGATCTGGGCTTTCGATTACGACATCGATAGCGGCACGCCGTCCAACCGCCGGTTGTTCGTCGACATGCTGCCCTTGGCCGGGCGCCCGGACGGTGCGGCGGTCGATGCCGAGGGTTGCTACTGGATCTGCGCCAACGACGCCGGTCTCATCCACCGCTTCACCCCGGACGGCAGGCTGGACCGTTCGCTGGCGGTGCCGGTGAAGAAGCCGACGATGTGCGCCTTTGGCGGCAGCCGCCTGGACACCTTGTTCATCACCTCGATTCGCCCCGGCGACGACACCGATCCGCAATCGCTGGCCGGTGGCGTTTTCGCCCTCGACCCGGGGGTCAAAGGCCTCGCCGAACCCGCGTTTGGAGGGCTGAAAAACTCCGCGAACTGACCCGCTTTGCCGCTTCACTGGATGAGCACATAAAAAAAACAAGACTGGAGATTGACCATGAACTTCAAACGCACGCTTCTGATCGCAGCCCTGCCCCTGGCCTTCCTGGCCCAGGCCGCGCACGCCCTTGAACTCAAGATCGCCGACATCCACCCCGCTGGCTACCCCACCGTGGTCGCCGAGGAGAGCATGGGCAAGACCCTGACCAAGGAGACCAACGGCGAGCTGACCTTCAAGTACTTCCCGGGCGGTGTACTGGGTTCCGAGAAGGAAGTCATCGAGCAGATGCAGGTCGGCGCGATACAGATGTCCCGGGTCAGCCTGGGTATCGTCGGGCCGGTGGTGCCGGACGTGAACGTGTTCAACATGCCGTTCATCTTCCGCGACCACGCGCATATGCGCGCCGTCATCGATGGCGATGTGGGTGATGCCATCCTCGACCGGATCACCAATTCGGAGTTTGGCCTGGTCGCCCTGGCCTGGATGGACGGCGGCACGCGCAACATCTACACCAAGAAGCCGGTGCGTAAGCTCGAAGACCTCAAGGGCATGAAGGTCCGTGTGCAAGGCAACCCGATGTTCATCGAGATGATGAACGCCATGGGCGCCAACGGCATCGCGATGGACACCGGTGAGATCTTCAGCGCCTTGCAGACCGGCGTGATCGACGGCGCGGAAAACAACCCGCCGACGCTGCTCGAACACAACCACTACCAGAACGCCAAGTATTACAGCCTGACCGGTCACCTGATCCTGCCCGAGCCGATCGTGATGTCGAAAATCACCTGGGAAAAACTGACTCCGGATCAGCAGGCGATGGTCAGGAAAGCCGCCAAGGCAGCCCAGGCCGAAGAGCGCGTGCTGTGGGACCAGAAGTCCGCCGCCAGTGAAGAGAAACTCAAGGCCGCCGGCGTCGAGTTCATCACCGTGGACAAGAAACCCTTCTACGACGCCACCGCGCCGGTCCGGGCCAAATACGGCGCGCCGTATGCCGATCTGATCAAGCGTATCGAAGCCGTTCAGTAAGCCTCCTGCACTCATGAAAAGGCCCGGCGCGCCTGATGTTCGAGGCGTGCCCGGTTACGGTGGAACCCGATGAAGAATCTGCTGCTGCGTATCAACGATCGAATCTATATGACGTGCATCTGGGTGGCCGGCCTGTCCGTGCTGGCGATTTCCCTGATGATCCCCTGGGGCGTGTTTGCCCGCTACGTGTTGGGTTCCGGCTCGAGCTGGCCCGAGCCCACCGCGATCCTGCTGATGATGGTGTTCACCTTCATCGGTGCCGCCGCCAGCTACCGCGCCGGCGCGCACATGGCCGTGGCCATGCTCACCGACCGCATGCCGCCGCATCTGAAATCCGCGGCAGCGATTTTTTCCCAATTGCTCATGGCCCTGATCTGCATCTTCATGACGGTCTGGGGCTTCAAGCTGTGCATGTCCACCTGGAACCAGTTCATGGCTTCGCTGCCCGACCTGCGCGTCGGCGTCACCTACCTGCCGATTCCGGTCGGCGGCCTGTTGACGCTGGTTTTCGTGCTGGAAAAACTCCTGCTCGGTGACCAGAGCAAACGGCGGGTCGTGCAGTTCGACCTGGTTGAAGAAAGTGAAGGGGCCGCTTAATGGACGCTCTGATTCTGCTGGGCAGTTTTATCCTGTTGATCCTGATCGGCATGCCGGTCGCCTACGCCCTCGGCGCCGCCGCGCTGATCGGTGCGTGGTGGATCGACATCCCGTTCCAGGCGGTGATGATCCAGGTCGCCGGTGGCGTGAACAAATTCTCCCTACTGGCGATTCCGTTCTTCGTGCTGGCCGGCGCGATCATGGCCGAGGGCGGCATGTCCCGCCGGTTGGTGGCCTGTGCCGGTGTGCTCGTGGGTTTTGTGCGCGGCGGCCTGTCGCTGGTCAACATCGTGGCCTCGACCTTCTTCGGCGCAATCTCCGGTTCTTCCGTGGCGGACACCGCTTCGGTGGGTTCGGTGCTGATCCCGGAAATGGAACGCAAGGGTTATCCGCGGGACTTCTCCACCGCGGTGACCGTCAGCGGTTCGGTGCAAGCCCTGCTGACCCCGCCCAGCCACAACTCGGTGCTCTACTCATTGGCCGCCGGTGGCACGGTTTCGATTGCCTCGCTGTTCATGGCGGGCATCGTCCCTGGCCTGCTGATGAGCGCGTGCCTGATGGTGCTGTGCCTGATCTTCGCGAAAAAGCGCAACTACCCCAAGGGTGAAGTGATCCCGATGCGCGAAGCGCTGAAGATCGTCGGCGAAGCCCTGTGGGGCCTGATGGCGATGGTGATCATCCTCGGCGGTATCCTGTCGGGCATCTTCACCGCCACCGAGTCGGCGGCCATCGCGGTGCTGTGGTCGTTCTTCGTGACCATGTTCATCTACCGCGACTACAAGTGGCGGGAACTGCCGAAGCTGATGCACCGCACCGTGCGCACCATCTCCATCGTGATGATCCTGATCGGCTTCGCCGCCAGTTTCGGCTACATCATGACGCTGATGCAGATCCCGGCAAAAATCACCACGATGTTCCTGACCCTGTCGGACAACCGCTACGTGATCCTGATGTGCATCAACGTGATGTTGCTGCTGCTGGGCACCGTGATGGACATGGCGCCGCTGATCCTGATCCTGACGCCGATCCTGATGCCGGTGATCATGGGCATCGGCGTCGACCCGGTGCAGTTTGGCATGATCATGCTGGTGAACCTGGGGATCGGGCTGATAACGCCGCCGGTGGGCGCGGTGCTGTTCGTCGGCTCGGCGGTGGGCAAAGTCAGCATCGAAAGCACTGTCAAGGCGCTGCTGCCGTTCTACGCCGTGCTGTTCTTGGTGCTGATGCTGGTGACCTATGTGCCGGCACTTTCGCTGTGGTTGCCGCATTTGGTGTTGTAACCCTCAGTCATTCGCAAGCCCCTTGCATGGCTTTGTGGTTTTGTAGCTTCTGTGGCGAGGGAGCTTGCTCCCGCTGGACTGCGCAGCAGGCCCCTACGATCTTCAACCAGGGCGTCTGCTTCGCAGC
>NZ_JALJDX010000160.1 GCF_022952855.1 Pseudomonas sp. RGM2987 | reverse complement strand
CATTTAACAGATAGGTTGACTGATCCGGCGCATTCGCGAGCAAGCCCGCTCCCACACTGAGGGGTGATGGCTTTCAATCATCGCTGACAGTGATATTGGGCATCGCCGGCGCAGCCGCTTCCTGCAACACGATCCGTGCGCCGACGTGGCGGGCCAATTCCTGGTAAACCATGGCAATCTGGCTGTCGGGTTCGGCGATCACCGTGGGCTTGCCGCCGTCGGCCTGTTCGCGGATCAGCATCGACAGCGGCAGCGACGCCAGCAGTTCGACGCCGTACTGGGTCGCCAGTTTTTCGCCGCCGCCTTCACCGAACAGATGTTCGGCATGCCCGCAGTTCGAGCAGATGTGCACAGCCATGTTTTCCACCACGCCCAGCACCGGGATGTTCACCTTGCGGAACATCTCCACGCCCTTGCGTGCGTCGAGCAGGGCCAGGTCCTGGGGCGTGGTGACGATCACCGCGCCGGCCACCGGGACTTTCTGCGCCAGGGTCAGCTGGATATCGCCAGTGCCCGGCGGCATGTCGATCACCAGGTAATCGAGGTCGCTCCACGCAGTCTGCGTCACCAGTTGCAGCAAGGCGCCGGAGACCATGGGCCCGCGCCAGACCATCGGCGTGTTGTCGTCGGTCAGAAATGCCATGGACATGACCTCCACGCCATGGGACTGGAGCGG
This sequence comes from Pseudomonas sp. RGM2987, assembly GCF_022952855.1. Classification (GTDB taxonomy): domain Bacteria; phylum Pseudomonadota; class Gammaproteobacteria; order Pseudomonadales; family Pseudomonadaceae; genus Aquipseudomonas. The sequence continues at coordinate 30,117 of NZ_JALJDX010000160.1, read as the reverse complement.
CACGAACCACTTCTGGTCCTTGACCTGCGGCCGGGTTCCTTCGGCGATACCGAACATGATGCCTTGGCTGGGCCCGTAGATGTCGGCGTCGAGGATCCCGACCTTCGCCCCTTCGCGGGCCAAAGCCAGCGCCAGGTTGGCCGCGGTGGTGGACTTGCCCACGCCGCCCTTGCCCGAAGCCACGGCGATGACATTCTTGACGTTCGCCAGCCCCGGCACCTGCGCCTGGGCCTTATGGGCGGCGATCACGCTGGTGATTTCGACTTTGGCGGCCGTCACGCCGTCCAGGGACTCGATCGCCAGTTGCAGCATCTGCGCCCAGCCACTCTTGAACAGTCCGGCGGCATAGCCGAGCTCCAGCTGGACGCTGACGCGATCGCCCTGGACGTCGATGGCGCGCACGCATCCGGCGCTGACCGGGTCCTGGTTCAGGTAGGGGTCGGTGTATTGGCGAAGGACGGCTTCCACCGCTGCGCGATTGACGGCGCTCATGGGCAACTCCGATAGCAAGACTGGAAAAACAAGGCCGCTATCCTACGCCGCCGATACTTTTGTGGCGACCCGATTACTGATGTGCTTACACCCTTGTGGCGAGGGAGCTTGCTCCCGCTCGGCTGCGCAGCAGTCGCAAGCGCGTTGATGCTACCCATTTCCTACGTCGGGCGGACAAGTCTGGGGTGGCTTTGCCACCCAGCGGGAGCATGCTCCCTCGCCACGGTTTCGGTCCGGATGAATTCGGAAACAGGCGGGCGGGGTGAAATATATTTCCCGGCGCTTTATAGTGGCCGACCTCCGTTTCATCAAGTAGCCGAGCCCCATGTCCGAGCCACGCAAGATCCTCGTCACCAGCGCCCTGCCCTATGCCAATGGTTCGATTCACCTCGGCCATATGCTGGAGTACATCCAGACCGATATGTGGGTGCGCTTCCAGAAACATCGCGGCAACCAATGCATTTATGTCTGCGCCGACGACGCCCACGGTTCGGCCATCATGCTGCGTGCCGAAAAGGAAGGCATCACCCCGGAACAACTGATCGCCAACGTCCAGGCTGAACACAGCGCCGACTTTGCCGACTTCCTGGTGGACTTCGACAACTTCCACTCCACTCACGCCGAAGAAAACCGTGAGCTGTCGAGCCAGATCTACCTGAAGTTGCGTGACGCCGGACATATCGCCACCCGTTCGATCACCCAGTATTTCGACCCGGAAAAGAAAATGTTCCTGGCCGACCGCTTCATCAAGGGCACTTGCCCGAAATGCGGAACCGAGGACCAGTACGGCGACAACTGCGAAAAATGCGGCGCCACCTATGCACCGACCGACCTGAAGGACCCGAAGTCGGCGATTTCCGGGGCCACGCCGGTGCTCAAGGATTCCCAGCATTTCTTCTTCAAGCTGCCGGATTTCCAGCAGATGCTGCAAACCTGGACCCGCAGCGGCACCCTGCAGGACGCGGTCGCCAACAAGCTCGCCGAATGGCTCGATGCCGGCCTGCAACAGTGGGACATCTCCCGCGATGCGCCGTACTTCGGCTTCGAGATCCCCGACGAGCCGGGCAAGTATTTCTACGTGTGGCTGGATGCGCCGATCGGCTACATGGCCAGTTTCAAGAACCTCTGCAACCGCACGCCGGAGCTGGACTTCGACGCGTTCTGGGGCAAGGACTCCACGGCGGAGCTGTACCACTTCATCGGCAAGGACATCGTGAATTTCCACGCCCTGTTCTGGCCGGCAATGCTCGAGGGCGCCGGTTTCCGTAAACCGACCGGCATCAACGTGCATGGCTACCTGACCGTCAACGGCCAGAAAATGTCCAAGTCCCGCGGCACCTTCATCAAGGCCCGGACCTACCTGGACCATCTGTCGCCGGAATACCTGCGCTACTACTACGCGGCCAAGCTCGGTCGTGGTGTCGACGACCTGGACCTGAACCTCGAAGACTTCGTGCAAAAGGTCAACTCCGACCTGGTGGGCAAGGTGGTCAACATCGCCAGCCGCTGCGCCGGCTTCATCCACAAGGGCAACGCCGGCGTGCTGGTGGCCGGCAATGCCGCGCCGGAACTGACCGAGGCCTTCCTCGCCGCCGCCCCGAGCATCGCCGAAGCCTATGAGGGCCGCGACTTTGCCCGTGCCATGCGCGAGATCATGGCCCTGGCCGACCGTGCCAATGCCTGGATTGCCGACAAGGCGCCCTGGTCGCTGGCGAAACAGGAAGGCAAGCAGGAAGAAGTCCAGGCGATCTGTGCCCTGGGCATCAACCTGTTCCGCCAACTGGTGATTTTCCTCAAGCCGGTGCTGCCGCAGCTGGCTGCCGATGCCGAGGCATTCCTCAACGTCGCGCCGCTGACCTGGAATGACCACCAGAGCCTGCTGAGCAACCATCAGCTGAACGAGTTCAAGCCGCTGATGACCCGTATCGACGCAACCAAGGTGCAGGCGATGACCGACGCATCCAAGGAAGACCTGGCTGCCAGCCAGACCGACACCGGCGCCCCCGCCGGCAACGGTGAGCTGGTCAAGGACCCACTGTCGCCGGAAATCGAGTTCGACACCTTCGCCGCCGTTGACCTGCGCGTCGCGCTGATCGTCAAGGCCGAGGCCGTCGAAGGTGCCGACAAGTTGCTGCGCCTGACCCTGGACATCGGCGACGAGCAACGCAACGTCTTCTCCGGCATCAAGAGCGCCTACCCAGACCCGTCCAAGCTCGATGGTCGCCTGACCATGATGATCGCCAACCTCAAGCCACGGAAAATGAAGTTCGGCATCTCCGAAGGCATGGTGATGGCGGCAGGCCCTGGCGGCGAGGAAATCTACCTGCTGAGCCCTGACAGTGGCGCCAAGCCGGGTCAGCGGATCAAGTAACGCGACTCGCGCTGCACCGATCCCACAGCCACCTCACCGGTGGCTGTGGGATTTTCATATCTGGCCCACGGGTCTCGCGTGCCGGATAATGCCTAATCTTGTAACAGGCCATTTACCAGCCACACGCCCATGACCGACATCGTCCTCACAGTATTCAGCGCAGCCCTGATCAACAACCTGGTGTTGCATTGGCCGCTGGGCGTCGATCCGCTGCTGGTGACCAGGGGAAGGACACAGGTACACGCCCTGGGCGTGGCGACAACCGGCCTGATGCTGATTGTCGGCGCCCTGGGTTACCTGATCGATCACTGGCTCCTGGCCCCGCTGGACCTGACATCGCTGCGCCTGCTCGTATGGCTGCCCTTGAGCGTGCTGCTGATCGGCCCGCTGCTGCGCCCGCTGGCCCGGTGGCTGCCGGGATTGCCGTTCGATGGGTTGTGGCCGCTGTTGCTGGGAAACGCCGGGATACTGGGCGTCACGCTGCTCAACAGCCAGGATGACCAGGGCCTCGGCCACGCCATGACGTTGAGCCTGGGGAGCGGACTGGGTTTCTGGCTGGTGCTGAGCCTGTTCGATGATCTGCGCCAGCGCACTTTCAATAACGATATTCCCCCGGCCTTTCGGGGCCTGCCGATTCAGCTGATCAGCGCCGGCCTGATGGCCGTGGCATTTCTTGGTTTACGCGGGCTGGTCAAAACATGAGTCTGATTCAACGCATCGATGCCCTGCTGCCACAGACCCAATGCGGCAAGTGCGGCCACCCCGGGTGCAAGCCTTACGCCGAAGGCATTGCCCAGGGCGAACCGATCAACAAATGCCCGCCCGGTGGACGCGAGACCATCGAGGCCCTGGCTGGCCTGATGCAAGTGCCGGTGCTGGAACTGGACACCAGCCGCGGCTCAGCCCCGGCGCAGATCGCCTTCATCCGCGAAGCCGAGTGCATCGGCTGCACCAAGTGCATCCAGGCCTGTCCGGTGGACGCGATTGTCGGCGCGGCCAAGCTGATGCACACCGTGCTGACCGATGAATGCACCGGCTGCGACCTTTGCGTGGCCCCCTGCCCGGTCGATTGCATCGAAATGCGCCCGTTGCCCGATGCGACTGTACCGGTCGTGGGCGGGCTGGCCTTTAGTGCCGAGCAACAGCAGGCTCGCGCCGCCAAGCGTGATCACGCCCGGTGGCGCTTCGAACAGCGCAACGCACGCCTGCGTCGCGAGGAAGAACAGCGTCAAGCCGAGCGTCTGGCCCGCGCCCAACGCGCAGCACAGCCGCAAGCGCAATCGCTCGATCCGATACAGGCAGCACTGGAGCGGGTACGGGCGCAAAAAGCCGACACCGCCGATGCGGCCTTGAAAAAGGCCAAGGTCGATCTGGCAATGAGTCGCGCGCAGTTGAACAAGTCGTTGAAGGCGTTCGGCCATCCACCGACCTTTGAGCAGCAGTCGCAGTTGATCGTGCTCCAGCGCCAGTACGAAGCCGCGGAACAGGCCTTGGCACAGCTGGAGAGCACCCCACAGCCTGTCGCGGCTCCGACGCCTGCGCCAAGCGCCGAGTTGAAACGGGCAAAGATTCAACTGGCGATGCGCCGTGCCGAACTCAGCAAAGCCCGGACTGCTGCCGCCACTGACGAACAGTTGCAGACACTGGAACAAGCGGTGCAAGACGCCGAACGCCTGGTGGACGAGCATGGCGCTCCCTGAGTCCGTGGACGAGCGGCTGCGCCAGGCAATGAGGCGCGTGCTGCTGGCGACGCTCCCCGGGGTGCTGGCGTTGCTGTGGTTTTATGGCTGGGGTGTGGCGCTCAATCTGTTGCTGTGTGGCGTCACGGCGCTGGCGGCGGAAGCGCTGGTGTTGCGCTTGCGCGGTCGGCCTCTGTCCCCGGGCCTGGGCGATGGCAGTGCGTGGGTCAGCGCCACGCTGCTGGCCCTGGCGCTGCCCGCGTACTGCCCATGGTGGCTGGGCGTCACGGCCACCGCCTGCGCCCTGTTGTTCGGTAAGCATCTGTGGGGCGGTGTAGGCACCAACCCGTTCAACCCGGCCATGCTCGGCTACGCCCTGGTGCTGGTGGCGTTTCCCGCGCATATGAGCCAATGGCCGGTGCCACACGGCATGGGCTTGGTCGAAGGCCTGCAACAGGTGTTCGGCACTCATTCGGCACCTGATGCCTGGGCCGGAGCGACCGCGCTGGACAGCCTGCGAATAAACAACAGCCTGACCATCGACGAACTGTTCGCCCACCATCCGGCGTTCGGGCGTTTCGGCGGCCGAGGCATTGAATGGGTCAATCTGGCGTTCCTGGCCGGTGGCCTGTTCCTGCTGCAACAACGGGTATTCACCTGGCATGCGCCGGTGGGAATGCTGGCAAGCCTGTTCGTTATCAGCCTGTTGTGCTGGAACGGTTCGGGCTCGGACTCCCATGGCTCACCGCTGCTTCATCTGTTCACGGGCGCCACCATGCTCGGCGCGTTTTTCATCGTTACCGAACCGATCTCCGGCGCCAGGTTGCCCCTGGCTCGCCTGTTGTTTGGCGCCGGCGTGGGGCTGTTGGTGTACCTGATACGCACCTGGGGCAGCTACCCGGACGGCGTGGCATTTGCCGTGCTGTTGATGAACCTCGGCGTGCCTGCGCTGGACCGGCTGGCCGAGGCACGACAAAGGCGACAGCCGACATGAAGAACCCCGTTGGCGTTGCAATCCTGCTGCTGTTGACCGGCTTGGGGATCGGTGCCACCTACCTCATGCACCTCGGCACCGCTGGCCGCATCGAGGCCCAGCGGCAAGCCGTCGCGGACAAGTCTTTGCTCGAGGTGCTACCGGCTGAGCGCTATGACAATCAGCCGTTGGCGCACGCTGTCCTGGCAGCGCCAGTGGTCTTGGCTCATAGCACCCTGCTGGACGGTTACCTCGCGACACACAACGGCCGGCCCAGCGCCGTGCTGCTGCGCAGTGAAGCGCTGGGCTACGAAGGGCGCATCGAATTGCTGGTCGCCATTGACCCGCAGGGACGGTTGCTCGGGGTGAAAACCCTGCACCAGACGGAAACCCCCGGGCTGGGCGAGGCGATTGCCGGCTGGCCGAACGCCTGGCTGCAAACCTTCACCGGTCACTCGCGCAAGACGCCTGACGACAGCGGCTGGGCCTTGAAAAAAGACCAGGGGCAGTTCGATCAACTGGCAGGCGCGACGGTGACCTCAAGGGCTGTCCTGCAGGCCGTTCACGACGCGCTGCGTTACTTCGACGAGCACAAGGCTCAACTGACTGAGGGAGCGTCGGATGAATAGGGTATCGTGGCTGACACGCGGCCTGTTGCTCGTTGCGCTGATCGGCGCAAGCGATTCGCTGGCCGGCGCGCTGGGGCTATGGCTGGCCTGGGCCATGGTCATCCTTGGCTACGGCCTGACGATGAGCCTGCTTCGGCCCCGCCTGACGACCGACCAACGCCTGCTCGCCAGCCTCGTACTGGTTGCGACCCTTAGCACTTGCACAAGCTTTGCCGTCCAGGCCTGGGCGCTGGAGTTGTATCGATCGCTGAACATTTATATTGGCTGGATTGCCTTGAGCTGCGTGGCACTGGAACAGCAGGGATTCTTTGTCGAATCCCGCTGGCCAGCGCAACTCAGGCTGGCCGGCCTGTTTGGCCTGTCGATGCTCAGCCTGGGTGCCCTGCGTGAGCTACTCGGCAACGGCCTGCCCCTGGCCCTGCTCGCTCCCGGTGGCTTTATCCTGCTCGGCCTGCTGCTGGCAGCCTGGCAAGCCTGGACTGCCGCCCGCCCCCATTCAACCACCGAGGAAACGCCGCGCCCATGAACGCCGCAAAACGCCTGGAAATATTTCGTCGCTTCCATGAGGACAACCCGGAACCGAAAACCGAACTGGCCTATTCCTCACCGTTCGAGCTGCTGATCGCGGTGATTCTGTCGGCACAGTCCACCGACGTCGGCGTCAACAAGGCCACGGCCAAATTATTCCCGGTCGCTAGCACTCCGGAGGCGATCTACGCCTTGGGCGTCGAAGGGTTGTCCGAGTACATCAAGACCATCGGCCTGTTCAACAGCAAGGCCAAAAACGTGATCGAAACCTGCCGCCTGCTGATCGAGCGTCACGGCAGTGAAATTCCGCAAACCCGTGAAGCGCTGGAAGCCCTTCCAGGCGTCGGCCGCAAGACCGCCAACGTTGTGCTCAATACCGCGTTCCGGCAACTGACCATGGCGGTCGACACGCACATCTTCCGCGTCAGCAACCGTACCGGGCTGGCCCCCGGTAAAAACGTGGTGGAAGTCGAGCAGAAGCTAATGAAGTTCGTCCCCAAGCAATTTCTCCTGGACTCCCACCATTGGCTCATTCTTCACGGGCGCTACGTCTGCCTGGCGCGCAAGCCTCGCTGTGGCAGCTGCCGGATCGAGGATTTGTGCGAATACAAGCACAAGACCTCCGACGATTGAGACGCTATTGCTTTTATTGATCCGTCGATTGAAAAAATCTTTTTTACCCGCCTCTGGTTTATCGATATAAGGAGCGCCAATGGCAGTCTTAGCCTGGAGTCGAACCCATGAGTGCTGGCAAAGAACAACTGGATGTAGAAGACGAATTCATCGCCGTTGAAACCGACGACGTGGAACCGGTAGTCGTAGAAGTGGCGAAGACCAACCTGAGCAAGCGCCGCACCATTGACAACCTGCTGGAAGAGCGCCGCTTGCAGAAGCAGTTGGCCGATTACGACTTTGATCTCTGACACATAAAAGCCTCCCTGATGGAGGCTTTTTAGTGTGTACGCGTGTCCGAAGAACTCACACCAACCCATTACGCTGCGCCAGCTCGATCAGATCGACCAATGAGCGGGCATTGAGTTTTAACAACAGGCGCGTCTTGTAGGTACTGACAGTCTTGTTGCTTAAAAACATTCCGTCAGCGATTTCCTTGTTGGTTCTCCCCCGCGCCAGTTGTTGCAGGACCATCATTTCCCGCCCCGACAAACGATCCACCATATCCGACTCGCTGGCATTACCCAGGCTCGAACGCACCGTGTGCAGCGCCTGGTTGGGGAAATAACTGTAACCGGACAGTACTGCTTTTATTGCACTCAGCAACTCTGTCAGATCCTGTTGCTTGCACACGTACCCGGCCGCCCCCGTCTGCATGCAGCGCATTGAAAAATGGCCCGGCGACTGAGAAGTCAGCACCAACACCTTCATTGATGTAGGAATAGAGGTCAGACGGGCTATCACCTCCAACCCGTCGAGCTTTGGAATACCAATATCGAGGATGACGATATCGGGAGCAAGGTCACGAGCGAATTGCAATGCATCGACGCCATTATCGGTTTCGGCAACAACTTCATAACCATGGCGCTCCATCAGCAAACGTACAGCAAGACGAATGACGGGGTGATCATCCACGATCAGCACTTTATTCATGGGCAAATCCAACTTCGCTGTTCGAATTTTTAGAGCACGCACAATAGCCTAGTCAATTCAACCTTGGCATGCTGCCCCCCCCTGACCGCTCGCACCGAGAGACGAAACCTACAAGCTATACAGAAAATTCCTACGAATTCCGCAAGAAAATATGTGTCACGAATTTGTTTATCATGTGAAGCCTGCGTTTCTCCATGCCCCTGCAAAAGCCCTCCATCGTACGTTCTTTCATCCCCACACCCTCGGCAAGCAGGCCAATGAGAACCATTGCGCTCATAATGAGTTACTCATTTATAGGCTGACAACAGCGTTTCCCTGCTTCTTCCCGAAGCAAAATTCATATAAAAACAACTGTAACCAGGCTAAATAACCGACGCCTGTCGTTGCCATCCCTATTACCCAACCGATACTTTGCCAACCACCACACCACCGAACTTCCAATTTAATCAGAGCACGAATACTTATGAGCATTTACCATGAGAAAATCTTCGAAGACCATCACCAACCCCATGACCCTTATCGCTATATTTGCAACTTTATCCGAAACTTCTGCGGCGGTTTCTCTGCCATTCCTGGATGATCAGGATCGCGAATGCTATGTCTGGTTCCTGATCAGCTTCCCTTTTTACCTATTGCTGCTTTTCTTTATCACGCTCAACTTCAATCATCGATCGTTGTATTCACCCTCGGATTTTCGCAAGAGCAAACACTTCATAAAAAGCATGAATGACTCGACCCTCCGGCGTAAACGCATATTGCGCCGGACAAATCAGGTCAAGGAAAGGCCGGAAGATGACCATCGATGCAGATGCAAGTCTCAACCGGCTGTTTGCATCCTGTGCAGCCGGTGCGAAACCAGTCGGGCAGCACGTTCAAGGCAAGCCCCGGGGCACGCCGACGTCATCGTTCATGTCATTTACCGCAGCACAGATATCCCAGCCGCCGGACAGGACGAATGAGCGACACAAAAGGGCTCGCCAAAAAAAAGGCCTGCTCAGGGCAGGCCGATTTTTCAAGCGTCAGGATCAGAACAGCTTGCGACCCTTGTTCGCCGCAATACGCATGCGCAGGGCGTTGAGCTTGATGAACCCGGCCGCATCGGCCTGGTTGTAGGCGCCGCCGTCTTCTTCGAAGGTCGCGATATTGGCATCGAACAGCGAGTCATCGGACTTGCGCCCGGTCACGATCACGTTGCCTTTGTACAGCTTCAGGCGCACGACGCCGTTCACGTTGACCTGGGAAGCGTCGATCATCTGTTGCAGCATCAGGCGCTCAGGGCTCCACCAGTAACCGGTGTAAATCAGGCTGGCGTACTTGGGCATCAGCTCATCCTTGAGGTGAGCCACTTCGCGGTCCAGGGTGATCGATTCGATTGCCCGGTGGGCGCGCAGCATGATGGTGCCGCCCGGGGTTTCGTAGCAGCCGCGGGACTTCATGCCGACATAACGGTTCTCGACGATGTCCAGGCGACCGATGCCATGTTCGCCGCCGATGCGGTTCAGGGTCGCCAGCACGGTGGCCGGGCTCATTTCCACGCCGTCCAGGGCGACGATATCGCCGTTGCGATAGGTCAGCTCCAGGTATTGCGGGGCATCGGGGGCCTTCTCCGGGGAGACGGTCCAGCGCCACATGTCTTCTTCGTGCTCGGTCCAGGTGTCTTCGAGCACGCCGCCTTCATAGGAGATGTGCAGCAGGTTGGCATCCATCGAGTACGGGGATTTCTTCTTGCCGTGACGCTCGATCGGGATCGCGTGCTTCTCGGCGTAGTCCATCAGTTTTTCACGGGACAGCAGGTCCCATTCACGCCACGGGGCAATGACCTTCACGCCGGGCTTGAGGGCATAGGCGCCCAGCTCGAAGCGGACCTGGTCGTTGCCTTTGCCGGTGGCGCCGTGGGAAATGGCATCGGCGCCGGTTTCGTTGGCGATTTCGATCAGGCGCTTGGCAATCAACGGACGGGCGATGGAAGTACCCAGCAGGTACTCGCCTTCGTAAACGGTGTTGGCGCGGAACATCGGGAACACGAAGTCGCGGACGAACTCTTCGCGCAGGTCGTCGATGTAGATCTCTTTGACGCCCATGGCCTGGGCCTTGGCGCGTGCAGGCTCGACTTCTTCGCCCTGCCCCAGGTCAGCGGTGAAGGTCACCACTTCGCAGTTATAAGTGTCCTGCAGCCACTTGAGGATCACCGAAGTGTCCAGGCCGCCGGAATACGCCAGAACGACCTTGTTTACGTCCGCCATGCCATCACTCCACGGGTTCTACGGAAAGCCGTGAAGTCTAACGTCCAGCGCGGATAATTTACAGAGGCGCGACAGCTTATGACGACGAAGCGACAGATTATGTCGAGAGCGCGACGATCAAAATCGAATCAAGTCGTACGCGCCGTGGCAGGCGCGGACGTCGCGGCAGGCGTCTTGGCCGGAGCCGCAGCCGGTGCCGGTGCCTTAGCCGGAGTCGCAGGTGGCGTGGCTTGGGGCACGGGCGCGGGTGTTTGCACGGCGGGCGCCGGAACTTCGGTCGGCGCGACGCGCGCCAGGTGCACGACCACGCGGCGATTCTTCGCCCGGTTGGCCGCGTTGGTGTTGGGTGCCAGAGGGTATCGTTCACCATGGAAGCGCACGGTAATCTGCGACTCCTGGAAACCATTGGCCTTGAAGAACTCCTGCACCGCCAAGGCCCGGCGGCGCGACAGTTCACGGTTGGTCAGGCGGTTGCCGCTGTTGTCGGAGTGACCGTCAAGTTCCACATGGTTGACGCTCGGGTCGGCCTTGATGAAGTCGAGCATGACTTGCAACTGCGCCTTGGCCCGGGCATCGAGTTCGACTTCTTCGCCCGGGAAGCCGATCTGGGTTTCTTTCACCTGCTCGAAATTTTTTGGCAACAACTTCGCCACGCAACCCTGATAGTCACTGAAGGCCTTGTTGAACCGCACCGGCAACAGACGGACTTCCGAAACCCGCCCGTCTTCGGTGTTGCGCCGCACCACCGGGCTGCGGCCTTCCATCAGGCCGCTGATCAGCCGGCCCGCCTGGACCTGGGAGCTGTTGAACAGCACATCACCACTGCCGATCCTGACCGAACCCAGGTTGATGTCGCCCCGCCCTGGCTGCCAGGGCGCAGCCGCTGCCAGCAAGGTGGCCGAACCGCCACCGAGCATCGGGTTATACGCCTTGAGGCGGAACGTGGCCTGTTCGCCCGCCCGACGCACGAATTCGCCGCTGCCGAAATCGGTGATCGGCTGGCTCAACCGGCACTCGAACTTGTCACCTTCGACCGTCCACTCAATGCTCTCCAGACGGGTCTGGAAAGTGAGCGCCATCGCGGGAAGGCTGGCAAACACACTGAGCAGGGCTAGATAACGCTGGCGCACGGGCGGCTCCACTGGCTTTCATTACAAAGATCGACACCCGCTGAGCGTATGACGCAGGTCCCTGGCGCTCCACGGATTCGTGGCACACCTGTAGGAGCTATCGGTCGCTTGGGCCAGAACTTGATAGCGGGTGCCTGAATCGGTCTTTTCCGGTAGCATTCCCCAGAGTTTGACCCGCCTGGAAGCCCCCCAATGTCCGACCGCCTGACCCTGCTGCGTCCCGACGACTGGCATATTCATCTTCGCGATGGTGCTGTGTTGACCCATACCGTCGCCGATGTCGCGCGCACCTTCGGGCGCGCAATCATCATGCCTAACCTGGTTCCGCCGGTGCGCAATGCCGCCGAGGCCGATGGCTATCGCCAGCGTATCCTCGCCGCGCGCCCGGCCGGCAGCCGCTTCGAACCGCTGATGGTGCTGTACCTCACCGACCGCACCCAGCCCGAAGAGATCCGCGACGCCAAGGCCAGCGGCTTTGTCCATGCCGCCAAGCTGTACCCGGCGGGCGCGACCACCAACTCTGATTCCGGTGTCACCAGCATCGACAAGATCTTCCCGGCGCTGGAAGCCATGGCCGAGGTCGGCATGCCCTTGCTGATCCACGGTGAGGTAACCCGCGGCGACGTCGATGTGTTCGATCGCGAGAAAATCTTCATCGACGAGCATATGCGCCGCGTCGTGGAGCGTTTCCCGACGCTCAAGGTGGTGTTCGAACACATCACCACCGGCGACGCCGTGCAGTTCGTCAACGAGGCCCCGGCCAACGTCGGCGCGACCATCACCGCCCATCACCTGTTGTACAACCGCAACCACATGCTGGTGGGCGGGATCCGGCCGCATTTCTATTGCCTGCCGATCCTCAAGCGCAACACGCACCAGGAAGCCTTGCTCGACGCCGCCACCAGCGGCAGCGCCAAGTTTTTCCTCGGCACAGACTCGGCGCCCCACGCCCGCCACGCCAAGGAAGCCGCCTGCGGTTGCGCCGGCTGCTACACCGCCTACGCCGCCATCGAGATGTATGCCGAAGCGTTCGAGCAGCGCAACGCGCTGGATAAGCTCGAAGGCTTCGCCAGCCTGCATGGCCCGCGCTTCTACGGCCTGCCGGTGAACACCGACCGTATTACCCTGGTCCGCGATGAGTGGACCGCCCCCGTCAGCCTGCCGTTCGGCGAGCAGACTGTCATCCCGCTGCGCGCCGGTGAAAAACTGCGCTGGCGCCTGCTGGAGGAAAACGCGTGAGTGAAGATCATTTCGACGAGGAAATGGACGGCAACGGTGGTTCGGGCGGCGCCCGTCACCCGATGGCCGCCCGGTTTCGCGGCTACCTGCCGGTCGTCGTCGACGTAGAAACCGGTGGTTTCAATTCGGCCACCGACGCCTTGCTGGAAATCGCCGCGACCACCATCGGCATGGACGAGAAAGGCTTTGTGTTCCCCGACCACACCTATTTCTTCCGCGTCGAACCGTTCGAAGGCGCCAACGTCGAAGCCGCCGCCCTGGAATTCACCGGGATCAAGCTCGATCACCCGTTGCGCATGGCCGTCAGCGAAGAGACGGCCCTGACCGATATCTTCCGTGGCGTGCGCAAGGCGCTGAAGGCCAATGGCTGCAAGCGGGCGATCCTGGTCGGCCACAACAGCAGCTTCGACCTCGGCTTCCTCAACGCTGCCGTTGCTCGCCTGGACATGAAACGTAACCCGTTTCACCCGTTCTCCAGCTTCGACACGGCGACCCTCGCCGGCCTCGCCTACGGCCAGACCGTACTGGCCAAGGCTTGCCAGGCCGCCGACATCGATTTCGACGGCCGCGAAGCCCATTCGGCCCGCTACGACACCGAGAAGACGGCCGAGCTGTTCTGCGGGATCGTCAACCGCTGGAAGGAAATGGGCGGTTGGCAGGATTTCGACGACTGAGGCATTGCTGGCGCGAGACTTTGCTTTTGTGGCGAGGGAGCTTGCTCCCGCTTGACCGGGCTGGCGCTCCAGTGCGCAGCGCTCACAACATCTTGGGGCGGCTACGCCACCCAGCGGGAGCAAGCTCCCTCGCCACAGACCAGCGCCCAGCTTCAGAACCCATAAAGTTTCAGAACCCATAAAAAAACCGGCCCATCGAGGGCCGGTTTTTTTTATGCCTTGTGCGCTTACAGCTTGTCGCCGTGCTCGCCCAGGTAAGCGGCAACGCCTTCAGGGGAGGCGGTCATGCCCTTGTCGCCTTTCTTCCAGTTGGCCGGGCAGACTTCGCCGTGCTCTTCGTGGAATTGCAGGGCGTCGACCAGACGGATCAGCTCTTCCATGTTACGGCCCAGTGGCAGGTCGTTGATGATCTGCGAACGGACCACGCCTTTGTCGTCGATCAGGAACGCGCCACGGAAAGCTACGCCGCCTTCGGACTCAACGTCATAGGCCTTGGCGATTTCGTGCTTCATGTCGGCAGCCATGGTGTATTTCACCTGGCCGATGCCGCCATTGTTGATCGGGGTGTTGCGCCAGGCGTTGTGAGTGAAGTGCGAGTCGATCGAGACCGCGATCACTTCAACGTTGCGCGCCTTGAAGTCGTCCATGCGGTGATCCAGTGCGATCAGCTCGGACGGGCAGACGAAGGTGAAGTCCAGCGGGTAGAAGAACACCAGGCCGTATTTGCCTTTGATGGCCGAGGACAGGGTGAAGCTGTCGACGATTTCGCCGTTGCCGAGGACGGCTGGAACGGTGAAGTCAGGGGCTTGTTTGCCTACGAGTACGCTCATTGGATATCTCCTGGTGTAGTAACGTGAAAACAAGGTCCGGGCCAGCCTGCCACCTTGAGGCGACAGCCCTGTGACACGAACCCGCTTTGCAAGGACCGACCATCATACACCGCGCATTTGGCCTGTCTTCAACGGTTTTTGGGCGTTATCGAAAAATCGCCAGAGTGCCAGCAGAAACCGTTCGTCAGCCCGGCACGGCTCTAGCCCAAGGGCTTCAGAAACCACTTTGACAATCATTCTCGTTAACATTAAGATCCGTCTCAATTGAGTCACAACCAGCGACGGTTCTCACTTATGTATGTATGCCTCTGCACTGGCGTCACCGACGGACAGATCCGCGAAGCGATCTATGAAGGTTGCTGCAGCTACCGTGAAGTCCGCCAGGCCACCGGCGTAGCCAGCCAATGCGGCAAATGCGCGTGTCTTGCCAAGGAAGTGGTTCGCGAAACCCTCGCCAAGGTACAGACGGCACAGGCAGCGATCCCCTACCCGGTCGAATTTACCGCCGCGTGATAAACAGCTTTTCCAGGAACCGGACTCAGCGTCCGGTTTTTTTATGTCCGAAAATCAAACAGTTAGCACCAAGACGCGGAACACAAACATTCTTATTCCGATTAATTTTCATTTATTATTCAATAACTTAGGTTTGACACTGGTAAATACGCGGCTCAAACTCCGCCTTATACACCGCCATTTACAGGACAGGCCCTCACCATGAAAGGCGACATTACAGTCATCCAGCATCTCAACAAGATCCTCGCCAATGAGCTGGTCGCGATCAATCAATACTTCCTGCATGCGCGCATGTATGAGGATTGGGGCCTGAACAAGTTGGGCAAGCACGAGTATCACGAATCCATCGACGAGATGAAGCACGCGGACAAGCTGATCAAGCGCATCCTGTTCCTCGAAGGCCTGCCGAACGTCCAGGACCTGGGCAAGCTGCACATCGGTGAACACACCCGGGAAATGCTTGAATGCGATCTGCGCATCGAACGCACCGGCCACGCCGACTTGAAAGCCGCCATCGCCCATTGCGAAAGCGTTGGTGACTTCGGTAGCCGCGAACTGCTGGAAGATATTCTCGAATCCGAGGAAGAACACATCGACTGGCTGGAAACCCAACTGGGCCTGATCGACAAAGTGGGTCTTGAGAATTACCTGCAATCGCAGATGGGCGAAGAGTAACTTTCCCGCCGGCGAGCCACTAAAAAGCCCCGCCCTCTTAACGAGAGGCGGGGCTTTTTATTGCCTGAATTTCCAGGCTTCACTCATTCTCTGTGGGAGCGGGCTTGCTCGCGAAAGCGGTGGGCCAGAAACATCAATTGCGTCTGATACACCGTTTTCGCGAGCAAGCCCGCTCCCACAAGGGCCGTATTCAGCCACAAATCAGTGGTGAACAGCCCCCTCGGATCAGGCTTCGGTCTTGTTCGCCGCTTTTTCGACAGCTTCCTTGATCGTGGTTTGCAGCGAACCGTCAGCCGCCATCTCGGTCATGATGTCACTGCCGCCGATCAGCTCACCGGCTACCCACAGCTGCGGGAAGGTTGGCCAGTTGGCGTACTTGGGCAGGTTGGCGCGGATTTCCGGGTTCTGCAGGATGTCCACGTAGGCAAACTTCTCGCCACACGCCATCACCGCCTGAGCAGCCTTGGCCGAGAAACCGCACTGTGGCGCGTTTGGCGAGCCTTTCATGTAGAGCAGGACGGTATTGTTGGCAATCTGGTCTTTAATGGTTTCGATGATATCCACGGAGCACCTCGGCTTAAACTTCGCGACTCAAGTCGTCGACACGGTGGCGCATTGTAACGGAAAGCCGAGCTCCCTGCTCGGTCTCCTCCAGGGACAAATTCACGCAGCCGCCACCTTCACCGGCACGCCGTTGAGTGCCGCGTTGCCGGACAACTCATCGAGCTGACAGTCATCGGTCAGGTCATTGGCGCTCGAACCCGGCTGCTCACGGGCGATGGTCATCTGCACCCCAGGCCGGGCGTGCCCCCAGCCATGAGGCAGGCTGACCACGCCTTTCATCATGTCCAGGCTGCCTTGCACTTCGACCTCGATGACGCCCACCCGCGAACTGACCTTCACGCGCTGCCCGTCGACAAGCCCCCGGCTTTCAAGGTCATCCGGGTGCATCAGCAGTTGATGACGTGGCTTGCCTTTCACCAGCCGATGGAAGTTGTGCATCCAGGAGTTGTTGCTGCGCACATGGCGTCGACCAATCATTAGCAGCTCATCCGGCTGGGGAGCCTGCAATGCGGCGAAGCGCGCAAGGTCGGCCAGTATCACCGCAGGCGCCGCCTGTATCCGTTGGTTTTCGGTTTTCAAGCGTGCCGCCAGGTTGGGCTTGAGGGCGCCAAGATCGATGCCATGGGGATGGTCGAACAGGGTGGCCAGGGACAGCTTGTGTGGCGAAGCATCACCATATGCCCCATGACGCAGGCCCAGGTCGATCATCTGCGCCGGAGGCATGGTTGGTTTGAGTTCCTTGCCGGTTTTGGCAGCGAAGGCCTTGGCCAGGCCGACGAAGATTTCCCAGTCGTGCAAGGCCCCTTCAGGCTTGGGCAGGATCGCCCGGTTGAAACGGGTCACGTTGCGCACCGCGAACAGATTGAACGTGGTGTCGTAATGGTCGTTTTCCAGTGCCGAGGTCGACGGCAGGATCAGGTCGGCGTAACGCGTGGTTTCGTTGATGTAGAGATCGACGCTGACCATGAACTCCAGCCCGTCCAGCGCCTGCTCCAGCTGCCGCCCGTTGGGGGTGGACAGCACCGGGTTGCCAGCGACGGTGACCAGCGCACGAATCTGGCCTTCACCTTCGGTCAGCATTTCTTCGGCCAGGGCCGACACCGGCAACTCCCCGGCATACTCGGGACGCCCGGAGACGCGGCTCTGCCAACGGTTGAAATGGCCACCGGAAGTGGTGGCCACCAGATCCACCGCCGGCTCGGTGCACAACGCGCCGCCGACCCGGTCGAGATTACCGGTGACCAGGTTGATCAGCTGGATCAGCCAGTGGCACAGCGTGCCGAACGCCTGGGTCGAGACCCCCATCCGTCCGTAGCAGACCGCTGACGGCGCGGCGGCGAAGTCCCGGGCCAATTGACGGATCTGCGCTGCCGGCACCGCGCAAAGCGGGCTCATCGCCTCAGCCGTGAATGCGGCGACGGCTTCACGCACGTCCTCCAGGCCATCCACCGGCAGGTGGCTGTCGCGCACCAGTCCTTCGCTGAACAGCGTGTTGAGCAAGCCAAACAGCAAGGCAGCGTCGCCCCCCGGGCGCACGAACACATGTTGATCGGCGATGGCCGCCGTTTCACTGCGGCGGGGATCGACCACCACCACTTTGCCGCCACGGGCCTGGATCGCCTTGAGGCGTTTCTCCACATCCGGCACGGTCATGATGCTGCCATTGGAGGCCAGCGGGTTGCCGCCCAGGATCAGCATGAAGTCGGTATGGTCGATGTCCGGGATCGGCAGCAGCAGGCCGTGGCCGTACATCAGGTGACTGGTCAGGTGATGGGGCAGTTGATCCACCGAGGTCGCCGAGAAGCGGCTACGGGTTTTCAACAGGCCGAGGAAATAGTTGCTGTGGGTCATCAACCCATAATTGTGGACACTGGGGTTGCCCTGGTAGACGCCTACCGCATTCTGGCCGTGGCGGGCCTGAATGTCCGCCAGCCGTTCAGCAACCAGGGCGAAGGCATCGTCCCAGGCGATGGGCTGCCACTCGTCACCCACGCGCTGCATGGGTTGGCGCAGGCGATCCGGATCGTTCTGGATATCCTGCAGCGCCACCGCCTTGGGGCAGATGTGGCCGCGACTGAAGCTGTCCAGCGCATCACCCTTGATCGAGGTGATCGTCAGGCCCTGATCGGCGGTTTCGGTGGTTTCGAGGGTCAAGCCACAGATGGCTTCACACAGATGGCACGCACGGTGGTGGAGAGTCTTGGTCATGGCCAGTCTCTGTTTTGTTCGTGGCGGGCGCTTTCGGCCGCGGGAACAAAACTATGGCGCGTGATTCCCGGCTGCGCCAGCGACGTTCGTCCTGTGAATTGCCGGGCATCAGGCCCACCGATGCAGTGTTCTCAAGGATGTTCGGGAGGAGGCGCCAGCAGTTGGATTTCCTCGACGGTCTCCACCTGCTCCTGGCTGATGGGCTCGCCAGTCAGCTCACCGATCAAGCGCCAATGCTCGTCGAGCCCGCCACTGATGGTTGCCATGCGGTCGATCATCCGGCGACCGGCGGTCTTGATGACCTCGTCTTCGCTGCGCAGCAATTCGAACGACAAGGACGTCACCGACGCGGTGAGGTGCGTCAGGGAGCGTGTCGTCAGCCCCAGCAGTTCCATCAGTTGTTGCTCTTTCGAATCCATTTCGGCGCTCCTGCGTCTCGGGATTCATTTATAACCCAGGCCTTTGCATTAGGAAATGTTTCACGGCCGACTGGGATCAGTAGAACCCCCAATCAGTGCAGACAAATCAGCGCGCCGAAGCGTGGCATGCTGGCCCCGCTTGATTGCCAAGCGGCGTAGCGCCAGTGTACAAATGAGTCGCTGCTGTCCGGAAACCGGCTCCAAACGTGTCGTCCCTGGCCAGGGATGCGCCCGCTGCAATCCCCAAAAACCGTAGCCCTATTGGTAAGACGCGACATTTAATGTCAATATCGCGCCTTCCCCTATTTTCGTCGCCCCGTGCGGCTTTTGCCGCAGGTCTCGCCCGTTTTTTCCTTGAACAAGGCTTTGAGCATCTGCGGTCTGTTACAAAAAGGTAGTCAATCATGAGCGCAAGGCACTTTCTCTCCCTGATGGATTTCACGCCCGATGAGTTGCTCGCCGTGATCCGTCGAGGCGTGGAGCTCAAAGACCTGCGTAATCGCGGCGTACTGTTCGAGCCCTTGAAAAACCGCGTACTGGGGATGATCTTCGAGAAGTCATCGACCCGCACTCGCATCTCTTTCGAAGCCGGGATGATCCAGCTGGGCGGCCAGGCGATCTTCCTGTCGCCGCGCGACACCCAGCTGGGCCGCGGCGAACCCGTCAGCGACTGCGCCATCGTCATGTCGAGCATGCTCGATGCCGTGATGATCCGCACCTTTGCCCACAGCACCCTGACCGAATTCGCCGCCCACTCCCGCGTGCCGGTGATCAATGGCCTGTCCGATGACCTGCATCCCTGCCAGTTGCTGGCCGACATGCAGACGTTCCTCGAACACCGTGGCTCGATCCAGGGCAAGACCGTGGCCTGGATCGGCGACGGCAACAACATGTGCAACAGCTATATAGAAGCGGCGATCCAGTTCGACTTCCAACTGCGCATCGCCTGCCCTGAAGGCTATGACCCCAACGCCGAACTGCTCGCCAAGGCTGGAGAACGGGTCAGCATCGTCCGCGATCCCAAGCTGGCCGTAGCTGGTGCGCACCTGGTGAGCACTGACGTCTGGACCTCCATGGGCCAGGAAGAAGAAACCGCCAAGCGCCTCAAGCTGTTCGCGCCACTGCAGGTCAACCGGGCCCTGCTCGACCTGGCGGACGCCGACGTGTTGTTCATGCACTGCCTGCCGGCCCACCGTGGCGAGGAAATCAGTGTCGATCTGCTGGACGATCCTCGCTCGGTCGCCTGGGCACAAGCGGAGAATCGTCTCCACGCCCAGAAAGCCTTGCTGGAGTTCCTGGTCGAGCCGGCGTATCACCACGCATGAGCCATTCCCTGCTGCTGAACCTGCATAACCTGGCCTGCGGTTACCAGGACCAACGGGTTGTCCAGAACCTCAACCTGCACCTCAATGCCGGTGATATCGGCTGCCTGCTCGGTTCGTCCGGCTGTGGCAAGACCACGACGCTGCGCGCCATTGCCGGCTTCGAGCCGGTCCACGAGGGTGAAATCCAACTGGCCGGGGAAACCATCTCCCGCGCCGGCTTCACCCTCGCACCGGAAAAGCGCCGTATCGGCATGGTCTTCCAGGACTACGCGCTGTTCCCCCACCTGAGCGTGGCCGAGAACATTGCCTTCGGCATCCGCAAGTACCCGGACCAGGCCCGCGTGGTGGAGGAACTGCTGGAACTGGTCAACCTGAAGAACCTGGGCAAGCGCTTTCCCCATGAGCTGTCCGGGGGCCAGCAACAACGCGTGGCACTGGCCCGCGCCCTGGCACCCGAACCGCAACTGCTGCTACTCGACGAGCCGTTCTCCAACCTCGACGGCGAGCTGCGACGCAAGCTCAGCCATGAGGTGCGCGACATCCTCAAGGCCCGTGGCACCAGCGCGATCCTGGTCACCCACGACCAGGAGGAAGCCTTCGCCGTGAGTGATCATGTCGGGGTGTTCAAGGAAGGTCGCCTGGAGCAGTGGGATACGCCCTACAACCTGTATCACGAACCGCTGACACCCTTTGTCGCCAGCTTCATCGGCCAGGGCTACTTCATTCGCGGCCGCCTCGACAGCCCGGAATCGGTACAGACCGAACTCGGCGTCCTGCGCGGCAACCGCGCGTACACCTGGCCCGTTGGCTGTGCGGTAGATGTGCTGCTGCGACCGGACGACATCGTCTACGCCCCGGACAGCCCGCTCCAGGCGCAAATAGTCGGCAAGACGTTCTTGGGCGCCTCGACCCTATATCGCCTGCAATTGCCGACTGGCGCGCAACTGGAATCGATCTTTCCAAGTCATGCCGATCACCAGGTCGGTGCCAGTGTCGGCATTCGCGTGGCGGCTGAGCATCTGGTGTTATTCCAGGCGTCAGGGAGCACGGCGGCGCATCTGCCTGCGGCAGAGAGTGGCGTGCGGCGGTACAGCACAGCCCATTGATTCGTCGATTGTCGGATGGTTTTTGTGGCGAGGGAGCTTGCTCCCGCTGGGCCGGGCTGGCGCT
Organism: Pseudomonas sp. RGM2987; assembly: GCF_022952855.1. Lineage (GTDB taxonomy): Bacteria > Pseudomonadota > Gammaproteobacteria > Pseudomonadales > Pseudomonadaceae > Aquipseudomonas. The sequence continues at coordinate 8,850 of NZ_JALJDX010000160.1, read as the reverse complement.
CCAGCGCGTAGCGGCCCCAAAAAACATGCGAGCGCTGCGCACTCGAGCGGGAGCAAGCCCTCGCCACAAAAGCTCCCTCCTAATGATCAGCCCAGTGAAAGGGTTCCACTGGCCACCAACCTCGCATCTCCGCCTATCTTCACTCGCTCCCCCTCCAGCCGACAGAACAGCGCCCCGCCCCTGGCCGAACATTGATAAGCCGTCAGCCCCAGCTTGCCCAAGCGCTTGGACCAGTAAGGAATCAGGCTGCAATGAGTCGAACCGGTCACCGGGTCTTCATTGATGCCAATCGCCGGGGCGAAATAGCGCGAGACAAAATCATGCCGGCTTCCCGGAGCCGTGACGATTGCGCCCGGCCATGGCAGCTTCGCCAACGCCGCCATGTCCGGTTTGCAATCGAGCACCGCCTGCTCCGACTCCAGCACCACGAACAGCTCGTTGGAACTCAGCACATCCACCACATCCACCCCAAGGGCGCTTTGGACCGCCAGGGATGTCCCCAACTCGACCGGTGTGATGACCGGGAAATCCAGCCACAGTCGCTCGCCTTCACGAGTCACGCTCAACGGCCCGGATTTGCAGATGAAGTCCAGTCGCTCAGCCGTTTCGTGGTAGACCTCAAACAGCACATGAGCACTGGCCAACGTGGCATGCCCGCACAACGGCACTTCCGTGGTGGGCGTGAACCAACGGATATGCCAATACTGGCCTTCGCGCACCACAAACGCGGTTTCAGCCAGGTTGTGCTCGGCGGCGATTTTCTGCATCAAGTCATCGGCCAGCCAGGCGTCGAGCCGATAGACCATCGCCGGATTGCCGCCGAACGGTCGGTCACTGAACGCATCGACCTGATGAAACGCAAGCTGCATGGCACTTCTCCTTGTTATTGACGGGCCAGCATGGAGTGCATGGGGCGGGTTATCCAGTGACAGATCCGCAGAATTTTCACCCGACAGCCCCGGATGAGGCCCACCACTGTTGTGACGAGGGAGCTTGCTCCCACTGGGCTGCAAAAAAGCAGCCCCGATGAATCAGACCCGCCCGATATCGGCGAACTTCGCCCCGGTATGCTCCGCCAGCACCGACGGCGCCAGCTCAACCTCCAATCCTCGCCGTCCCGCACTGACAAAGATAGTCGGGAGCGGCTGTGCGGAGCTGTCAATAAACGTGCGCAGGCGCTTTTTCTGCCCCAACGGGCTGATGCCGCCCAGCAGATAGCCAGTGGAGCGCTGGGCAGCGGCCGGGGCGGCCATTTCGACTTTCTTCACCCCGGCAGCGTGAGCCAGGCCCTTGAGGTCCAGGCTTCCAGCCACGGGCACCACCGCCACCAACAGCTCGCCTTTTTCGCTGGCCGCCAGCAAGGTCTTGAACACCTGCGCCGGCTCCAACCCAAGCTTTTCCGCCGCCTCCAGTCCGTAAGACGCGGCTTTGGGGTCATGTTCATAACTGTGAATGCGATGTTCGGCGCGCGCTTTCTTAAGCAGATCCAATGCGGGTGTCATGACCGCTCCTGGCAGGAAATCCAAAAAGAGTGGCGGGATTCTAAGGCATCAGCCACCAAAAGACCTTGCAACGCATTGCCGATGCGGCCTACGGGAAAAGTCATTCATGGGACGAATAATTGAAATGTGACCGATGGTTCACTTTCGACCTTTGACTTCAGCGTTTCTTGTCTATATTTTTTCGAAACTGAAAGCAAAAACACAGGTCTCAAGCAACAACCCGAGCGCAGGTGGAAAAGTTCGCCTCGGAGGAAATTGCGCTATCGAGCAGTATCGGTGCGCCGCAAAACAACAAAAACCGAGGTTTGAATGACTATTGCTTTACAACAGCCGCCCCTCTCCAGCCAATGCCTGGCCGAATTCCTGGGGACTGCCCTGCTGATTTTCTTCGGCACCGGCTGCGTCGCAGCGCTCAAGGTTGCGGGGGCGAGTTTCGGTTTGTGGGAAATCAGCATTATCTGGGGCGTCGGGGTCAGCATGGCGATCTACCTCAGTGCTGGTGTCTCAGGCGCGCACTTGAATCCCGCGGTCAGTATTGCCCTGTGCCTGTTCACTGACTTCGAAAAACGCAAACTGCCGTTCTATATTCTTTGCCAGGTCGCCGGTGCTTTCTGCGGGGCGTTCCTGGTCTACACGCTGTACAGCAATTTATTCTTCGATTTCGAACAGTCCCGTCAGATGATCCGCGGCACCGAAGCCAGCCTCGAACTGGCCTCGGTCTTCTCGACCTACCCACACGCGGCATTGTCCACCGGACAAGCATTCATGGTGGAGGCCATCATTACCGCCATCCTGATGGGCGTGATCATGTCCCTGACCGATGACAACAATGGCCTGCCCCGTGGCCCACTCGCACCACTGCTGATCGGCTTGCTGATTGCGGTGATTGGCAGTTCCATGGGCCCGCTCACCGGCTTTGCGATGAACCCGGCGCGGGACTTCGGACCAAAACTGATGACTTTCTTTGCGGGCTGGGGTGAAATTTCCCTCACCGGTGGACGCGATATCCCGTATTTCCTGGTTCCGATTTTCGCACCAATCGTGGGTGCTTGCCTCGGTGCTGCCGCCTATCGTGGGTTGATTGCCCGCCATTTGCCTGGCGCCACAGCGGCTACAAAGGATGCAGAACGGACCATTGACGGCAAACCCAGAACGTCTTGAAAAAAATCGGCGCAAGCTCCTGCCATTCGAGCATGCGCCGCGGCTTCCTCCCTTATTTACGTCCCAAGGCAATCGACATGACCGACATTCAGAACAAGAACTACATCATTGCCCTCGACCAGGGCACGACCAGCTCGCGAGCGATCATTTTCGACCGTGATGCCAACGTGGTCTGCACCGCCCAGCGCGAATTCGCCCAGCATTACCCCCAGGCCGGCTGGGTCGAGCACGACCCGATGGAAATTTTCGCCACCCAGAGCGCGGTGATGGTCGAAGCCCTGGCCCAGGCCGGCCTGCACCATGATCAGGTCGCGGCCATTGGCATCACCAACCAGCGTGAAACCACCGTGGTCTGGGACAAGACCACCGGCCGGCCGATCTACAACGCCATCGTCTGGCAATGCCGCCGCAGCACCGAAATCTGCCAGCAACTCAAGCGCGATGGGCACGAACCGTACATCAGCCAAACCACGGGCCTGGTAACCGACCCGTATTTTTCCGGGACCAAGCTCAAATGGATCCTGGATAACGTCGAAGGCAGCCGCGAACGTGCACGCAATGGCGAGCTGCTGTTCGGCACCGTCGACAGCTGGCTGATCTGGAAATTTACCGGCGGCAAGGTCCACGTCACCGACTACACCAACGCCTCGCGCACCATGCTGTTCAATATCCACTCGCTGGAATGGGACGCGAAGATGCTCGACATCCTCGACATCCCCCGGGAAATGTTGCCGGAAGTGAAGGCATCCTCGGAAATCTATGGCCGCACCAAGAGCGGCATCGCCATCGGTGGCATTGCTGGCGACCAGCAGGCCGCCCTCTTCGGCCAGATGTGCGTGGAACCGGGCCAGGCGAAAAATACCTACGGCACCGGCTGCTTCCTGCTGATGAACACCGGCACCAAGGCCGTCAAGTCCAATCACGGCATGCTCACCACCATCGCCTGCGGCCCTCGTGGTGAAGTGGCCTACGCCCTGGAAGGCGCTGTATTCAACGGTGGCTCCACGGTGCAATGGCTGCGCGATGAGCTGAAAATCATCAACGACGCTTTCGATACCGAATACTTCGCCAACAAGGTCAAGGACACCAACGGCGTGTACCTGGTGCCGGCTTTCACCGGCCTGGGCGCGCCGTACTGGGACCCCTATGCCCGTGGCGCATTGTTCGGCCTGACGCGCGGCGTACGGGTCGATCACATCATTCGTGCGGCGCTGGAGTCGATTGCCTACCAGACCCGCGATGTGCTCGATGCCATGCAGCAGGACTCGGGCGAGCGCCTCAAGGCCCTGCGCGTCGACGGCGGCGCGGTGGCGAACAACTTCCTGATGCAATTCCAGGCCGACATCCTCGGCACCCAGGTCGAGCGCCCGAAAATGCGCGAAACCACGGCCCTCGGCGCAGCCTACCTGGCTGGCCTGGCGTGTGGTTTCTGGGGCAGCCTGGAAGAACTACGCGGCAAAGCGGTGATCGAGCGCGAATTCGAACCGCAACTGGATGCGCCGGCGAAAGAAAAACTCTACGCCGGCTGGCAGAAAGCGGTGAGTCGCACCCGCGACTGGGAGCCCCACGAAGACGCTGAATAAGCCGGAGTCGGGCACGATGAAGGTTCTGTAACTGGCCGGGAGTCGATTCCTGCGGCATCATGGGCATATTTCGGCAGCCCTAAGGACGCCCATGAATCTGCCTCCCCGTCAGCAGCAAATCCTCGAACTGGTCCGCGAGCGCGGCTATGTCAGCATCGAGGAAATGGCGCAATTGTTCGTTGTAACCCCGCAAACCATCCGCCGTGACATCAATCAATTGGCGGAAGCGAACCTGCTGCGCCGCTACCATGGCGGCGCTGCCTATGATTCGAGCGTCGAAAACACCGCCTACGCCATGCGCGCCGACCAGATGCGCGACGAAAAGCAACGCATCGCCGAAGCCATCGCCGCCCAGATTCCCGATCACGCCTCGCTGTTCATCAACATCGGCACCACCACCGAATCCATCGCCCGGGCGCTGCTCAATCACAACCATCTCAAGGTCATCACCAACAACCTGCATGTGGCGTCGATCCTCAGTGCCAAGGATGATTTCGAAGTCCTGATCGCCGGCGGCAACGTGCGACGCGACGGCGGCGTGGTCGGCCAGGCCAGCGTCGACTTCATCAACCAGTTCAAGGTCGACTTCGCCCTGGTGGGCATCAGCGGTATCGATGAGGACGGTAGCCTGCTGGACTTCGACTACCAGGAAGTGCGCGTGTCCCAGGCGATCATTGCCAACGCCCGACAAGTGTTGCTGGCGGCGGACTCGAGTAAATTCGGGCGCAACGCCATGGTCCGCCTCGGCCCCATCAGCCTGATCGACTGCCTGGTGACCGACCAGCAACCGGTGCCGGCCCTGGCGCAGTTGTTAAGCCAGCACAAGATTCGGCTGGAAGTGGTTTGACTGCCATCCATCCGTCCAACGTTACGGGCTCGAAAACTCTGCTAGCTTGAAAATAGCCAAGCTGTCGAATACCAGATTTGCTGACAGACCATGACATTGGGTCTGTGCCTTCTCAATCCTGCGTTCGTTTGGGACACCCGCTGCGCACCAGCCGAGCGGGCGCTGACCAAATGACCACGGCACGTAGTAGCTGCCATGACTTGAATGTGTGGAGTTACTACTATGGCCAATTTGCCAAAAGACCTGCGTTACCTTCCTGGTGCCGATGTACTGGATCTCCCGATGGTCATGGAGCTTTCGCCGGAGAATGGAAGTCTTGATTTGACCGCGGTTGCCGAGTCAGGAGCCGTTGTCCGCATAGCGGTCTATCCGGGCATGAGTGCAAACGATACGGTCCAGCTTTCATGGCTGGGCGGGGATGATGCGAGCAGCTATTACTCAAAGTCGTCGATACGGGATCCCGAGCGGTTTATCGATTTCGTGGTGCCCAAGAATGTTCTACGCGCAGATCCGGGGACGCCTCCGGGAGGGTATTACGCCCGCCCTCATGTCAGCTATCAGGTTTTTCCAGCCTCTGGGGAAAACAAGGAATCGGCGGTCAACTCCCTGTCTTTCCATCGAAACGAACGCCCATCGAACCCGCCAGCCGACGTGCCTGCTGCCATTGGTGGCCAATTCGACCCTGACAAAATTCCCGATCCCGGACTTACTGTTATTTTTCCTCGATTCGTTGCCCTTTGGGCTAGATGGACAAGCTACGGACGCGACGGCAGGGTGATCTATAGCGAGCGTTTTGGGGTAGGCGATGACCTCTCTGTGGTCATTTTTCGCCCTGTCCTGAACCTGACCGAGGATGGTGGCGAGGTACGCATCGTCTATTACACGGGGGATGATGAAAATATCCTTGGGACATCCCTTCCAGCCGTGCTGAAAGTCACGCGCGATTGAAAGCTGAATAAGAGTCGGCGGCGCGCTTTCAACGTCGCCGATCAGCTTTTAGCCTGAATACCCTGAACTCATTCTCTTCCCAAGGAGCTCTACAATGACTACGGCACGTAGTAGCTGCCGCGACTATTACGTGTACGGAGCTGACATGACGAATTCCAAGAAAGATCTACGCCCTCTTTCAACAGCCAACATCCTCGATCGTCCGATGGTCATGGACGTCCCTCCAGAGTCAGGGGTACTGGATTTGCCCGCCGTTGCTGACTCAGGAGTTGTGGTCCGCGTAGCGGTCTATCCGGAAATGGCTACAAACGACACAGTCCAACTGTTATGGCGAGGCAGTAATGAAGCGAGCAGTTACTATGCGAAGTTATCCGTGAGAGACACGGAGCACTTTCTGGATTTCATTGTGCCCAAGAGCGTTTTGCTGGCAGATCCAGGTACACCGCCGGGAGGTGATATAGCGCGCCCCCTGGTCAGCTACGAAGTTTTCCCGACCTCCGGTGGCCCGAAGAAAGAGTCGGCGATTACCGGACTGTATTTTGTAGTCTCCTGGGCATCGACCCCCTCGAACCTGCCCCCTACCGTGCCCGCGGCAGCTGATGGCCTATTGGACCCGGACCAGATAACCGATCCCGGACTCACCGTTCTTTTCCCCCGACCGGTGATTGTTAATGCTAGATGGACAAGCTATGGACGCGACGGCAGGGTGATTTATATGGAGCGCTTTGGGGTGGGGCCAGAACTCTCGGTCGTCATTTTCCGCTCGATTCTGGACCTGACCGAGGATGGCGGCGAAGTCCGCATTATTTACTCCACGAGTAATGATGAAAGCATTCTCATCCACTCGCTTCCCGCCGTCTTACAAATCAGCCGCAGTTGACACCGAGCAAGCGCCGGCGATGCGCTATCCGCGTCGCCGGTACCCACTTTGCAAGCTTTCCTGAACGCTCACGTTTCCCGTAACAAGGTACCCACGCCTCTCCATTTTTCGAAAATTTTCCTTTCAGGTTCCTTTGATCAGTATTTTCAATCGAAGTTGACTGGCTGTTGGCGTCTTTCTGGGCTAGTATTTTCGCAAATGAACATTAATGTTCGAAATCAAATATTACGAAAAAAGCCCGAGGCCAGCCGATGCCCACTTCTACCTTGCCTACGCCCCCTCTCGCCGAGATCTACGACATCGCCGTCATTGGCGGTGGTATCAACGGCGTGGGGATTGCCGCGGACGCTGCCGGGCGCGGTCTTTCGGTGTTCCTGTGCGAAAAGGATGACCTGGCCAGCCATACCTCCTCGGCCAGCAGCAAGCTGATCCACGGCGGTCTGCGCTACCTTGAACATTACGAGTTCCGCCTGGTGCGCGAAGCCCTGGCCGAGCGCGAAGTGCTGCTGACCAAGGCTCCGCACATCGTCAAGCAAATGCGTTTCGTCCTGCCTCACCGCCCGCACCTGCGTCCGGCCTGGATGATCCGCGCCGGCCTGTTCCTCTACGATCACCTCGGCAAGCGCGAGCAGCTCGCAGGCTCCAAGAGTCTGAAGTTCGATGCCAGCAGCCCGCTGAAAAGCGAGATCACCAAGGGTTTCGAATACTCTGACTGCTGGGTCGACGATGCCCGGCTGGTGGTGCTCAATGCTATGGCCGCCCGGGAACAAGGCGCCCATGTGCACACCCGCACCCGCTGCGTGAACGCCCGCCGCAGCAATGGCTTCTGGCATCTGCACCTGGAGCGCGCCGACGGCAGTCTGTTTTCGATCCGCGCCAGGGCGCTGGTGAACGCCGCCGGCCCGTGGGTCGCCAAGTTCATCCGTGATGACCTGAAGATGGAATCGCCCTACGGCATCCGCCTGATCCAGGGCAGCCACGTGATCGTGCCGAAACTCTACGAAGGCGAGCATGCGCACATTCTTCAGAACGAAGACCAACGCATCGTGTTCACCATTCCGTACCTGAACCAGTTCACCTTGATCGGCACGACTGACCGCGAATACACCGGTGACCCGGCCAAGGTCGCGATTACCGAAGGCGAGACCGACTATCTGTTGAAAGTGGTCAACGCCCACTTCAAGAAACAGATCAGCCGCGACGACATCCTGCACAGCTATTCCGGCGTGCGGCCGCTGTGCAACGACGAATCCGACAACCCGTCGGCCGTCACCCGGGATTACACCCTGGCGCTCTCTGGCAGCGACAAGGAAGCGCCCTTGCTCTCGGTATTCGGCGGCAAGCTGACCACCTATCGCAAGCTGGCTGAATCGGCGATGGCACAACTGGCGCCCTACTTCACCCAGATGCGCCCGAGCTGGACGGCAGTCGCCACGCTTCCTGGCGGCGAGAACATGACCACCCCGCAGGCGCTGTGCTCGGCGATCCGCGACAAGTTCGACTGGCTGCCGACCGACATCGCCCGCCGTTGGGCGACCACCTACGGCAGCCGCACCTGGCGCATGCTCGAAGGCGTGCACAACCTCGCCGACCTGGGCGAGCATATCGGTGGAGGCCTCTACACCCTGGAAGTCGACTACCTGTGCAGCGACGAATGGGCGGTCAATGCCCAGGACATCCTCTGGCGCCGCAGCAAGCTGGGCTTGTTCACCACGGCGGCGGAACAGGAAAAACTGCAGCAGTACCTGGATAAGGTCGAACACAACCGGCGCAAGATCGAAGCGGCCTGATCACTCGCTTGCTTGATCAAAGCCCCTGAATCGTTCGATTCAGGGGCTTTTTGCTGTCTCAAACTCATCACTACCCATGTGGGAGCGGGCTTGCTCGCGAAGGCGGTGTGTCAGTCGACGTTCCTTTTCGCTGACACAC
>NZ_JALJDX010000161.1 GCF_022952855.1 Pseudomonas sp. RGM2987 | reverse complement strand
GATATGCCAGCTGAACCGGCGCATTCGCGAGCAAGCCCGCTCCCACAGTAGATGGCGTGAGACTCAGGACATTCGGGCCAGCCGAGTGAGTATCCGATCCAACGCATTGGCAAACCCTTGCTTGTCCCGCTCGCTGTACGCCGCCGGGCCACCACCGACGTGGCCTTGCTCGCGCAGGTCGGTGAACAGGTTGCGCACCGCCAGCCGCTCGCCCATGTTCTGCGGGTCGAACTCCTTGCCCCGAGGGTCCAGGGCGGCGACGCCCTTTTTCACCAACCGGTCGGCCAAGGGCACATCGCTGCAGATCACCAGCTCGCCCGGCTCGGCATGTTCCACCAGGTAATCGTCCGCCGCATCAGGCCCGCTGGGTACCACAATCAGCTTTACGCAAGCCAGGGCCGGCTTGATCTGCGGCTGGCCGGCCACCAGGACCACTTCAAACCGACGCTTCAAGGCGAACTTGACCACCAACTCCTTCGCAGCCTTGGGACAGGCGTCGGCGTCGATCCATACACGCATTGGGTGTTTCCTCTCTTAGAAGCTTCGCGAGCAAGCCCGCTCCCACAGAGGTAGCGAGGACCTTGTGGGAGCGAGCCTGCTCGCGATAATGAGCGCAGCGAATGCTTCAGGAAACCTGAACCCGACGCTTCTCCGCCACCCAACTACGCCCGTACAGCACCATGATCGCCAGGATCGCCACCACTTGGGCGGTCAGCGAATAGGCGTCGGCATGAATGCCCAGCCAGTCGAAGTCGAAGAACGCCACCGGACGGGTCCCGAAGATCCCGGCTTCCTGCAACGCCTTCACGCCATGGCCGGCGAACACCACCGACAGCGCGCACAACAACGCAGCGTTGATGCTGAAGAACAGCGCCAGCGGCAGTTTCGCCGAGCCGCGCAGGATGATCCAGGCCAACCCCACCAGCAGCACCAGCGCCGTCGCACCACCGCTCAATACTGCGTTATGCCCGGCCGGGCCGGCCTGCAACCACAGGGTCTCGTAGAACAGGATCACTTCGAACAGTTCGCGATAGACCGAGAAGAACGCCAGCACCGCGAAGCCGAAGCGACCACCGCCCCCCACCAGGCTGCTCTTGATGTAATCCTGCCAAGCCGCCGCATGACGCCGGTCGTGCATCCACACACCCAGCCACAGCACCATCACGCTGGCGAACAACGCCGTCGCACCTTCGAGCAGCTCGCGCTGGGAACCGCTGACGTCGATCACGTAGGCAGCCAGGCCCCAGGTCGCCAGGCCGGCCAGCAGCGCCAGGCCCCAGCCGAGGTTGACGCTGCGCACCGCCGACTCCTGGCCGGTGTTGCGCAGGAATGCCAGGATGGCCGCCAGCACCAGGATCGCTTCCAGGCCTTCACGCAACAGAATCAACAAGCCCGAGATGAAGCTCAGCGACCAGCTCAGGCCATCGCCGCCCAGCAGGCCGGCGGATGCCTTCAACTTGGCCTTGGCTGCGGCCAGGCGCTGTTCGGCCTGTTCGACCGGCAAGCCATCCTGCAAGGACTGACGGTAAGCCATCAACGCCTTCTCGGTGTCTTTGCGCACGTTGGTATCAACGTTATCCAGCGAGCTTTCCACCAGCTCGAAACCTTCCAGGTACGCCGCTACCGACAGGTCGTAGGCCTGGTCGTGATCGCCGGCGCGATAGGCCGCGATGCTTTTGTCCAGGGTCGCGGCCGTGTAGTCGAGCAACTGCGCCGGGCCGCGCTGCACCTGCGGCGGCTGGGCACGCTGGGCGCGGAAGGTGGCCGCTGCCGTCGGGCCTTGAGCGGCGAGGACCTCGGAAGGGGTCTGGCGAGCGAGGTCGGCGAGGTTGTAGGTCTGCTCACCTTTGGCGGCCGCCGGATCGGCGCTGAAGCTGGCAATGTAGGTCGCCAGGTCCCAGCGTTGACGGTCGTCGAGCTGATCGGCGAAGGCCGGCATGTCGGTGCCTTCTATGCCCATGCCCAGGGTGTTGTAGAGCGCATAGAGGCTCAGGCGATCCAGGCGTTGGCCGTCGCGCAGATTGGAGGGCGGCGGCTCCAGCCCGACACCGGCGGGACCGTCGCCGGCACCGTTGGCACCATGGCACACCGAGCAATTCTGGGCATACAGCGGCGCGCCCCGCGAGGGGTCGGGAGTGATCACCGGTGCCTGGCTGACTTCATACGCCACCGCCAGCCGGGCCCCCAACTGCCGTGCCTGGCGGGCAACATCAGCACCATCCTGGTGCTGGGTGATCGCGTTGCGCAAGGTGCCGATGCCTTGGCTCAGCTCGGTCTTTTCCGGCTTGGCCGGCAGCCCTGCGATAAGCCCCTCCAGCACCCGGATGAATTCCAACTGCTCGCGGTATTCAGCGTCGTCAATGACCTTGCCCGCCTCGACCGTCGCCGGGTAATCCGCCCCGATGTAATCCAGCAAATGCAGCGCCTGTGGTGCGCCTTCGACGGTGTTGGCCAGCAGATAAGGGCTGCATAGCGCCAGCAGCGGCAGCGCCAGCCAGGCCATGAAACGAAACGGGGCAGTCATGAATGACTCTCGATTGGTAATAAGAAGTAACACATTGTTCACTTCCAATGACTCTGGCTCAAGAGCCGATGTGAGTTGGCGGCGCTTTTTCATCGGATATTCATGCTTTGGAAGTGATGTCACAAAAACAGCAATTCGAAATTGAAAAGCCATTACATAGCCAACGGCCATGTCTATAATCGCGCGGCCCTCATATTATCCGATGGCATAAAAGCTCCTCGTGTTATGAGGAACGACAGCGTCCCGACGCTTGTCCGTGGGATCGCTCCAGCCCGACCCGCACACTCCGGCTGATACTCAGGGAAGAAATGTTCATGGCATCCCGTGCCGTTTTCTCGGTCGTCCTCGGGGCAATCACCTTGTTGTCCGGCTGCTCGGCCTTTCGCAACTACGACAGCGAATTGGCCCAGACCAACCAGCAACTGGCGTCTGGCAATGTCGACGCGGCGCTGACCTTGCTGGAAAAGAACAACACCAGCCAGGACAAAGACCTGCTGTATTACTTCGAGAAGGGTGAACTGCTGCGCGCCAAGGGTGACCTGTCCGGCAGCCAGAGCGCCTGGACCAGCGCCGACCAGCAGGTTGGCCAGTGGGAAGACGCGGTCAAGCTCGACACCGCCAAGTATGCGGCCCAGTTCGGCAGCTTCCTGGTCAACGACAAGGTTCGCCGCTATGAAGGCTATGACTACGAAAAGGTCATGCTGACCACGCAGATGGCCCTGAACCTGCTCGCCGTGAACGACTTCGATGGCGCCCGGACCCAGATCAAGAAGACCCACGAACGCGAGGCGGTCATTGCCGACTTGCGGGACAAGCAATACCTCAAGAGCGAAGAAGAGGCCGAGCAGCAAGGGGTCAAGACTGAGTACAAGGACCTCAAGGGCTACCCGGTGGCCAGTCTTGACGCTCCGGAAGTGGTCGGCCTGAAAAACAGCTACCAGAGCGCGTTCAGCCATTACCTGGCTGGTTTCGTCTACGAAGCGCTGGGTGAGAAAGACCTGGCTGCCCCTGGTTATCGAAAAGCCGCCGAACTGCGCCCCAACACGCCGTTGCTGGAGCAGGCGCTGGTCAATCTCGACAAGCCCGCCGCCAAAAACGACGACAGCGATATCCTGATCGTGGTCCAGAGTGGCCTGGCGCCGTCCCGGGATTCGATCCGCATTCCCCTGCCCCTGCCGATCAGCGGCAACCTGGTGATCACACCGCTGTCATTCCCGGTGATCAAGCCTGATACCTCCACCGCCACCTTCGCCCAGATCGGCGTCGATGGACGTCAGGTGGACCTGACCCAGCTCAACAGCACGACCGCCATGTCCCGCCGCGCCCTGCGTGACGACATGCCCGGCATCATCCTGCGCACCACCGTGCGCGCGATCACCAAAGGCGTCGCGCAAAAGCAGATCAACGACACCAACCCCCTGGCCGGCCTGGCTGTTGGTCTCACCTCGGCCGTGCTGGAAGGTGCCGACACCCGCACCTGGCGCACCCTGCCCGACTACACCCAGGTGGTACGCCTGCGCCTGAAGAAAGGCGAACACCAGGTCACCTTGCCTAGTGCCGTGGGCGGCTCGGTGGTCAAGGTCACCGTCGACCAGCGCTATCAGGTCATCAGCCTGCGGGCGGTAGGCAACCAGGTCTTTGCCGGTGGCCTGGCCGCCCAGGTGATGCCCGGCGCCAACCCGACCGCCATTGCCCTCAAGCAACCTTAAGAACGGAGTCTTGTTCACATGCGTTTCAAACTGATCGCCATTGGCGCCCTGGCCTTGCTGGCCGGTTGCGCCACCCCGCCGCCACCGGAGCAGGGCACCGCCGCCAGCAAGGTCGTGGCAATGGGCAAGACGAAGAACATCGTGGTTGGCGCCATGCGCGTGGCCCGGGAAAACGGCTACCTGACCGTCAACGTCCAGTTGAGCAACACCAGCTACAACAACAAGACGATGTACTACCGCTTCGCCTGGCTGGGCCCCGAAGGCTTCCCGATTGCCGAGGAAGAAACCTGGAAAACCCTGACGCTGTACGGCGAGCAGACCAAGTTCCTGCCGGCCATCGCGCCGACTCCCAAGGCCGTGGACTTCCGGTTGGAAATCAATACGCCTTGAGCCTGACAACGACCCTTGAGGGCTATGGCGTGGTCCCTGTGGCGAGGGAGCTTGCTCCCGCTCGGTTGCGTAGCGACCGCAAGATTTTGGGGCCGCTTCGCGCTGGTGCGCCAGCCCGGCCCAGCGGGAGCAAGCTCCCTCGCCACAGGAATATTCGCCACAGGTTCCTTATGGGTCGGCATTTACGCCTGAGTCCAATTCATTCAGTTTTCGAGAGCACCCACATGTTCCTACGCATTTCCTCCCTCGCCCTCGCCGTCCTGCTGGTCAGCGGCTGCGCCAACAACTCCCCGGTGCTGGGCAACAAGAACATCAGCTACGGCGACACCAAGGCCGTGGAAACCGTGACCAACGAGTTCGGCTCCACCGACCTGCAAATGATCGCCGAGTCCATGACCCGCTCCCTGGCCCAGTCCGGGATCCTGCAGGGTCGTCCGGTAGTCCAGGTCTATGACGTGAAGAACAAGACCAGCGAGTACATCGACACCCGCGAGATCACCACCAGCATCAAGACCCAGCTGATGAAGACCGGCGCGGCGCGTTTCGCCAGCGACAACACGGCCATGGACAGCCAGGTCGACCAGCTCAAGCTGCAAAACCAGAGCGGCCTGTACAAGAAGAGCACCGTGGCCAAGACCGGCAACATGATTGCCGCCAAGTACCGCCTCGAAGGCTCCATCAGCTCGATCGTCAAGCGCAGCAGCGATTACAAGGACGTCTTCTACAAATTCAGCCTGCAATTGATCGACGTCGAGAGCGGTCTGGCCGAATGGATGGACGAGAAAGAAATCCGCAAGACCACGGAGCGTTAAGCCATGCGCACATGGATCGGCATCATGGCCCTGGCCTGCGCGTTCGGCGCGCAGGCGGCCCCCAAAGTCGCGGTCACCGACCTGGCGTACCAGGAGCGGGTGGAAGAATACATCCACACCGTTTCCGCCCAGAGCAATTTCCAGGCGAACGGCTACAGCGCCAGCGCATCGTCGAGCTACGACGAGATGGAAGCCACCAGCAGCTACATCGAGCAGGGTGAGCTGCGCAAGTTCACCGGCGACATCAAGGGCGAGATCCTGCGCAGCGGGATGTTCCAGCTGGTGCAGAGCACGCCCTACACCGCGTCGTCCACGGGCGACGTCTACGACGTCATCAAGCGCATCAAGGCCGGGAATTTCAAAGGCGCCGACTACGTGCTGTTCGGCACCGTGTCGGACATCGACTTCACTCGCGATATCAACGAACTGGCCAACACTGACAGCTACTCGGCGGTGCTCGGGTTGACCCTGGTGGCGGACTTCAGCCTGATCAATACCAAGACCTACGAAATCACCTCGGCGTTCACCGCCATGGGTGAGGCCCAGGACACCAAGCTGATGAACCATCGGGACGTGCACATCAGCCTCAACCGTCCGCGGGTGGTGCGCGATGTGTCCAAGGCCTTGGGTGAAGACGTGGCGCGGCAAATGAGCGAACAACTCGGCGGCCCGAGCTACGAAGAACCCCGCGAGCCTGCGCAGCGCAACAATCTGCCGCGGGATACGGCGCCGGTGATCCTGCGCTGAGCCCCACCACTGAATAGAGGCTTATGTGGCGAGGGAGCTTGCTCCCGCTCGGTTGCGCAGCGACCGCTCATTGGGGCCGCTTCGCAGCCCAGCGGGAGCAAGCTCCCTCGCCACAGGTGGCCTGTGAACGGTGCGGTTACACCGCCGCCTTGCGAATCGTCGCCAGCAACCCCGCCGCGCCGATGAACAGTCCGGCAAACGTGCGGTTCATCCGCCGTTGCTGTTTCGGCGTACGCAACAAGCGCAGCACCTTGGACGCCAGCCCGGTGTAGCCGGCCATGACGATCAGGTCGACGCAGATCATGGTCACGCCAAGGATCAGGTATTGCTTGACCAAAGGCGCATGGGGGTCGATGAACTGTGGCAGCACCGCCAACATGAACACCAGCGCCTTGGGGTTGCTGATGTTGACCAGGAAGCCACGGAACAGCAGCGCCATGGGTTTGCCGATGGGCCGCACCGCTGCATCGTCACTGAGGTCGCCGGGGATGGCTCGCCACTGCTTGACGCCCAGGTAGACCAGATACGCCACGCCAAACCATTTGATCGCATAAAACGCAGTGGCCGACGCAGTGAGAATCGCGCCAACGCCGGCGGCGACGATCACGATTTGCAACGCCAGGCCCAGTTGCAGGCCCAGGGCGTTCCAGTAGCCACGCCAAAAACCGTATTGCAGCCCACTGGACATCGATGCGATGGCACCGGCACCCGGCGAAAGACTGATCACCCAACATGCCGCAAAAAACGCCAGCCATGTTTCCAGCAACATTGCACACCTCGGCTCAGATCCGTTGAAACCACTAAGCTAATGCGCCGCCGGGGGATTGACCACTGCTTTTTCGAACGACAGCCAATCGGCCCGGGGCTACTCGAGGAACCCGCCGACCGGAAACGCCTCGCTGCCGCGCCAGCGCCGTACCGAACGCTGGAAGAACAGGCTGTTGGGCACTTGCACCATGGCGCTGCCGGTGCCGAGCTCCTCGGGTTCGATCAGCGTGGTGTAGAGCAGGTTGATCGCCACCACTCGGCCCTTGATGCCTGGCTTGTCGGTGGTGTCCACCAGCTCCACCACATCCCCCAGGCGAAACGGCCCGACGGTGTAGATCAGAACGGCGCAGAACAGGTTCGACAACACGCTCCAGATGGCGAAGAACGCCACCGCCGCCACGGCAACGAAACCCGACAGCGCCGTCCACAGCACCGTGGCCGAGACGCCCAGGCGCTCGAGCACGATCAGCACCGCACTGCCCATGATCAGCCAACGCAATACACCCCGCAGGATGATCACCAGTTGCGGCGGCAACGGATAACGCTCGCCGAGGCGCGTGAGCGCACGCGCCACGAAGCGCTGGGCGAAATAGCCGACCAGCAGGATCAGCAGGATCTGCACACCGAGCCAGATCGGCTCGATCCACATGACCGGGACAGGCAAGGCCAGGGCTTCCATCAGGACAACGCCTCCAGCTCCGCTTGCAGGGTTTCCAGCAGTTCCAGTGCTTGCATCCACGCCTCCTCGAGTTCCACTTCCCTGACCTTGAGCCTGGCCTGCTCGGCCAGCAACTCACGCAGTTCATCCTTGCGCGCTGCCTCGTAGAGACCGCTGTCGCCGAGGCTGGTTTCGATTTTCTGCAACTTCTCATGCAGCTTGCCCAGTTCGGCTTCGAGCTTGTCGGCCTCGCGCTTGTGCGGCGCCAGTTGCTGGCGCAATGCCGCGGCGGCCTGGCGCTGGGCTTTCTTGTCGGTCTTGTCCGGGTTCACCGGGGTGGAACTGACCGGTGCGTTGCGCTGGCGATAATCCACCAGCCAGCGCGCGTAGTCCTCGAGGTCGCCGTCGAACTCTTCGACCTTGCCGTCGGCCACCAGGAAGAAATTATCCGTGGTGCTCTTGAGCAAATGCCGATCGTGGGAGACCACCAGGACCGCACCACTGAACTCCTGCAACGCCATGGTCAGCGCCAGGCGCATTTCCAGGTCCAGGTGGTTGGTCGGTTCGTCGAGCAGCAATAGGTTCGGCCGGTCCCAGGCGATCAACGCCAACGCCAGGCGAGCCTTCTCGCCACCGGAGAAATTCAGCACCGGTTCGTCGATGCGCGCCCCACGGAAATCGAAACCACCGAGGAAGTCGCGCAGGGTCTGCTCGCGCTCGGTCGGCGCCAGGCGCTGCAAATGCAGGAGCGGGCTGGCCTTGGCATCGAGGGAATCCAACTGGTGCTGGGCGAAGTAGCCGACCACGGTGTTCTCGCCACGGGTCAGGCGCCCGGCCAGAGGCTGAAGCTCGCCAGAGAGGTTCTTGATCAGCGTCGACTTGCCGGCACCGTTGGGACCCAACAGGCCGATCCGCGCGCCCGGCGTCAGTTGCAGCTTGACCTTTTCCAGCACGGTCTTGTCGCCGTAGCCCAGGCGCGCGTCGGACAGGTCGATCAACGGGCTGGAGATCTTGCTCGATTCACGGAAGACAAAATCAAACGGCGAATCGACATGGGCCGCCGACAGTTCTTCCATCCGCTCCAGTGCCTTGATCCGGCTCTGGGCCTGGCGGGCCTTGGTGGCCTGGGCCTTGAAGCGGGCGATGTAGCTTTCCATGTGCGCACGCTGTGCCTGCTGCTTCTCGTAGGCCTGCTGTTGCTGGGCCAGGCGTTCGGCACGAGCTCGCTCGAAGGCACTGTAGCCGCCGCGGTACAAGGTCAGCTTGCGCTGGTCGACATGGGCCACGTGATCGACCACCGCGTCGAGGAAGTCACGGTCGTGGGAAATCAGCAACAGCGTGCCCGGGTAACCCTTGAGCCAGTCTTCGAGCCAGATGATGGCGTCGAGGTCCAAGTGGTTGGTTGGCTCGTCGAGCAGCAAAAGATCCGACGGGCACATCAAGGCCTGCGCCAGGTTCAGGCGCATCCGCCAGCCGCCGGAGAACGCGCCGACCTGGCGGTCCATCTGCTCATTGGTGAAACCCAGGCCGGCAAGCAACTTGCGTGCACGGGCGTCGGCGGTATAGCCGTCGGCACTGTCGAGCTCGGCGTGCAGACGGGCCTGGGCTGCGCCGTCATGGGCCGCTTCGGCCGCCGCCAGGTCACGTTGGACCTGGCGCAGGCGCACGTCGCCGTCGAGCACATAATCCACCGCCAGGCGCTCAAGGGTATCGACCTCCTGGCGCATGTGGGCGATACGCCAGTCGGCCGGCAGCGAGCAATCACCGGAGTCCGGGTGCAGTTCGCCCCGAAGCAAAGCGAACAGGCTCGATTTGCCGGCGCCGTTGGCACCGATGAGGCCGGCTTTATGGCCGGCGTGCAGGGTCAGCTCGGCGTCTTCTAGCAGACGTTGCGGGCCACGCTGTAAAGTCAGGTTCTGAAGTCGGATCATAATGGCGGCGGAGTCTACCAGCTTCGCTCGTAACTGGCGCGAGTAGCACGATGTCCCCTGACCTGTGGAAATTCTCCCTCGACCTTTACGCCAGGCCTGGCGTAGAGCACGCCTGCCTGGAACTACAGGACGAAGGCGTCAATGTCTGCCTGCTGCTGTGCGGCGTGTGGCTGGAACAGCGCGGCGTGGCCTGCAACGAACAACGGCTGCAACAGCTTCGGCAATTGTCTGGATCCTGGGACGCTGAGGTGGTGCAACCCTTGCGGGCCCTGCGCATTGAATGGAAAAACAGAGCTCTTCAAGACGCGGATCTGAACAGTTTGCGCGAACAGATCAAGGAGCTGGAGCTGAAAGCCGAGCGGCGTTTGCTGGAGCGATTGGAGGCGGCGGCCGCAGAATGGCCCGGGACGCAACAGCACGATTCAGCCCGATGGCTGGAGGCATTGGCGAGGATGGAAGGCCCCCCGAACCACGACGCGCTGCATCAGCTGCGCGTCGCGGTGTCCGGCACTTAGGAAGCGCTGGTTGGGGTGCTGGTGCCCGAGACAGCGGGTGCGGATGGGCTGGCTGTCGGCGCCGAAGTGCTGGCGGTTGGGGCAGGAGCAGCGGTTGGAGCCGGAGCCGAGGTCGCAGGCTTGGCGGCTGGTGCAGTCGAAGGTTTTGCGGCGGCTGGTTTTTTCACGGCAGGTTTCGCCGCTGGTTTGGCGGCAGGTTTTGCAGCGGCAGGTTTTGCAACAGCTGGCTTGGCGGCTGGTTTAGCGGCGGTTGCTTTCGCGGCGGCTGGCTTGGCCGCAGGTTTTGCCGCAGCGGTTTTGGCAGCAGGCTTGACCGCAGTTTTAGCCGGCGCTTTGGCGGCGGCAGGCTTGGCAGTTGCTTTCACCGCGGGTTTGGCCGCAGCGGTCTTGGTGGCCGCAGGCTTGGCAGCCGGCTTAGCAGCGGCAGGTTTGGCCGCGGCAGCTTTGGTTGCAGTAGGTTTGGCAGCGGTGGTTTTAGCCGCAGGTTTAGCGGCAGTTTTTGCGACTGGCTTGGCAGCAGGCTTGGCGGCTGCGGTTTTAGCAACTGGCTTGGCGGCAGCCTTCACGGCGGTTTTTTTCGCCGCAGGTTTTGCAGCGCTGGCAGCGACCGATTTGGCCGCCGGCTTGCTGGCTGCCTTGGCCGGTGCTTTCGCAGCAGGCTTGGCAGCCGCTTTGGCCGGTGTTTTTGCTGCAACAGGTTTAGCGGCCGGTTTCTTGGCCGATACAGCGACAGGCTTGGCAGCACGAACGGCCAGGGCCTTGCCCGCAGCTTCCTGCACGCGTCCAACACCCTGGGCCAGTTTCAGGCTTTCCTGGGCATCACGCTTGAGTTGCAGGATGTAGGCACGGGTTTCGGATTGACGATCCTTCAGGGCATCGAGCAAGTCTTCGAGTTCTTTCACAACGTCCTTGGCCTTGGCTTGTGCCTTGGCCTTGCCGGCGGTTGCGGCGCCTTGCAGTTTGGTGCGCGACTTGTGCAGTTTTTCCTGCGCCTTGCCGCGTTGTTTTTCCAGTTTGGCGAGCAGTTTTTCAGCATCAGCCAGGGCTTGGGAGCAGGCATTTTCCAGATGCTCGAGCAAGCTGCCCGAGAGTTGTTGGAGCAAGTGCAACGGAGTGTTTACTGGCTTCTTGGTGGCCGACATGGTTTACCTCCTGACTGACGTGAGTGCGGCTCATACTATTCCTCTGCTGCAACCGCCGCTAGGGCATGTTGACAGTACACATGGCGTTGCGTTGCAAGGTACGAAAAATCTTCTGCACCCACGCCTTGAGCAATCCACCTCAACATAGATCGGCACTGGCATAATTCCTCGATTCGAGGTCGGAGACCACACATGTCGCGTCACCTGTTTTTATGCTTGTGCATGGTTGGCTCCATGGCTCAGGCCGTGGAGAAAACCGGCGCAAACGATGCCCACGACCTGGCTTACAGCCTGGGGGCGAGCCTGGGCGAGCGCTTGCGCCAGGACGTTCCGGGCCTGCAGATCCAGGCGTTGCTGGAGGGTCTGCAACAGGCTTATCTGGGCAAGCCGCTGGCCCTGAAGGACGAACGCATCGAGCAGATTCTCGCTGAGCATCAGGCGCAGCTGACGGCGCAGTCGGCAACGCCGCAGATCGAAGCGGCCTTGAAAACGGAACAGAAATTTCTCAATGAAGAGCGAAACCGTCCCGGCGTCCAGCAACTCGCCGACGGCATCCTGCTGACCGAACTCAAGCCAGGCAAAGGAGCCAAGGCCGGCCCCCATGGCAAAGTCCAGGTGCTCTACACCGGACGGCTGCCGGACGGCACCGTATTCGATGCCAATCGCCAGGCGCAGTGGTTCAACCTCGACAGCGTAATCGACGGTTGGCGCAGCGCGCTGCCGCAGATGCCGGTTGGCGCGAAGTGGCGGTTGGTGATTCCTTCGACCCAGGCCTATGGCGCCGAAGGGGCCGGAGATGTGATCCCGCCTTTCACGCCGCTGGTGTTTGAAATCGAGTTGCTGGGCGCGACGGGCTGATACCGCCCAAACAAAAAAACGGTACGCAATGCGTACCGTTTTTTCATGACCGCGATTGCGTCACGCCTGGACCGCAGCTTCTTCCTTGTGCGCGTTGTGCAGCACTTCGATCAGGCAATCTTCCAGTTCGAAACGCTCGTGCAGCAGACCGCCCAGTTCCTTGAATTTCTCCGCGACGCATTTGCCTTCATCGCACAGGTCGTTGAACGCCAGCAGCTTTTCGGTGATGACGTCGATGCGCGGATAGATCTGCTCGGCGAGTTCCAGGCCGCGCTTGTCGTTGAACGCCTTGGCCTCGCCCGTCAGCTGTTCGTAAATCTCGAAATGCCCGGCTGATACGTAGTCAACCAGCACACCACAGAACTCCTGCAAGGGTTTGCGGCTTTCGCTCAATGCCTCGGGCTTGTCGCCCAGCGCATCGTAGGACCGAACCAGCTCGTGCCGCTCCTGCAACCAGCGATCGATCAGCAGGTGCACCCCACCCCAGCGTTCCTGAGCATTCTGACAACTTTCGAGCATGGTGATTTCTTCCCTTGTGAGTCATGCCCCTCGCAGCCTGCATACGCCTGAAAAGATCAGGAACAAGCCAGACACAACATGATCGAGTGGCACGATTCCAATAACACGTGCGGGCCAGATTATGCCCGCACGACAACGGCTTCAAGGTACGCAGGAGATAAAGTTCATACAAGTGTTTAATCCAAGGCCCGGACCCACTGCGACGTTTCGCCACCAAGCGGTCGTACCAGAGCATTCCAGGCAAGGCGCAGCAGCAGGTAGGTCATCGCCATGGACACCGCGAGAAAAAACAGCAGGCTCCACTCGGGAATGCTCAAGTCCAACAACGTCCAGGTGATATTCGCGCAGTCCACCGCCCCGGCGAGTACGCGGTGCAGGGCGCACCACCAGGAGTGCACCTTCGTCAGTTGGGCCATGCAATCGGGTAACGCCTCGAGCGAAGCGCTTTGCAGCAACACCTGTCGCCCTGCCAGGATCACCCCCGCCGACCCAGTCACCAACCCCATTACCGCATAGCCAACACTGCCCCACTGCCCTGGGCCATGTACGCATGCCACCAGGCTGTTCACCAGGAACAGCATCAGGCACAACCGCTGCAAGACGCACAGGCTGCAAGGCTTCAGGCCCACCGAGTATTCCAGGTAACTGGCGATGCCCAAGGCCAGGGCAGAGGCGATGGAAGCCATGAGAAACGAGAAGCGTGAGCTAGCCAAAGACATGGCGGTTCCGTAACAGAAGAGACAAGCAGTTACGTTAGAGGAAAGGCGTCAAGCGTTTCAAGGCGGGCCCCGGCAGACACTTCACCAGGGATGTAGGGAATTCCCGACAGGCAAAAGAGGATTGTGCGCGATTAGCTGTAGGACTTTGCTGAAGCCCCCCTCAAGCCCTGTATTTGCCCTGGATCATTTGGCATCGCCACTCTTCAAGGCGCAGGTGCAAACTCAAGAATATCGACAACCCTGTGGCGAGGGAGCTTGCTCCCGCTGGGCTGCAACGCAGCCCCATTCAACGCGACGCGCATTTGCAACTGCTGCGCCCGAGGCGTCGGACCGGTCGAGCGGGAGCAAGCTCCCTCGCCACGATGGTTGTTGTATCAAGTAGGAAGAACCTGCGCCGGCACCGGCAACGGTGCGGCAAGCAGGCGCTCGTCCAGCAACCCCAGCCCCTCCTGGAACAACTGGTTGCTGCGCTCGGCGTCACCCAGCTGCGCCAGCAGCCGCGCCAGTTCGGCGCAGGCTTCCGGGTTGCGCTGGATTCGCAGGCTGCCTTCCAGGTAATCGCGCGCCTTGCCCCACAGGCTGTTTTGCAGGCACAGGCGTCCCAGCGTCAGCAACAGGCCTGGGTCTGCCGGATGCTCCTTGAGCCAGCCTTCGGCCGTTTGCAATTGCCGGGTCGGATCACTACCACGAACCAATCCATAAAGACGCGCCAGATGGCTGTCGTAATGGCGCTTGAGCGCGACCCGCAGCACTTCTTCGGCCTCGACCTGGGCGCCCAGTTGCCGCAGTTGCTCGGCATAGGCCAGTACCAACGCCGGCTCCTGGCGCTGGGCGGAAGTCAGCTGTTGCCAGGCGCGGTTGAGCGATTGCAGACCAATGCTGCCATCCTCCTCCCGGTGCGCCGCCAGGCTGAGGTTCTCGCCCCAGGCCCGACGTTCAAGCTCAGCCAGTTCGCTGGCGGGCAAGACTTTATCCTTGCGCAGCTCCGGCAACAGCCGGATCACCGCCGACCAGTCACCGCGCTGCTGATGCAGCCGTTGCAACTGCCGCAGGGTCTGGGCGTTATGGGGATGACGCTCGTGCATGGCTTTCAGCGTGCTCAACGCGCCCTCGGTGTCGCCCCGATCAGTCTGCAATTGCGCGTGCGTCAGTGCGATGGCCAGCTCCGCCTGGGGCTGACGTTCCAGGGCGCGTTCGAGCAGACTGTCGCTCTGCTCGTAGAGCCCCTGCTCATTGGCGGCCCGGGCGGCACCCAGGTAATACAGCAACGGCTGGCGCTCGGCTTCGGCGGCGCGATGCAGATGGCGCTGGGCACTGGCCCAGCGCCCCTCGGCCAAGTCCAACTGGCCATGCTCGATCGCCACCTGCACACGACGGCTGCGATTGCGCCGCGACCACGGATTGACCACACCGCTGGAAGTCGTCACCAGCCCGATCAACGCGCTGATGCCACGCCATGCCAACCAGAGCACCGCCACCAGCGCCAGGGTCACCCACAACCCGGCCTCATAGCGGAAATTCTTGTACGCCACCAGCACGTAACCCGAGTGCTCGGCGATCGCCACGCCCAACAACGCAGCGACAGCGATAACCACGAACAGAATCACGTAGAGACGCTTCATGGCGTGGTCTCCTGCTCGCCCGCCTTGGGCAGCGGCTTGACCGACTCTTCGGCGTTCAGGTTACGACGCTCAAGGTAGGCCTGGACGCTGCTCAGAGTGCCCGTCAGGTCCGGCGTGACCACGGTCACTGGCTGGCGGGACAGCTCAACCACCCGTTCGAGCATGACTTTGCTCTGCGGATTGTCCTGGTTGAAGTTGTTCTTGAGCACGTCACGCGCCTCGGTCAACGCCTGGGTGTACACCGGTGCCTGGCCATTGAGAGCCGCCCATTGCGCCTGCTCCAGGGCCAGGCTCAAGGCCAGGCGCACTTGCATCAGGCTCTGCCCGGCCAGCAGTGGGCGGACGTTCTCGTCGGCGTTGAAATCGATGCGGATGTAGTGCGAGATCTGGTCCCACCATTGGGCCCAGCGGCTGGCGCCATCGCCGTCGGCCGTCAGGCCCAGCAACGACTCGCCACGGTCCTTGTATTCCGGCGCCAGTTCGGAGAGCTGTAACACCTGGTCACGCAGCGCGCCCAACTGCAGGAACAGCCCGGTGCGATCCGGCTGCTCGGTGCTGCGCAAGGCAGCAAGGGTCTTGGCCAGTTGTTCACGGGCGGCGAATGAACCTGGGTCGTTCTGCTCGCGCAGGATTTCGTCGGCCCCCTGGACCAACGCCTGGGCACTGCTGATGTCTTGCAGGGCGGAAAGGCGCAGGCTGGCCAGGCGCAGCAGATGCTCGGCTTCAGCCAGGCGCCAGTCCTTGCGACTGGCACCAAGCACGGTTTCCAGGCGTTGGCTCAGGTGTTGCTGATCACCCTGCAATTGGGCCACCAGGCGCCGTCGCTCTTCCAGTTCTTCGGCCGGCGGCAATTGCGCCAGGCGCTCGCTCAGGCGCTGCTCATTGAGCTTGAGGGTCTGGGCCTGATCGTTCAGCGCCTGGACCTGGGCCGATTGCTGCTGGTTATTGGTCTGCAGGTGACGCAGTTGCCAGACGCTCCAGCCGCCCACGGCTATGCCGGCGGCACCGAGCAACAAGGCAACGATTGCCAGCCCATTGCCGCGACGCGGCGCCACCGGGGTCGGGTTTTCAACCGGCGCATCGATGGCCGGCTGGGTTTGTTCTTCGTTTGGCAAGGCTGTTTCGCTCACGTATCCATCCTTTGCATTAGAAAACGGCACGGAGTGTTCCCGTAACGCCGCCAGCAAAGCCGCGGCATTGGCGCCGCGACAATCCACAACTGTTCGGGCACCGGCGGCACGCGCCATTTCGGCAACCCGTGGGCTTGGAACAAACAACGGTAACCGGGCCAGGGCCGGCCAGGCATCGCCGGCCAGCCGCTGCAAATGCTCGAAGCTCTGCCCACTGCTGACCACCAGCGCGTTCAAGCGTTCCGCCTCGACTTTCGCCGGCAGCTCGTCTTCGCCGTAGCGCGGCAGGTTGCGTCGGTACAATTCCAGGTAATCGACACTAGCACCTTGCTCGCGCAAACGCTCTGCCAGCAAGCCGCGCCCCCCCTCGCCACGCACGATCAGAACCCGTGGTTCGGGACGGTCGATCGCTTGGCGCAGCCCAGGGAGTTCGAGCAGGGCTTCGCTGTCATCGCCGCTGTCGGGATAAGACACTGTCAGGCCGGCGTCGGCAAGAATCTGCCCCGTGGCGGCGCCGACGCTGAACCACGGCAAGTCCGGTGGCTGGGGCCAGTACTGACGCAGCAGCTCGACATACAGGCGAGCGGCGGGCTTGCTGACCACGATCACTGCGCAATATTGGTCCAGCGCCTGGACCATCGCCCGGCCGGCATCGGACAACGGCACCGGCTCGATATCCAGCAAGGGCAAACTGGCACTGTATATCCCCGCGTCGGCCAGGACAGCCGCCAGCGCCGACGACTCCTCCGTCGGCCGGGTGAGCAGCAGCCGCCAGCCCGTCACGCGTGACCAGCCTCGCCATAGACTTTCTTGAGAATCTCATCGGCGCCCTGGCCCAGCAGGTCTTCGGCCACCCGCACGCCCAGCGCCTCGGCATCGCGGCGCGGCGCCCGGGCTTCGGCGCTGAGCAACCGACCGCCATTGGGGTCGCCCACCAGGCCACGCAACCAGACCTGCTCGCCTTCGAGCACGGCGTAGCAGGCAATCGGCACCTGGCAGCCGCCATTGAGATGCTTGTTGAGGGCGCGCTCGGCGAAGACTCGGGTGGCGGTGTCTTCGTGGTGCAGCGGCGCCAGCAAGGCGTGGATGTCGCTGTCGACGCTGCGACATTCGATGCCCACCGCCCCTTGCCCGCCCGCCGGCAGGCTGTCATCGACGCTGATGGCCGAGGTGATGCGGTCTTCGAAGCCCAGGCGAATCAGGCCAGCGGCGGCGAGAATGATCGCGTCGTACTCACCGGCGTCAAGCTTGGCCAGCCGCGTGTTGACGTTGCCGCGCAGGAAGCGGATCTGCAAATCCGGGCGGCGCGTCAGCAACTGCGCCTGGCGCCGCAGGCTGGAAGTACCGACCACGCTCCCGGCAGGCAACGCATCAAGGCTGGAGAAGGCGTTGGATACGAACGCATCGCGTGCATCTTCCCGCTCGCAAATGCAAAACAGGCCCAGGCCTTCGGGGAAGTCCATGGGCACGTCTTTCATCGAGTGCACGGCGATGTCGGCTTCGTTGTCCAGCAGGGCGGTTTCCAGTTCCTTGACGAACAGGCCCTTGCCACCAATTTTCGACAGCGGCGAGTCCAGCAGCTTGTCGCCGCGACTGACCATGGGCACCAGGGTCACGACCAGACCGGGATGGGCGGTTTCCAGACGGGTCTTGACGTACTCGGCCTGCCAGAGGGCCAGGGCACTTTTACGGGTGGCGATGCGGATCTCGCGAGAGGACATGGATCAATCCGTATTTAAAAGATACGGCAGATAATAACAGCTCAGTCAAAACCGCTTTGACTTGAATCACGACCCCAAGGCCTCCCTGGCCGCCAGTATCCTCTGATGAAACACGTTGGAAGCCCTCGAACACCGGGCTAAAGCTGCTGCATCATCTTGCGCACGCCGGCCACGTGCCGCCGGCTGACAATCAGCGCGTCGCCATTGAGGCCCTTGAGAAACAGCTGGAAGTGTCCCAGGGGCGTGCGTTGCAAGCGTTCGATACGCTCGCGGGCCACCAGGGCATTGCGGTGGATGCGCACGAAGCGCTCGCCGAATTCGTCCTCGAGCGCCTTGAGTGGTTCGTCCAGCAATACTTCGCCGCTCTCGTGGCGCAAGGTCACGTACTTATGGTCGGCGATGAAGTAGACCACCTGGTTCAGCGGGATCAGTTCGATGCCTTTGCGGGTGCGGGCGCTGATGTGGCTGCGCGGGCCGCTGCCGCTTTCCGCGGCCGGACGGGTCAACGCCGCCAGTTGCACCCGGTTCGGTCGCTCGGCCTTGCGCAAGGCATCGGCCAACGCCTCGGACGCCACCGGCTTGAGCAGATAGCCCACGGAGCCGGCCTGCAACACCTCGGGTGGGAAGTCATCGCGTGTGGTACAGAACACCACCGCCGGCGGTGACTCGCGCTCGCACAACTTCGCCGCAACCTGCAAGCCATCCAGGCCAGGCATGCGAATGTCGAGCAGCACGATATCCGGCTTGTGGCTGTCGATCAGGGCCAATGCCTCTTCGCCATTGGTGGCGCTCGGCTCCAGGACACTGTAACCCTCGAGCTCGCCAACCATTCGGCTCAGGCGCTCGCGGGCCAGTGGTTCGTCATCAACGATCAGGACATTCATATTGCGCTGGATTCCTGCGTGAGTCTCGCACAAGGATAGCGTAGACAGGGCAAGTGACATGCGTCACCGCGATCCACGCTAAGACTGGTCCGAGGGCCAAAAAGTGCCGCGAGGCGGTTGTCTATCTTTACCAGCGCTTGCCGACCGTTACCCGGGGCCCGTTGTCGCACGGCGTCGCCGTAGGGATTGTTGACATTCGATTTGATCAATATGAGCTCCCCCTTCTTAGTAGTCGTCCGGTGCGCCCTGGATGGAAAAAACTACAGTCCTATCGTCCACTGTAGACGGTTGCCGGAACGATATTGCTCAATCGAAAAATATCGTTGCCGCAAAACGTTCTTCGAATGCCCACCTGCCATGGAAAAACCTGCCGACCAGTGCCAGCGCCAGCCCCGGCAACCCTGCTATCATCCGCCGCAGCCTTTAACCGCTAATTTCTCAACAGCCGATCACGAGCGAATTCATGAGCACTGACAAGACCAATCAGTCCTGGGGCGGCCGCTTCAGTGAACCCGTCGACGCCTTCGTCGCCCGCTTCACCGCCTCCGTCAACTTTGACCAGCGCCTGTATCGCCACGACATCATGGGCTCGATCGCCCACGCCACCATGCTGGCCAAGGTCGGCGTACTGACCGATGCCGAGCGCGACAGCATCATCGACGGCCTGAAGACCATCCAGGCTGAAATCGAGGCCGGCCAGTTCGACTGGCGTGTCGATCTCGAAGACGTGCACATGAACATCGAAGCGCGCCTGACCGACCGCATCGGCGTGACCGGCAAGAAGCTGCACACCGGCCGCAGCCGCAACGACCAGGTGGCTACCGACATCCGCCTGTGGCTGCGCGATGAAATCGACCTGATCCTGGGCGAAATCACCCGCCTGCAAAAAGGCCTGTTGGAACAGGCCGAGCGCGAGGCCGAAAGCATCATGCCCGGCTTCACCCACTTGCAAACCGCGCAGCCAGTGACCTTCGGGCACCACATGCTGGCCTGGTTCGAAATGCTCAGCCGCGACTACGAACGCCTGGTCGATTGCCGCAAGCGCACCAATCGCATGCCCCTGGGCAGCGCTGCGCTGGCGGGCACCACTTACCCGATCGACCGCGAATACACTGCCCAACTGCTGGGCTTCGACGCCGTGGGCGGCAACTCCCTGGATAATGTCTCGGACCGCGATTTCGCCATCGAATTCTGCGCCGCCGCCAGCATCGCGATGATGCACCTGTCGCGGTTCTCCGAGGAACTGGTGCTGTGGACCAGCGCGCAATTCCAGTTCATTGACCTGCCGGATCGCTTCTGCACCGGCAGCTCGATCATGCCGCAAAAGAAAAACCCCGACGTACCGGAACTGGTGCGGGGCAAAAGCGGCCGGGTGTTCGGCGCGCTGATGGGCCTGCTGACCCTGATGAAAGGCCAGCCGCTGGCCTACAACAAGGACAACCAGGAAGACAAGGAGCCGCTGTTCGACGCCGCCGACACCCTGCGCGACTCGCTGCGGGCCTTTGCCGACATGATCCCGGCCATCAAGCCCAAGCACGCGGTAATGCGCGAGGCCGCCCTGCGTGGTTTCTCCACCGCCACCGACCTGGCCGACTACCTGGTGCGCCGTGGCCTGCCGTTCCGCGATTGCCACGAAATCGTCGGCCATGCCGTGAAGTATGGCGTGGCTAACGGCAAGGACCTGGCGGAAATGAGCCTGGACGAACTGCGCCAGTTCAGCGACCAGATCGAGCAGGACGTGTTTGCGGTGCTGACCCTCGAAGGTTCGGTCAATGCCCGTGATCACATCGGCGGCACGGCGCCGGCGCAGGTCAAGGCGGCGGCAGTGCGCGGCCAGGCGTTGCTCGCCAGCCGCTAGAAGCCGAAAAGCGAAAAGCTTCGCGAGCAAGCCCGCTCCCACAGTAGATCTTCAGTGAACACAGGCTCTATGAGCTGATGGAGATCCAATGTGGGAGCGGGCTTGCTCGCGAAGGCGTCCGCTCAGACGCTACAAACTCACCTCTTGGCAGCAACCATCGCCAAAAACTCCGGCATCGCCGCGTCCCTGTCCGCCGCAATCCGCTGCACATGCGGGTTCTGCTCCAGACGCTCCATCAACGCCTTGGCCGCTGGCATGTCCGCCAGCAAGTCGATATCGAAGAGTTTCCTGCCCACCTGTAACGCCAGCGAAACACTGTAGAGAAAGTACAGATCGGCAATGCTCAAGCGGTCGCCCGCCACATACGGCGAGAACGTGCCGTGCCTGCCCAGCGAGGCGAACCCCAGCAGCAGTTCCGCCTTGGTTTTTTCCTTGATGGCATCGGCTACCGGCATACCGAAAAACGCCTCGGCATAGCAGGCCCGACCGGGCAGTTCGATGTATAGCTCGATCTCCCTGCACAGGGCCAATACCTGGGCGCGCTCGAACGGATCGCTTGGCAGCAGGGGCTTGCCCGCCTGG
Source organism: Pseudomonas sp. RGM2987 (assembly GCF_022952855.1). Lineage (GTDB taxonomy): Bacteria > Pseudomonadota > Gammaproteobacteria > Pseudomonadales > Pseudomonadaceae > Aquipseudomonas. The sequence goes on along the minus strand of NZ_JALJDX010000161.1, from coordinate 10,376 downwards.
GTTTGCTCGATGTACTCAAGGATCACGCTGGTTTCGTTGACGAACCCCTGCTCGGTCTTCAACACCGGCACCTTGCCGCGAGGGCTGATCGCCAGCACTTCGGGAGCCTGACTGCCGTAGAACGGCACTTCTTCGAAGGGCACGCCCTTCTCCAGTAACGCCAGCTTGACCATGTTGTAATAATTGCTGACGCAGAAACCGTATAGCTTGAGCATTGCAGGACGCCTCCAGGCCGTGTGGGGTTGGCAGCCTTGGGTTATAAACCGCCCGCCCCTTTCTCGCCACAAGCATCACGCCGCTGAATGCAGGTAGACTGGCGGCTTTCCCACAGGAGCCGGCCATGAGCGAGCCAACCGACATCGACAACGACGAAGAAGAATTCGTCGAATCGACGCTGATCGAAGCCATTGAAAACCAGATCGAAAGCGAAAACCCGCCTGCGGCCAAGGCCACGTTCAACAAGCTGACCCTGGTCGGCTACGAGCGCGACGACATTCTCAACCTCATGGCCCATGTGCTGGCTTATGAGATCGACGCCATGCTCGAAGAAGATCGCCCGTTCAATACCCAATGGTACGAAACCGCGCTGCGTGAGTTGCCTGAGTTGCCGCCAGAAAGGAACTGAACCCGCAGCTGTGGCGAGGGAGCTTGCTCCCGCCGGGTTGCGAAGCAACTCCAAAAATCTGCGCCTGCTTCGCAGTCGAGCGGGAGCAAGCTCCCTCGCCACAACAGATTCCCTCGCACCAAAAGTTTCGCATCTGATCGCTCAAAACAAAAAAAGCCTGCCTCTGACACTGGACAGGTCGGCCGAGTGCGCTCACCTTAGTGACGCTGTCGTCCAAATTCCTAGAAAGTCTGGAGTCCTTATGTCGCTTACCCCTGAGTTGGTTGCCGAACTGGAAATCCTCGCACTCTTCAACCTGGACAGTTCCCAGGAAGGCCTGAAAATCCATCAGACCGCTGCCCCTAAAGCGATTGCCGCTGCCCAACGCCTGTACGAAAAAGAGCTGATCAGCCAACCCGACGGTGGTTACCTGACCAGCCTGGGTCGAGACGCCGCGCAGAATGTGCAAACCGTGCTGACGATACTCAGCGTTCAAGAAGCCGCCTGATTCCCCCTGTCGCCCACGGAAATCTGCTTCGCCGGATTTCCGCAGGCGCGGGCGCCTTGCGTGAAAAATCTGACATCCAAATCCTATTTTCAGCTTAAGAATTCCCGGCCCCGGACGCTAAACTTCCATTACCCCTGATCTCCCACGTTCGACGCCGCGAGCCGGTTTGAGCTGACATGACCCGCAACCACGAAATACGCCCTGATCTGGACGAGGGAATCGACCGCAAGGTCCTGAGCCAGCTGCGCGCGCGTTTTCTCAAGTTCAACAGCGTGCGGATGGAGCGCGCCCTGGAAGGCCTGTCGCCGCGCCAGCAAGGCGTGCTGACGCTGTTGCCGCTGTTTTTCCATGTCAATCATCCGTTGCTGCCCGGCTACGTCTCCGGTAGCACACCGGCGGGGCTGTCGAACTATGAGCCCGATGCCAGCGTTCTCGCCGAAGCCCAGCGGCTGACCCGTTCGTTTTCCTACAAGCCGCGCCATGGCAGCAACCCGCCGCGACCGATTCTTGGCCTGTTCCTGATGGGCAGCCTCGGCACCCTGGCCCAGGCTGACCAGAGCGACATGGACGTATGGGTCTGCCATGGGCCGGACCTGAGCGACGACGAACTGGCCGAGCTGAGCAAGAAATGCCAGCTGCTGGAAGCCTGGGCCGCGACCCAGGGCGCCGAAGCGCACTTTTTCCTGATCGACCCGGCGCGCTTCGTCCAGGGCGAGCGGGACACTCAGCTCAGTTCCGAAAATTGCGGCACGACCCAGCACTACCTGTTGCTGGACGAGTTCTACCGCACCGCGATCTGGCTGGCCGGGCGGACGCCGATCTGGTGGCTGGTGCCGGTCTATGAAGAAGAGAACTACGAGCAATACACCCATACGCTGATTTCCAAGCGCTTCATCCGCGCCGATGAAACCCTCGATCTCGGACACCTGGCCTACATTCCGCCGGGGGAGTTCATTGGCGCCGGGCTCTGGCAACTGTTTAAAGGTATCGAGTCGCCCTACAAGTCGGTGCTCAAGCTGCTGCTGACCGAGGTCTATGCCAGCGAGCACCCGAACGTGCGCTGCCTGAGCCTGCGCTTCAAACAGGCGGTGTTCGCCAACCGCCTGGACCTGGAAGAGCTGGACCCGTACATGGTGGTCTACCGCCGGCTCGAGGAATACCTCAATTCCCGGGGCGAATCCGAACGCCTGGAGTTGATTCGTCGAGCGTTGTACCTGAAGGTCAATCGCAAACTCACAGGCTCCGCCCGCAGCAGTGGCTGGCAGCGCACGCTGCTGGAACGCCTGGCCAAGGAATGGGGTTGGGACCAGCGGCAACTGGCGCTGCTGGACAGCCGCAGCCAGTGGAAGGTGCGCCAGGTCAGCCACGAACGGCGGGCGCTGGTCAACGAGCTGACCCACAGCTACCGCTTCCTGACCCAGTTCGCCCGTACCGAGAAAACCGTCAGCCTGATCAACAAACGCGATCTGAATGTCCTCGGCCGGCGGCTGTACGCGGCGTTCGAGCGCAAGGCCGACAAGGTCGAGTTCATCAACCCGGGTATCGCCCCGGACTTGGCCGAAGACACCCTGACCCTGGTCCAGTCACCCAACAAGAAAGAGCCGGGCCAGAACCAGTGGGGCCTGTACAACGGCAGCCTCAACGCCCTGGAATGGGAGAACTTTGCGCCGATCAAGCGCTGCCGCGAGTTGCTGGAGCTGCTGACCTGGTGTCATCGCAACGGTGTGATCGACAGCAGCACGCGCCTGGCGCTCCATCCTGGCAGCAGCGACCTGAGCGAGTTCGAACTGTTCAACCTGCTGGGCAGCCTGCAACAGTCCATCGCCCTGCCCCTGGCCACGGTCGACGAAGAACAGTTGTTGCGGGCCAGCGTCCCCGGCGAGGTGCTGATCCTGGTGAACGTCGGCGTGGACCCGCTCAAGCATCACCGCGACCTCAATATCCTGATGACCACCGAGCGCACCGACTCCCTGAGCTACGCCGGCGTGCGGGAGAACCTGGTGCTGACTCTCGACCAGGTCACGCTCAACAGCTGGAGTGAAGTGCTGGTCAATCGCTTCGACGGTGAACACGCCCTGCTCGACTGCCTGCGCGACTACCTCAACGACCTGCCCGGCACCCAGCGCCAACCGCGTCTGCGCGTCCGGTGCTTCTGCCACAACCGTGCGCAGTTCATTGCCCGCCGGGTCGAAGAAGTGTTCGAGACGGCGCAGACCCTGCTGCTGAGCAGGCTCAACCATCGCTACCTTCTTCAGGTGCAGCAGCACTACCACGTGCTCGAACTGGTGCCCGGCCAGGTCAACCACGTGGCGCTGGCCAGCCTGTCGGCGCTGACCGATTACCTGGGTGAGGAACTGAGCGCCTACAGCCCGTTGCACCTGGACCCGATGGCCCTGGAAGACCACGACCTGGCGGTGCTGCTGCCCATGGGCCAGCCCGAGTGCATCCAGGTGTTCTACCGGATCAACGAAGACGAAGCCGACCTGTATGTGCTCGATGAGCTCAATGCCCTGTGGCAGCAGCACTTGCCGTATCACGACGACCACAGCCTGCTGGTGCCGTTGCAGCGCTTCCTGCAATCGGTGCTGTACCGCCGCGACGCGTTGCTGCCGATGGACAACGCCCAGCCGCTGAGCCTGGAAACCCTGTACTACCAATTACTGCCCTCGGGCAGTGGACGGGCGCGGCGAGTGGAGGCGCGACAGGCGCCGCAGACGCCAGTGAACAAGCCGTTCTATGACGTGCAGGCGATCATCGGCAAGGCGACGCACGGCCAGGTGCACGTCACCCTGTACTGCGATCAGCAGGAGTTTTCCGAGCTGGAGCACGGCGACCAGCTGTTTCGCGTGGTCGCCCGGGAGATCGTCGGACAGCGCCGCGAAGCCCAGCGCTATCGCTGCTACATCACTGACCTGGACCTCTCGGGCCTGGTGGGTGACGGTGCCTGTTCAAGCAATTTGTACCTGCGCTACAAGGCCGATCTGGAGCGCGCCCTGAACGAGGCGCTGGCCCTGGCCTGAGGCAAGCGGCGGCTCAGAGGTGGAAGTCGCCGCCGGCTTCGGGCTGGTATTCAACGTCCAGCAAAGTGAGCTTCAGCGTCTTGCCGCCCGGGGCCGGCCAGTCGATGTGCTGGCCGACCTTCAGGCCCAGCAAGGCGCTGCCCACCGGCGCCAGGATCGAGATCTTGCCTGCGTCGGCATTGGCGTCCTGTGGATAAACCAGGGTCAGGTGGTAGTCCTTGCCACTGCCCTCCTCTCGGCAGTGCACGCGCGAGTTCATGGTCACGACATCGGCGGGCACTTCATCGTGGCCCACCAGGGTCTCGGCGCGATCGAGTTCGGTTTGCAACGCAATCACGCCCGGCAGCGTTTCATCCAGACTGTCGATCAGGCGTTCCAGACGTTGTACGTCCAGGCGGGTAAGGGTGATGGAAGGTGCGGTCATGATCCAGGCAGACTCCTTTCTTCTGCACGAAAAAAGCAAAACCCCGCCACAAAAAGACGGGGTTTTCACGGGCCTCGATGAGTTGAGGCGTTGCCGGACACTAACACAGCTCAATAAATAAACAAGCCGGGCAGGGTCCAGCCGTACCAATAGATAGCTTACAGACTACCGGATGTACGACGCCGAACCCTTGTGGCAAGGGAGCTTGCTCCCGCTGGGTTGCGAAGCGACCCCACATCTTGCGACTGCTGCGCAGCCGAGCGGGAGCAAGCTCCCTCGCCACAAAAGCCTGCAAGGCGAATGGTTATCTCAAAGAGCTGCGTTTGAGCGCCTCGGCACAGATCACCCGCCGCCGCTCATCATCGGCCGAACGCCATTCGCGGATGTCCTCGACGTGGCGCAAACAGCCGAGGCAAACCTTGTGCTCATCCAGCTTGCACACACTGGTACACGGTGACGGAACGGCAGGACTGACGTTGCTGTAGAGCGGTTTGGGCGGCCGCGCCGGAGCGGTCTGACTCATGAGGTCACAAGCCTTCGAACTCGAAATCCACGCCCGCCTGCTGCTTGACGATCCGCTCGAGCATCTCACCCAGTTGCTCTTCGCTCTTGTCGCACTGCCAGCGCTCGCTTTCCTCGTCGTAGTCGAAGTGAAAACCACCGGACACCGCCGCCAGCCACAACTGCCGCAGCGGCTCCTGGCGACTGAAGATCAGCTGGGTGCCGTTCTCGAACTTGACGGTCAACACGCCAGCGGAGCTTTCCAGATCGATATCCAGGTCGCTCTCGTCGAAGATGTCCTCCAGCATTTGCTGGGTGGTATCGACCAGATCGTGGAAACGGGCTTCACTCAAACTCATTGCGGCAACCTCGAAAATGTCTGCTCATGCTCAAGCGCCGCAAGATACGGACGCTTCCCGGCGATTGCAAAGGATATACCGAACCGCGACCACCAGCGCCGCCGGACGGGAGCCCCGCTGCATAGGCAAGCTGCCGGGTGGCCGGTATACTCCGGCGCAATTAACGCATTTTCAAGGATTTCGCCATGAAGCGCCTGATCTCTTCCCTTGCTGCGCTCGTCGCGGTTGCCTGCCTTGTGACAGCCTGTGGTCAAAAAGGTCCGCTGTACCTGCCTGATGACAGCAAGTCCCCTGAAGAGCAGGCCAAGTCGTCGCAATCCAAGGCCCACGCGCACGACACCCACTCCACCACTTACTAAGGGAACGCCATGGACGCTTTTAACTACCGTGGCGGGGAGCTGTTCGCGGAAGGGGTTGCCTTGTCCGCGATCGCCGAGCGTTTCGGCACGCCGACCTACGTCTATTCCCGTGCCCACATCGAGGCCCAGTACCGGACCTTCGCCGACGCCCTGGCCGGCATGCCGCACCTGGTGTGCTTTGCCGTGAAAGCCAACTCCAACCTGGGCGTGCTCAATGTCCTGGCTCGCCTCGGCGCCGGTTTCGACATCGTTTCCGGGGGTGAACTGGAGCGTGTATTGGCGGCGGGCGGCAGCGCCGACAAGATCGTCTTCTCCGGCGTCGGCAAGACCCGTGAAGACATGCGCCGCGCCCTGCAAGTGGGAGTGCACTGCTTCAACATCGAATCCACCGACGAGCTCGAGCGCCTGCAAGTCGTCGCCGCCGAGCTGGGCGTGCGCGCGCCGATTTCCCTGCGTGTGAACCCGGACGTCGACGCTGGCACCCATCCGTACATTTCCACCGGTCTCAAGGAAAACAAGTTCGGCATCGCCATCGCCGACGCCGAAGACGTCTACGTGCGCGCCGCCCAACTGCCTAACCTGGAAGTGCTGGGCGTCGATTGCCACATCGGCTCGCAGTTGACCACGCTGGAACCCTTCATCGATGCCCTCGACCGCCTGCTGGCACTCGTCGACCGCCTCGGCGATTGCGGCATCTACCTGCGTCACATCGACCTGGGTGGCGGTGTCGGCGTGCGTTACCGCGACGAAGAGCCGCCGCTGGTGGCCGACTACATCAAGACCGTGCGCGAGCGCCTCGAAGGCCGCGACCTGGCGCTGATGTTCGAACCGGGCCGCTACATCGTCGCCAACGCCGGCGTGCTGCTGACCCAGGTCGAGTACCTCAAGCACACCGAGCACAAGGATTTCGCCATTGTCGATGCGGCCATGAACGACCTGATCCGCCCGGCGCTGTACCAGGCCTGGATGGACGTGACCGCGGTGCGCCCGCGCGATACCGCCCCGCGCGCCTACGACATCGTCGGGCCGATCTGCGAAACCGGTGACTTCCTGGCCAAGGGCCGCGAGCTGGCGCTGGAAGAAGGCGACCTGCTGGCGGTGCATTCGGCCGGGGCCTACGGGTTTGTCATGAGCTCCAACTACAACACCCGCGGCCGCTGCGCCGAGGTGCTGGTGGATGGTGACCAGGCTTTCGAAGTGCGTCGCCGCGAGACGGTAGCCGAGTTGTTCGCCGGCGAAAGCCTGCTGCCGGAGTAAGACCATGCTGCTGCGTTTTACCAAGATGCACGGCCTGGGCAATGACTTCATGGTCCTCGACCTGGTCAGCCAGCACGCGCACATCCTGCCCAAGCACGCCAAGCTGTGGGGCGACCGCCATACCGGCATCGGTTTCGACCAGTTGCTGATCGTCGAGGCGCCTAACAACCCGGACGTCGATTTCCGCTACCGGATTTTCAACGCCGACGGTTCGGAGGTGGAGCAATGCGGCAACGGTGCGCGCTGCTTCGCCCGCTTCGTGCTGGACAAGCGCCTGACCGCCAAACGGCAGATTCGCGTCGAGACCAAAAGCGGCATCATCGAACTGGATGTGCGCAGTGACGGCCAGATCGGCGTGAACATGGGCGCCCCGCGCCTGGTGCCGGCGGACATTCCGTTCCAGGCGCCGGCCCAGGCCTTGAGTTACCCAGTGGACGTCGACGGCACGCCAGTGGAACTGGCGGCGATATCGATGGGCAATCCCCACGCCGTATTGCGCGTGACCGACATAAACGCTGCCCCGGTGCATGAGCTGGGCCCGAAGATCGAGCATCATCCGCGCTTCCCGGCGCGGGTGAATGTCGGCTTCCTGCAAGTGATCGACCGCCACCGCGCGCAGTTGCGTGTCTGGGAGCGCGGCGTCGGCGAAACCCAAGCCTGCGGTACCGGCGCCTGCGCCGCCGCGGTCGCTGCGATCAGCCAGGGCTGGATGGATTCACCCCTGCTCATAGACCTGCCCGGCGGGCGCCTGTCCATCGAATGGGCGGGCCCCGGCCAACCGGTGATGATGACCGGCCCGGCAGTGCGCGTATACGAAGGACAAGTTCGTCTTTGAGTGAGCCAAACCCATGACCGACAAGCCACAGGTTCCAGCCCAGCAGCCCGACGAATCCCCGGCCCCGCTTCCGGACGCTGCGGCCGTGGCCGCTTACCTGGACGCTCATCCGGACTTCTTCGTCGAGCATGAAGAGTTGCTGGCGGCGATGCGCATCCCTCACCGGCGCGGCGACACGGTGTCGCTGGTGGAACACCAGATGAAGATCCTGCGCGAGCGCAACATCGAAATGCGCCACCGGCTTTCGCACCTGATGGACGTGGCCCGGGACAACGACCGGCTCTTCGACAAGACCCGTCGGTTGATCCTGGCCCTGATGGACGCCAGCACCCTCGAAGACCTGGTGATGAGCGTCGAAGACAGCCTGCGCCAGGATTTCCAGGTGCCGTTTGTCAGCCTGATCCTGTTCGGCGACAACGCCATGCCGGTGGGACGCTGGGTGACCCATGCCGACGCACAGACGGCCATCGGCGGCCTGCTCACGGAAAACAAAAGCGTCAGTGGCAGCCTGCGCGAACATGAGCTGGATTTCCTGTTCGGCGAAGAACAGCGCAAGCAGATCGGTTCCACAGCCGTGGTCGCAATCGCCCATCAGGGCGTGCACGGTGTGTTGGCCATCGCCAGCCGCGACCCGCAGCACTACAAGAGTTCGGTGGGTACGTTGTTCCTGAGCTACATCGCCGAAGTCACCGGCCGCGTGTTGCCTCGGGTTGTCGGCTCGCTGCGCTCGGTACGCTGATGATGGAGCGGCAACTGGACGCCTACTGCGAACACCTGCGCAGTGAGCGCCAGGTGTCGCCCCACACGCTGTCGGCCTACCGCCGCGACCTGGAGAAAGTGCTGGGCTGGTGCCAGAAGCAGAACATCGGCAGTTGGCAGGCGCTGGACATCCAGCGCTTGCGCAGCCTGATTGCGCGGCTGCACCAACAGGGCCAATCCTCCCGCAGCCTGGCGCGGCTGCTGTCGGCGGTGCGCGGCCTGTACCAATACCTGAATCGCGAAGGCCTGTGCGATCACGACCCGGCCACCGGACTCGCACCGCCCAAGGGCGAACGCCGGCTGCCGAAAACCCTCGACACCGACCGCGCCCTGCAACTGCTCGAAGGCGCCGTCGAGGATGACTTCCTGGCGCGGCGGGACCAGGCGATCCTAGAGCTGTTCTATTCCTCTGGCCTGCGTCTTTCCGAGCTGACCGGGCTTAACCTGGATCAGTTGGACCTGGCCGACGGCATGGTCCAGGTGCTCGGCAAGGGCAGCAAGACCCGCCTGTTGCCCGTCGGGCGCAAGGCTCGGGAAGCGCTGCAAGCCTGGCTGCCGCTGCGGGCCCTGGCCAACCCCGCCGACGACGCGGTCTTCGTCAGCCAACGGGGCCGGCGCCTCGGCCCGCGGGCAATCCAGTTGCGGGTCAAGGCGGCCGGTGAACGCGAGCTGGGGCAGAACCTGCATCCGCACATGCTCCGGCACTCCTTCGCCAGCCACCTGCTGGAGTCCTCCCAGGACCTGCGCGCGGTCCAGGAATTGCTCGGCCACTCGGACATCAAGACTACCCAGATCTATACCCACCTGGACTTCCAGCACCTGGCGACGGTCTATGACAGTGCCCACCCCAGGGCCAAACGCATCAAGGGCGACGAATCATGACCATCGAGCTCATCACTTTCGACCTGGACGATACGCTGTGGGATACCGCCCCGGTGATCGCCAGCGCCGAAGCCGTATTACGCCAGTGGCTGACCGACAACGCACCGAATCTGGGCGGCGTGCCGGTGGAGCACCTGTGGGCGATTCGCGAGCAGGTGCTACGCGAAGAGCCTGGCCTGAAGCATCGCATCAGCGCGCTGCGTCGGCGGGTGCTGTTCCGGGCCTTGCAAGACGCCGGCTATGACCAGTGGCAAGCGTCGGAGCTGGCGGACCAGGCGTTCGAGACGTTCCTGCACGCCCGGCATCAACTGGACATCTTTCCTGAAGTGCAGCCGACCCTGGAAGTCCTGGCCAACCATTTCGCCCTCGGCGTGGTCACCAACGGCAACGCCGACGTGCGTCGCCTGGGCCTGGCGGACTACTTCAAATTCGCCCTGTGCGCCGAAGACATCGGCATCGCCAAGCCAGACGCCCGGCTGTTCCACGAAGCCCTGCAACGCGGCGGCGCCACCGCGCAAACGGCCGTGCACATTGGCGACCACCCGGGCGACGACATCGCCGGCGCCCAGCAGGCCGGCCTGCGCGCCGTGTGGTTCAACCCGACGGGCAAGCCCTGGGATGCCGAACACAAACCGGATGCCGAGATCCGCAGCCTGACCGAACTGCCGGGGTTGCTGGCGGGGTGGCATAGCCAGCCCTGAACCTGCAAACACCACAGCCTAACCCTGTGGGAGCGGGCTTGCTCGCGAATGCGGTGGGCCAGCCAATTCATCTGCTGGATGTTGAAACGCCTTCGCGAGCAGGCTCGCTCCCACATTGAGTCGGTGGCGTCACTCGATCCCAGGCCTGACACACCCCCCCTGTGGGG
>NZ_JALJDX010000162.1 GCF_022952855.1 Pseudomonas sp. RGM2987 | reverse complement strand
CTCCCCCCCGCGCCACGGGTGATGCTGCTGACTAGTGAAACTGCCGCCCCAGCCCCGCCGGCACGCCTTCGATGGTGGTGTCTTCCCACGGCCCATTCGGGCTGACGGAGCGGCTCCAGCCGTTGTTCCAGCGGTAATAGGTGCGCTGGCGATAGAAGGTGTTGGTCTGGTTATCCAGCACATAGACCCCCAGTTTGGCGTCCCAATGGCTGTTGCCACCCGGTGGCGGAGCGAAGCTGGCGGAGGTGCGTGGCAGCGGCTTGGCCGGTTTGTTCGGGGTGACTGGCTTGCCCGGCGGCGTGGACGGGCCCGGCTTGGTGGTCGGGGTCGAAGGCGGGATCGGTGGCAGCGGCGCCGAAGGCTCGGGCGGACGCTGGACCGCACAAGCGCTCAGGCCCAGGACGAGCGTGAGCAGGGTGATACGAGCGATGGCGGTCATGGTGCGGCTTCCTGTTATTGATCCGGGCTGTCGATGGTCAGTTGTTGCGGCGCGGTGGTGCTGCTCGCCAGGGGTTGGCTGCGACCGATCCACTCACCGGCAGTCGGCTGGCCGGCCCGGGAGATGCGCGCCACCAGTTGGACTTCGGGGAAGTTCGACAGTTTCAGCTGCGGCATCATTGCGTCCGCGTCGCCCAGCTCAACCGTCACCGGCAGATCGGCCACCGTCAGCCGTTTGGCTGCCAGCGGCGCCGGCGGGCCTGAAGCGGCGCGGGCGAAAACGAACACACTGTCGCCCGGCTGGACCTTGGCCTTGAGAGCCGGCGCCAGGTCGACACGGACCTTGAGCAGCGCCGCGGCCTTGGTCGCCGGTGCTTGGGCGACCTTACCGCCACTGGCCTCCAGTCGTTCAGTGGCCCGGGTGATACCGCCCTGTAACGCCTCACGAGATTTGTCACCTTCCGGCAGTTGCGCCAGTAGACGGCCCCAGTAATCGATTGCCTCCTGATAGCGCTCGCCCTCGAATGCAGCGATGCCCAGCAGGCCGAGGCTGGTGACTTCCTTCGGATCGAGCTTCAGCGCTTCGTCGGTCAGCGCCTGGACCTTGTCCGACCATTTCTTGCCATCGGCGAAATACTGCGCCTGGGCCCATTGCCCCAGCAGTTCGGGTTGGCGCCCGGCCACCGCCACGGTGCGCTCGAAAATCCTCGCCGCATCGGCGGGCCGGTCCTGGGCCATGTAGGTACGGCCCAGGAAGTACAAGCCTTCGGCGGAATCCGGCTGCGCCGCCACCGCACGCTCCAGGCGCCGGGTCATGTCTTCCATCGATTGTGGCGCCTGGGCGAATTCGCGGGTCAGCTCGACCTTGTCGCTGGCACCGAAATGCAGGTACAACGCCACGCCCAACACCGGCACCAACACCGCAGCAAGCAGCGGCAACGGCTTGCCCAGCCGTGAGTCACGCGGTGCCTCGGCGCCTTCGGTGTCGGCCAGCAGCTCACGGGCCGCTTCGGCGCGACCGGCGTCCAGTTGCGCGGCGTTGAGCACGCCCTCCTCCCGCTCGGCCTGCAATTGGGCGATGCGTTCCTGGTACAACGCCACGTTGAGGGCAGTGCGATCCTCCTCCAATTGAGCGCGGCGCCCGCGCAGTACCGGAATCAAAAGAAAACTCAGGGCAACCAGGAGAAGCAGACCTGCGGCGAGCCAGAAATCAATCATGCTTGGTTTTATCCAACAGTTGGTCGAGGCGCTGGCGCTCTTCGACAGAAAGCGTGTCCGGGGCAGCCGTGCGCTGGACCCGACGCCGGCGCACGATCAGCGCGATGGCCACGAAACCACCGAGCAACAGCCCGGCCGGGCCGAACCACAGCAACGCGGTCTTGGAGGACAGGGCGGGGTTGTAACGCACGAACTCACCGTAGCGATCCACCATGAAATCGATGATCTGCTGGTTGTCCTTGCCCTCGCCGAGCATGCGGAAGATTTCCTTGCGCAGGTCGGCGGCAATCGGCGCATTGGAGTCGGCGATGTCCTGGTTCTGGCACTTGGGGCAGCGCAGTTCCTTGGTCAACTCGCGGAACCGCGCGCGCTCGCCGTCATTGGCGAATTCGTAGGTGTCGATGGCGGCGTGGGCCACACCGACAATGCTCAAGCCCAGGACAGCCGCCGCTAGCCAGCGCTTCATGGCTTGGCCTCGTCCACCAGCGCCTGGTACTTGGCAGCGAGTTTCTCGCGCCAGACCTGTTCGTCGATCACCCCGACGAACTTGTCGCGAATGACGCCCTTGGCATCGATGAAGAAGGTTTCCGGCGCGCCATAGACGCCCAGGTTCAGGCCCAGGGAGCCATCTTCGTCGCGGATATCCATTTGATACGGGTTGTGAAACTCGGCGAGCCACTTGAGGGCGTCGGCATTGACGTCCTTGTAGTTGACGCCGTAGATCACCACACCGTTCTGCGCCAGCTTGTTGAGCACCGGGTGCTCGACCCGGCAGGAAATGCACCACGTGCCCCAGACGTTGACCAACGCCGGCTTGCCCAGCAGGTCGGCGCGGGTCAGGGTCTTGTCGCCCTGGACCGAGGGCAGCGAGAACTCAGGGAACGGCTTGCCGATCATCGCCGAAGGCAACTCGGACGGGTTCAGGTACAGGCCCCGGTACAGAAAGACCGCCATCACCAGGAACAGCGCCAGCGGCAACAACATCAACCAACGTTTCATGCAGGGGCTCCCGTCACGCCCAGGGCTTCGCGCACCCGGGTTTTCACTTTGACTCGATAGCGCCGGTCCAGCGCCGCCAGCACCCCGCCCAGTCCGGTGAGCAAGCCACCGAACCAGATCCAGCGCACGAACGGCTTGACGTGCACCCGCACCGCCCACGCGCCATCCCCCAGGGATTCACCCAGCGCCACATAGAGATCGCGGGTGAAACCGGCGTCGATCCCGGCTTCGGTCATTACCGAGTTCTGTACGGTATAGAGGCGTTTTTCCGGGTGCAGCACGCTGATTTGCTGGCCGTCGCGCATCACCCGCACGGTGCCTTTGTCGGACGTGAAGTTAGGGCCTTCAAAGTGCTTGGCGCCTTCGAACACGAACTGATAGCCGGCCAGGTCCATGGACTCGCCCGGCGCCAGGCGCAGGTCGCGCTCGGCGCTGTTCTGGCTGGACAGCACTACCCCCAGGGCGCAGACGGCGATGCCCAGGTGGGCGATCTGCATGCCCCAATAACTGCGGGTCAGGGTTGGCAGGCCTTTGATCAGGCCTTTGTGTCGAGTCTTGTCGAAGAGGTCTCGCACACCCGCCAGCAACACCCAGGCCGCCAGCACGAAGGTGGCCAGCACCGCCCAGTTGAAATCGCCATAGGCCACGCCGGCCACCACGGCCAGGGCGGCGGTGCCCAGCAACACCGGGGTAAGCATGTTCACCAGCCACTTGAGCGGGGTGTCTTTCCAGCGCACCAGCACGCCCACGGCCATCACCACCATCAGGATCGCCATCAGCGGGATGAACAGCGCGTTGAAGTACGGCGGGCCGACCGACAGCTTGGCCCCGGACAGCGCATCGAGCACCAGCGGATACAACGTCCCCAGCAGGATCATCGACGCGGCCACCACCAGCACCAGGTTGTTACCCAGCAACAAGGTTTCCCGCGACCAGAGGTTAAAGCCGACCTGGCTCTTCACCACGGGTGCGCGCACGGCGAACAACGTCAGCGAACCGCCGACCACGAACAGCAGGAAAATCAGGATGAACACGCCGCGCTCGGGGTCCGAGGCGAAGGCATGCACCGAGGTCAGGACGCCGGAACGCACCAGGAAGGTACCGAGCAGGCTCAGGGAGAACGCGGCAATCGCCAGCAGCACCGTCCAGCTCTTGAACACGCCGCGTTTTTCCGTGACCGCCAGGGAGTGAATCAGCGCAGTGCCCACCAGCCACGGCATGAACGAGGCGTTTTCCACCGGGTCCCAGAACCACCAGCCGCCCCAGCCGAGTTCGTAGTAGGCCCACCATGAGCCGAGGGTGATGCCGATGCCGAGGAACGCCCAGGCGACGATGGTCCACGGCCGCGACCAGCGCGCCCACGCGGCGTCCAGACGCCCACCGAGCAACGCCGCGATAGCGAAAGAGAACGCCACCGAGAAACCGACATAGCCCATGTAGAGCATCGGTGGATGAACGATCAGGCCAATGTCCTGCAGCAACGGGTTGAGGTCGCGACCATCCACCGGTACCTGGGGCAGGATGCGTTCGAACGGGTTGGAGGTAACAATCAGGAACAGCAGGAAACCGGTGCTGATCAGGCCCATCACCGCCAGCACCCGGGCCAGCATCACCTGGGGCAGTTGCCGGGAAAACACCGAGACCGCGAAGGTCCAGCCGGCGAGAATCAAGGCCCAGAGCAGCAGCGAACCTTCGTGGGCGCCCCACACCGCACTGAACTTGTAGTACCAGGGCAAGGCGCTGTTGGAGTTGCTGGCGACATAGGCCACGGAGAAATCATCGACCATGAAGGCATAGGTCAGGCAGCCGAAGGCGAACAGCATGAACGCGAACTGGCCCCACGCCGCCGGCTGGGCCAGGCTCATCCACAGGCGGTCGCCGCGCCAGGCACCGAGCAAGGGCACCACCGCCTGCACCAGGGCAAAGCACAGGGCCAGGATCATCGCCAGGTGGCCCAGCTCAGGGATAAAAAGTCCTGCCGTCATCGATCAGCCCTCCTTCACGGGAGCGGGCGCCGACTGGCCGCTGTCTTTCAAGGCCTTGGTCACTTCCGGCGGCATGTATTTTTCATCGTGCTTGGCCAGTACTTCGTCGGCCACCACCACGCCGTCGGCGTTGAGCTTGCCCAGGGCGACGATGCCCTGCCCCTCGCGGAACAGGTCCGGCAGGATGCCGCGGTAGGTGATGGTCACGGTCTTGTTGAAGTCGGTGACATTGAACTTCACGTCCAGGGAATCCCCGGAGCGCACCAGCGAGCCTTTTTCCACCATGCCGCCTGCGCGGATACGGGTGTCCTGGGGCGCTTCGCCGCCGGCGATCTGGGTCGGGGTATAAAACAGGTTGATGTTCTGCTGCAAGGCGCTCAGGGCCAGGCCGACGGCGGCGCCGACGCCCACCAGGATCGCCAGAATGATGACAAGACGTTTTTTGCGCAGCGGATTCACTGACCGTTCTCCCGGCGCAGACGACGCGCCTCTTGTTGCAGATACCGCTTGCGGGCCAGGATCGGCACCGCCACGTTGAGGGCCAGCACCGCCAGGCAGATGCCGTAGGCTGACCAGACATACAGGCCATGATGGCCCATGGCGAGGAAATCGCCGAATGAAGCGAAACTCATCGAGCGGCCTCCAGGCTGTTCTGTACTTCGGCCTTCACCCAACTGGCCCGGGACTCGCGCTTGAGCACTTCCAGGCGCATGCGCAGCAACAGCACCGCGCCAAAGAAGCAGTAGAAACCCAATGCGGTGAGCAACAGCGGCAGCCACATTTCCACGGGCATCGCCGGTTTTTCGGTCAATTTGAACGTGGCGCCCTGGTGCAGCGTATTCCACCACTCCACCGAGTACTTGATGATCGGGATGTTGATCACTCCGACAATCGCCAGCACCGCGCAAGCCTTGGCGGCGCTGTCACGATTGCTGATGGCGTTGCCCAGCGCAATAAGACCGAAGTACAGGAACAGCAGGATCAGCATCGACGTCAGTCGGGCATCCCAGACCCACCACGAACCCCAGGTCGGCTTGCCCCAGATGGCCCCGGTGACCAGCGCCACGGCGGTCATCCAGGCGCCGATGGGCGCGGCGCATTGCAGGGCGACGTCCGCCAGTTTCATCTTCCACACCAGCCCGACCACGCCGCATACCGCGAGCATCACATAGATGGATTGGGCCAGCATGGCGGTGGGTACGTGGATATAGATGATGCGAAAGCTGTTGCCTTGCTGGTAGTCCGGCGGCGCGAACGCCAGGCCCCAGACCACGCCGCAGCCAATCAGCAGCACAGCGGCGATGCTCAGCCAGGGCAGCAGTTTGCCGCTGATGCCGTAGAACCACTTGGGTGAGCCGAGCTTATGAAACCAGGTCCAGTTCATTGCTGTTTCCATCACGGTCGCGGCTCGCCATCACGAGCCGCCGGGTCTGCCTTTACTTCCTGGGAAGTGGTCGTTTTTTGACCAGGCCTCATTATTATTCGCCGACGCTGATCTTCAGGCCAGCGGCTATTGCAAAGGGTGTCAGGGTTATCGCCAGGGCGGTCAGGCTCCCAAGCCACAGCAGATAACCGGTCGCCGGCATGCCTTGCAACGCAGCTTGCAAAGCGCCGCTGCCGAGGATCAACACCGGGATATACAGCGGCAGGATCAACAGGGCCAGCAGCAGGCCGCCACGCTTGAGCCCCACCGTCAACGCAGCGCCCACCGCACCGAGCAGGCTCAACACCGGC
Source organism: Pseudomonas sp. RGM2987 (assembly GCF_022952855.1). Taxonomy (GTDB): domain Bacteria; phylum Pseudomonadota; class Gammaproteobacteria; order Pseudomonadales; family Pseudomonadaceae; genus Aquipseudomonas. The sequence goes on along the minus strand of NZ_JALJDX010000162.1, from coordinate 25,841 downwards.
GTCCCCAGCAGCAGTGACACCAGCAGCACTGGCATACATTCGGCGGGCAACCCCAGCATCATCGCCAGCAGCGGCGAGAGCAGCACCAGCGCCAGCCCGGAAAAAACCCAGTGTGCCAGCACCTTGGCTAAAACCAGAAGGGCCAGGGGGTGCGACGAAAGGACCCACTGTTCGAGGGATCCGTCTTCGAAATCACTGCGGAAAAGCCCGTCCAGCGAGAGCAGGACCGACAAAAGCGCCGCCACCCAGACCAGCCCCGGCGACAAGGTTTGCAACAATTGAGTCTCCGGGCCGACCGCCAGCGGGAACAGCGCAATGACGATCGCGAAGAACACCAGCGGGTTGGCAAGTTCGGCCGGGCGTCGGAACAACAGGCGCGCCTCGCGGGCAAGCAACAAGCCGAACACACTCATACGGCCCAGTTCCCCAGATCAACGTTGCGATAGCCGGATGGCATCCGCGCCAGGGTGTGGTGGGTGGTCAACAACACCATGCCGCCGCTTTCGCAATGCAGGGCCAGATGCTCCTCGAGCTGCGCCACGCCTTGCTTGTCGAGGGCGGTGAAGGGTTCGTCGAGGATCCACAACGGCGGGCTGTCCAGGTACAGCCGGGCCAGGGCCACGCGGCGTTGCTGGCCGGCGGACAGGGTGTGGCATGGCACGTCTTCGAAGCCGCGCAATCCCACGGTATCCAATGCCTGCCAGATCGCCTCGCGGCCGGCCGGCCGGTGCAGTGCGCAGAGCCAGCTGAGGTTTTCTTCCGGGGTGAGCAGGTCCTTGATGCCGGCGGCGTGACCGATCCAGAGCAGGTTGCGCGCCAGTTCACTGCGTTGCTCCTGCAAGGGCTGGCCATTGAGCAGCACCTGGCCTGCGGTCGGTTGCATCAGCCCGGCGAGCAGGCGCAACAGGCTGGTCTTGCCGCTGCCGTTGGGCCCGCTGATCTGCACCATATCGCCCGATGAGAGTCTCAATTCGAGATGTTCGAAAAGCAGTCGCAAGTCTCGCTCACAGGCGAGGCCGACGGTTTGCAAGAGAGGACTGGTCAAGGGATCGCGGGCCTTATACGGTTCAAGTCGGCGGTGCAGCGGCCGTTAAAGTGGTGCAGCATAGATGCATTGACGGCCTGTTCCACAGAGCTGCGTCAAACAATTGCTAGGCTATGTACGAAATAGCTTGAAACTTGGTTATGCGGCGTTAAAAACCGGCTCGGAATGCTCATTGACAACCAGTCAACTCCGCTTCCTCGCCGTTTTTTGCCTTGCCTAACCCGCGTTTCAAACTATTTCGTACACAGCCTAGGTTTTTCGCCACTCCCTGAAAGACGGGCGGCATTATACATGTCGGCCCCGGGTCTAAAGAGAGCTTATTTTTCTCCAAGGTAAGACCGCAGATGACAGGCGACATCAACATCCTGCCAATCCCCCCGTCCACGGCAACGCCCCGTACGCCGGTGATCAGTGGCGAGCTGCTCAAACTGCTGGCGCCGACCGAGGGTTTGATCGGCCCCGGCCAGACCGCCCAGGCCGAAGTGCTGTCGCTCAAACAGGCTGACCAGACTTTCCAGCTGTTGCTCAAGGTCACCCTGGACAGCGGTCGCCAGACCACGGTGCAGGCCACCAGTACCCAACCGTTGCCCCAAGGCACCAGCCTGGCCGTGACCCAGCCATCACCGAGCAACCTGGCGATTGCCGTGCAACAGGCTGTTGCCGCAAGTGTCGCAACCCTGACCCGGATCGATACCGCGCAATTGCCCGTCGGTACCCTGCTGCAAGGCAAGGTGCTGACCAGCCAGGCGCTGCCGCAAGTGCCGGGGCAACCGGCGGTATATCGGTCGTTGGTGAGCTTGGTCAATACCGCCCAGGTGGGCGCCACGCTGGATATCGACAGCCCACAACCGTTGCGCATCGGCACACTGTTGAGCGCCCAGGTGCAAGATGCCCAGACGCTGAAGTTCGTCCCGTTGAGCAATCGGCAGGAACAACTGGCGGTGAGCCAGCAATTGGTGACCCAAGTGAGCCGCCAGGGCTCGCTGGACAACCTGCTCACCGTGCTGCAGAACCTGCCGGCCACCGACGACACCGGCACTGAACTGCGTGCCGCGGTGACCCGCCTGCTGGCCGGCCTGCCGGACGTGCAGCAACTGAGTACGCCCAAGGGGCTGGCGCAGGCCATCGCCGCCAGCGGTGTGTTCCTGGAAAACAAACTGCTCGCCGGACAACCCCCAGGCCAGGCGCCGGACCTGAAGAGCGACCTGCTGAAGCTGATCGCTCAGTTGACCCCGGCCCTGCCCGCCTCGACCAATCTCGGTGCGGTGATCGCCGCCAACACACTGGCCCAGGCCCTGCCCAGCTTCGTACGAAGCGCCCTGGGCATGCTCGGCCAGGTCAGCGCCAAGCCCCAACCCACCAGCTTCCCCCTGCCCTCGCGCCTGTTGAAAGAGCAAGACGAAGAAGGCGATCTGGAGCACCTGCTGCGCCTGGCTGCCGCAGCCGTCTCGCGGCTGCAAAGCCATCAGCTGTCGAGCCTGGAACAGACCGGGCTGACGGACGACGGGCGGTTGATGAGCACCTGGCAACTGGAAGTCCCGATGCGCAACCTGCAAGACATCGTGCCGTTGCAGCTCAAGTTCCAGCGCGAGGAAACCACGCCCCGGGAACAGCCCCAGGAGCGCCGCGAAGAACGCGAGACGAAACAACAACTCTGGCGGGTCGAGATGGCATTCGACCTGGCCCCGCTGGGGCCATTGCAGGTTCAGGTGCAGCTGCTCAGCGGCACGCTGTCAAGCCAGCTGTGGGCTCAACGGCCGTACACGGCGAACCTGATCGAAAGCAACCTGGCCGCGCTGCGCGAGCGTCTTGTGAACTGCGGCCTGAACGTCGGTGACTTGGACTGCCACCTAGGCACCCCGCCCCAAGGGCCCAAGACTCGCCTGGAACAACGCTGGGTGGACGAAACCGCATGACAACCCACACCGAACCCCGCCAGGCCATTGCCCTCAAATACGACGGCCAGCATGCCCCGACCCTCACTGCCAAGGGTGACGAAGCCCTGGCCGAGGAAATCCTGCGGATCGCCCGGGACAGTGAAGTGCCGATCTATGAAAACGCCGAGCTGGTGAAACTGCTGGCGCGGATGGAACTGGGCGACAGCATTCCGGAAGAGTTGTACCGCACGATTGCCGAAATCATCGCGTTTGCCTGGAACCTCAAGGGCCGATTCCCCCAGGGCCATGACCCGAACGCGCCGAGTGTCGAGAAAGACGTGACCGAGCGTGGCGACGATTACTGAGGCTGTGACGGTGTACCGTCGGTTTTACACCCCGTGGCGAGGGAGCTTGCTCCCGCTCGGCCGGGCTGGCGCTCCAGTGCGTAGCAGCCGCAAAAATTTTGTGGCCGCTGCGCCCGAGGCGTCGGATCTGCCCAGCGGGAGCAAGCTCCCTCGCCACGGGGATTGCGTCTCGCTGAAAATATGGGTGACTGAACTTTTTGTGGCGAACGCCAGAAAAACCTGTGGGAGCGAGCCTGCTCGCGATGGCGGTCGTACATTCAACATCGCTATTGACTGTCACACCGCTATCGCGGGCAGGCTCGCTCCCACATGGGTTCTGGGCGATGGCGGTCAGCCGCCTCTGTGCAACTTGCTCATCAACTCCGCCTCGGCCTGGGTCAAGCCGCAGGACTGGGTCAGTTCGTCGACGCTGGCGCCCATGCCGACCAGGCGGGCGGCCTGGGCGAAGGACAGGCTGGAGGGGTCGCGCTGTTCCAGTTGGGCGAGTTTATCCGGCAACGGGCCGACCACGGCGCGCAGCTCATGGATGGCCTCCCCCATGCGCACGGTGCCGTTCTGGTAATCGTCGACGCGCTTGGCCAGGTCCTTGATGCGCTGGTCGCGCAACGCATCGCCCTGGGCCTGCTGAGCGGCGATCTGCCGCTGGCCACGTATGTACGCCAGGAACATCGCCAGCGTGCCTGCCCAGAAAAGGAACAGGACAATGACTGCTACCTCAAGAATCAAATCAGATACTCTCCAGTTCCGACCACTCTTCTTCGCTCATCATTTTTTCCAGCTCGACCAGGATCAGCAACTCGTTGTTCTTGTTGCAGACGCCCTGGATGAACTTGGCCGACTCTTCGTTACCGACGTTAGGCGCGGTTTCGATTTCCGACTGACGCAAGTAAACCACTTCGGCGACGCTGTCGACGAGGATACCGACCACTTGCTTGTCCGCCTCGATGATCACGATACGGGTGTTGTCGTTGACCTCGGTGGAGCTCAGGCCGAAACGCTGGCGCGTGTCGATCACGGTAACCACGTTACCCCGCAGGTTGATGATGCCCAGCACGTAGCTTGGCGCACCCGGTACCGGAGCGATCTCGGTATAGCGCAGCACTTCCTGTACGCGCATCACGTTGATGCCGTAGGTTTCGTTGTCGAGCTTGAAGGTCACCCATTGCAAGATCGGATCTTCGGAACCCTTGAGAGACGACGCCTTATCATTCATACCCTGACCCCTCGAAAAACCGCCTGTGGCGGTGTGTTCTGTCCCATGACGCGGTGCGCCACGGTTGTCTTATTTCGGTTTCTGGACCGGCTTGCTGCCGCCCAGGTGTTTTGCCCCGCCGCTGGCAATCAACTCCGCCAGCTCGGAAACGTCCAGCAAGGCGCACATGTGTTCGATCACCGTACCGGCCAGCCATGGCCGTTGCCCTCGATGGCTGCGCCACTTGATCTCGTTCGGGTCCAGGCGCAGCGAGCGGCTGACCTGATGCACCGCCAACCCCCACTCATACCCCTGCACCGAGATCACATACTGCAAGCCCTGGCGAAAATCATCGCGATAACGGTCCGGCATGACCCAACGAGCCGTATCCAGTACCTTCAGGTTGCCGGCCTGGCTCGGCAGGATCCCGAGGAACCACTCCGGCTGGCCGAACAACGGTGTCAATTCCTGCCCGGCCAGGGAATAAATCGAGCCCAGGCACACCAGCGGCACCGCGAGCGTCAGGCCCGCCACATCGAACAACAGGCACTCGAACGGCTCGCCGGCCCAGGCCGGACGGTCGTCGGCCTGCACCGGAGGCGGCGTGTTGCTCGGCGGCAGGTGGACTTCCACCACCGGTGTCACCAGGCCTTGCAACAGCGGTGCAACCGTCGACACCGGCGCGAGAATCGGCGCGGGTGCGTCCATGACCTTCACCTGTGGTTTGACGAACGGTGCCTCGACCGCTGCTGCAACCACTGACGTACGTGCATCACGGGCCTGCTCTTCGAGCACGGCCGCTTGAAATTCATCCAGTACAACTTCGGCTTCGACGGGCTCGGGCAACGCCTCGATCACGCTCGGCTGCGGTGGCAATTCTTCGGTCGCTTCCTGCAACAGCCCGTCCAGGTAGGACTGCAAGGCCAGTTGCGGACGCGAGGTAGTCTTTATCGGGCGGTTCATTGGAAAAGTCCGCCGCTTGAAAAGGTTATCGGCATGAATACGGTAGGACTTGAGCGCTCACAGGTGAACGCAATGGTGGGAAAGCTCGTCACCTTAAGCCACCTGCTGTGAAACAAGCTGCTGGGCCAGCAGGTGCTTGAGCAACGCCCGGTAGGCCAGCACGCCACGACTCTTGCCATCGAACTGCGACGGGGTCACACCGACGCGGCTGGCGTCCCGCAAGCGCGTATCGATGGGGATGTAGCCTTGCCAGATATCATCCGGGTACTTGTCCCGCAGGACACGCAACGTTCCCAGGGAGGCCTGGGTCCGGCGGTCGAACAGGGTCGGCACGATGTTGAACGTCAGCGTCTGCTTGCGTGAACGATTGACCATTGCCAGGGTATTGACCATGCGTTCCAGGCCCTTGACCGCCAAATGCTCGGTCTGCACCGGGATCACCAACTGCTGGCTCGCGGCCAGGGCATTGACCATCAACAAACCCAGCAGCGGCGGGCTGTCGATGATCGCATAATCGAAATCCTGCCACAGCTGCGCCAGACTCTTGGCGATCACCAGGCCCAGGCCACCCTGGCCTGGCGACTGGCGCTCGAGGGTCGCCAGGGCAGTACTGGAGGGCAACAGGGAAATCCCTTCGTGGCTGGTCGACAACAGCAACTGCCCGGGCAGGCCTTCGGGCACCGTGCCCTTGTGCAGGAACAGGTCGAAGTTACTGTGCTCCAGGCTATCGGGATCGTAGCCAAAATAGCTGGTCATCGAGCCGTGGGGGTCCAGGTCGACGATGACCACGCGCTTGCCCGCCTCAGCCAGCAACCCGGCTAAAGCGATGGAAGATGTGGTCTTGCCCACACCACCTTTTTGATTGGCGACTGCCCAGACTCTCATTCGGATCGTTCCTCCCGGCCGAAACAGGCTCGACCGAGAAATAGCTCGGTTATAAAGCAGGTGACGGAGAATTGACGGCGCTCCGCTGTCCCGGCGACTTGACCGGGGCCGGTGCAGTTTGTGTGCCAGCGCGCTTCAATGCCGCGTCCGGCGTTGCGTTGGCCGTGCCGGTACCGGTCAGGCTGCGCCGCACGTCGAGGTTGCGCGAGACCACCAGCACCACGCGCCGGTTGCGCGCACGCCCTTCGGCGGTGGCGTTATTGGCCACCGGCTGGAACTCGCCATAGCCCACCGAGGCCAGGCGGCCGGGATTGACGCCCTGCATCGCCAGCATGCGGACGATGCTCGCCGAGCGGGCCGAAGACAGCTCCCAATTGGTGGGGTATTGCGACGTTCGAATCGGTTGGTCGTCGGTAAAACCTTCGACATGGATCGGGTTGTCGAACGGCTTCAGGATCGTCGCCACTTTGTCGATGATGTTGAAAGCCATGTCGCTGGGCATGGCGTCGCCGCTGCCGAACAACAGGCTGGAATTGAGCTCGATCTCGACCCACAACTCGTTGCCGCGCACGGTCATCTGGTTGGAGCTGATCAGGTCTCCGAACGCCGCACTGATGTCATCGGCAATGCTTTTCAAAGGATCGCTGCCACCGGCGATGCCGGCGTCGACCTGCTCGGAGTCCTTGACCAACGGCTTGGCCGGCGTGGTGCTCTTGGGCCGTTCGTCGCCGATGGGAATCGGCTTGAGGGCACGATCCGAATCGGTGAAGACCCCGATCAACGCCTCGGAAATGACTTTGTACTTGCCTTCGTTGACCGACGAGATCGAATACATGACCACGAAAAAGGCGAACAGCAGCGTGATGAAGTCGGCGTAGGAAACCAGCCAGCGTTCATGATTGACGTGTTCTTCAGTGTGCCTGCGACGGGCCATATTCCATGTCTCCCATCAGTCCATGAAGCCCTGGAGCTTCAACTCAATGGAGCGCGGGTTTTCACCTTCGGCAATCGACAGGATCCCTTCCAGCAGCATTTCGCGATAGCGCGACTGGCGCAGTGCGATGGACTTGAGCTTGGCCGCGATCGGCAGCAACACCAGGTTGGCACTCGCCACCCCGTAGATCGTGGCGACGAAGGCCACGGCGATGCCGCTGCCCAGTTGCGATGGATCGGCCAGGTTGCCCATGACATGGATCAGGCCCATCACCGCACCGATGATGCCGATGGTCGGCGCGTAGCCGCCCATGCTTTCGAACACCTTGGCCGCCTCGATGTCGCGACTTTCCTGGGTGTAGAAATCCACTTCAAGGATGCTGCGGATGGCTTCAGGCTCGGCACCGTCGACCAGCAATTGCAGGCCTTTGCGTGAGTAACTGTCGGGTTCGGCGTCGGCCACCCCTTCCAGGCCCAGCAAACCTTCCTTGCGCGCGGTCAGGCTCCAGTTCACCACGCGATCGATACCGCCGGCCAGGTCCACCCGGGGCGGAAAGATAATCCAGATCAGCACCTGCATGGCACGCTTGAAAGCGCTCATGGGCGATTGCAACAACGCCGCGCCAATGGTGCCACCGAGCACGATCAACGCCGCCGGGCCATTGGCCAGGGCGCCCAAGTGCCCGCCTTCCAGGTAGTTGCCGCCGATGATGGCGACGAACGCCATGATGATGCCAATCAGGCTGAGCACATCCATTACAGGCAGGCCTCGGTCAGATGCCTGCCGATGTCATCCAGGCTGTACACCGCGTCGGCGAGGTCCGCCTTGACGATTGCCATGGGCATGCCGTAGATCACGCAGCTGGCTTCGTCCTGGGCCCAGATCGCGCTCCCACCTTGTTTGAGCAGGCGTGCGCCTTCACGGCCGTCGGCGCCCATGCCGGTGAGCACCACCGCCAGAACTTTGTCACCGTAGGATTTTGCCGCGGAGCCGAAAGTGATGTCCACGCACGGCTTGTAGTTCAGACGCTCGTCGCCCGGCAGGATTTTCACCGCGCCACGGCCATCGACCATCATTTGCTTGCCACCCGGCGCCAGCAACGCCAGGCCCGGACGCAGGATGTCACCATCCTCGGCTTCCTTGACGCTGATGTTGCAGAGTTTGTCCAGGCGCTCGGCGAAAGCCTTGGTGAAGGCCGCCGGCATATGCTGGATCAGCACGATGGGCGCCGGGAAGTTGGCCGGCAACTGGGTCAGGACCCGTTGCAGGGCCACCGGACCACCGGTGGACGTGCCAATGGCAACCAGCTTGTAGGCTTTGCGCTTGGGCGATGGCGACGAGGCACTGGCAGGCGTCGGACGAGCAGGGGCCGGGGCCGGTGTACTGCGCACCAGTGCCGGATTGAAGCTGCTCGACGATGAAGTCGGTGCTGGCGCGGGGCTCGGTGCCGCTGCCGGGGCCGGCGCGCTGTAGGCGCTGACACGCCGGTTACTGCGGGAGATGCTGTGGACCTTCTCGCACAGCAACTGCCGGACCTTGTCGGGGTTGCGCGAGATGTCTTCGAAATTCTTCGGCAGGAAATCCACTGCCCCGGCGTCCAGCGCATCGAGGGTCACCCGGGCGCCTTCATGGGTCAGGGAGGAGAACATCAATACCGGGGTCGGGCAGCGCTGCATGATATGCCGCACCGCCGTGATGCCATCCATCATCGGCATCTCGTAGTCCATGGTGATCACGTCCGGCTTGAGCGCCAGCGCCTGATCGATTGCCTCTTTACCGTTGGTTGCGGTGCCCACGACTTGAATTGTCGTGTCCGCCGAGAGAATTTCCGAGACGCGGCGGCGGAAAAACCCCGAATCGTCCACCACCAGGACTTTAACTACCATAAACACTCCGTTAGACGAGGCGCGGCCCACAGCCACGCCCCTCCAGAATCAAATACGCCGTGCGGCGTAACGCTTGAGCATGCTGGGCACGTCGAGGATCAACGCGATGCGGCCGTCGCCGGTGATGGTGGCGCCGGACATGCCCGGGGTGCCCTGGAGCATCTTGCCCAACGGCTTGATGACCACTTCTTCCTGGCCCACGAGCTGATCGACGACGAAGCCGATCCGCTGGGTGCCCACCGAAAGGATCACCACATGGCCCTCGCCCTGCTCCACATGGGCTGCGGAGCTGACCAGCCAGCGCTTGAGGTAGAACAGCGGCAACGCCTTGTCCCGCACGATCACCACTTCCTGGCCGTCCACCACGTTGGTGCGCGACAGGTCGAGGTGGAAGATCTCGTTGACGTTGACCAGCGGGAAAGCGAACGCCTGGTTGCCCAGCATCACCATCAAGGTCGGCATGATCGCCAGCGTCAGCGGGACCTTGATGAGGATCTTCGAACCCGAGCCCTTGACCGAATGGATGTTGATCGAACCGTTGAGCTGGGAAATCTTGGTCTTCACCACGTCCATGCCCACGCCACGGCCCGACACGTCGGAAATCTCGGTCTTGGTGGAAAAGCCCGGGGCGAAGATCAGGTTGTAGCACTCGGTGTCGCTCAGGCGGTCGGCGGCATCCTTGTCCATCACCCCGCGTTTCACCGCAATGGCCCGCAACACATCCGGATCCATGCCCTTGCCGTCGTCGGAGATCGACAACAGGATGTGATCGCCTTCCTGCTCGGCGGCCAGGATCACCTTGCCGCTGCGGACCTTGCCCGAGGCTTCGCGCTCTTCCGGCGATTCGATGCCGTGGTCGACCGCGTTGCGCACCAAGTGGACCAATGGGTCGGCCAGGGCCTCGACGAGGTTCTTGTCGAGGTCGGTCTCTTCACCCACCAGTTCCAGGTTGATTTCTTTCTTGAGCTGGCGAGCCAGGTCGCGAACCAGGCGCGGGAAGCGCCCGAAGACTTTCTTGATCGGCTGCATCCGGGTCTTCATGACCGCGGTCTGCAAGTCGGCCGTGACCACGTCGAGGTTCGACACGGCCTTGGACATGGCTTCGTCCTGGCTGTTGAGGCCCAGGCGCACCAGGCGGTTACGCACCAGCACCAGTTCGCCGACCATGTTCATGATCTCGTCCAGGCGCGCGGTGTCGACCCGTACGGTGGTCTCGGCTTCGCTGGCCGGCTTCTCCGGAGGCGGCGCCGCCGCGGCGGCACGGGCCGGTGCCGGCGCAGCAGCAGGGGCGGCAGCAGCGGCAGGCTTGGGTGTCTCGGCCTTCGGCTCCGGCGCCTTGGCAGCCGGTTTTGGCGCAGCCTTGGCCGCCGGGGCAGCCGTGGTGGCGGCAGGCGCAGCAGCAGCCGTACCGACTTCGCTGAACTTGCCCTTGCCATGCAATTCGTCGAGCAGCGATTCGAATTCGTGGTCGCTGATCAGGTCGCTGCCGGCGGCGGCCGCAGCCGGTTTGGCTGGCGTCGGTGCCGAAGCGATGGCCGAGTCCAGTGCCTCGACGGCAAAGGTACCCTTGCCGTGCAACTGATCGAGCAAGGCTTCGAATTCGTCGTCGGTGATGTCGGAATTGTCGCCTGCCGCTTTCGGGGCTGCGGCGGCCGGCGCAGGCGCCGCGGTTGGAGCAACGGCATCGACGGCGAACTGACCCTTGCCATGAAGCTGGTCGAGCAGCGACTCGAACTCGGCATCGGTGATTTCATCGCTGGCAGCGGTCGCTGGAGCAGTGGGTGCAGCGGGCGCTGCCGGAGCCTCGGCCTGGGCCTTGGCGGCGTTCAGCGAGTCCAGCAGTTGTTCGAATTCGTTATCGGTGATGTCGCCCGATTCCTCGGCGACGGGCTCTTCAACCACCGGCGCGGGTTCCGGCACGGCTTCATCAGCCGATTGCGGCTCGGCCAGGCGCGACAGCGCGGCGAGCAGCTCGGGTGTGGCGGGGGTAATCGGCGAGCGCTCGCGCACTTCGCTGAACATGCTGTTGACCGCATCCAGCGCTTCGAGCACCACGTCCATCAATTCCGAATCGACGCGACGCTCACCCTTGCGCAGGATGTCGAACACGTTCTCGGCAATGTGACAGCATTCCACCAGCTCGTTGAGCTGGAGGAAGCCGGCGCCTCCTTTTACAGTGTGGAAACCGCGAAAGATTGCATTGAGCAAGTCCGCATCATCAGGCCGGCTTTCCAGCTCGACCAGTTGCTCGGACAGTTGCTCGAGAATCTCGCCAGCCTCAACCAGGAAATCCTGAAGGATCTCTTCATCGGCGCCGAAGCTCATTAATGGGGTGCTCCTAAAACAGGGCTAAAACTCAGAATCCAAGGCTGGACAGCAAATCGTCCACATCGTCCTGACCGGACACAACGTCTTCTCTTTTATCGGCATGAATCTGCGGACCTTCACCCTGAGAGAGATGTTTTTGTGGATCTTTTTCAGCAAGTATCGCTTCACGGTCGTGTTCGATGCCTGCAAAGCGGTCAACCTGGCTGGCCATCAACACCAGTTTGAGCAGATTGCTTTCCACTTCGGTGACCAGTTGGGTCACCCGCTTGATCACCTGGCCGGTCAGGTCCTGATAGTCCTGGGCCAGCAGAATGTCGTTGAGATTATTGGCGACGGCGCGGTTCTCGTTGCTGCTGCGCGTCAGGAAACCGTCGACCCTGCGGGCCAGCTCCCGGAACTCTTCAGCCCCGACTTCGCGCCGCATGAACCGACCCCAATCGGTGCTCAAGGCCTGGGCTTCTTCGCTCAGGCCATTGACCAGCGGCGTGGCGCTTTCCACCAGGTCCATGGTGCGGTTGGCCGCAGCCTCGGTCAGCTTGACCACATAACCCAGACGCTCTGTGGCATCGGTGATCTGCGAGACTTCCTCGGCCTGCGGCATGTGCGGGTCGATCTGGAAATTGACAATCGCGCTGTGCAGTTCACGCGTGAGCTTGCCCACTTCCTGATACAGACCGCGGTCACGGGTCTGGTTGAGCTCATGGATCATTTGAACCGCATCGCCAAAACGACCTTTTTCAAGGCTGTCGACCAGTTCGCGGGCATGTTTTTTCAGGGTCGATTCGAAATCGCCCATAGAAGATTCGTTATCCATAGCTCCCCCGTGGCGCCGTTAACCGATGCGTTCGAAGATTTTTTCGATCTTCTCTTTCAACGCCTGGGCCGTGAAGGGTTTGACCACATAGCCGTTCACACCGGCCTGGGCCGCTTCGATGATCTGCTCGCGCTTGGCTTCGGCAGTCACCATCAGCACCGGGAGGTGCTTGAGCTTTTCATCGGCACGCACCTGGCGCAGCAGGTCGATACCGGTCATGCCTGGCATGTTCCAGTCGGTGACCAGGAAATCGAAGTTACCGCTGTGCAACATCGGGAGCGCGGTCGTCCCGTCATCTGCTTCGGCCGTGTTGGTGAACCCAAGGTCACGCAACAGGTTTTTAATGATCCGCCGCATCGTTGAAAAATCATCAACGATGAGGATTTTCATGTTCTTGTCCAATTCGACCTCCAAGCAGTCTTAAACGCGTCCAGCACCTGAACGCGCCATTTCAATCAATTCCGGCACAACACTCGACAACGGTCTGGAGCGCTGCACGGTGGCTGGCGCATTACTGGCCAATCTCGTTCGCAGTCGCTCCACACGCCTGTCAGCGCGCTCGCCACTCCCCCAAACGCCCCCGCAAGCGGGCCGCGCACTGGCTGTGTAACTGGCTGACCCGCGATTCGCTGACCCCCAGGACCTCACCGATTTCCTTGAGGTTCAGCTCTTCGTCGTAGTACAGCGCCAAGACCAGCCGCTCACGCTCCGGCAAATTGGCAATCGCTTCGGCCAGCGCGCTCTGGAACCGTTCATCTTCCAGGTCGCGCGCAGGCTCCATGTGAGTACTTGCGCCATCCTCATGCAGCCCTTCATGTTCGCCGTCCTGCAACAGGTCGTCGAAACTGAACAGGCGGCTGCCCAAGGTATCGTTCAAAATCCCGTAATAATCATCGAGACTCAACTGGAGTTCGGCCGCAACCTCGTGATCTTTAGCGTCGCGCCCGGTTTTAGCTTCAATTGCCCGGATCGCGTCACTGACCATGCGCGTATTACGGTGCACCGAACGCGGCGCCCAATCGCCCTTGCGGACTTCATCGAGCATCGCCCCGCGAATGCGGATCCCGGCATACGTCTCGAAGCTTGCGCCTTTGCTCGCGTCGTATTTGTTCGCCACCTCGAGCAGGCCGATCATGCCGGCCTGGATCAGGTCCTCGACCTGGACACTGGCCGGCAGACGCGCCAGCAAGTGGTAGGCGATACGCTTGACCAGGGGCGCGTAACGCTCGATCAATTCGTATTGGGCGTCCCGTGCCGATTTTTTGTAGAGATGGTTGTAACCGCTTGCAGTCATAGCACGGGCCCTGCTGTTTGTTGCACGAGACGCTCGACGAAAAATTCCAGATGCCCGCGCGGGTTGGCCGGCAAGGGCCAGGTATCGACCTTCTGGGCGATCGCCTTAAATGCCAGCGCGCATTTGGAACGTGGAAAAGCTTCATAAACGGCACGTTGCTTCTGGACCGCCTTACGCACGCTTTCGTCGTAAGGCACCGCGCCCACATATTGCAGGGCAACATCCAGGAAGCGATCCGTGACCTTGGTCAACTTGGCGAACAGGTTGCGTCCTTCCTGCGGGCTCTGGGCCATGTTGGCCAGGACGCGGAAGCGGTTCATGCCGTAGTCGCGGTTCAATAACTTGATCAGGGCATAGGCGTCGGTGATGGACGTGGGTTCGTCGCAGACCACCAGCAGCACTTCCTGGGCTGCGCGCACGAAACTCACGACGGAGTCGCCGATACCTGCGGCGGTGTCGATCACCAGCACATCGAGGTTGTCACCGATATCGCTGAACGCCTGGATCAGGCCCGCGTGTTGTGCCGGGGTCAGGTGGACCATGCTCTGGGTGCCGGAGGCGGCCGGCACGATGCGAATCCCGCCCGGTCCCTGCAACAGCACGTCGCGCAGTTCACAACGACCTTCGATGACGTCCGCCAGGGTGCGCTTGGGGGTGAGCCCCAGCAACACGTCGACGTTCGCCAGGCCCAGGTCGGCGTCCAGCAGCATGACCCGTCGGCCAAGCTCTGCCAGAGCCAGGGACAAGTTCACTGACACGTTAGTCTTCCCGACGCCACCTTTGCCGCCGGTCACCGCGATCACCTGTACGGGATGCATGCTGCCCATGTTCGTTCTTTACCTTGTCTTACTTAGACGGAGGCCACATTACTGGCTGCGCGTTCACACACGGAACAATGCATGGCAGACCATCGATGTAGGTACAAAAAATACTCATGATAACCTCAGCCGACCTGCTTGGTCGGGCTGTGGTAGATATCAGCGAACATGTCAGCCATGGCTTCTTCGCTGGGTTCTTCCTGCATTTGCACACTCACGGCACGGCTGACCAGTTGGTGACGGCGCGGCAGATGCAAATCATCCGGGATCCGCGGCCCGTCAGTCAGGTATGCCACCGGCAGATCGTGTCCGATCGCCAGGCTCAACACCTCGCCCAGGCTTGCCGTTTCATCCAGCTTAGTCAGGATGCAGCCGGCCAGCCCGCAGCGCTTGTAGCTGTGATATGCGGCGGTTAGAACCTGCTTCTGGCTGGTGGTTGCCAACACGAGATAATTTTTTGACTTGATGCCGCGCCCGGCCAGGCTTTCGAGCTGCATGCGCAGGGCCGGATCGCTGGCTTGCAGGCCGGCGGTATCGATCAGCACGACGCGCTTGCGCAGCAAGGGTTCCAGCGCCTGGGCCAGGGACTGGCCCGGATCCACCTGGGTCACCGACACATTGAGGATCCGCCCCAGGGTCTTGAGCTGCTCCTGGGCACCGATGCGGAAACTGTCCATGCTCACCAGGGCAATGCTCTGGGCACCATATTTAAGTACATAACGGGCGGCGAGCTTGGCCAGGGTGGTGGTCTTGCCCATGCCGGCAGGACCGACCATGGCAATCACCCCACCCTCTTCCAATGGCTCGACTTCCGGCGTGGCAATCATCCGCGCCAGGTGCGCCAGCAACATGCGCCAGGCCTGGCGTGGCTCTTCGATACCGTTGATCAGCGCCAGCAGGTCGCGGGACAACGGGCCGGACAGGCCGATGCGTTGCAGGCGACGCCACAGGTTGGCCTGGGCCGGACGGCTGCCTTGCAACTGGTTCCAGGCCAACGAGCCGAGCTGGACTTCCATCAGCTCGCGCAGGCTGTTGAGTTCCGAACGCATCGAGTCCAGGGCACGCGGGTCGACGCCACGGGCAGGCGCCGCCGGGGCCGGCTCGGCACGACGCGGTTCGGCCGGGGCCGGCTCGATCAGCGGTTCGGCAGCGGTCAACGGCAGGCCGGCAGTCAGCGGCTGGCCGGCGAACAGTTGGCGATTGGTGCCCGCCGCGGCCTCGCCTTCATGGCTGCGCAGGCTCAGTTCGGCCTGGGCGCTGGCGATGCGCGACTGGGTCTTGCGCAGCTCGTCCTCGAGTTCCATGTTCGGAACACGCGGGGCCAGCGCCGACAGTTTGTAGTCCAGGGCCGCCGTCAGCTCGACACCGCCAGCGATCCGGCGATTGCCGATGATGGCTGCTTCAGCGCCCAGCTCGTCACGAACCAGCTTCATGGCCTGACGCATATCGGCGGCGAAAAAACGCTTCACTTGCATAAACCACTACCTCAGCCGTTGGGCCCTACTGTCGCAACGATAGTCACTTGCTTGTTGTCCGGTATTTCCTGGTACGCCAGCACATGCAGCCCCGGGACCGCGAGGCGTCCGAATCGCGAAAGCATCGCGCGAATCGGACCGGCCACCAGCAGGATCACTGGCTGGCCTTGCATCTCTTGCCGCTGGGCTGCGTCGATCAACGATCGTTGCAGCTTCTCGGCCATGCTTGGCTCCAGCAGAACACCCTCTTCCGAGCCTTGTCCTGCCTTCTGCAGACTATTGAGCAATATCTGTTCCAACCTTGGCTCCAACGTGATCACAGGCAGCTCGGACTCAGTGCCTACAATGCTTTGGACGATTGCGCGGGATACACCGACCCGCACCGCAGCCACCATCGCGGCGGTATCTTGACTCTTCGAAGCGTTGTTGGCGATGGCTTCGGCAATACTGCGTATGTCCCGCACCGGCACCTGTTCGGCCAGCAGCGCCTGGAGAATTTTCAGCAACTGCGACAGCGAAAGCACACCCGGCACCAACTCTTCGGCCAGCTTCGGCGAGCCCTTGGCCAGCACTTGCAGCAATTGCTGGACTTCCTCGTGACCGATCAGCTCACTGGAGTGCTTGTAGAGGATCTGGTTCAGGTGCGTCGCCACCACGGTGCTGGCGTCTACCACGGTATAGCCCAGGGACTGGGCCTGGGCCCGCTGGCTGATTTCGATCCACACCGCTTCCAGGCCGAAAGCCGGATCTTTGGCGGTGATGCCATTGAGGCTGCCGTAGACCTGCCCGGGGTTGATCGCCAGCTCGCGATCCGGGTAGATCTCGGCCTCGGCCAGGATCACGCCCATCAAGGTCAGGCGATAGGCGCTCGGCGCCAGGTCGAGGTTGTCGCGGATATGCACGGTCGGCATCAGGAAGCCCAGGTCCTGGGACAGCTTCTTGCGCACGCCCTTGATCCGCGCCAGCAACTGGCCGCCCTGGTTACGATCGACCAATGGAATCAGGCGATAGCCGACTTCCAGGCCGATCATGTCGATCGGGGTCACGTCGTCCCAGCCCAGTTCCTTGGTTTCCATGGCGCGAGCAGGCGATGGCAGCAGCTCCTGCTGGCGCTTGACCTCTTGCAGGGCCTGGACCTTCTGGGCGTTCTGTTTTTTCCAGAACAGATAGGCACCGCCCGCCGCCAACGCAGCCATGCTCAGGAAAGACACATGTGGCATGCCCGGCACCAGGCCCATCACTGCCATCAGGCCCGCAGCCACAGCCAAGGCCCGGGGCGAAGCGAACATCTGCCGGCCAATCTGCTTACCCATGTCTTCGGAGCCCGAAGCGCGGGTTACCATGATGGCGGCTGCTGTGGATAACAACAGTGATGGCAATTGCGCCACCAAACCGTCACCAATGGTCAAAAGAGCGTAAACCTTCCCCGCATCACCGAACGTCATGCCGTGCTGGAAGATGCCGACGGCCATGCCGCCGATCAGGTTGATGAACAGGATCAACAGGCCGGCGATGGCGTCACCGCGAACAAATTTGCTGGCACCGTCCATGGAGCCGTAGAACTCGGCTTCCTGAGCGACTTCAAGACGACGGACCTTGGCCTGGTTCTGATCGATCAGGCCGGCGTTGAGGTCGGCGTCGATTGCCATTTGCTTGCCGGGCATTGCGTCGAGGGTGAAGCGCGCGCTCACCTCGGAAATCCGCCCGGCACCCTTGGTCACCACGACGAAGTTGATGATCATCAAGATGGCGAAGACCACGATACCCACTACGTAGTTACCGCCGATCACCACCTCACCAAAGGCCTGGATCACCTTGCCGGCGGCCGCGTGACCATCCTGGCCGTGGAGCATGACCACCCGGGTGGACGCCACGTTCAGCGCCAGGCGCAGCAGCGTCGCCACCAGCAGGATGGTCGGGAATACCGCGAAATCCAGCGGCCGCAGGGCGTACACACACACCAGCAGCACCACGATCGATAGCGCGATGTTGAACGTAAAGAACACGTCCAGCAGAAACGGCGGCACCGGCAGCATCATCATGGCGAGCATGACCATCAGCAGCAGCGGCACACCCAGGTTGCCCCGGCTGAGGTCTATGACGTTGCTGCGCGCGGTGCTGAGTAACTGAGAGCGATCCACCAATATTCCCCGTTCCTGTGAAGCAAACTTTTGACGCCATGGCGCCTTGGGAGCTGCTTTTGCAAAAAGCCGTCCAACTTTGGTGGCAACGGAGAATTGAGTCGAACCGGGGGGACCAGGCGGGAAATTTCGCACGCAGCAGGCACCAAACAAGCGAAATGTCAACCTGACACTTCTGAGAGTGGTCAAGGCAAGCAGTGGGGTATTGAATGAATACCCCAGCAACTGTGCCGCCACTCAAGCAGCCGCAACACACGTGTGTGGAGGTTGATCATGAGCGAGAACACTTCCCTTGCCGAGCAAATGGGCGTGCACCCCGACGACCTGGACGAACACGGCGTATTGAAGCCTTATGTGCCCCCGCAGTTCGCTCCTTATGCCACCGAGGGATATCCCGACACCGAGCTGCCAACCCGCTGTGATCCTGCTCCAGGCGATGAAGCGCTTCCAGCGCCGAGGACCGGCTGGTGCCCGAACGGCAGCGTCAGCGGCGGTATCTGCTCGCCGTTCAATGATGTCCGACCCAATTGGATGGGCTATTACCCGGGCGCCACCGGGAGTTTGCGCATTGATGAAATGATACTGCCAGGCACCCACAACTCGGCGATGGATAAACAGGCGCCCTACTCCAACAGCTACGATACCTGCCAAGACGTATCGCCTCACAGTCAACTACATACAGGCATCCGGGTGCTGGACCTGAGAGTCCAATTCTCCTGGGGTTACCCCTTGGGAGACCGTAGAAGATTCTCGATATTCCACGGCTTGGACTCCAAAAGAACCATCGAAGGCGACTGCCTTCAAGCCGCTACCAACCTCTACACCGCCCACAGCAAGGAAGTGGTTATCCTCGACTTCCATCAATTCAAGAACTTTACCGATGCGGCGCATCGGGAATTGGCCACAATCATAAAAAACTGGCTGGGCAGCAGACTGATCGAACCCAAGTGGAATGTTCTGGTACTCAGGCAATTGTGGGCCTTGCAGAAGAATGTCGTGATTGCCTACAACAGCAGCCAGCGAGATCCACTGTTCTGGCCTGGGGTCAATCAGCGCTGGATCGGCAAGGACACGCCCTCCAGCAGCGAACTGAAGAGTTTCATTGATCGGGTGGGCAACGAGGTCAAGCCTGACTATGAGCTGCGGTCCATCCAGGCGCATAAATACACTAAGGTTTATCAACCTGATGACATGTCGCCGGACGTCATGAACTGGTTCGCTGCGGGCGCGGATGACTCGCCGATCATGAAGTTCCATATCATCAATACGGATTGGTCGTTGCGTCATCGGCATATCGACAACTGCATTCATGCCAATAGTTTCAGGAGCAAGAACTACAGCGCCCTTTCTCTCACACCCCAGAATCTTTCCAACGGCTACATACCTCATGGTCATCGTGCGATCGCTCTGGAGACATACAACGGCAATTGGCTGGCTACGATGACGCTTCCCTTGATTGGGATGCGCGAGGCCACACTGCTCATCATCAGCAAGGCTCAGCTGAATACAACCCTGCGGGTATCCAACAGTAATTTTCCAATTGCCGACCTGACCCTGGCGCAAGGTGATGCGCTGTTGTTCATGTACAACGATCAGCAGTCAAAATGGATCTTGCAGCCTGAGATTGTCTACTCCCCCAATACGTCGGGCGATACGGTTCCCAACGTACAGGCCGGCGAAAAACTCATCAGCTATCGGACCGAGGATTACAACTGGACAGAACATATCTACCTGCCAGCCAGCGCACCTGCCTATAGCTATCTCGAAATAGCGTCGGACATAACGGCCACCGAAGGCTGGCACAGCTATATCCATCGAAAATCCGGCGATCGGGTCTATCGCTGTCAGCGGGGTGACAAGTACCTTTTTACGTTCAACCAGGGCTCCTGGCAGGTAGCAAAAGCGGCCATACATGCCTACGGAGCAGCCCAGGCAGGCGCCCAGATGGCAGATACCGGCACAGAACTGACCCAGGTACATTTCAGGAACGGCGACTGGATCGGGCAAATCACCCTTCCGGAAAATGCTTGGAACAATGACAAGGTCACACTGACCTCCACCGCGACCTACACCGCTACCGTCAAGGGTACCAACCTGGCAACAGGGGTCGACCTGCTGCTTGAAACAGGCCACGCTCTTCACTTTCGATATGTCGCTTCCACCAAAAAGTGGAGCAAAATCTTGTCAGCCCAGGAGGAGCCCGACCTGACGCCGCCCAGCCCACCAGCGCCTTAGGAATCCCGGCGCAAATCCGGCGGGATCGGCAAATCCTTCAGCGGCTCGGGGCGCTTGCCCTTGCCGGCGCGGTGCTGGCGGATCTGGTAGACGTAGGCCAGCACCTGGGCCACGGCCAGGTACAGCCCACCGGGGATTTCCTGGTCGAGTTCGGTTGAGTAATAGATCGACCGCGCCAAGGCTGGGGATTCGAGGAGCATCACCTCGTTGGCCACGGCGATTTCACGGATCTTCAGCGCCAGGAAGTCATTGCCCTTGGCCAACAGCACCGGGGCATTGCCTTTTTCGGGATCGTACTTGAGGGCCACGGCATAGTGGGTCGGGTTGGTGATGACCACGTCGGCCTCCGGCACCGCCGCCATCATCCGGCGCTGGGACACTTCACGCTGCAACTGGCGGATCTTCTGTTTGACCTCCGGCTTGCCTTCCGCATCCTTGTACTCGTCGCGCACTTCCTGCTTGGTCATCATCAGCTTCTGCTTGCTCTGATACAGCTGGATCGGCACGTCGATGGCGGCGATAAGGATCAGCCCGCAGGCCATCCACAACGTACTCCAACCCACCAATTGCACGCTGTGGATGATCGCCTTCTCCAACGGCTCATGGGCAATACGCAATATGTCATCAATGTCCGATTGCAACACCGTCAGCGCCACAAACAGGATGATCAGGAATTTCCCAAAGGCCTTGAGCAACTCCATCAGCGCTGATGTCGAGAACATTCGCTTGAGGCCAGCGGCCGGATTCATCCGACTGAATTTCGGGGCCAGGCTCCCGCCGGCAAATAACCAGCCACCCAGGGAAATCGGACCGACAAAAGCAGCCACCAGCAAAAAAATCAGAATGGGCTGCACCGCCGCAATCGCAATTTTCCCTGAGTGCAGCAGGTGCTGCGTCATGGAGCCCGGGGTGAGCAACACTTCACGTGGCAGGGAGAAATTCAGGCGCATGATTTCCAACAGGTCCAGGGCCAGCCCGCCACCGTAGATCAGCAAACCACCGGCCCCGGCCAGCATCACCGCCAGGGTATTGAGCTCCTTGGAGCGGGCGATCTCGCCTTTTTCCCGGGACTCGCGCCGGCGCTTCTCCGTGGGGTCTTCTGTCTTGTCCTGACCACTCTCGCTCTCGGCCATGGTTCAGCGCGCCTGTGCCATGTCGCGTAGCAGCTGCAAGGCCTCAGTGGCCAGTGGCTGATACTGGTTGAGAATATCCCCCAGGCTGACCCAGAAAATCACCATCCCCAACACCAGGGTCAGCGGGAAACCAATGGCGAAAATGTTCAGTTGCGGCGCTGCCCGGGTCATCACGCCAAAGGCGATGTTGACGACCAGCAAGGCAGTGATTGCGGGCAATACCAACACCATCGCCGAGCCCAGCACCCAACCGAGCTTGCCGGCGACCTCCCAGAAATGATTGACCAGCATCGCGCTGCCCACCGGCATGGTCGTGAAGCTCTCGGTCAGCACCTCGAACACCACCAGGTGCCCGTTCATGGCGAGAAACAGCAACGTCACGAGCATCGTCAGGAGTTGCCCGATCACGGCGGTGTTCACGCCGTTGGTGGGATCGACCATCGACGCGAACGCCATGCCCATCTGGATCGAAATGATCTGCCCGGCCACGACGAAGGCCTGGAAGAACAGCTGCAGCGAAAAACCCATCAAGGCGCCGATGAGGATCTGCTCGGCCACCAGCATCAGCGCACTGAGGTCCAGCGCATGGACCTGCGGCATCGGCGGCAGCCCAGGGGCGATCACCACGGTAATCGCCAGGGCGAAATACAAGCGTACGCGCCGTGGTACCAGAGTCGTGCCGAAGACCGGCATGCTCATCAGCACGGCCGTGACGCGGAACAGCGGCAGGACGAACGCGGCCACCCAGGAACTGATCTGGGTGTCTGTCAGCGCAAGCATCGACATCGGGTCAACCGATCAACTGCGGAATACTGCCGTACAAACGCAGGATGTATTCCATGAAAGTCTGCACCAGCCAGGGACCGGCGACGATCAGCGTCACCAACATCACCAGCAGGCGCGGCAGAAAGCTCAGCGTCTGTTCGTTGATCTGCGTCGCGGCCTGGAACATGGCCACCACCAGGCCCACCAGCAGACTGGGGATCACCAGGATGGCGACCATCACCGTGGTCAGCCAGAGCGCTTCGCGAAACAGGTCAAGCGCGACTTCAGGCGTCATATCTTGCTACCTGCACAAAAGGTCTAAACACCGCCGAAACTGCCTGCCAGGGTGCCGATGATCAGCGCCCAGCCGTCCACCAGCACGAACAGCATGATCTTGAACGGCAGGGAAATGATCAGCGGCGAGAGCATCATCATGCCCATGGCCATCAGCACGCTGGCGACCACCAGGTCGATGATCAGGAACGGGATGAAGATCATGAAACCGATCTGGAACGCGGTCTTGAGTTCGGAGGTCACGAACGCCGGCACCAGGATCGTCAAAGGTGCCTGGTCGGCGCTGGCGATGTCGGTGCGCTTGGACAGCCGCATGAACAGCTCCAGGTCGCTGCTGCGCGTCTGGGCCAGCATGAAGTCCTTGATCGGCACCTGGGCCTTGGCCACCGCATCCTGGGCGCTGAGCTTTTCCGCCAGATAAGGTTGCAGCGCGTCCTGGTTCACCCGGTCGAACACCGGGGCCATGATGAACATGGTCAAAAACAGCGCCATGCCGGTGAGGATCTGGTTCGACGGCGTCTGTTGCAAGCCGAGGGCCTGGCGCAGGATCGAAAAGACAATGATGATCCGCGTGAAACTGGTCATCAGCATGACGAACGCCGGGATGAAGCTCAGCGCGGTCATGATCAGCAGGATCTGCAGGCTGACCGAGTATTCCTGGGCCCCGTCGGCGTTGGTGCCCAGGGTAATCGCCGGAATCGACAATGGGTCGGCGGCAAACACCAACGGCGCGGCCAGCATCAGGGCCAGCGCCAACAGAATGCGCAGCGGCATTACTTTTTATCCTTCTGGTCTTTCCCCAACAGCTCCATGAGACGCTGGGCAAACTCGGGAGAGGCCTGCTCGGTGGACGGCACCTGAACCGGCTCCTTGAGGACATGCAATGCGGTAATGGAGCCCGGGCTCAAGCCCAGCAGAATCTGCTCATTGCCGACCTGCACCAGCACCAGCCGATCACGTGGGCCAAGCGCACGGGAGCCGACGATGTCGATGACCTGCCCTTTGCCCGCCGGCCCAGCCTGTTGCACGCGCCGCAACAGCCAGGCGAGAAAGAAGATCAATCCCAGCACCAGCAACAGGCCGAGCACCAGTTGCACCAACTGTCCGGCCACACCGGTGCCCGCCGCCGGCGCAGCGGCCACCGCAGCCACCGGTTCGGCAGCCAGCACACTGAACGGCAGCATCATGGCTGCAGCGAAGAGACCTTTCACTCAGCGCAGCTTCTTGATGCGTTCGCTCGGGCTGATCACGTCCGTCAGGCGGATGCCGAACTTCTCGTTGACCACCACCACCTCGCCATGGGCGATCAGCGTGCCGTTGACCAACACATCCAGCGGCTCGCCCGCCAGGCGATCCAGCTCGATCACCGAGCCCTGGTTGAGTTGCAGCAGGTTGCGGATGTTGATGTCGGTGCTGCCTACTTCCATGGAGATGGACACGGGGATGTCCAGAATCACGTCCAGGTTCGGACCGTCCAGGGTGACCTGCTCATTGCTTCTTGGCACGCTGCCGAACTCTTCCATAGGCAGGCGATTGGAAGCCTGGGCACCGGTGTCAGCGGCCAGCAAGGCATCGATGTCGGCCTGTCCGTCGTCACCCGCCTCCTCAAGGGCCGCAGCCCATTCATCGGCCAGCGCCTGGTCATCCTGGTTATTCATATCGTTAGCCATCATTTGTCCTCGGCGGGCAAAAATCAGTAAAAAACCTGAAAACTCGTTAACTTAAGGGTACGACACCGCTCAGCGGCGTTCGATCGGCTCGATCACCTGCAACGCCAGGTTGCCTTTGTGCGAGCCCATCTTGACCTTGAAGGCCGGCACGCCGTTGGCGCGCATGATCATGTCCTCGGGCATCTCCACGGGAATGATGTCCCCCGGTTGCATGTGCAGGATGTCCCGCAGGCGCAACTGGCGCCGGGCAACTGTCGCGCCGACCGGCACGTCGACATCCAGCACGTCCTGGCGCAACGCGTTGATCCAGCGCTCGTCCTGGTCGTCGAGGTCCGACTGGAAGCCGGCGTCGAGCATTTCACGCACCGGCTCGATCATCGAGTACGGCATGGTCACGTGCAGGTCACCGCCGCCGCCATCGAGTTCGATGTGGAAAGTCGAGACCACGATGGCTTCGCTTGGGCCGACGATGTTGGCCATGGCCGGGTTCACTTCAGAGTTGATGTACTCGAAATTCACTTCCATGATCGCCTGCCAGGCCTCCTTCAAGTCGACGAAGGCCTGCTCCAGCACCATGCGCACCACGCGTAGTTCGGTCGGGGTGAACTCACGCCCTTCGATCTTGGCGTGGCGCCCATCGCCACCGAAGAAGTTGTCCACCAGCTTGAACACCAGCTTGGCGTCGAGGATGAACAACGCCGTGCCGCGCAGCGGCTTGATCTTCACCAGGTTGAGGCTGGTGGGCACGTACAGCGAGTGTACGTACTCACCGAACTTCATCACCTGCACACCACCAACAGCCACATCCGCCGAGCGGCGCAGCATGTTGAACATGCTGATGCGGGTGTACCTTGCGAAACGCTCGTTGATCATTTCCAGGGTCGGCATGCGTCCGCGAACGATGCGATCCTGGCTGGTCAGGTCATAGCTTTTGACGCTGCCCGGTTCAGCAGCGTTTTCGGTCTGGACCAGGCCGTCGTCGACACCGTGTAACAGCGCGTCGATTTCGTCCTGGGACAACAGGTCCTGCACGGCCATGTCGTGTTCCTACTGCAATACGAAGTTAGTGAAGAGCAACTGTTCGATCACCACTTTGCCCAGCTCTTTCTGAGCCACTTCCTGCACGCTGGCCGTGGCTTTCTGACGGAGCATTTCCTGGCCGACGGGAGTGGCCAGGGTGTCGAAGTTCTGTCCGGAAAACAGCATCACCAGGTTATTGCGGATCAGCGGCATGTGCACCCGCAGTGCTTCCAGGTCAGCCTGGTTACGGCCCAGCAGGGTGATGCTGACCTGCATGTAGCGCTGGCGTCCATTCTGGGTGTAGTTAGCCACGAAGGCCGGCGCCATCGGTTCGAAAATCGCCGGCTGCTTGCCGACCGGCGCGGCCTCGGCCGCCGGTGCAGGCTTGCTTTGAGCGCTGTGCATGAAATACCAGGTCGCCCCCACGGACACACCGATCGCCAGGAGCAGGCCAACGACGATCAGGATGATCATCTTGAGCTTGCCTTTGGTTGCGGGGTCTTTTACAGCTGCTGCGTCGCTCTTCGCCATGCCAATAATCCGTCACTAATCGGGGGTTTCAATGTTGCGTGGCTAGGGTGGAGCAAGTGTTATGCCAGAAGTGTCTGGGAATGGGTCCGAGTATGTTGTAGCGACCTGAAACAAAAGTGGGAGCGGGCTTGCTCGCGAATGCGATGTGTCAGTCAGCACAACGTTAACTGACACAC
>NZ_JALJDX010000163.1 GCF_022952855.1 Pseudomonas sp. RGM2987 | reverse complement strand
GGCTTGCTCGCGAAGGCGGTGTTTCGGCCACACATGTTTTGCCTGACACACCGTCTTCGCGAGCAAGCCCGCTCCCACAAGGGTTTATCGGCGACCGCTCAATCCGTGGCTGCCCCACATTTTGGATTGAGGCAAACCCGCACTATCAAGCCGAAGCCGGCAACGAATGAAAACTGAAATACTGCTGCAAGGCGCTCACCAGTTGCCCGTACTCCGGCGGCGCCCATTGCAGGCTGAAACCGGCGTCGAAATGTTGCGGCGTGACGTCTTCCTGGCACCACAGGCAATTGGCTCTCAATATGATGTTTTGCTGCGGCCCTTCATCGGCCGGGATTTTCAACAACAGGTCAAAATCTGCACCCACCATCAATGGCAACGGGCTGATCAGCATCAACCCATCTGCGGACACATTGCCCAAAAAACCGATGGGCTTGCCGTTGACACCATTGAAAACCTTCAGGAAACAGGGCAGATGCTGCCGCTCGATTCGCCGTTTTTTGTACATGTCTTGTATCGCTTTTTGAACGCTCCCTGACAGGAGCGGCCGAATGCTTCGGAACGGGCACACTTGAGCCCGCTCTCCCCGATCCCGGTGCCAGACGCTCAAATGCGCCTCGGCTTTACCGCTGCCGGTCACAGGTGCCTCTTGAATTTAGAGATTCAGCTCTAATATGACTTGTACAAATATAGCTGAAGGTTTTAGCGCAACCAGCCCTTGTACAAATCTTTCATCTTTCAATTGAATAGGGCAGTCGCGGCCAGGAATCGTTCCTGCCCGTATTGCCCGGGCGCCTGTCAGGACGCGGCGGGGCGGACCGTCGCGGCGCTGCGGGTCGGGTAGTGGCCCAGGCTCTGCAAGGTTTCCAGACGAGCGCGGGCGCGGAAGGCGTATTCGCTGTCAGGGTACTGCGTGATGATGAACTGGTAGGTCTGCGCCGCATCAATGAACAACTTCTGGCGTTCCAGGCACTGGCCGCGCAGCATCGAGACTTCCGGCTGCATATAGCGACGGGCGCGGCTGGCGCGGTCGACCTGGGACAGCTCGAGCATCACCTGCTCGCAATTGCCACGGTCATAGGCCTTGTAGGCCAGGTTCATGTGATGGTTCATCGACCAACGGGTACAGCCCGTGACGCTCAGGGCCAGGGCAACTAAAAGCACGAATCGCATGGGAGGTTCTCCTGTCTTGAGGTCTGTATCGACCTGGGTGGGAAAATCTTCAACCTGAAAGCGACTACCTTGGTAAGCACTTGTGGCGAGGGAGCTTGCTCCGCTGGGGCGCGAAGCGGCCCTGTCTTTTTGGGGCTGCTGCGCAGCTCAGCGGGAGCAAGCTCCCTCGCCACAAGAGCAGTGCCCGGCTTTACCCTTCAAAAGGCGTGAATATTTTCAGGAATGTTCATTTCGAAAAACAAACGAAAAAGTAGTGCAGATGAACAATGACTACACCCAAAGAGCATAGTAGCCTTCGCTGGCGCTTGAACCTGAGGAGTCTTGCATGTCCGTCCGTCGTACCAAAATCGTCGCTACCCTTGGCCCGGCCAGTAACTCGCCGGAAGTTCTCGAACAGCTGATTCTGGCTGGCCTGGACGTCGCCCGCCTGAACTTTTCCCACGGCACCCCCGACGAGCACAAGGCTCGTGCCAAGCTGGTGCGCGACCTCGCCGCCAAGCATGGCCGCTTCGTTGCCCTGCTGGGTGACCTGCAAGGCCCCAAGATCCGTATCGCCAAATTCGCCAACAAGCGCATCGAGCTGAAGATCGGTGACAAATTCACCTTCTCCACCAGCCATCCGCTGACCGAAGGCAACCAGCAGGTCGTGGGTATCGACTACCCGGACCTGGTCAAGGACTGCGGCGTAGGCGACGAGCTGCTGCTCGACGACGGTCGCGTCGTGATGCGCGTCGAAACCGCCACCGCTACCGAACTGAACTGCGTCGTGACCATTGGCGGCCCGCTGTCGGACCACAAAGGCATCAACCGTCGTGGCGGTGGCCTCACGGCGCCGGCCCTGACCGAGAAAGACAAAGCCGACATCAAGCTCGCTGCGGAAATGGAAGTCGACTACCTCGCCGTGTCCTTCCCCCGTGACGCCGCCGACATGGAATACGCCCGTCAACTGCGCGACGAAGCCGGCGGCACCGCCTGGCTGGTGGCGAAGGTCGAACGCGCCGAGGCCGTGGCCGACGACGAAACCCTCGATGGCCTGATCAAGGCGTCCGACGCGGTGATGGTGGCCCGTGGCGACCTGGGCGTGGAAATCGGCGACGCCGAGCTGGTGGGCATCCAGAAGAAGATCATCCTGCACGCCCGCCGCCACAACAAAGCGGTGATCGTGGCGACCCAGATGATGGAGTCGATGATCCAGAACCCGATGCCGACCCGCGCCGAAGTGTCCGACGTAGCCAACGCCGTGCTCGACTACACCGACGCGGTGATGCTCTCGGCCGAAAGCGCTGCCGGCCAGTACCCGCTCGAAGCGGTGCAGGCCATGGCCCGCATCTGCATCGGCGCTGAGAAGCACCCTACCGGCAAGACCTCCAGCCATCGCATCGGCAAGACGTTCGAGCGCTGCGACGAGAGCATCGCCCTGGCGACCATGTACACCGCCAACCACTTCCCCGGTGTAAAGGCGATCATCGCCCTGACCGAAAGTGGCTACACGCCGCTGATCATGTCGCGCATCCGTTCCTCGGTGCCGATCTACGCGTTCTCCCCGCACCGCGAAACCCAAGCCCGCGCCGCCATGTTCCGTGGCGTCTACACCGTGCCGTTCGACCCGGCCGCCCTGCAACCGGGCGAAGTCAGCCAGGCCGCGGTGGACGAACTGGTCAAGCGTGGCGTGGTGCAGACCGGTGACTGGGTCATCCTGACCAAGGGCGACAGCTACCACACCATCGGCGGCACCAACGGGATGAAGATCCTGCACGTTGGCGACCCGATGGTCTGAGTGTCTAGTTGATAGACAAAAGCCCCGCCCTGTGAATGGCGGGGCTTTTTGGTTTCTGGCCTTGGGAAAAGTCGTGCCTGAACTACCGTCATCGCGAGCAGGCTCGCTCCCACAAGGGATTGTGCGAACCCTGTGGGAGCGGGCTTGCTCGCGAAGGCGGTAGCACATTCAACAGGGATGCAAGCTGACCCGACGCTTTCGCGAGCAAGCTCGCTCCCACAAGGGATTAGCGCAAACCCTGTGGGAGCGAGCCTGCTCGCGATGAGGCCAGCCCAAGCACTACTGAAAATCAGCGCTCAACCACGGGGCAGGAACACATCGGCCAGCAGTTGATTGCGCGGCAGGCCGGCCAGGTACAGGCGTTTGGCAAAGGCCTCGACCCGGTCGGGATGGCCGCAGAGCAAAGCCTGGGTTTGCCGGGAGACAAGCCGCAGTTGCGCCAATGCAGACGGTGCCTCGGCTGCGGTCAGCAGCTCGACACTGAGGTTCTGGTGCTTGGCCTCCAGCGCCGCCAGGGGTTTGGCCAGGTAATGCCCGGGCGCATCATGGGCCACGTGAATAAGGCGGATGGCACCTTGGTGACGCTGGCGCAGGGCTTCGCGCAGCAGGCCGAACAGCGGCGCCAGGCCGGTGCCGGCGGCCAGCAGCCACAGCGGTCGGCCACTCCAGTCAGGGTCGTAGTGCAGCGCACCGCCGCGCAGTTCACCGAGGCGAATCGTGTCGCCGGCCTTCAGTTGGCGCGCCGCATCGATGAACTGGCCGGGGTCGCGACAATCGAGATGGAATTCCAGGAAACGGTCTTCCTCCGGCAGGCTCGCCAGGGAATACGGCCGAGCCACGTTGCCCGCCCATAGCACCAGATGCTGGCCGGCCCGGTAACGCAGCGCCCGCTCCGGGGTGATACGCAAGCGCAGCACCTCGCCGCCCAGCCAATCCACTGCCGCCACCATGGCGGCCTGGCCGTCGCGCTGCGGGTCAAACGTGTGGATTTGCACATCATCGAGCACATGGCATTGGCAGGCCAGCCGCCAGCCCTGATCGCGCTGCGCCGGGCTCAAGGCATCCGGTCGGCTATCACGGACATCACCGCCGACACACTGCACCAGGCAGGCATGGCAACTGCCGGCGCGACAGCTGTAGGGCACCGCTACCCCCGCTTCATTCAACGCGTCCAGCAAATTACTGCCCGCCGCCACCGTCCATTGCCGACCGGCGGCTGTCAGTTCAGGCATCGACGTGCTCCCAAGCGGCGGCGCAACGATTGCGGCCGTCTCGCTTGGCACGGTACAGGGCCTGGTCGGCACGCTGCAATGCGTCGTCCAGGTCATCATCCATTTCCAGCATGGTCATGCCCGCCGACAGGCTCAGGGCACCCACCTGCAGGCCGACCAGCTCGACTTCGGTAAACGCCAGCCGCAGGCGCTCGCAACAAGCGGTCAGGCGCGAGGGATCGCAGGCCGGCAAGAGCATGACGAACTCCTCGCCGCCATAGCGGGCCAGCACATCACCCTCGCGCAGGCAGGCCGTGGCGACCGATGCAAACGCCTGGAGCACCTGGTCGCCGGCGGCGTGGCCGTGCAGGTCGTTGATGCGTTTGAAATGGTCGAGGTCGATCAGCGCCAGGCCATGGGCGACGTTGGGCCTGAGGGTGTTCAGTTCCCGGGATGCCAGGCGCAGGAAATGCCGGCGGTTGAACAGCCCGGTCAGTTCGTCGGTGGCCACCAGGTCTTCAAGCTGGCGCATCATGCCGCGCAAGGTGTCCTGGTGTGCCTGCAAGGCAAACCGGCGCTGGCGCATGCGCTGGCGTGAGGTCTGGACGTAACGGGCATAGAACACCAGCCAGACCAGCACCATCAGCAATACGCTGACCTGCAACCCGGCCAGCGTCGGGTCGGGAAGCCGGAAGAAGTAACCGTCCCAGAGGGTGATACCGCTGAAACTGATAAACACCAGCATCGCACAGCGCACAAAGGCTCGCCGGGACAGATGGAACAGGCCGAACAGCAGGATCAGCACATAGAACACCAGGAACACGCCCCGGGCCTGATCCAGGTGCGCCATCATCCAGGTCTGCCAGCCCAGGCCGATCAATACCTGTATCTCGGTGAGGCTGGGGTCGGCGAAGCGCAGATTGCGCTGGGTGATAAACGTCGCGAACAGCCCGGCCTGGCACAGCACCACCAACACGCTGCCGATGATGACACCGCGCAACGAGTCCAGGTAATGACCACTGAAAAATGCCAGCCACAACAACACCAATGCCAGCGCGTAGGTCGCAGCCGCCAAAGCGAAGCGTTTCAGCAAAAGACGTTGAATGGCGTTATGGGTCAATCGTTGACTCACCATGGGAAAGGAGAACTGACAGAGGCGTCCTACGCTACAGGCCAGACGCCACTTTAGTGGCGTGCTCGACAAATGACCATTCAATTCTGGAGCAGAAAAATGGCGTCAAAGCAATGGCCCAGATTGACGCAGTATTTACGGCCCGAAGCGCTAATTCTTGTGGCGAGGGAGCTTGCTCCCGCTGGGCTGCGAAGCGGCCCCAGGCTCGCAGGCGATTGCTGCGCAATCGAGCGGGAGCAAGCTCCCTCGCCACAGGTTCCACTTCCCACCTCATCAGTGCGTCGTGATCGCGAGCAAGCTCGCTCCCACAGGATGCCCGCCTGCGATATACTGCCGCGCCTTTTTAGCGTCGCGCCAGCATGCCCGGCGTGCCTTACAGAGATGCCGTCCGTCGACCGATGCACCCAAGCGGCCGGTAGCTCATTGAATGTTCCCGTCTTTAGAGAGGAGCGCGACTCATGACCGTGATCAAGCAAGATGACCTGATTCAGAGCGTTGCCGACGCCCTGCAGTTCATTTCCTATTACCACCCCGTGGATTTCATCCAGGCGATGCACGAGGCCTACCTGCGCGAAGAATCGCCGGCGGCCCGTGATTCCATGGCGCAGATCCTGATCAACTCGCGCATGTGCGCCACCGGCCATCGGCCGATCTGCCAGGACACCGGCATCGTGACCGTGTTCGTGCGCGTGGGCATGGACGTACGTTGGGATGGCGCGACCATGAGCCTGGACGACATGATCAACGAGGGCGTGCGTCGCGCCTACAACCTGCCGGAAAACGTCTTGCGCGCATCGATCCTTGCCGACCCGGCAGGCGCGCGCAAGAACACCAAGGACAACACCCCGGCGGTCATCCACTACTCCATCGTCCCGGGCAACACCGTGGAAGTGGACGTGGCGGCCAAGGGCGGCGGCTCCGAGAACAAGTCGAAGATGGCCATGCTCAACCCGTCCGACTCGATCGTCGACTGGGTACTCAAGACCGTCCCGACCATGGGCGCAGGCTGGTGCCCACCGGGCATGCTCGGCATCGGCATCGGCGGCACCGCCGAGAAGGCCGCCGTGATGGCCAAGGAAGTGTTGATGGAATCCATCGACATTCATGAGCTCAAGGCTCGCGGCCCACAGAACCGCATCGAAGAAATGCGCCTGGAGCTGTTCGAGAAGGTCAACCAACTGGGCATCGGCGCCCAGGGCCTGGGTGGCCTGACCACCGTGCTCGACGTGAAGATCATGGACTACCCGACCCACGCCGCCTCCCTGCCGGTGTGCATGATCCCCAACTGCGCCGCCACCCGTCACGCCCACTTCGTGCTGGACGGCTCAGGCCCTGCCGAGCTGGAAGCGCCACCGCTGGACGCCTACCCGGAAATCGTCTGGGAAGCCGGCCCGTCGGCGCGCCGCGTCAACCTCGACACCCTGACCCCGGAAGAAGTGCAGAGCTGGAAACCGGGCGAAACCGTGCTGCTCAACGGCAAGATGCTCACCGGTCGCGACGCGGCGCACAAGCGCATGGTCGAGATGCTGAACAAGGGTGAAAGCCTGCCGGTGGACCTCAAGGGCCGCTTCATCTACTACGTCGGCCCGGTTGATCCGGTGGGCGACGAAGTCGTCGGCCCTGCCGGCCCGACCACCGCCACGCGGATGGACAAGTTCACCCGTCAGATCCTCGAGCAGACCGGCCTGTTGGGCATGATCGGCAAATCCGAGCGCGGCCCGACCGCCATCGAAGCGATCAAGGACAACAAGGCCGTGTACCTGATGGCCGTCGGCGGCGCCGCTTACCTGGTGGCCCAGGCGATCCGCAAATCCAAAGTCCTGGCGTTCGCCGAACTGGGCATGGAAGCGATCTACGAGTTCGAGGTCAAGGACATGCCGGTGACCGTTGCGGTCGATAGCCAAGGCGAGTCGGTGCACATCACCGGCCCGGCGATCTGGCAGAAAAAGATCAGCGACAGCCTGGCAGTGGAAGTGCAGTAACACGCACATCGATGCTGTAGAAAAGGCCGGTGAGCGACATGCCCACCGGCCTTTTTTTGTACTCGGATACCGCGGTTGAACCCTGTGGGAGCGGGCTTGTTCGCGAAGGCGGTGTGTCAGTTAACAACTATGTCGACTGATACACCGCCTTCGCGAGCAAGCCCGCTCCCACAGGGCGAGCACCATGCTATCGTGCCCGCCCGACTTTCGATCCTTTTAGCCCAGCATGCTGCCGACTCCCCGTACCCTGCGCCTGTCGTTGTACACCCTGCTGATCCTCACCGGCGCTGCGCTGGCCGCTACCCTCGCCGTGCGCCACGCCGAAAGCCAGGCCCTGGAGGAAGACGCCCATCGCGCCAGCCAGCAGTTGGCGTTGTACGCCAACTCCCTGCACACCCTGATCGAACGTTACCGCGCGCTGCCCGCCGTGCTGGCGCTGGATCCTGAGTTACGCGCGGCGCTCAAGGGGCCGGTGGATGCGGCGCAACAGGACGGATTGAATCGCAAGCTGGAACAGATCAACGGCGCCGCGCAGTCATCGACCCTGGAACTGCTCGACCACACCGGCCTGGCCGTCGCGGCCAGCAACTGGCGGCTGCCCAGCAGTTACGTCGGCCATAACTATGGTTTCCGGCCCTATTTTCTCCAGACCCGCACCCAAGGCACCGGGCGTTTTTATGCGGTGGGCGTCACCAGCGGCATACCCGGTTACTTTCTTTCCAGCGCGGTGACCGGCGACAACGGTGAGTTCCTCGGCGCGATGGTGGTCAAGCTGGAGTTTCCGGAGCTGGAGCGCGAATGGCGCCAGGGCAGTGACACGCTGCTGGTCAGCGATGCCCGGGGGATTATCTTCATCGCCAATCGCCCGGGTTGGCGTTACCGCCATCTGCAACCCTTGACCGACAGCGACCGCGCCGAACTCAAGGCGACCCGCCAATACGACAAACAACCGCTGCAACCGCTGGCCGTCGAAACGCTGCGCCGCTTTGACGACAACAGCCATCTGGCCCGGGTCGAAGCGCCCAAGGGCACGGCGGATTATCTGTGGGAATCGCTGCCGTTGGCGGGCGAAGGCTGGACGCTGCACTTGTTGCGTCGCCCGCAGATCGCCTTCGAAGACCTGCGCAATGCCGGGCTCGCCGCGGCCGGGCTGTGGCTGGCGCTGGTGTTCCTGTTGCTGTTTCTCAACCAGCGCTGGCGCCTAGCCAAACTGCGCCAGCGCAGCCGCGAGGAACTCGAGCGCCTGGTCGAAGAACGCACCCGAGACCTGCGCACCGCCCAGGACGGGCTGGTGCAATCGGCCAAGCTCGCGGCCCTGGGGCAGATGTCGGCGGCCCTGGCCCATGAGATCAACCAGCCGCTGACCGCCCAACGCATGCAATTGGCAACCCTGCGCTTGCTGCTGGACCATGGCCGGGTCGATGACGCCTACAAGGCCCTCAAACCGGTGGACGACATGTTGACCCGCATGGCCGCCCTCACCGGCCACTTGAAAACCTTCGCCCGCAAAAGCCCCAGCGGCCTGCGCGAACGCCTGGATCTGGCAGCGGTGGTGGACCAGGCGCTGCAACTGCTGGACACGCGCCTGCGGGACGAACAGGTCAGCATCGTGCTGCACCTGACCCGCCCGGCGTGGGTGCGTGGCGATGCGATCCGTCTCGAACAGGTGCTGATCAACCTGCTGCGCAACGCCCTCGACGCCATGGCCGGGCAACCCCTCAAGCGCCTGGAAATACGCCTGAAGGCCGATGAACAACTGTGGCACCTGAGCGTCAGTGACAGCGGCAGCGGGATCGCCGAGGATCATCTGGCCCAGGTGTTCGATCCGTTTTTCACCACCAAGGCCGTGGGTGACGGACTGGGACTGGGGCTGGCGGTGTCCTTTGCAATCATTCATGAAGCCGGCGGGCGACTGACGGCGCAGAACCATGAGAACGGCGCAGTGTTCTGCGTGACCTTGCCCATCGACCCGGAGGCGTAGCCATGCTTGATTCAGTGATGGTGGTGGACGACGAAGGCAGCATTCGCAGCGCCATCGAGCAATGGTTGAGCCTGTCGGGCTTTAAGGTGCAGCTGTTCAGCCGCGCCGAGGAGTGCCTGGCAACATTGCCGGAGCATTTCCCCGGGGTGATCCTCAGTGACGTGCGCATGCCCGGGCTCAGCGGCCTGGAATTGCTGGCACAAGTGCGTCGACGCGATCCGGACCTGCCGGTGATTCTGTTGACCGGCCACGGCGACGTGCCGATGGCCGTGGAGGCGATGCGCGACGGTGCCTATGACTTCCTGGAAAAACCCTTCAGCCCCGAAGCCCTGCTCGGCAGCCTGCGCCGGGCGTTGGACAAGCGCACCCTGGTCCTGGAAAACCGCCGCTTGCACGAGCAGGCCGATGCCCGGGCCAGACTCGACGCAACACTGCTGGGGGTTTCCCGGGCGCTGCAAAACCTGCGGCGCCAGGTGCTGGACCTGGCGACATTGCCGGTCAACGTGTTGATCCGTGGCGAAACCGGCAGCGGCAAGGAACTGGTCGCCCGCTGCCTGCACGATTTCGGTCCCAGGGCGAGCCGGCCCTTCGTCGCGTTGAACTGTGCGGCCATCCCCGAACCGCTGTTCGAGGCAGAATTGTTCGGTCACGAAAGCGGCGCGTTCACCGGCGCCCAGGGCAAGCGCATCGGCAAGCTTGAATATGCCGATGGCGGCACTTTGTTCCTCGATGAAATCGAAAGCATGCCCCTGGCCCAGCAGGTCAAGCTGTTGCGCGTGTTGCAGGAACAGAAGCTTGAACGCCTGGGCTCCAACCAGAGCATCCACGTGGACCTGCGCATCATCGCCGCCACCAAGCCGGATCTGCTGGACGAAGCCCGCGCCGGGCGCTTTCGTGAAGACCTGGCTTATCGCCTGAACGTCGCCGAACTGCGCCTGCCGCCGCTGCGTGAACGCCGTGAGGATATTCCACTGCTGTTCGAACATTTCACCCACAGCGCCGCCGAACGCCTGGGCCGCTCGGCCCCGCCCTTGAGTGGCGCGCAACTGAGTTATCTGCTCAGCCACGACTGGCCGGGCAATGTGCGCGAACTGGCGAACGTCGCCGAACGCCAGGTGCTGGGGCTGGATCAGCTGCAAGCCTTGGAGGCGGACCCCGGCCAGTCCCTCGCCGCCCAGCAGGAAGCCTTCGAAGCCCAATGCCTGCGCGCCGCCCTGACCCGGCACAAAGGTGATGTGAAAGCGGTGTTGGAAGAACTGCAACTGCCGCGCCGCACCTTCAATGAAAAAATGCAGCGACATGGGTTGAGTCGGGAGATGTTTGTGCAGGACAGCTGAGGTTTGTACTGACCCTACTGGCCCCATCGTCGGATCGCCGCCCGGAGCAAGCTCGCTTGTGTACACAAGTCAAAAATGCGGGAGCGAGGCTCGCGATGAGACCGGCACAGGCACCTCCAAATCAGCGGATTCCCGCTTATCATCAAGCCAGAATAAGCGGATTTCCGCTCATCAAACACGACAAACCCCTCTAAACCGGCCCTCAACCACCTGGCACAGCTCCTGCTATAGCCATGGCAGGCTGCGTTCCCACGCGCTCCACAACAACAATTAAACGAAGGATCCTTCAATGGATAACTCCAACGCCCTGCCCATTGGGTCGGCCGCCGTGCCCGCCCGTGAAAGAACCACCGCCAGCCGGATCAAATCGATCTTCAGCGGCTCGGTCGGCAACATGGTCGAGTGGTATGACTGGTACGTCTACGCCGCTTTCTCGTTGTACTTCGCCAAGGTCTTCTTCCCCAAGGGCGACACCACCGCCCAACTGCTCAACACCGCCGCGATTTTCGCCGTGGGTTTCCTGATGCGTCCGATCGGCGGCTGGCTGATGGGCCTCTACGCCGACCGCGCCGGTCGCAAGCGCGCACTGATGGCTTCGGTGTACCTGATGTGCTTCGGCTCACTGATCATCGCCTTGAGCCCGGGCTATGAAACCATCGGCGTCGGCGCACCGATCCTGCTGGTGTTCGCCCGCTTGCTCCAGGGCCTGTCGGTGGGCGGTGAGTACGGCACTTCGGCGACTTACCTGAGCGAGATGGCGACCAAGGAACGTCGCGGCTTCTTCTCCAGCTTCCAGTACGTCACCCTGATTTCCGGCCAGCTCATCGCCTTGGGCGTGCTGATCGTGCTGCAACAGTTCCTCACCACCGAGCAGCTGTACGCCTGGGGCTGGCGCATTCCGTTCGCCATCGGCGCCCTGTGTGCGGTCGTGGCGCTGTACCTGCGGCGCGGCATGGAAGAAACCGAGTCGTTCACCAAGAAGGAGAAATCCAAGGAAAGCGCCATGCGCACCTTGATGCGTCATCCCAAGGAACTGATGACCGTGGTCGGCCTGACCATGGGCGGCACGCTGGCGTTCTACACCTACACCACCTACATGCAGAAATACCTGGTGAATACCGTCGGCATGAGCATCTCCGACTCCACCACCATTTCCGCTGCCACGCTGTTCCTGTTCATGTGCCTGCAACCGGTGATCGGCGGGCTGTCGGACAAGATCGGACGCCGGCCGATCCTGATTGCCTTCGGCATCCTGGGCACGCTGTTCACCGTGCCGATCCTCACCACCTTGCACACCATCCAGACCTGGTGGGGCGCGTTCTTCCTGATCATGGCCGCGCTGATCATCGTCAGCGGCTACACCTCGATCAACGCCGTGGTAAAAGCCGAGCTGTTCCCCACCGAAATCCGCGCCCTGGGCGTCGGCCTGCCCTACGCCCTGACCGTCTCGATCTTCGGCGGCACCGCTGAATACATCGCGCTGTGGTTCAAGAGCATCGGCATGGAAACCGGCTACTACTGGTACGTGACGGCGTGCATCGCGGTGTCGCTGCTGGTGTACATCACCATGAAAGACACCCGCAAGCATTCGCGGATTGTGACTGACTGACAGGTGTTTATGCAGTCACTACTCTGGTGATTGCAAGGGCCCTTTCGCGAGCAAGCCCGCTCCCACAGGATCTGCGCTGAACCTGTGGGAGCGGGCTTGCTCGCGAAGGAGCGACTCGGTCCTCAAGTCAACTCGGCAGCACCCTGCTTGCCATACCGATTCTGCGCATACGCCGCCCCGGCAATCATCACCACCAGTATCCCCGCCAGCACCGCCGACGAGCCGATGGTGCCGAAATCCAGGCCACCTTTCTCATGGGACTTGGTCATCAAGTCGCCCAGCGTCGCACCCAGGGGGCGGGTCAGGACGAAGGCGATCCAGAACAACAGCACCGACGAGATTCGGGTGAGGTACTTGAGCAGCACGACCACGGCGATCGTCGAGCCGATCAGCAAGGCGCCACCGGCAAAGCCGAGGCCCGAGTCGTCGGCCAGGTAATCCCCCAGCGCGGTGCCCAGGGTGTTGGAAAACAGAATCGCCATCCAATAGAACATCTCGCCACGAAAGGTCTGCACCTTGGTGACGTTGAGCGAATCACCGCTCAGGCGCCAGGCGGCGAAGATCGCCAGCAAAATTGCAATCAGGATCATCGACCCGGTGGCGTAACCCAGTTCGAGGGTGCGGTCCATGAAGTCGGACATGGTGGTACCGGCGGTGCTGGTGGACAGGATCACGATCCAGTACAGCAAAGGCTTGTAGGTCTTGGCCATGAGCTGGGTGACCAGGGTCAGGACGAACACGCTGATCAGGATCAGCGAGCTGATGGCGTAACCCACATTAAGGGTCATCGACAGCAGATCTCCCGCGGTTTCCCCCAGGGTCGTCGCGCAGATTTTCATCACCCAGAAGGCCAGGGTGATTTGAGGCAGTTTATTCATTGGGGAAAACTCCAGTATGGGGCGACGGACTTGGTTAGCCGTGGGCAGACTGGGGCTGCGGGGGTGAAAAACAGGTCGGCAATGTATGAAAAAACTGTCATGACATGCAAAACAGCGATTAATCACCGGTTAATCCCCGCCCCGCACCCTGTGTTCACTTGATCGATGACCTGCGCGACGTTCGCTGCGAATGTGACAGCGTTTAGATGCGTCGCCCTTAATATCAATTTAATCGATCATTACTAGCATTATTTTGAGATTTTCAATCAACTTAATTGGCGTAGCATTCAACCCATGCAAGACACGTCGCCAACAAACCAGGAGTTATGACCATGAAAACCAAACTGATCCTCGCCCTGACGCTCTCCGTACTGGCCGCCAATACCTTCGCTGCCGACGGCTACGACAAGACCGGTTCCGCCTCCTTTGGCTCCACCGCCAGCGCAGCCATCGAACGCAACCACTCCGGTACTTACGCCGCTGACGGCTTCGACAAAACCGGTACCGCCGATGCCATCGCTGCCGACGGCTTCGACAAGACTGGCACCGCTGACGCCATCGCTGCCGACGGCTTCGACAAGACCGGCACCGCCGATGCCATCGCCGCTGACGGCTTTGACAAGACCGGCACCGCCGATGCAATTGGTTGATCATGGGCAATCCTTCCCACACCAGATGTGGGAAGGATCTCTCTCTGGAAATTAAAGGCCCAGCCTTGCACTATTGGCCGCCTACGAATGCCCTTCCAGGATCGCGCAATGTCCGATGACATCCATTTCTACGAACCCGCCAACGGCCACGGCCTCCCTCATGACCCCTTCAATGCCATCGTCGGCCCGCGCCCCATTGGCTGGATCTCTTCGCAGGATGGCGAAGGTCGCCTTAACCTGGCGCCCTACAGCTTCTTCAATGCGTTCAACTACATTCCGCCGATCATTGGTTTTTCCAGTGTCGGGCGCAAAGACAGCTTGAACAACATCGAACAGACCGGCGAGTTCGCCTGGAACCTGGCCACGCGTCCGCTGGCCGAGCAGATGAACCAGAGCTGCGCGATGGTCGCGCCAGAGGTCAACGAGTTTGAACTGGCCGGTTTGACGCCGGCGGCGTCACGGGTGATCCAGGTGCCGCGGGTGGCGCAAAGCCCGGTGTCCTTCGAGTGCAAGGTCACGCAGATCATCCAGTTGCAGCGCGCGGACAAGGCCCTGGTGCCGAGCTGGCTGATCCTCGGCGAAGTGGTCGCCGTGCATATCGCCAAGTGGCTGTTGAAAGACGGGATCTACGATACCGCGGCCGCCGAGCCGATCCTGCGTGGCGGCGGGCCGGCGGATTATTTCCAGTTGGGGCCTGAGGCGTTGTTCAGGATGCATCGTCCTAAATAAGCGATCACTTTCTCCCAAGAAGCAATGCAACCTGTGGCGAGGGAGCTTGCTCCCGCTGGGCTGCGCAGCAGCCCTAATTCAGATGGGCGCTGCGCACCCAAGCGGGAGCAAGCTCCCTCGCCACAAAAGCATTCCCATCAAGGCGGATTTACCAGACCAACCCACCCTCCTCATCGACATCCTTGAGATGGGTCAGCTGCACCGCAGCCGCTTCATCGGCCTTGGCGGCGGTGTCGAAGGATTGCGCTTCAAGCACCTTGTAGAAACGCGGCTTTTCCGAGCCACCGATGGTTTTGGTGGCGATGGCCGCGTAGTAGCCGCCACCCTCCCGGGGCATCAAGGCAGAAACAGCTTCGAAGGGACCAAAAACTCGACGTGCCATGCTTGGGCTTCCTGGCGATGAAAAATGACCGTCATTAAACCTTCAACCGGCCAGTTTGTGTACCGTCGCCAGGCACCCTTCGGTCGCCTGGGCGGCGGACACTTCCCGGAAGGTGTGGAAATCCAGGCTGCTCACCACCAGGTCCTGCACCAGCTCGGCGAAAATCGCCATGGCCGGGGAATTGAAGTAGGCATCCATCGCCGATTGGTGGGTCCAGAGCCCGGACACCAACCACAAATCGGCGTCACATTGCGAATGCTGCAAGGCAAAGTGCAGGCAACCGGGCGCCTGGCGCGAAGGTGCGATCAGCGTGCTCAAGCGCGCCCCCAGCTGCCTGGAGCAACCGGCGCGGGCCCGCACGAAGGCCATGTGACTGACGGGGATCTGTGTAGACATGTTCAACCCTCCCAGGCGATCCGTTGTGCAGCCGGGGACAGGCTGCGACAGGATCAAAGGTTAAGGGTCGCGACGCCAGTTTCGTTAGTCGATTCCTGCCGACCCATTGCCCGATCCTGCGCGTCGACAGGGTACATCCAGGCTCCAAAGCGCAGGAGCGCCGATAGTTGAAACAAAAGGTTTCAAGCAAGTTTCAGCTGCGTTGCGCTGTCATTGCCCGACAAGCCGTGCAGGATCAGGCAAGCTTTCAACAGGATGTGGCTACCGCTGTGGCTTGCACAAACATAAGCTTGCGCCATGGTTACCCTTTCATCCGAGGATTCCGGCATGTCGCCACTTGACCACGCCCACGTCCCGCTGGACACCTATCAGGAACAACAGCGCGTTGAGCTGGCGTCGATCATCGACCGCAACACCACCGACGATGGTAACTACATCACGGCCATCGATTCGCTGAACCTGTCGCGCTACAGCCAGCCACATGATTTCGCCACGGCACTGGCACAACCGGCGCTGTGCATCATGGCCCAGGGGCACAAACAGGTGTGCCTGGCCAATGAAGCATTCAGCTATGACCCGCTCCACTATCTGGTGGTGTCGGTGTCGGTGCCGTTGCGCGGCCGCGTCGCGGATGTCTCGCCCGAACATCCGATCCTGGCCCTGCGCCTGGACATCGACCCGGCGGAAATCACCGCGCTGATCGCCGATGCCGGCCCCCTGGGCGTACCGACCCGCCCCGCCGGCCGCGGCCTGTACGTCGAACGCCTGGACACGCCGATGCTCGACGCGGTACTGCGCCTGGTGCGGCTATTGGACAGCCCGAAAGACATCGCCATGCTCGCGCCGCTGGTGCGTCGGGAGATTCTCTACCGCCTGCTGCGCAGTCCCCAGGGCTATCGGCTGTATGAAATCGCCATTGCCAACAGTCAGAGCCATCGCATCAGCCAGGCGATCAAATGGCTCAACAGCCATTTCGAACAGCCGCTGCGCATCGATGAACTGGCCCGGGAAGTGAACCTCAGCGTCTCGACCCTGCACCACCGCTTCAAGGCCATGACCGCCATGAGCCCGCTGCAATACCAGAAGCAACTGCGTTTGCAGGAGGCCCGGCGGCTGATGCTCGCCGAAGGGCTGGAGGCTTCGGCGGCGGGGTATCGGGTCGGTTATGAAAGCCCTTCGCAGTTCAGCCGGGAGTACAGCCGGTTGTTTGGAGCGCCGCCGTTGCGGGATCTGGCGCGGTTGCGGTTGTCGGTTTGAGCTGGATTTTGGGTTGCCTGGGCTGGCCTCTTCGCGAGCAAGCCCGCTCCCACATGGGATCTTCGGCGAACATGAATTCTCTGTCATCACCGATCAATTGTGGGAGCGGGCTTGCTCGCGAAGAGGCCAGCCCAGCAACCCATCTCTCAAGAATCAGCCCCCCAACACCCGACACGCCTCAGCCGGAATAGTCACCGACACCGCATGCCCGATTCCCAGGTCCATCCCCTGGCAGGGCGTGCTCAGCGCAGTGAACGAGATCCCCGAGCATTGCACGGTGGTCTCGATGGTCGCGCCGATATCACGCACGAACGTCACCTTGCCCAGCAACCGATTACCCGCCGTGGCCTGGGGCGCGGACAGTTGCACGTCTTCGGGGCGTACCAGCAACTTGATCGGCTCGCCGACCGTGTTGCTTTGGCTGGCCGGCACGTGCAGCGCGTCGCCGCCCGGCAGGCCGACGCGCCCGGTGCCCAGGGTGGTCGCCGGGAAAATATTGCCCGAGCCAATGAAGTCGGCGACGAATTCGTTGGCCGGGTGCCGGTAGATCTCGATCGGCGTGCCGACCTGCTGCACCCGATGCTCACCCAGCACTACAACGACGTCGGCCATGGTCATGGCTTCACGCTGGTCGTGGGTGACCACGATGGTGGTGATGTTCAGCCGTTGTTGCAGCTGGCGGATTTCCACTTGCATGGCTTCACGCAACTTGGCGTCCAGGGCTGACAGCGGTTCGTCCAGCAGCAGGATCTTCGGCCGCGCGGCAATCGCCCGGGCAATCGCCACGCGCTGGCGTTGGCCGCCGGACAGTTTCGCCACGGGCCGGTCGATCATCGCCTGAAGCTGGATCAGCTCCAGCAACTCCACCACCCGCGCCTGTTGCCCGGCCTTGCCCACGCCGCGCAGTTTCAGCGGATAGGCGATGTTCTCGCCGACGGTCATGTGGGGGAACAAGGCCAGCGATTGAAAGACCATGCCGAAGTTTCGCAGGTGCGCCGGGGTGTGGCCGATGTCCTCGCCATCCAGGCGGATCTCGCCGCCGCTGAGGCTTTCCAGGCCAGCGATCATGCGCAGCAGCGTGGTCTTGCCACAGCCCGACGGCCCGAGAAAACACACCAGCTTGCCCTCGGGCAAATGCAGGTTCACGTCCTTGACCGCGCAGGCCGAGCCGTAGTGTTTCTCGACGTTTTCCAGTATCAGTCCAGTCATGTCTTTCACCTCGAAATCAAAAGGAAACGCCGCCCTCGCCCACCAGTTTCTCCAGCGCCCAGATCAGCACGAAGTCGATCAGCACGATGAGTACGGCAAACGAAAAAACGGTGGGGTCCAGCGATGACACAGTGCGGCTGTACATCCAGATCGGCACGGTCATGACATCGATGGTGTAGAGGAAATAGGTCACGGTGAATTCGTTGAACGACACGATGAACGCCAGCAGCATTCCGGCGAGGATCCCGGATTTCATCAGCGGCACCACCACATCGACGATGGCCCGCCGCGGCGTCGCACCGAGCATCCGTGCGGCTTCCTCGACTTCGCTGCCGATGCCCAGCATGGCGGCGGTGCAGTTCTTCACCACAAACGGCAGCGCGAGGATGACGTGGGCAATCACCAGCCGCGAGGTGGTCATCTGGAACGGCAGGCTGTCGAACACCAGCAGCAGCGCCAGGCCCAGCACGACCATGGGGAACACCAGCGGCAGCGACATCAGTTGCAGCGCGACGGCCTTGCCACGGAACTCGCATCGGGTCAGGGCGTAGGCCGCCGGCACCGCGATCAGCGTGGCGAAAATCATGGTCAGGCAGGCCACCAGAAGGCTGGTGCCCATGGCCTGGCCCAGGCTCAGCACGTCACTGGCATCAGGCGAGACAAAGGTGTGCCAGGCCGCCCGATACCATTGCAGGCTGTAACTGCTGGGGGGGAAATCCAGGTTCGCCGCGCCGCTGAAGGACATGACGATCATGGTCAGGATCGGCAGCACCGCCAGCAACAGGATGAAACCCGACAGCAGTCCCGCCAACCGGCCGGTTTCACCGGGCAGCAGCGACTGGCGTTTTTTACTCAGCGCGCTCATTGAGAAGCCTCCAGCATCCGCCGACGGCGGCCGGTGAAATATTCCGACAGGCTCATGATCAGCAGCGTGGTGACAATCAACACCACCCCGGCAGCGGACGCGGCCGGCCAGTTCATCAGCGGGGCGATCTGGTCGTGGACCATCACCGCCAGCATCGGCACCCGTCGACCGCCCAACAGCAAGGGCACGACAAAGCTGCTGGCGTTGTAGGCGAACACCAGCGTCGCGCCGGTGATGATGCCCGGCAGGCTCATCGGCAGCACCACTTGGCGAAACACCTGGAAGCGGCTGGCGCCCAGGGTCGCGGCGGCCTCTTCATAATTGCGGGCAACGCCGCGCATGGCGCTGGCGATGGGCAACACGGCCAGGGGGAACGCGGTCTGGACCAGGCCCATCAACACGCCGTTCTGGTTGTACAGCAACATGATCGGGCGCTTGATCAGACCCAGCCCCATCAACGCCTGGTTGAGCATGCCGGCAGGCCCCAGGATCACCAGCCAGCCATAGCTTTGCAGCAGCAGGTTGACCAACAACGGCAACAGCACCGCCGCCAGGAAAATGCGCCGCAACAACGGCGAGGACAGGCG
Organism: Pseudomonas sp. RGM2987; assembly: GCF_022952855.1. GTDB lineage: Bacteria > Pseudomonadota > Gammaproteobacteria > Pseudomonadales > Pseudomonadaceae > Aquipseudomonas. The sequence continues at coordinate 13,142 of NZ_JALJDX010000163.1, read as the reverse complement.
CGACATGGTGTAGGCCACGGGAATCGCCAGCAGGACCGCGATCACGGCGCTGATCAGTGCCAGGCGCAGGGTCAGCAGCAGGGACTTGAGGTAGTACGGTTCCAGCAACTGCCCATAGCTGGCCAGGCTGAATCCACTCCACTCCGCGCCCTTGGTGCCGACGCTCATGCGCAGCACCAACAGGCTGGCGGCGACCAGCACACCGAGAAACAGCATGGACGGCGACAGGAAAAACCATGCCCGCGTCGTGGGCGAAATACTCCGGCTCGAACGTATCGGCGCAACGCTCTGCGGATGGGTTAACGGTTGGTGTTCCATGGCAAGGTCTCGTCAGTGGAAAACGACAGAACAAACACAATCTCAAAACAACCCAATTCCCTGTGGGAGCGAGCCTGCTCGCGAAGGCGGCGGCACTGGCAACATCTCCCTCACTGAACCACCGCTTTCGCGAGCAAGCCCGCTCCCACACTTGGATCTTCGGGTGGTCGCTAACTCCATGCACGTCCCCAATCCCACATTTGGATCTCCGGTGGCCGCGAAACCCATGCACACCCACCATCCCCTGTGGGAGCGGGCTTGCCCGCGAATACGGCGGCACAGGCAACATCTCCATCACTGAACCACCGCTTTCGCGAGCAAGCCCGCTCCCACATTTGGATCTTCGGTGGCTGCAATATCCCAGTACACCCACAGGCGCTTTTGACTCAGGACGAGAAGATCTCCGTATACCGGCGAATCCACTGGTCGTGCACCGTCGCCAGGAAGGCGTTGTCGTGCATGATCGCTTTGTCGGCGATTTGCTCCGGGGTGAGGATGTAGGGGCTCTTGCGCGCTTCGCTGGAGATGATGGCCTTGGCGTTGACCGGGCCGTTGAAGATGTCTTCGGCCATCTTGCCCTGCACCAGCGGGTCGAGGGAGTGGTCGATGAAGGCGTAGGCCAGGTCGGTGTCGCCCGGGCGGTTTTTCGGCATGACCGAGAGCATCAGGTCGGTGTAGAAACCTTCCTTCATGCCAAACGTCGCCCCCAGCCCATAGGCCGGGTCGCGGATCTGCTTGGGGAAAAACGCCGGTGCATACAACCCGCCCATGTCCAGGGAGCCGGTGCGGAACAGTTCGGCGATCTGGTTCGGGTTTTCCCCCAGGGTCACCACCCGGTCCTTGAGCTCGGCGAGTTTCTTGAAGCCCGGTTCGATGTTGTGCTCGTCACCGCCGGCCAGCTTGGCGGCGATGATGATCAGGTCCATGGCCTCGGTCCAGTTCGGCGGTGGCAGGAAGATATTCGGGGCCAGGTCCGCGTCCCAGAGCGCGGCGTAACTGTCCGGCGCCTGCTTCATGGTGCGGGTGCTGTAGACCAGGCTGTTGCACCACAGCAGGTAGCCGATGCCATGGCCGCCGGCACCGGTGCGGTATTGCGCCGGCACGTCCGCCAGGTTGGGGATGCGATTGAGGTCGGGCTTTTCCAGCAGCCCGGCCGCGGCCAGGCCCTCGGCGCCAACGCCGGCCAGGGTGATGATGTCGTACTGCGGCCGGTCGCCGCCGGCCTTGAGCTTGGCGACCATTTCCGAAGTACTGCCGGTGCGGTCGGCGACCACCTTGGCGCCGGTCTTGGCCTCGAAGGTCGCGGCGATGTTGCGCAGCGCCGCCAGTCCGGTGTCGTCGGACCAGGTCAGCAAACGCAGGGTCTTGCCGACGAACCGCGTATCGCTGGCCCGGGCGCTGATGAATGGCACGCTCATGGCGGCCGCCGCGACCGAGACCACGCTGGCGGTCTTGATGAATTGACGTCTGTTCAGATCATGCTTGCCCATGGAAGACTCCCTTTGTTCTTTTAGTGGCTTGTGTGGTTAATTCGGGTACTCAAATTCGAGTGCCAGGGCTTGCTAGGCAAGGCGCCATGACGAGTCGTAGCCCGCTACGGCGAGGAATGGCAACGCAGCCTGGCAAGTCCTGGCGCCGAAGTTGAGTGCTCGAATTAGCCACACAGGCCACTCAGTATGAGGTGGCTGAAACCGCTGCGCCCGTACCGTCCAACGCCGACCAAAGCCCCGTATTGCAAGGGCTTTGTCGCTGTCGAAGGCCATCCTGGGGTTGTGCAAAATCCCTGACTATCGATAAAAACTCATTGAAGCCATGTTCCTGGCGCATGCCTTTTTTCGAGGCATGCGTGGCCCGATAACGAACCGTCAGACGGCCCGGATCACATGCTTGATTTCCTGGAACGCCGCCAATCCCCACGGCCCCAACTCGCGGCCCAGGCTGCTCTGCTTGTAGCCGCCCCACGCCGCCTGGGGAAAAATCACCTGGGGCGCGTTGATCCACACCAGCCCGGCCTGCAAAGCGTTGGCCACCTGCCCGGCGGCCTCGACATCCCGACTGACTACGCTGGCTACCAGGCCAAAGCGGCTGTCGTTGGCAAGCGCAATGGCCTGCTCGACGCCGCTGAAACGGCGCACGCACAGCACCGGCCCAAAGATCTCCTCGCACCACAACGCACTGTCCAGGGGCACGTCGGTGAAGATCGTCGGCTGAAGAAAAAAACCGCGTGGCAGATGCGCCGGGCGCTGACCGCCGCACACCAGCGTCGCCCCGGCGCTCAAGCCACGGTCGATGTGCCCCAGCACCCGCTGGTACTGCGCTTGATTGACCAGCGCGCCCATCTCCACGTCCGGGTCGAACGGATCGGCCACCCGAACCGCCTCGGCGCGAGCCTTGAGCCGTTGCAGGAATTCATCGGCCACCTCCTCGGCCACCAACACCCGGCTGGTGGCTGAACACATCTGCCCGGCATTGAAGAAACCGCCGCCACAGGCCAGCTCCACCGCCAGCTCCAAGTCGGCGTCGGCCAGCACCAGCAGCGACGATTTACCGCCCAGTTCCAGGCTCACGCCCTTCACCGTCTCCGCTGCCCGTTGCATCACTTGCACGCCCACCGCGTTGCTGCCGGTGAAGGAAATCTTCGCCACCCGCGAATCCGCCGCCAACGGAGCACCGACCGCCAGGCCCGTGCCGCATACCAGGTTGAACACCCCACCGGGCAAGCCGCAACCGGCGATGATCGAGGCCAGTTCCAGCTCAGGCAGCGGTGTGACTTCCGAGGGCTTGAGCACCACGCAGCAGCCGGCGGCCAGGGCCGGGGCGAGTTTCCAGGCGGTGGTGACCATCGGGAAATTCCACGGCACGATCAACCCCACCACCCCGCACGGCTCGCGGCGCAGACGGGCGCTGAAATCATCGCTGGGCAAGGCCAGCGCACTGTCTTGCCGGGCGTCCAGGCCTTCGGCCAGTTCGGCGTAATACTCGAAGGTGGCGATCACGTCGTCGACATCGATGGCCGCTTCGAACAGCGGCTTGCCGTTGTTGCTCGATTGCAAGTGCATCAGCCGCTCACGTGCGGCGCGCACGCCGTCGGCAATGCGCCGCAGGATCGCGCCGCGCTCGGCGCCGCGGGTGTTCGACCATGGGCCGAAGGCCTGGGTCGCAGCATCCAGGGCCCGGTCGACAGCGTGCTCGTCGCCGCCATAAACCGTGGTCAACAGCGCCTCGGTCGCAGGATTGATCACCCGCAAAGGTTGCTCGCCGGCCAGCCATTGCCCGTTGATGTACAGGCCGTCCTGGGTCGTGGGAAAGGTCATTTCGAGGCCTCCAGCATCCACCGCGCCTGGTCGATTTCAATCAGGGTCGGGCCTTGTCGGTCGCTGGCCGCGAGCAAGGCGTTGCGCAGCGATTGCACCCCGTCGATGGCTTCGGCGGCACAGCCCAACGCCTTGGCGACCCCGATGAAATCCGGGGTGTAGATGTCTACGCCCACCGGCTCAATGGCGCGGTTGACCATGTACTTCTTGATCTCTTCGTAGCCCTGGTTATTCCACAACAGCACGATCACCGGGGTGCGTGCTTCCACTGCACAGGCCAGTTCCGGCAGGGTGAACTGCAAGCCGCCATCACCGATCAGGCACACCACCGGCGGGCGCCCGTGCCCCAGGTCCCTGCCCCCCAGCCACGCGCCGATGGCCGCCGGCAACGCATAGCCGAGGGTGCCGTAGCCGGTGGACGAGTTGAACCAGCGCCGCGGCTGTTCCGGGTTGAACGTCAGGTTGCCGGTGTACACCGGTTGGGTCGAGTCGCCAACGAAGACCGCCTCGGGCAGCGTCTGCAGGACCGTCTCGAGAAACAGCTGCTGGGCACGGGTCGGCGCGTCCCAACTGCGCTCAAGCTCGGCGCGCAGCCGGGCGACACGCGCCGGGCCCCAGTCGCTGCGCCGCTCGGTCAGGGACTGGCGGTCCAACCCGGCAAGCAAGGCCTGGGCGGCGTTGCGTGCATCACTCACCAGTGCCTGGTGCGGCGGATAGTTGCGCACGGTCTGGTCCGGGTCGATGTCGATGCGCAGCAGCGCACCGGGGATCTCGAAGCCGCCGGCGAAGGTGACGTCGTAATCGGTCTCGGCCAGCTCGGTGCCGATGGCCAGTACCACATCCGCCTCGGCCACCAGGGCGCGGGTGGCGACCAGGCTCTGGGTCGAGCCGATCAACAATGGATGACGCGAAGGCAACAGACCCTTGGCGTTGATGGTCAATGCCACTGGCGCGCCGAGGCGTTCGGCCAGTTCGGTCAGTTCGGCGGCCGCATCGATGGCGCCACCACCGGCCAGGATCAACGGTCGCCTGGCCGTCGCCAGCAGGCCCGCCATTTGCGCGGCTGCATCCGGCGCGGCCCCGGCTCGATTGATCGCTACCGGTGTGCTGGCGAGCAAGGCATCGGCGTCTTCCACCAGGACGTCCAACGGAATTTCGATGTGCACCGGCCGCGCCCGCCCGGCCTGAAACAAAGCGAAGGCCCGGGCCAGCACGCCGGGCAGTTCGGCGGCGGACATCAGCGTGTGGGAAAACGCCGCGACCCCACCGACCAGCGCCCCTTGGTTCGGCAGTTCATGCAGCTTGCCGCGCCCCCCCCCCAGTTGGCTGCGCGACTGCACGCTGGAGATCACCAGCATCGGGATCGAATCGGCGTAGGCCTGGCCCATGGCGGTGGTGATGTTGGTCATGCCGGGGCCGGTGATGATGAAACATACGCCAGGCTTGCCGCTGACCCGGGCGTAGCCGTCGGCCATGAAGCCGGCGCCCTGCTCATGCCGTGGCGTTACATGGCGGATGCTTGAGCGGGCCAGCCCGCGGTACAACTCGACGGTGTGCACGCCGGGGATGCCGAACACCTGCTCCACGCCGTAGCCTTCGAGTAACTTGACCAACACTTCGCCACACGTTGCCATTGCCACTGCCCTTTTTCTTGTCTCGGACCAGGCCCCGGGCAACCCGCCGGGGACCGTTTTTGTCGTTGGGAATGGCGTTATTGGAACGGTCCGGCCGTAGCGGCAACAATGGATAAAAAGTCATACTAGCCATGTCCTCAGGTCATGGCTTGGATCCAAATGAAGCGACTTCCTCCGCTTGCAACGCTGCACACGTTCCTGATCACGGCCCAGTGCTGCAACTTCACCCGGGCGGCCGAACAGCTGTGCATCACCCAGGGTGCGGTGAGCCGACAGATCGCCGGGCTGGAGGATCATCTGGGTTATGCGCTGTTCCAACGTCAGGCGCGGGGCTTGAGCCTGACCGCCGAAGGCCAGGCCTGGCTGCCCAGGATCCAGCAGGTGTTCGGCCTGATTGACGAGGCGGTCGAGCAGATCGGCGAGAAACGCCAGACGTTGCAACTCAAGGCCCCGACCTGCGTGATGCGCTGGCTGCTGCCGCGCCTGTTGCAATGGCAGAAGGAACGCCCGGACGTACCGGTGGAACTGACCACCACGGTCAGGCACGGCGTGGATTTCCAGCGCGAAGCCTTCGACGCTGCGGTGGTCTATGGCCCGCCACCGGACGCTTCCCTGGCCTGCCTGCATCTGTTCGATGAGCAACTGACGCCGGTCTGCTCGCGGCCGATCCTGGAAGGGGCGGTGCCGCTGCATGAACCCGCCGACCTGCAACAACACTTGCTGTTGCACCCCACCCGTGACGAGCGCGACTGGAAGGCCTGGCTGAAGGCAGCCGATGTGCACTTGAGCAATGTCAGCAAGGGCCAGCATTTCGAAACCCTGGACCTGGCGATGTCCATGGCTTCCCAAGGCACGGGCGTGGCAATTGGCGACTGGTCGCTGATCGGCGATGACTTGAGCGCCGGCCGGCTGGTGATGCCGTTCGAACTGAAGGTCAAGACCGGGCTGGGTTATCACCTGGTGTACCCGCGCAAACCCCAGGTGTCAGGGCCGTTGCAGGAGTTGATGGGGTGGTTGGTGGAGCAGGCGCGGGTGCGGTAGAACCCGTTTAGTCAGGGGCACGGAGACCCCTGTGGCGGGGGAGCTTGCTCCCGCTGGACCGGTCCGCGTTCGGGCGCAGCAGACCCATTTTTGTGGGCGCTTCGCACCCAAGCGGGAGCAAGCTCCCTCGCCACAGTGGTTCGGTGTCGGCCTCAGGTGGGTCATTGCCAGCCTTAGATGCCTGTATCAGAGCAGATTCGGCGCCTGCACCGGTTCGATCTGCGCCCAGTGCGAGGTGTCCTCGCGGTGCTGTTGCAGGTACGGCAACACCGCCGCCAGCAGCGGCGCCTTGAACGCTTCCTGGAAACGATGGGCCAGGCCCGGGATCAGTTTCAATTGGCTGCCCTGGATATGCGCCGCCAGGTGCACGCCGTGCATCACCGGCAGCAACGGGTCGGCGGTGCCGTGTACGACCAGGGTCGGCACCCGCAGTTGATTGAGCAGCGCCACCCGGCTTGGCTCGGCGAGGATTGCCATGATCTGGCGCTTCACGCCTTCGGGGCTGAACGCCCGGTCATAGGCCACGGCGGCCTGATGCAGCAAGGCCTGACGGTCATCGACCACCAGCGGGCTGCCCAACGCCGCCAGCAGGTCGGCCTGTTGCTCAAGGGCCACTTCACGATTCGGCGCACTACGCCGTGACAGCAACTGCACCAGCGCAGCACTCGGCGCCGGCAGGCCCTCGGCACCGGAGCTGGTCATGATCAGCGTCAGGCTCTCGACCCGCTGCGGCGCCATCGCCGCCATGTGCTGGGCGATCATCCCGCCCATGCTCACCCCCAGCACGTGAAAGCTCTGCACCTGCAAGGCGTCCATCAACCCGAGCCCGTCGTCGGCCATGTCAGTCAAGGTATAGGGCGCGGCCACCGGTAAACCAAGTTTGTAGCGCAGGGCTTCGAAAGTCAGGTTGGCGCTGCCGGGCGCCTGGCGCCAGGTGGACAGGCCGACATCGCGGTTGTCGTAGCGAATCACCCGGAAACCCTGTTCGCACAGGGCCATCACCACTTCATCCGGCCAATGGATCAACTGCCCGCCCAGGCCCATCACCAGCAGCAAGGCCGGATCCGAGGCACGACCCACGCTCTGGTACGTCAGGCTCACCTGATCCAGATCGACCCGTTGGGCCGGGACATTGACATCACAACGAGACGCCGCAAAAGACGGCAGGCCGCAAAACAATACGGCCAGGAAAATGAATACACGCATGAACAAACACCGAAACGCAGAACCCCAGTAGAGCGCGAGTCTGATGAAATTTGTTCAAGCGCGCTGCCACAGTTGCGTGACAGTTTGATGAAGATTGCCGAGTGGTGATCTAAAGCCATGTGGGCACCCTGTGGCGAGGGAGCTTGCTCCCGCTGGAGTGCGAAGCACTCCCAACAATTTTCAGCCCGTACACAGGGTAAAGACCTGAAATTTTGGGTCTGCTGCGCAGCCCAGCGGGAGCAAGCTCCCTCGCCACGGCGTTCGCGGCGGTCTTTAGATCAGGCCAGCTGGCTACGCAACTGCCGCGCCGCCGCGACCATGTTCACCAAGGCTGCTTCAGTCTCGGGCCAGGCGCGGGTCTTGAGCCCGCAGTCGGGGTTGATCCACAGGCGCTCGGCGGGAATTCGCTGCACCGCCTTGCTCATCAACGCGACCATCTCGGCGGTGTCCGGCACCCGGGGCGAGTGGATGTCATAGACGCCCGGGCCGATGTCATTGGGGTACTCGAAGGCTTCGAAAGCGTCCAGCAGCTCCATGTCCGAGCGCGAGGTCTCGATGGTGATGACGTCGGCGTCCATGGCGGCAATGGCCAGGATCACATCATTGAACTCGCTGTAGCACATGTGGGTGTGGATCTGGGTTTCGTCACGCACGCCCGAGGCGCTCAGGCGGAACGCCTCCACGGCCCAGCCCAGATATTCCTGCCACTGGGCGCGACGCAGTGGCAGCCCTTCGCGAAACGCCGCTTCGTCGATCTGCACGATCCTGATGCCGGCTTCTTCCAGGTCCAGCACTTCGTCCCGTAGCGCCAGGGCCAGTTGTTGGGCCTGGACCCGGCGCGACACATCCTCGCGAGGGAACGACCACATCAGCATGGTCACCGGACCGGTGAGCATGCCTTTCATGACTTTGTCAGTCAGGCCCTGGGCGTAGCGGATCCAGTCGACCGTCATGGCGCCGGGGCGACTGATGTCGCCGTAGATGATCGCCGGTTTCACGCAGCGCGAACCGTAGCTCTGCACCCAACCGAAACGGGTAAAGGCGTAGCCGTCCAGTTGCTCGGCGAAGTACTCCACCATGTCGTTGCGCTCGGCTTCACCGTGCACCAGAACGTCCAGGCCCAGGCGTTCCTGGATTTCTACGGCATGGCGGATTTCGCTGTGCATGGCGTCCTGGTAGTCATTGGCCGACAGCTTGCCGTGCTTGTGGGCCTGACGCGCCAGACGAATCGCCGGGGTCTGCGGGAAAGAACCGATGCTGGTGGTGGGAAATGCCGGCAGTTTCAATTGGGCGCGCTGGCGTTCGATGCGTTCTGCAAATGGTGAGCGCCGCTGGCTGTCCTGCGGCGTGATCGCCGCCAGCCGGGCCTGGACCTCGGGTTTGTGAATGCGCCCAGAGGCAGCACGGCTGGCCTGCACCTCTCGGCTGGCGGCCAGGGCCTGTTGCACGCCGGGGGCCTGCGGATCGTTCAGCGCATCGCGCAACACCGCCACTTCGCCGCACTTCTGCACGGCGAAGGCCAGCCAGTTCTTGAGTTCGGGATCGAGGCGGTCTTCACGCTCCAGGTCCACCGGGCTGTGCAGCAGCGAGCAAGAAGTGCTGACCCAGAGGTTGTCGCCAAAGCGCTCCTGGGCCGGTTGCAACTGCGCCAGCGCCTGTTCCAGTTCGCAGCGCCAGACGTTGCGACCATTGACCAGGCCCACCGACAGGATCTTGTAGGTGGGCAGTCGATCCAGCACCTGGCCCAGTTGCTCCGGGTCGCGCACCGCGTCGATGTGCAAACCGTCCACCGGCAGGCTCACCGCCAGGCCGAGGTTGTCTTGCAGGCCACTGAAATAGGTCGCCACGAGTTTTTTCAACGGCGAGTACTGGAGGATGTGATAAGCCCGTTCGAAGGCACTTCTCCAGGCCAGTGGCAGGTCGAGGGTAAGGATCGGCTCGTCGATCTGCACCCACTCAACCCCTTGGGCCTTGAGGCGATTGAGGATTTCACCGTAGACCGGCAGCAGGCGTTCCAGCAGGTCGAGCCGGTCAAACTCGGCGCCCTTGGCCTTGCCCAGCCACAGGTAGGTCAGCGGGCCGATGATCACCGGTTTGACCCGATGCCCCAAGGCGTGGGCCTCGTCCACTTCGTCGAACAATTGCTCCCAGTTCAGGGCAAAGGTCTGATCGATGGAAAATTCCGGGACCAGGTAGTGGTAGTTGGTGTCGAACCACTTGGTCAGTTCCTGAGCATGCTGCCCGTGATCGGCGTTGCAGCAACTGGCCGTGGCGCCACGGGCCATGGCGAACAGGGTGTCGAGGGTCGGCCGGTCCTGGTCATTCAAGGTGTCGTGGAAACGCGGTGGAATGACGCCCAAGGCCAGGGTGTGGCTGAGCACCTGGTCGTACCAGGCGAAGTCACCGACCGGCAGCAGGTCGATGCCGGCGTCCTTCTGCAATTGCCAGTGGCGGGCCCGCAGCTCGCGCCCCACCGTTTGCAGTTCGGCCTGGGCCAGATCGCCCTTCCAGTAGGCTTCGAGGGCTTTTTTCAGTTCGCGGTCAGCGCCGATGCGTGGAAAACCGAGGGTGTGGGCCAGGGCCATGGTGGGCGTCCTCCTGTAAAAGATGACGCCATTGTCGACAGTCGGACCTACATGAGACAAACTCAACCTTTTCGTGTTGATCACAAGTTTTACTCATGGAGCCACCCGGTGCTTGAACTCCGTCACCTCAAGACCCTGCATGCGCTGCGCGAAGCCGATAGCCTGGTGGAAGCCGCCGAACGCCTGCACCTGACCCAATCCGCCCTGTCCCATCAGTTCAAGGAACTGGAAGAGCGCTTGGGGATGCCGTTGTTCGTGCGCAAGACCAAACCGGTGCGCTTCACCAGCGCCGGCCTGCGCCTGCTGCAACTGGCCGATGCCACCCTGCCGCTGTTGCGCGGCGCCGAGCGGGATATCGCCCGGTTGGCCGGCGGCACCGCCGGACGTTTGCACATGGCAATCGAGTGCCACAGCTGCTTTCAGTGGTTGATGCCCACCATCGACCAGTTCCGCGATGCCTGGCCGGAGGTCGAACTGGACCTGGCCTCGGGCTTCGCCTTCGCCCCGCTGCCGGCCCTGGCCCGAGGCGACCTGGACCTGGTGGTAACCTCCGATCCGCTGGAACTGGCTGGCATCACGTATGTGCCGCTGTTCACCTACGAAGCGATGCTCGCCGTCGCCAACCAGCATCGGTTGGCAGGCAAGCCGTACATCGTGCCGGAAGACCTGGTCAGCGAAACCCTGATCACCTACCCGGTGGAGCGCGACCGGCTGGACATCTTCACCCGGTTCCTGGAACCGGCCGACATCGAGCCGGCCCAGGTGCGCACCTCAGAACTGACGGTGATGATGATGCAATTGGTCGCCAGCGGCCGTGGCGTCTGTGGCATGCCCCACTGGGCACTGCATGAATACAGCTCGCGGGGGTACGTGAAGGCCAAGCGGCTGGGGGAGAAGGGCCTGTTTGCCACGCTGTACGCGGCGGTCCGCACCGACATGCTCGATGCGCCCTACATGCGCGACTTTCTGCTGACAGCCAAGGACACTTCGTTTTCAACGCTGGATGGGGTCAGTGCCGTGCGGTGAGACCGCGTCGCGCCCCATCGCGAGCAAGCCCGCTCCCACAAGGGGTCGCGGGTGTACTCAGAATCTGAGCCCACCATACAGCCAACTGTGGGAGCTGCGGCGAAGCCAGATTCTGTGAGCAGCATCAATCCCTGTGGGAGCGGGCTTGCTCGCGAAAGCGGTGGGTCAATCACTCTGATGGCGACTGGCTCGGCCTCTTCGCGAGCAAGCCCGCTCCCACATTGGATCTGCGGCAGAAGCAATATTCTGTGGCCAGCATCGCCCACTGTGGGGGCGAGCCTGCTCCGGGCGGCGATCCGACGATGAGGCCCTAGAGCTCCAGCCACATAAGTATCTTGTCGAAGTATTCATCCCCCACGCGGATCGCCTGGGGTTCGAGGCCGTACAGGGCGAAGCCGCAGCGCTGGTAGAGCTTGATCGCCGGGTCGTTGCCGGCGGTGACGGTCAGTTGCACCAGTCGCAGGAAGGCATGGCGGCGGGCTTCGGCAAGGGCAGTTTCCAGCAGTTGCTGGCCGAGCCCGCGCTGGCGATGGTGCTCGCTGACGTACATGCCGAACAGCAGCGCCTTGTGCCGGGCCTTTTCCCGAGGTTCCAGGGCCAGGCCGACGATACCCACCAATTCATCCCCGACGAACGCCCCGAGCAGCACGTCGAGCCGGCTGGTCAGGCGCGATTCCCACCAGTTGATCGGCAGCGCCGCCCGTTCGCTGACGCTGGAGGTGAAGGCCTGTGGATGCAGCGCGTACGCCTCAAGCATCAATTCGCGATACGCCGCAGCATCACCCGCCCGCAACCGCCGGATGCTCACGCCGCCCGCCGCTGCTCAAGCATCAGTCGCAACGCCAGCGCCCCCAGGACAAAGCCCATGAAGTAGCGCTGCGCCGCCAGCCACGTCGGGTTGTGGACGAACCACGAAGCGATGCCGGCGGCGAACAGCGCAATCAGCAGGTTGACGCTGAAACTGACGCTGATCTGGGTCAGCCCGAGGATAAGGCTCTGGGTAAACAGCGAACCGTGTTCCGGGCTGATGAACTGCGGGAACACCGACAGGTAAAACACCGCGATCTTCGGATTCAGGGCACTGGTGAGAAACCCCATGGTGATCAATTTGCGCGTCGAGTCCGCGGGCAACTGCCGGGCTTCGAACGGCGAGCGTGCGCCCGGCTTCACGGCCTGCCAGGCCAGCCACAGCAGGTACAGCGCACCGGCCCATTTCAACACTTCATAAGCCGTGGGCACCGCCAGGAACACTGCCGTCAACCCGGCGGCCGCAGCGAACATGTGCACGAAGAAGCCCGCCACCACTCCCAACAAGGATGTGACCCCGGCCTTGCGGCCCTGGCAGATCGAACGGGAGATCAGGTAGATCATGTTCGGGCCGGGCGTGAGCACCATCAGCAACGCGGCGGCGGCGAAAACCAGCAGGTCCGGCAGTGGAATCATGGGCAGCAGTCCTTGAGCCTTGAATCGCGACAGGTGGCTCGATAAAACGGCAGGATCACCTCGCCTGTCAACGGCGCCAGGAACAGATCGCCGTCACCGGCCGGGTCGATCCAGCGGACTTCTTCGATTTCAGCGGCGGGCGACACCGCGCCGTCGACCGTGACCAGGAACACCTCGGCCTGCACGACGAACCCTGGCTCGTTGGCGGCGGGTGCGCTGAATGTCCCCAGATAACGGGCCTGCGCCGGCTCGATCAGCAGCCCAAGCTCCTCTTCCAGTTCACGGACCAGGGCCTGTAGCGGTCGTTCATCAGGCTCGATCTTGCCCCCCGGCTGCATGAAGGCCCGGGTGCCGCGCTTGCGCACCAGCAGGGTCCGACCGTCCGGCCCGATCAGCAGGGCGGCGGCGATGCGGATGAGGGAATCGGTCATGAGGTGATCTGCCTTGGTGGGAAAAGGCTTGGCAGATTACAGATCGGAGCGGTTGGAGCAAAGCTTCAAGACCCGCACATCCCTTTGTGGGAGCGGGCTTGCTCGCGAAGGCGACGTGTCAGTTAATGATGTATTCCCTGACAC
>NZ_JALJDX010000218.1 GCF_022952855.1 Pseudomonas sp. RGM2987 | reverse complement strand
CGAAAGCGGTTTGTCAGACCCCGATTCGTCACTGACACACTGCTTTCGCGAGCAAGCCCGCTCCCACAGGTTTTTCAGTCGTGATGCACACCCGCGCGCTTGAGCATCTGCTTGCAGCGTTCCGACAGGTGGAACACCCGCAGATGCTTGCCGGCCTTGCCGTAGCGTTCACGCAAAGTCATGAGCGCGGCGATGGCCGAGTAGTCGACGAAGCTCAGGTGGCGGCAGTCCAGGGTCACCACGGGCGGGTCGTCGGCCGGGTCGAACTGGTTGAGGAACGGCGTCGTCGAGGCGAAGAACAAGGTGCCGTGCAGGCGATAGAGTTTGCTCCCATCGTTTTCAAGGTGCGTGTCGGCGTACAGCTCCCGAGCCTGTTGCCAGGCGAAGTTGAGGGCCGCGATGACGATACCGCAGAGCACGGCAATCGCCAGGTCGGTGAATACCGTGATGACCGTCACTGCGATGATCACCAAAACGTCATTGGCCGGCACCTTGTTGATCACCCGCAACGAGGCCCAGGCAAACGTCTGCTGCGCCACCACGAACATCACGCCCACCAGCGCCGCTAGCGGGATGCGCTCGATCAGCGGCGACAGGAACAACACGAACAGCAGCACCATGATCCCGGCCACCACGCCGGACAATCGCCCGCGCCCGCCAGAGCTCAAGTTGATCATCGTCTGGCCGATCATCGCGCAACCACCCATGCCGCCCAGTAGCCCGGAGGCCATGTTGGCGGCGCCCAGGGCCACGCATTCACGGTCCGGATAGCCGCGGCTCTCGGTGATTTCATCGGTCAGGTTCAGGGTCAGCAGGGTTTCCAGCAAACCCACCAACGCCATGATCACGGCATAAGGCGCGACGATCCGCAGGGTCTCCAGATTCCACGGGATGTCCGGCCAGGCAAGGCTCGGCAAGCCGCCGGCGATGTGGGCCATGTCCCCCAGTGTCCGGGTTGGCAAACCGAGCAGATACACCGCAAGGCCAACCCCGAGGATCGCCACCAGGGCCGGCGGCACGCTGCGGGTCAGGCGCGGCAACAGATAGACGATGGCCATGGTCAGCACCACCAGCCCGGCCATCAGGTACAACGGGCCGCCGCTCAGCCAGGTCTCGCCGTTCTTGAAATGCTCCAACTGCGCCAGCGCGATGACGATCGCCAGGCCGTTGACGAAACCGAGCATCACCGGATGCGGCACCATGCGTATCAGTTTGCCCAGCCGCAACAGCCCGAACGCCATCATGATCAGTCCGCCCAGCAGTACCGTGGCCAGCAGGTATTGCACGCCGTGCTGCACCACCAACGCCACGATCACCACCGCCATCGATCCTGCCGCGCCCGATACCATGCCCGGACGGCCGCCGAACAGGGCGGTCAGCGTGCAGATAATGAAGGCGCCATACAGCCCCATCAGCGGGTTGAGGTGGGCGACCAGGGCGAAGGCGATGCATTCGGGGAGCAAGGCGAAAGACGTGGTGAGGCCGGCGAGGACGTCGGCGCGAAGACGTGCTGGTTTCATGGTTTACCTGACTGGGCGCCGGTGGAGTGTCGGCTGCCGGGGAGTGGTGCAAAAGCAGAGGGCAATGGTACGGAAATTCCCCTGTGGGAGCGAGCTTGCTCGCGATAGCGGAGTGTCAGTCGACATCCGCGGTGAACGTCAGGCCGCAATCGCGAGCAGGCTCGCTCCCACAGGGGGTTGTGCCTGGAGACGAAAATTCAGTGGTGGATTTTCATCGGCGCTGTGTCGCGATGTCTGGCAGCGACAATTCTTGTCTGGGCACGAAAATAACTTTCAATGAGTTTGAGGATTTTCCGTGGAAATGTTTTATGAGTTTCACAACTCATAGATGTGACCCTGTTCGAGGAGTCCCGCATGGCACCTGCTTTCGGTTATTGGCTATTGGTCTACGCGGCCATTGCCATCATTGCCCTGATCGTTCTGATCGCCCGTTACCGACTCAATCCGTTCATCGTGATTACCCTGGTGTCCATTGGCCTGGCGCTATTGGCCGGCATGCCGCCGTCGGGTGTCGTAGGGGCTTACGAGGCGGGGGTGGGCAAGACGCTTGGGCACATCGCGCTGGTGGTGGCCTTGGGTACCATGCTCGGCAAGATGATGGCCGAGTCCGGCGGAGCCGAGCGCATGGCGCAGACGCTGATCGAACGCTTCGGCGAGCGCAACGCTCATTGGGCCATGGTCTGCATTGCGTTCCTGGTGGGGCTGCCGCTGTTTTTTGAAGTCGGTTTCGTGCTGCTGGTGCCCATCGCTTTCACGGTGGCCCGGCGGGTCGGGGTATCGATCCTCATGGTCGGGCTGCCGATGGTCGCCGGGCTGTCTGTGGTCCATGCCCTGGTGCCGCCGCATCCGGCGGCCATGTTGGCGGTGCAGGCGTTCCAGGCTTCGGTGGGGCAAACCTTGCTCTACGCGATCCTGATCGGAATTCCCACGGCAATCATCGCCGGTCCCCTGTATGCCAAGTTCATCGTGCCATGCATCCAGCTACCGGCCGATAACCCCCTGGAGCGGCAGTTTCTCGACCGCGAGCCGCGTGCGCGGTTGCCGGGTTTCGGCGTGACCCTGGGGACGATCCTGCTGCCCGTGGTGCTGATGCTGATCGGTGGCTGGGCCAACCTGATCTCCACGCCCGGCAGCGGTTTGAACCAGTTCCTGTTGTTTATCGGCAACTCGGTGATCGCCTTGCTGCTGGCGACCATCCTCAGTTTCTGGACCCTCGGTCTGGCCCAGGGTTTCAACCGCGAGTCGATCCTCAAGTTCACCAATGAATGTCTGGCCCCCACAGCCAGCATTACTTTGCTGGTGGGGGCCGGTGGCGGCTTGAACCGGATCCTGGTGGACGCCGGGGTCACGCAGCAAATCGTCGGGCTGGCCCAGGAATTCCAATTGTCGCCGCTGGTCATGGGCTGGCTGTTCGCCGCCTTGATGCGCGTTGCCACGGGCTCGGCCACGGTGGCGATGACCACGGCCTCGGGCATCGTCGCCCCCGTGGCAATCGGTCTGGGCTACCCGCACCCCGAACTGTTGGTGCTGGCCACCGGGGCCGGGTCGGTTATCTTTTCCCACGTCAACGACGGCGGCTTCTGGCTGATCAAGGAATACTTCAATATGACCGTTGCGCAAACCTTCAAGACCTGGACGGTGCTCGAAACGCTGATTTCCGTGGTCGCGTTCGGCCTGACCCTTGGGCTCGCGCGTTTGCTCTGAGCACAAGGCAACCAAACAGGAGCCGTCATGGACATCCTCTACCAGATCCGATCCCGCCAGGATTCCTTCAGCGCAGGCGAAGGAAGAATCGCCCGGCTGATGCTCGACGACGTAGGATTTGCCGCCTCCGCCAGCCTCGAAGACCTGGCCCAGCGCGCCGAAGTCAGCAGTGCTACGTTGTCGCGCTTTGCCCGGACCGTCGGCTGTCGCGACCTGCGGGACTTGCGTCTGCAACTGGCCCAGGCCAGCGGCGTCGGCCGCCGTTTTCTCGACCCGACGGGTGCCCCTGAACAGTCGGCGTTTTATGGGCAGATCGTCGGTGATATCGAGTCCACCCTGCGTCGGCATCTGTCGGCGTTCGAAGAGACACGGTTCGCCGATGCCGTGCGGATGCTCGGCAAGGCGCGGATGATCCATGCGTTCGGGCTCGGTGGCTGGTCGGCCTTGTGCAGCGAGGAGTTGCAGGTGCGCCTGGTGCGTTTCGGCTATCCGATTGCCGCATGCCGCGACCCGGTGATGATGCGCATCACTGCCACGTCGCTGAGCGAGCAGCATCTGGTCATCGCCTGCTCACTCACCGGCATTACCCCGGAACTGCTCGGCGCTGTCGAACTGGCCCGCAGTTACGGTGCGCCAATCCTGGCGATTACCCGCGCCGACTCACCGCTCGCCCGAATGGCCGATGTGGTGCTGCCCCTGCAAGGCGCCGAAACCTCGTTCATCTACAAACCCACGGCAGCGCGCTACGGCATGTTGCTGGCCATCGACGTGCTCGCCACCGAGCTGGCACTGGCGCACCCCGAAGACAATCAAGAGCGCCTGCGGCGGGTCAAACTCGCCCTGGACGACTACCGCGGCGGCGATGATGAGCTGCCGCTGGGAGACTGACATGCAGTACGACACTTTGATCCGCAACGCGCTGCTCATCGATGGCAGCGACACCCCCGGCTACCCTGCCGATGTCGCGATTCGCGCTGGCCGCATCGAGCGCATTGGCGATCTGAGCGACGCCCGCGCCGTTGAGGAAATCGACGCCGCCGGCCGTGTGCTGGCGCCGGGGTTCATCGATGTGCACACCCATGACGACACGGTGGTGATCCGCCAGCCGCAGATGCTGCCCAAGCTCAGCCAGGGCGTGACCACGGTGATTGTTGGCAATTGCGGCATCAGCGCCGCGCCGGTCAGCCTGCGGGGCGATCCGCCGGACCCGATGAACCTGCTCGGCCCTTCCCAGGCGTTCGCCTATCCGCGCTTCGACGACTATCGCGCGGCGGTGGAAACGGCCAGGCCAGCAGTCAATGTCGCCGCCTTGGTGGGCCATACGGCGTTGCGCAGTAACCACATGGACGATCTGTTGCGCACTGCCAGCGTGGGAGAAATCGCCGCCATGCGTCAGCAATTGCGCGAAAGCCTGGAAGCCGGAGCGCTGGGCTTGTCCACCGGCCTGGCCTACGCCAACGCGTTTTCAGCGTCCACCGATGAAGTCATGCAGTTGACCGAAGAGCTAAGTGCGTTCGGCGCGATCTACACCACCCACCTGCGCAGTGAATTCGAGCCGGTGCTCGAAGCCATGGACGAAGCGTTCCAGATTGGTCGGCACGCCCGAAGCCCAGTGATCATTTCCCACCTCAAGTGTGCGGGCGTCGGCAATTGGGGGCGTAGTCCTCAAGTACTCGCGGCGCTGGAAAACGCTGCAAGAAATCATCCGGTCGGCTGTGACTGCTATCCCTACGCGGCCAGCTCCTCGACCCTGGACCTCAAGCAGGTGACTGATGCCCATCCCATCACCATCACCTGGTCGAAGCCGCATCCGCAGATGGGCGGGCGCGACCTGATCGATATTGCCGCTCAATGGAACGTGTCACTGCTGGACGCGGCGCAGCGCCTGCAACCGGCCGGCGCGGTTTACTACGGTATGGATGAGGCCGACGTGCGAAAGATCCTCGCCCATCCGTTATCCATGGTCGGTTCCGACGGCCTGCCCGAAGATCCGTTTCCCCATCCTCGTTTGTGGGGGGCTTTCCCACGGGTGCTGGGCCATTTCAGCCGTGACGTCGGGCTTTTTCCGTTGCATACAGCCGTACACAAGATGACCGGGTTGTCCGCATCACGCTTCGGTCTGAAGGAACGTGGTGAAATTCGTGAAGGGCATTGGGCCGACCTGGTGCTGTTCAATCCACAGACCATTCGCGACGTCGCCGATTTCATCGAGCCGCAACGGGCTGCCGAAGGCATTGATGGCGTGTGGGTCAACGGCGTCCTGAGTTATGGCGAAGGCCAGGCGAATGGACGCAGGGGAGGGCGGTTCCTGGCGCGGGGAAGTCACGCGGGGTTATGAGTCAGTGTGGGGAGGGAGCTTGCTCCCGCTGGGGTGCGAAGCAGCCCCTGTGTTTACATCATCACACGGCAGGGGACGCTGGCGCGTCCAGCGGGAGCAAGCTCCCTCGCCACGGGTTCGTCGGAGTCTTCAAATGTGTTCCAGGCACAACTGCTCGCCAAGTCGTACACCTTTGCACGGCCACAGATCCAGGCCATGCCCTGGGGAAGCCAGGACATGACGGTGGTCGATCCGTTTGGGAATCGGTTGGTGTTTACTGATGCGATCAGTGCCTGAACCCGTGCTGCGCAGCAGATGCCCGGACAGCGATCCCCCATTGTCGTGAATGCTAGGCGGCCGCGTATCGACCCATTGACTGGTTGTATTGGTTCAGCCTGAACAGCAGTTCCCGTCCGTGTTGGATAGTTGCCCGAGTGGCGTGGATCTGCTGCTGCATCTGCGTACGGCGCAATGTCCGGGCGCCTGCCGTGTCGGTTCGATCGGTCATCTGGTCCAGGGTCCGGTTCAGCAGCCCTTTCGCGCCCGGGCCGTAAAACTCCTCCACCCCAAGCCGATCGAACGCAGCATTGATGGCGTTGGCGTCATGCTCCAGGTATCCGTCGAGCTCAAGCAGCGCATCGTTCAAGCGTTGGATTTTTTGTCCGGGAATTCCATTCGAGGTCTTGGTGGCTTGGGTAGAGGCTTCAAAGTTGGCGATCCATGCGCCCGGAACCCGAAGTACTTTGGTCAAGATGAAATTGGTCACCATCAACGATATTTTCTTTTGTCCGGTCGCTTCGCGCGGGTCCAGGTCTTTGATGGCCTTGCGGGACTTTGCGTTCAGGTCATAAAAGGCTGTCCGGCCTTCATGCTCGATATCGTCGGGGTCCAGTCGGCTGACTTGTGGGTAGACAGACTCAGGCAGATGTCGCGTCGCATCCAGTTTTCCGGCGAGGCTGTCGATGCCTGCTGCGGTGCCGCTCATGGCCGACCATGAGGCAATCAGCCCTGCCGGCGCCGCCAAGGCCCCTGCACCCAGCGATGCCGCGTTCTTGAAGGCGTTGTAGGCGTAACGCTGAAAGACACTTTTGGTGATGTCTTTTGTACTCATGCTGTTGTACAGCTGCTGGTTCAGCGTGCTGACCCGGTTGTTGACCTGGGACAGAATATTCGGATAAGCCGCTATCTCTTTCCTGATGTTGAACTCTTCTTTGTCATGGCCGTTCGGGTCGTTGTACCGCACGGGGTTATTACCCACCATGCAATATAAGTTCAGCCCGTCAATTGCCCCCGCCGGATCGGCACTGATCCAGCGTTGCAACCACGGCGCGTAGTAGCGCTGCCCGTAGTAATACAGTCCGCTGGCGTCGCGCTCCTTGCCGGAGTAACGAATGGTTCGATAGTCGGCTTCCACGGCTGAGCGGGACGCCGCCCACGCAGTGCCACCGTACGGCAGGTAACTTTCCTGGCTGATCAGCCAACCCTCGTCGTCGAGTTCCATCGTGCTGGACCCCAGGTGGTCGTCGAGGCTGTAGCGAAACGGGCTGGTCGCAATACCGGCCGGGCGGCCTTCAGTCCAGTGCAAATAGCGAACACTGCAACGACCGGCTTGCACGGTTATGACTTCCAGGCGCTCGTTAGGACGGGTGCGAATTTCCAGGCCCGGCAGAGAACGGGCTTCCCGGGTGTGCGTCACCGTCGCGGCCCGGGTGGTTTGTATCTTGCGAACCCGTTGCCCATCGCTGTCGTAGCAGTAACGTTCGGTGTCGTCGTGTCCGTCCTCACGGCGGACTAACGTCACCTTGGCCAGTTGATTGCGGGTATTCCACTCTAGCGCCCGGCCTGGACCGAGCGTCTGCTGGTTGCCGTTGTCGTCGAAACCAACCGTCACGTCGGGCGCTGAGTGGCCGGTATTCCAGGACGTGAGTCGATTACTTGTCGCGGCAACGTTGTAGGTCCGGGTGTAGTGATTGCGGTCGCGGACATGGCGCAGTTCGATCAGGTTACCGCCGGCGTCGTATTCGTAGTGTTCGGTAAACCTGAACAGCTGCCGGGCATCGAACGGTGCTCGGCTGAGCTTGGCAAGGCTGGGGTTGCCGGTCAGACCCGAGGATTCGCGCCCCGTCGCGCTGATCAGCTGATAGAGGCTGTCGTAGCTGAAAGTACTGATGGCGTCGACCCGCTGATTGCTGCCGAACTGCACCGGTTGGGCCCTGTCTTCAATTTGGGTGACGTTACCCACCGCGTCGTAGGTGTAGCGCAGATCCTGCAAGGTGCTGCCGGACACCGCCGCGCTGAGGGCGACCAGGCGACCACTGGCCGGGTCGAACGCGGCGCGACTGATGACGCCATTGCCCGCAGCCTGAGATTCGACCTGGCCAGATGCGTTGTAGACCAGGTCTTGTACTACGACTTTCTCAGCCGTAGCGCCTTTTAATTTCAAGCTCACGGCTTTGAGTTGGCCGGCGACATCAAACGCATAGCGCTGTTGGTGCTGCGCCGCATCCGCCTGCAGGATAGGCTGCCCCAACGCATCGTAGCGCCAGCTGGTGGCGTAGCCATTACCCGGTTCCAGCAGCCCGTCGCGGTCCTTTTCATCGGCCGGCCAATTGGGCGATGCGCAATCGACCAGGAAGTACCTGACCTGGCCAAGCGGTTTGCCACACAGCCCATAGTTGCTGATGGACAGGCAGCCCGCGCTGTCATCGTGACGGGTCAAGGCACCACAGAGATTGTAGGCCGCCGAGGTGGGCGAGCTGTCGCCGTAGCGCAGGCATTCGATCCGGCGCAGACCCTCTTGCGTCCCTTGTTCCTGGACCTCGATCGGCCGCAATTGATCGTCGTAGTGGGTGCGCCAGCGGTGCCCTCGCTGGTCCCAGCAACGCAGGATCTGGCCGGCATCACCCGGCAGGTTCAGGCGCCAGCCGGCGTCGAGGCTGTCTACCCGTAGGGGCTTGCCGGAGAAGCTGTAGACGGTGGTCAGGTTGGCTTGCGGTGCTTCGCCGGAGAGTCGGGGATCCCATTGCGCAACGGGGCGCCCGGCGAGGTCAAAGGCCTGACGGGTGATGCGCGCCTGGGTGGGGTCGTCCACGTGGCGCCGGCAGTAAGCGACTTGTCGCACGGACAATCCCCGGCTGTCGACGACATTGATTGTCGGCGCTTTACGATGCAGGCGTGGGGTCATGCCGCACCTCCGGTGGTCGGGTCATGTTCGGCCATGGTCTCTTCCAGGGTGTCGTTCTCGTCTTCGTCCAGGGTGTACCAGGCGTGACGGGTGTGCCGGCGCATGGGGGAGATGCCACTTTGACTGGCAAGCCGCGTGTGGGAGGGGCGGCCCAGCGGATCGTAGAACTGTCGGTCGCAATAACCGAACTGACGCAAGGACACGTCGTTTATGTAGCGATGCTGGTCGGCGAAGTAAGGACGGTAGAGGCGAATCGGTAAGCCGAGATTGTTGTATTCCACCCGCTCGCTGACACGCCAGCGCCTCGCAGCGGTTTGCTCCAGAGGTCGCTTGTCATTGAGCGTCAGCGCGCCTTGGGCGTCGACGACGTAGGCCATGCCTGGCTCGACCTGCTGCTTGCTTTGCAACGTACGCCCGAAGCCGTCGAAGCAGGTCAGGCTGATGCGGATCTGTTGTTGCGGGTCGCCGGGATAACGGTCGGCCACCAACGCTGCAATGTGCATCGGCTCACGTGCCGAGGCCTCTACTTCTTTTTGCAGTTTCAGGTCGTCGGCAGAGGGTGCTTGAAGCGCCATCAGGCGGATTCGGGCCGATGCACAGATGTGCCCGCTGGGCAGCAGGTCACCGTTGAGCACGCAGCGCGCCAACCAGTCGGTATCTGCCATGGCCGTACTGGACACGTGACCCATCCAGCTGAAGGGGGCGTAGTAGAGGGCGGTGGCGGCGTCCTGAAGGGCCTCTCTGCTTTGTTCAATCGCTTCGGTGGGACTGGTGAAGCGCGGCCGCTTGAACTGCGCGAGCGGCTTGAAACCTGCGGCGCTGTTGTACTCACTGCCGTAGAAGGTGCTGGCCAGCACCTGACCAAAGGCATCGACCAGACTTTCCTGGGTATTGCCATTGGGATCGGTAATGCGCCACGGCTGAAGTGAGCGGTAGTCGTGGTGCGCCCGGGTGACACAGCCGTCGGGCAGCTTGAGCGCGGTGATGAAGCAGCGATAGCGGTCGTAGCTGTACTCGGTCACGCCGTGGCTCTGGCTCGCTTGCGAAGTCTGGATCCTGTAGAAGCCCTGCAGCGGGGCGTAGGTCGCGAAGTCAGTTTTGACTGACCAGATTTTTTTGCCGGGAGGAGGCTCGGGAAGAAACAGGTCCATGGGGTGATAGCCGCTTCTTTCGAGTAGCTTGCCTTTTGGACGTTGGGCCTGCGGTAACAGGTGGAAGGCTTGCAATGCGGTTTCGTCCAGTTCGGCGGTTTCCCGATGATCGGCCAGAGCCTCGAAGTGGGCGACACCGTCTGGCAGGGTTTCTGCGCTTGAGGTGTGTTTGTAGCGTTGAATGGACAGGCCGGTCAGCACGCTGGTGGACGTCCAACGGGTGCTTCGGGCGAGTTCGCTGAGTTTTTCATGGGTCATGTCCGCTGTGCTCATTGCGTCAGCTTCAGGTGCCTTGGCTTTTCTCAAGGCGTTGGTGCGCTGGCGATAAGGCAGGCCTAGGCGCCAGGCTTGCGGGCCTTGCAAATGGATGTACTCGGCGCGGGTTTCGGTCAGGTAATGAAACTGTTGCGCCGGATCATGCGCATCGCGCCACCAGCGCTGCTGGTCGGGGTCATTGAACGGGGGCAAGTCATTGACGGTTTTACGCCGGGCGTAATGGACGTCGACGCTGTGGGTCAGTGAGCCATACCCGTCATGCTGCAAATTGAAGGTATGCCGGCATTGCGGGTCGTCGCTCAAGCCTTCGTACTGATAATGGTTCGACTCCAGCAGCAGCGGCAGCATCCGCCCATGACCCCGTTTGCCCTCGGGTGCCTGGAGCAGACGCACCCCATAGCGGTTCTCCCGGGTCGAATACAGGGTCGTGCCGCCGCCGAATACCTCGCTGCGCAACAACAGGCCACTCAGGGCGCGAGACATTTCATCAAGCGTGGCCGGGCTAGGGGCAGCGACGAATGTGTCGTTGCCGGTATCCGGCTGGTATTGGCAGAGTACTGTCTTGCCCAGAGCGACGGCCTGCGGGTCGGCGTGGCTATAAGCGTTACGCGACAGGTCGGGTGCCTGCCCGGTGTGAAACCAGCTCTTCTTCAGGCAGGCCGCAGTGAAACCCTGGGGATCGGTATCGGCAGGGTGGGTTTCATGGTCGGTTTGCAGCAGCAGGCCGAAGCCGCGAAATTCCCGCTCCTTGCCGTCGTAGTAACCCTGGCGGTAAGCGTAGCGGCGGGACAGTTGGTTGCCGGTTATTTCATCCACTTGGGTATGACTCGAAACCACATGCAGAACCAGAGGCACGTGGCAGGTCAGGGGCTGGCCGGCTGCCATCCTCTGCGCTTTCTCATCCAGCCATTCCTGCGCCGAGCTTCGGTAACGGATGCGGTTGGCCGCGCCGGCGTTGTTATTCGTGCCCGTGAGCAGGTAGGGCTTTGCGCTGACGAAATCGCAGCGCCAGTGTCGGCCCCCACTGTGGGGCGCGCTCAGGATCAGGCTGGAGCAGCCCAGCCCCTGTAAGTCGACGATGTTCACCTGGCATAAGCTGTCGTAGCGCATGCCTCCCGGCCATGGCAGGGCAACGGGTGGGTTGAAGCCGTTGCCGCCACGGTTCATGAAGATCAGCGCCTGATGCGCTTGCAGGTAGATCAGGTCGACGGCGCCGGAGCCATCCAGGTCCGCCAGGCGGATCCGCGAGGCGTCGAAATTTTCGTGCGCGAGGTCAGGCGAGCCCAGCACGATGCCTTGGCCGAAACGCCCACGGCCCAGGTTCGGCCAGCACTTCACTTCGTTGTGGCGAATGCGCACCAGGTGCTGCTGGCCGCTGCCCAGGACGTCGCTGAACGCCACCAGTTCGCTGGGGCAGTGGCTGATGATCGGGAGGGTATCGTCCTCGACGTCACGGGCTGCTTCACGGGCGGGGGCAAAACCGTCTTCCCGCAGGTTGGCGTACAGACGAACGCTGCGCGGGCCGATCAACGCCAGGTCGCTGAGGCCGGCGCCCATCAGGTCGGCCAACTGCCCCTGCGAGCTGAAGAACGCAGGGGGGAACGCCTTGAAGGTAGCGAAATCCGTCCAGTCTCGATCCGGGCCCAGGGAGAAAAAACCGCTCAGTCCCGGTTGGGCGACGACCCAGTCCAGTCGACCATCGCCGGTGAGGTCGATCAGTGCTTGCTGCACGGGGCTGGCCGGATCCGCCACGGGAAGCCGCGGCAGCGCTCGCCATTGACCGTAGGCGACGTCATCGCTGTCGGCCTTGGCTCGCAGGGGCTCACGGTAGTACCAGCACGCCTCGCCCCGATAGAGCAGACCGGGGAGGCCTTCGCCGTACAGATCCACCCATTGATAACCCGTGGCTTCGTCGAGCCCCGGCATGTCTTGCCAAGGTTGCCAGGCGCTGGATTCCCCAGGAAGGGTGAACACGCTGTAGCTGAACTCGACCGGCGGACGGTTATCGATGGTTTGCGCCTCCCCGAACCCCTGGTCGTGAGCCGTGACCAACTGGTGATAACCCTGGGGCGTCTGGCGGTAGCCGAGCAGCAGGCGGCGCACCAGTACGGGATCGGGGCCCCATTCCCCGGCAAAGCGGTGAAACATCAGCACCTGGCGACACAGTCGTTCGGTGCGTAATTCAAAGCCGTAGGCGAAGCCGGAAAAACCATCGCCCCGGGCCAGCCATTGCTGGCTTTCATAGCGCGGTACGTGTTCGTACTCGGTGCTCCGCTCGCCGTAGTCGACCACCAGTTCGAAATGCCATTGCGCAGACGCCAGCCGGTCGGCGTGCCACAGGTAAAGGTCGGCATCGGCCTGGAAATTGCCATAGCTCACGCGGCTCAGATAACGCTGGGCGCTCGTGTCGGTCTTGTAGTGGTAAAGAATATGCTCACCGTGGGCGTTCAGGCTCTCCTCCAGCAGCCACTCGCCGACACGGCTCGCATCCCGGGGATCGGCTCGACGCGCATAGAGGGTTTTTCCGAAGACATGCAGGCAGCCATCGGCACCGTGTACGAGCCAGAATCCCGGTTTGTCATCCGCCGACGACCAATGCTCGATCCGATCGAAGCGGCTTTCGACTCTCGGGTGATGACGGACCACCGTGTAGCGCTTGCCCAGTTCCAGATTGTTGTAGCGGTGGACATGCGTAGCATGGACAGCGCCCCGTGCATCGCGCTCGGGCAACCACGCCACTGTGTCGGGGCCGATGATCTCGTCATCGTCATCATAGGCTGGCACACCGTGGCGGGTGCTTCGCGCCACGCTCGGCATTGACAGGCCCCAACCGATGCCGAACACGCCGTTGCCGGCCGAGCTGGAATAAGCCAGCGATAAAGGCGGGGCAAAGCCACGGCCCGGCGAAATCGGCAGGGCAATTTCATAGGTCGCCGTGCCGTGGACGCCGACAGTGCCCAGGCCTTTGCCGATGCTCTGGATCGCGCCGCCACCTTTGGGCAATGACGGCGCGGACACGGGCAGCGCGCTGTGTTCATTCATGGGAACCTCCGCCGACCCGGGCCGTATAGCTGACATGCACGATGATGTCGGTCAGCGATTCAAGCAGGTCCTGTTGTTTTTCCGGATTCGGGAAGGTCAGCTGCCATTTGGAAATGGCGCCGGTGTATTCGAAGGGCAGGTAGCGTTCATCGTTGAAGTTCAGGGTGAACAGACCGTTGTCATCGACGCCGGTTGAGAGGGCAACTTGTTGGTGGGCGCGCCGGCTCTCAATGGCTTCGCCTCGATCACCTGCAGCCAAGAACACTTTGCTGGCGGTCTGGGTCAGTGTGGCTCGAATGTTTTCATAGGGGCCCACAACAGCCGGCAGGGAGACGCTGATGGTCTTGATGCGCCGCAGATAATGTTGCTGGTCCTTGTAGTCGTCTTCGAAGAGTTCGTGGGTCAACTCGAATTTGCACTGGCCTTCCTTCAAGGCGGTATGAATGTGCGCCCAATCCTGGTTGATAGGGCTGCTTGGCGCCTGATCCTTCAGATGCCGCAACGACACCGTTTTGCGAATTTCCAGCTCCCGCTCGTGACGTCGCAGGTATTGGGCCTGCATATTCAACAGGTTCAGTTTCAACTGCTCGCCCGCGCCGAGTCCTCGATAGGTGGTATTCCAGGCCTCGGGTTGGATGAACCGCGTGCTGAAATCCGCCAGCTCATATTGCCAACAGGCTTCAGCTTCCAGGCACAGGGCCGAGGTTGCGTCGTAGGCCTGGCGGTAGAGCGCGGCGAACTGGCTGTTCAGCCATTGGTACAACTGCGCTTTGGTAAAGCGCTTGCTAAGCAAGTCGTAGTTGGCCTTGGCTTGGCTCAGGCTCGACTCTGCCAGGCGCAGTTGCAGGCGTGTGGCGGTTTCCTGCGCGGCGCAAGATCCCAGCTGGGCGTCGATCTGAGCCAATTCAAGCCGCGCCTGATCGTGGGCCAGGGTCCAGTCCTCCCGACGACGCGTGAATTGTGCCGTACGGTCGAGGTTCTGGGCGCAGGTGCGATCCCTGATGGCGCCGCCTTGGGCCAAGGCAGCGGCAGCGTGCAGCGCTCCTTCCCAACGGCTGCCTCCCACGCTGAAACCAAAAATGTTCGGCATCATCATCAGGCTGCCCGCCACGACCTGTGCGTTCGATGCATCGAGTTCCGAGGAGCCGCTGCTCAAGTACAACTCACTGGCCTCGGTCTCGATTTCACTGAGGCCGTTATCCAGCAACTGCTGATAATGGTGCAGCCGACCCTGGACGACAGCCTGGCTGGCCAGCAGTGCCTGGCGGTTATGCCGGTCGATGTTGAGCGCCTGGTGATGCAGGTCGACGGACCGTTTCGCCAGGTCCCAGGCTTGCTGTTGCTGGAGTTCCTGCAACTGCGCCTGCTCCTTGCGTTCGATCAGCGAGAGCAAGGCGGCGCCAAACTGGCACAGGCTTTCCACTGCCGCCTGGGCCTGGTTGTACACAGCGGTGAAGCGATAGGGTGGGATCGGGGTGTTCGGTAACCTCGTTGCTGCGCTGCGCGAAAGGTCCAGGCCGCTGGCGCTGGTCAATGCGTGTGGGTCCAGGGGAGGCGCAAACATCGGTAGATGCAGCGGCTTGCCGGCGATGTCGAGGTTGTGCCGCAAGTTGTACAGGCGACTTTCAGTAATGTCCCAGCGCTTGCGCAGTTCGGGATGGAAGGGGACGCGCAGATACGGCGTATCGATGGCGGGCAGGGACGGCGGCGA
The DNA here is from genome assembly GCF_022952855.1 of Pseudomonas sp. RGM2987. GTDB lineage: Bacteria > Pseudomonadota > Gammaproteobacteria > Pseudomonadales > Pseudomonadaceae > Aquipseudomonas. The sequence continues at coordinate 143,040 of NZ_JALJDX010000218.1, read as the reverse complement.
GCTGCTTTCGCCCAACAGGTGGAGTGCGTGGTTGGCGGTGGAGTTTGTCAGCGCGTACTCGAACCGGCGCAGGTGTTCATTGCTGGTTTCGCTCAACGTTTGCAGGCTGATACGTGGCCATTGAACAAGTGGTTGAACCTCGGCCCGAGGCCCTAGCAGGTGCAGTGCCCGCGCATACCAGAGCTTCGCCTCGCTGAGACTGTCGGGTGTCAGCTCGCGGTACGCGGCGTCGCCTCGGTTGAGCAGGATATCGAGGTACAGAAAATACAACGCCTTGCGAAAGTGCACCGGGTGACTGAGGGCAATCTGGTGGGGGGCATGGGGCGTTTGGCTGGCGTACGAAGGCCTGCCGTTATCGATCAACGGCATGCTTCTCCAGTGGTCGCCGTTGTTGCGACCCGGATCGAAGATATGGCGCAGCCAGCGTTCAGCGTCCTCGTATCGCTGCTCGGTATTCAACCGCTGGGCGACCAGCCAGGGTACGTAGAGGAACAGCTCGGTGAAGTAGCGGCCATAAGGTCCGTGAAAATCCATCCAGTTGCTAGAGTCACCGGGCACGAAGGGCTCCGGCAGGTGTTGGGTCGCCAAGTCGAACAGCGCATCCAGGCTGTTCTCGGCTCGACGGACCAGTTCGGCGGCGAACACCGTGTTCAATCGGATTGGCGGGCGTAATCGGTCGTTGGGATCACTGTTCTGGATCGCGGATCTGGAGAAATCGATGAACTGGGTGGTCCCGAGCCCAGGCGTCGTGACTTGGGTGATGCCCGGAGGTTGTTGGCGCTTGAGGGGGCGCTTCAGGGTGATGGCTTTGAGGATGGAATAGAGCTTCTTTGTCGGTTCTCGGGGATGCACGAACGCCACCCCGAGAAAGAGGGTGGCACCGTCCGCATTGAGCTCGGTGCTGGGCCATGGGAACTCAAAGGCATCCGGCAGAAGCTCTGCGGGGGTGGACTCGGCCACAACCGTCAGGTCCTCGTAGGTCAGGGGGCGGGGGGGCGGCGCCTCGGGTTGCCGGAAGACCACATACTGTTTGTCCAGCGGCTCATCACAGAGAACCATGACGCCCTCCACGTCGATGGCTTTGGAGTGCTCTGCTTGTAGCGTTACGGTTTCCGAGTATCGGGTTTGGGAGCTGTTATTACGAAGCCGGCTCACCTTGATCAAGTTTCGTATGGCGGCTGTAGAAACGAATTTCCCTTCAAGGTTCATGTGACTGGACTGCAGCGTGATACCCGGCGACTGCTCACTGTCTCTAAGCGCATCAGCCATGTGTGTGAAGGAAAACCTGTAGCTGCGGTCCAAGGGAGCCTGGGTGTCGGTGAGATAGAGGCCCGAGAACTCACTGAGCGGCATATAAGGTGTTTGTGGCAGGCTTCGGGCAGGCACCACCAGATACATTGTCATTTGCGGTTCACGATGAGGGGCGTTATGGACTCTCAATCGCATCTCGTCCCTTGACCGGGTTGGAACCGACCCAGCCTGGGTAAAGGCGATGCTTGCCGTCATACGCAGCGTGAGCGTGGAAGCGCTCTTGATGTGGCTGATGTGTATCCGATCTCGATAGCCTCCTTCGACGTTACCTTCGAAATCGGACATGGTGACGTCCATGTTGCTGGGTAGGTCGGTTTCTGCGAACCCGACTTCCAGAGACGTCGCTGTTTGAATGCGCTGGACGGCGGCCTCTGTGAGGGTTTTCTCGGCAGCAGTAGAGGATGAGCTATCCGGCTCGGGGGTGAGGTGCTTATCGATGCAAGTCGACTTGATGAAGGTCAGGACACTGCCATTGGTGATGCGCGAATCCGTCTTCGGCGCATAGCCACACAAGGCCAGAAACAACGTTTCGTGCGAGCCTTGGCGGTGATGCACAGCCACCGTGCTGATCGATGCCTTGATTGCCTCCACGTCCTTGCTGCCAAGTGTCGTGTTCTCGAAATAGCCTTGCAGGCCGACCCGCGGAGTACTCCAGCTACCATCCGATTTTTTGAAGCAATAGCTCATGCGCAAGAGCGGGCGGTGGCTGCCGGGTAGCGCTGCGTTGGCACTCGTGGGGTCGCTGCTGAAGGCTGACGGGTCCTGATGAATGCATTCTGCCCAGACGACAAACAGACGGTTGTTGAACCAGACGGGACGAATCGTGTGCTCGGCGGCGTTCTCGGGGATAGGGACGTTGGCCTTTTCCCAGTCCGACCAGGCAGACGGATCCGGCTGGTCCAGTTTTAGTGCGGGAGCCGGCGGGGGCGGTGGTGGGCCATCGAGCGGGCGCTGCGCCATGTTCAACGAACGCCAGAAGTAGCTGTTCTCCGTACGGGATTTGGCAATGAAATAGTAGGTGCTGTTGGCAAAGTCCTCGCCATCGATGTAACCGTTGAGGATATTCAGGTTGGCGACTTCTTCGAACCGGGTCAGGTACGCCATGACGGCTGACTGCACGGCATCGGGTTGAAGCCGGTTCTGGCTGAGGTCGTTTTCCAGTTGTCGGAAGTTGTCGCTCTTATCGGCCCTCAGTAACGGGTCCAGGTAAAGCGCTGGAAAATAGAGCAGCTTCTGATGGGCGGCCCAGCTGGCGTACTGATGCAGTTGGTTGCGCCAGGTCGGCAGGTGCTCGGCAGCCAGGCTTGCCGAGTCGTAGCCGGGTTCCATATTCATCAGGATGCGGTGGATGTACTGCTGCAGGCTGGCGATGGCACACGCCACCGGGGTAGTGGGCACGTCCTGGCCCACCAGCACATCGAGCAACCAGTATTCGTAGAGATCTTCGGCGGTCTTGAGCGTCAGGTTACGTGTCACGGCGTTATCGGGCACGACCTTGTTCAGGTACAGCGCCAGCAACGCATCGCGCAGGCTTTCATCCAACTGCTTTTTAATCGCAACGGTCATATTCAATCCTTGAATGTTGAAGAAGGGCGGGTCAGTGACAGGTCGCGATCAGCGCCTCGCCGACGGTGCGCCAATCCGCTGTTTCGCTGTCCGCATTCAGTGCGCAGGCCTTGAGCAGGAGGCTTGCTGACAGGCCGGTGCGCTGGCAGCACGCCTGGCAGCGTATGACCCAATCCACGGTTTCCATTGACTGGGCGCGTTGGTGGGCTAGTTGGGCGGTCAGGTCGCTTACTTCGGTTGTGTCCCAATTCAGTAGCTTGGCCAGCAGGCGATTGGTGTCCGCCGCCGAACCGGGTTGGTTGGCGAGCTGCAAATAATGCAGCAGCGGTTCTTCCGACCGGACCTGATGGCGGGCGCAATCGCTGAAGCGTTCGAGCAGGTACAGTGTCTGGGGCGTGAGGGTGCCTTGGTTGCTGGACGCCAGCCACGTGGGATGGCTGATCAGCCGTTGCAGCGCGCTGCTACTCAGATGCAGGCCATGGCACGCTTGGGCGGTACGCAGTAGCGAGGCCAAGGGCGGGGGCATTTTCCCCGGCGACGCCTGGATGGCAGAGACGATCTCGGCGGCGGTGGTGCCGGCCATTTGCAACACGCCAGGGATGTACTCGGCGGACAAGTCGACGAGGTCGTGCAACAGGGTTTCCACCAGGCGCTGTTCATCACCGGGATCGATAGGCTCTGCCAGCAGTATCGCCAGGCGTTCTTCCAGGTTCTGATTCAGCGGCAAGTCATCTTCGGTTGTGTCGAACAGCCGACACCACTGGGTCACGTCACGGTTGTTCTGCCTGAGCCAGTCGACTGCCCAATCCAGGGCCATCAGCACGTCGAGAATGTCGGAGGATGTGGACGGTGTGGCGTTCAGTGCACCGGTGACTAATATTTCGCAAAAATATGACCCTCCCAACACGCGTGCCAGCATCGTGCATTCAGCGGGGGACAGCCCGAACATCCGCGCAACGCGGGCCTGGCGATAGAGTGACGAGACCGTGGGCAGGTCGTACTTGAACGAGTAATGGTACTTCTCGGTCTGCTTCGCCAGCAGCAACAGCGCATCCTGGGTAATGCCAAGCCCGAGGCCGGCGCCGAGGTAGCTGAAGGTCTTGAGATCCGTCATGACCAGCACTTCTGTCCGGGGGCGTTCGAGCAACTGGGTGCGATTGAACACCTGGTCGAACAACGGAACCTGCTGGCCGCAAGCGGAAATCGGCATGTCGTGCAGCAGAGAAGCGAACTCTTGAGGCGCGATGCCGTGGCGACGGTTCAGATACCGATAGACGCCCAGCGTGCGCAAGGTGTTGGTGTTGAGCGTCATGTCGTCGTTGTATTCCGAGCGCAACGCGTTGACGAGCAGCGTGTCCAATTCTGCCACGGACATGCCGGTCCAGCGCTGCAACCGGATCATTCGCTGCATGCGGGCGAAACGTTCGCGGGACGTGCCGCCAAGGGTATTCGCGGGCTGGACAATCGCCAGGGCCGGTGTCCCTTCGGGCCCGTTGATGTAGCCGCTCCCATAATTGGAATGAGAGGCGGGAGGGCTGTTGGTCGAGGTGCGCGGAAGGTAGGTGCCTTGCGCCAGCAACTGCTCGACCTGTTCGGTGCTCAACCCGGTGCGTTCCTTGAAGAAGGTCAGCTCATGCAGGCGCCGGGTGTCTTTAGTGCCATAGCTTTTCTCCAGGACTCGCAGGTCACCGTCTGAGCTGACCGGTGCGAGGAGCAGTTTCTGTTGCTCGGCGCTGAGCCCGGACAGCAGTTTTTGCGCCTCGACTCGCGATTGTGAAACGTGCCCGTAGGTTGCGTCGCCGGGTGAGAACGGCAGCGTCAGGCTTATCCGATAATTCAACTCACCCAGCGCCGGTTTATCTGCGCCCAGCCCGAGCAGGCATTGGTGATGATGCAGGTCGTAGGGCAGGGAGAAGGGATAATGTTCGCTCGACAAGACTTGGTGGACGGTCTTGCCGGCGTTGGCGATATGAGCCTCGATCGCGCTGAGCAGGGTGTTATTGACGATGCCCAGCATCGGTTGCGCGACGAAGGCACTCTGGTGATCGAGCATCAGCGCCTTGAGGTCCGGGCGCCGTTGCGCCAGCGTGATCTTGTGGGGCGATGACGATGCGTTTTCCAGTTGCCCGGCAAACAGATACAGCGCCCGCAGGTAAGCCACGGGTGAGTCGATGGAGGCGATGTCGCCGTCCTTGCAGAACTGCTCCCAGTTCTCTTTGAACAGCGACTGATAGCTGACGGAGTCCGACGTTGAGTCCGCCTTAAGGCCGCGTCCAATGCGACGTCGGGTATCGCCGGACGATAATTGCTGTTGCTGGTAAAGACGGCCGATCTGCTGGGCGTAACTCGCTGCGCTGTCATAGGCCTGCCCGACATCCGCGTCGGTATGCTTGCCCAGCTCAACAGCGAACTGCGTTTTGCCCATGCGCACGATGTCGAATACCGACTTCAACCCCATTCGCTGCAAGGCTGCTATGAAGCTGGCTTTTGCGCTGCCATCGTCGTCGGGAAAGGTGACGAGCCTGTGCAGCAGCGAGTCGTTGCTGACGTCCATGTGTGGTTTAACTCCTGTTCGAACGAAGGTACTTGTTCAGGAGAGACCGTACAGGAGAGGTTGAAAAAAGGCGGTAGGACGAAGAGGGAGGGGTCGTACGAAAGGGAGACACGTAGAGCGGTGGCTTTGATCGACCGGTGGTGACGGTTGAGAAGTGCTCCCATTGATTTAGTAAGTAGCGGCTGGACAATGTAAGCGCTTTTAACTAGTTTGAGATCAATGATTTCATTGATCGCATGGAGGTACCATGGCCAGCATCACTATTCGTAACCTGGACGATCAGATAAAGGAGCAACTGCGTATCGCGGCAGCCCACAACGGTCATTCCATGGAGGAAGAAGCCCGGCTGATTCTCGGGCGCGCACTGGCAAGAGTGAGCTCGGAAGGAGGATTAGGGAGCCGTATCCGAAACAGATTCAGTGCCATGGGAGGTGTAGAGCTGGATTTGCCATCGCGTGACGAAAAAGCTACTGCGGTGGATCTCTCTGAATGATAGTGCTCGATACAAATGTCATTTCAGAGTTCATGCGGGCGCAGCCGAGCGCCGAAGTCCTGGGATGGGTCGATTCGCAGCCCGCGATGGACCTGGTCATTTGCGCTGTTACGGTGGCGGAGATTCTTCATGGGATCGCTCGTCTCTCCTTTGGCAAGCGCAAGCAAAAGCTTGAGTCCCATGCAATGGCAATGTTTGAAGAGGATTTTGCTGGCAGGATCCTGCCCTTTGATGCTCATGCAGCGGTTGAGTACGCGACCCTCGTTGCGTCATGTGAGGCCAAGGGGAGGGCAGCTGGCATGGCCGACGCGCAAATCGCAGCGATTTGCCGGACTCACGGGGCGCTGATTGCCACTCGCAATATCAGAGATTTCGAGTTCTCAGGGGTTGAAATCATCAACCCCTGGAACGCTTGAGTCATACCTCACACAAAACGCCCATCCCCGGGGACGGGCGTTTTTTAAGATCAAACCCTGAAATGACTCACCATCATCTGCAACTGATTCCCCAACCGCGCCAGTTCAACACTGGAGGCGGCGGTTTCTTCGCTGGCGGCGGCGGTCTGTTCGGACACGTCGCGCACGTTGATGATGCTGCGGCTGATTTCCTCGGCGACGGCGCTTTGCTGTTCGGCAGCGGCGGCGATCTGTTGGTTCATCGACTGGATGTTCGACACCGTGCGGGTGATGTTTTCCAGGGATGCGCCGGCCTTGCGGGTCAGGGCCACGCTGCTGTCGGTGAGGCTGCGGCTGTTGTTCATCACGGCGGCCACTTGCTGGGTGCCGTTCTGCAGGCCGGCCACCAGGCCTTCGATCTCTTCGGTGGACTTCTGCGTGCGTTGGGCCAGGCCGCGGACTTCATCGGCGACGACCGCGAAGCCACGCCCTGCCTCCCCGGCGCGTGCCGCTTCGATCGCGGCGTTGAGGGCCAGCAGGTTGGTCTGTTCGGCCACAGCCTTGATCACGTCCATGACGCTGCCGATCTTGTCGCTTTCCTGTTGCAACACGGTCATGGCGTCGGTGGAACGAGCCACTTCGCTCGCCAGGCGTTCGATCTGGGCGATAGCCTCGCTGACCACCTGGTCGCCGGCACGGGCTTCGCCGTCTGCGGCGGCCGCTGCTTGAGAAGCTTCTTCGGCGTTACGGGCAACTTCCTGCACTGTGGCAGTCATTTCGTGCATGGCGGTCGCGACCTGGTCGGTCTCGACTTTCTGGCTGTTGACCCCGGCGCTGGTCTGTTCGGTGACGGCGGACAGTTCTTCGGCGGCGCTGGCGATCTGGGTCACGCCATCGCGGATGCCGCTGATCAAGTCGCGCAGGGTCACGCCCATGCGTGCGATGCCTTGTTGCAGCACGCCCAGTTCATCGCGACGGGTAACGATGACATTGTGGGAAAGATCGCCACCGGCAATGCGCTCGACCACAGCCAGGGTGTCACGCAGCGGGCCGGTGATCTGACGGGTGATGATGATCGCGGCCACGATACCGACCAGCAAGGCGAGCAACGTACTGACCAGTTGCAGGGTCCGTGCCTGGGCGCTTTCGGCGTCCCGGCGGTCAAGTTGAATCTGGTACAGCTGTTCGCTCAAGGTCACGATGGTGGTGCCCTGGTCGGTCATTTCCTTGCGTGCCTGCACCACATCGGCGGTGGCCAGCTTGAAGGCCTGCAAGGCGCTGCGGTATTGGGTCAGGGCATTTTCCAGTTGACGCATTTCATCCTGGCGGGTGCTGGAGAAATGTTCGTTCAGCGGCTTGAGCGAAGCGATGGCAGCGTCCAGCTGGGTGACGGCCTTGCGTTCGGTATCGGCGTTGCTGTTGGCGGTGTAGCCGCGCACTTCATAGCGGGCCAGCATGAACTCCTGCTTGGCCTGGGTGATGGCCTTGAACTGTTCGAAGCGCTCGTCGCTCAGGGCCATTTGCTGTACGTCGGTGTTGATTGCCTCGATCAGTTTGTAGGCAATGTCGGCGTTCGCACCCATGGCGTCACGGGCCGTGTTGCCGGTGCGGTAGGCACTGCGCATTTTGTTCAGGGAAACCTGATAGGCACTGATGATCGCGCTCTGCTCCTTGAGCAGCTTGAGGTTTTCCGGGCTCTTGAAGGTGCTGAGCAAGTTGTTCTGTTGCGCCACGAAACCATCGAGGGTGGTCTGCACGTTTTGCGCGGCGGTCTCGTCGCCATTGGCCAGCATGTATTGCAGGCGCGTGACGCGAAGCTTGGTCAGGCCGGCGTTGAGCTGGGTAATGTCGCTCATCCAGTTGCTGCGGTTGATCAACCCGCCCAGGCTGGTCCAGCTGGTCAGGGCCAGCAGGCAGGTGAGGACCAGCACCAGGCCGAAACCCAGGCCCAATTTCATGTTGACGCTTATGTTGCCAAACCAGCTATTCATTCAATTCCTCCAGGAACGTTGTGCTGCTTGTCGTCGGTTGGCTGGAAGATTGTTGTTTTAAGAACCAGCAGAAATGTGTAGCAGGCCTGTATCGGCCGCAGGTTCAGGATCTGAAAGATTTTTTCGGAGGGCGGGGGGTTACTGACGGTCGGTCGGGCGGGCCTACGGCCTATCAGCCGGGGAGATCACACGCAGCACTTCGTGGCGAGGGAGCTTGCTCCCGCTGGGCTGCGTAGCAGCCCCCAAACAAGGGCCGCTACGCCCTGGAGCGCCAGCCCGGCCCAGCGGGAGCAAGCTCCCTCGCCACAGGGGTTAGCGCAATAGTTGTAGGCCACTGATCGACATCGAGCCCACGCTCCAAGCTTTTTTTCACATCCCCTTCACCGCTTGCCTACGTCACCCCCTCTACTGTTGCGCCACTCAATGACTAGGTGGGATGCCGTCGGGGCGGCTTGATGTGGAACTGAGACTGAGCCTTTTCGGCCTGACCCGCTCGATCGGTATGCGCCGGCTTGCCCGCTACCGAAACGCTGCCGTCGTACTGGCCTCGACGCTGTTGGCGATCCCGCTGGTCCTGTGGCTGCTAAGCCCTGCTGCGGTGCCGGACCTGGCCCATGGCAACGTGGCGGGCGCCCGCGCCTTGGCCGAGGGCTGGGCCAAGGGCGAGATGATCGTGCTGGTACGCCACGTCGAACGCTGCGACCACGCCAAGGCTGCGTGCCTGAATAACCCTGAAGGCATCACCGACCGCGCCCGTGCCGTTGCGGTGGGCGTCGGTGCCCGGTTCGAGCAACTGGGCCTGGACAAGGCTGACATCTATAACAGCCCGCTGGTGCGCACTGCCCAGACGGCGGGGTATATGTTTAACAAGGTCGACACTGGCGAGGACTGGCTGATGAACTGTCGGCACGACCTGCTGCGCAATGCCCTGGCCCACAAGGTACCAGGCCGCAACCTGATCCTGGTCACCCACAGCGAGTGCATGCAGGCCATGGAGACGTCGCTGCAGCGTCCGGCCTCGACATTCGGCTACGGCGCTTCTTTGTTCGTTTCCACCGCCCAGCCACAAGCGCCACGCCTGCTCGGTTTTATCGAAGCGTCTGACTGGCGTTCGGTGACGTTTCAGTAACTTTTCCCACGATTAGGATCGCCCATGCTGACGTCTGCTCGTGCCCGTTTCTACGGGCTCAATCTCGGAATTCCCCTGGTCTGCGCCGCCGTGGTGTTCCTGCTGTTCGACATGACCCGCATCGATATCGCGTTCAGCGATCTGTTCTACGACCCGGTGCAGCAACTGTTCCCGCTGGAACACGTCAAGCTGTTCGAGAAAATTACCCACAAGTGGGCGCGGATCATTCCGAACTGGACCGGCGAGGCGGCGATCATCGGTGCGCTGTTGTCGTTATTCTGGCCGATCTTCAAACCGGAAAAGCGCCCAGGGCTGCTGCGTTTGCTGGAAAAAGCCCGGCTGGCCGCACCACTGCGTTTTGCCCACAAGCATCGTCGTGATTTTCTCTATGTAGTTTTCGCCTTTTCCCTCAGCACCGGGGTGATCCATTACCTCAAGGGCCATACCAGCGTGTATTGCCCGGTGGAGACCACCCAATATGCGGGCAAGATCGAGCACAAGGAGTGGTACCAGAACTTCGACCTGTTGAAAGTCGCCGGTGATGGCCGTTGCTGGCCCGGCGGCCACGCTTCGGGTGGCTTCACCATGCTGGCGCTGTATTTCGTTGCGCGTCGTTACCGCTGGCGTCATTCCAAAGCGCTGATGTACGGGGCGCTGGGCCTGGGATTTGTCTACGGCACGACGCGCGTCCTACAGGGCTGGCACTACATGTCGCACACGTTCTGGGCGGGAATCTTCGTCTGGTTGAGTTGCTGGTTGATGGCGTTGGCGTTCTATGGACGAACGGTCCTGGAGCAACCGCTGTTGCAGAAACAACCCGCCACCACGGCGCCAGCCTTGGCTGAGCTGGGCAACGCTCAATCGTCTGCCTGAACGACAGGCAAAAAAAAGCCCGCAGGGGAGCGGGCTAAAACCTTAGTTTCTTGAATGAGCGAGGGGACTTTACCGAATCACACGGGGGCGTGGGGTGAAGAAAAGTTCATGCGGGATATGGCAGCAAGCTTGGCTCCCATAGATGTAGTTTGCGACGCGTACTGTGAGACGTTTCTCTTTTTTGAGCAGAAATTTCCCCCTCCCTTGAACCGAAAGCGATGCGCAGGGTCTTGTTTGCGTGCAGTTTTGCGCATCAGCAGCGTGAGTGGTCTACGAGGCCGGCCTTTGGTCTTCTGCCCGCTCAAGAACCTGCTGTGGATTTCGTATCGAGGGATCGAACATGTTCTCACCCGCCCGTGGGGCGCGGTTATGCCTGGCTTTACTGTGCCTTTCTGCGCTGACGCCCGCTTTCGCTGCGCCCACCCCCGGTGACACGGACCTGATCCGCGAACGCCAGGACCGCCTGCTCGAAGAGCAGCGCCGGCGCCTGGAAGAGCTCAAGGACCTGCCCGGCAAGGAGGCCAAGCCCGCCGAGCCGACCGCGCCGATCGATACGCGCTGCTTCCCGATCAAGACCATCGAACTCAAGGGCGCCGAGGCGCTGTCCGAGGGCGAACGCGAGCGCCTGCTCAAACCGTATCTGAACCAGTGCCTGGGCGTGCCGCAGCTTAACCAGCTGCTCAAGGTCATCACCGATGCCTACCTGGAAAAAGGCCTGGTCACCAGTCGCGCCTATCTGCCGCAACAGGACCTGTCCAGTGGTCACCTGCAAGTGCTGGTGGTCGAGGGACGGCTTGAAGGTTTGAAGGGCGCCGAGGGCAGCAAACTCTCGGATCGCGAGCTGACGATGGCGTTTCCGGGAAAGACCGGCGAGCTGCTCAACCTGCGGGAAATCGAGCAGATGGTCGATCAGCTCAACCGCCTGCCGTCGAATCAGGCGCAGATGGAGCTGACACCCGGGCAGAACGTCGGGGGCAGCGAGGTACGGGTCAAGAACACCCCGCAAAAGCCGTGGCGCGTCGGCCTGTCGCGGCATAACGACGGCCAGAAGAGCACCGGCGAACAGCAATGGGGCAGCTCTCTGGATTGGGACAGCCCGCTGGGCCTGGCCGATCAACTGGCCTTGCGCGGCGGCCACGATGCCGTCAGCGATCACCAGAAAACCTCCAACAACGCCATGCTCTATTACAACCTGCCGTTTGGCTGGTGGAACCTGAGCTACACCTACAGCCAGAGCGAGTACCGCGCCCTCGGCCAGGCCAACGGGTTCAATTTCAAGCAGAGCGGCGACAGCCAGAACCATCAAGTGCGCCTGGAGCGGGTGATCCATCGCGACGCCCTGAGCAAGACCTCGCTCAACGCCGGCTTGGCCTACCTGCGCACCAACAATTTCATCGAAGACAGCAAGCTCAAGGAGAGCAGCAATCGCATCAGCGAGGCGCAGTTCGGTATCAACCATGGTCGGCGGATCGGCAATGCCTATGTCAACCTCGACCTGGGTTTGCAGAACGGCATCGGCGCCCTCGATGCCCAGGGCGACCACGAACCGGGCCCCGGTGTGCCGGACGCGCGCTATCGCAAATACACCGCCACCCTGAGCTATCTGCAACCGTTCCAGATAGCGGGCGAGTCCTTCAGCTTCAGCAGCCTGATGACCGGCCAGCGCAGCGAAGACGTGCTGTTCAGCCCGCAGCGCATGAGCCTGGGCGGGCTGTCGTCGATTCGCGGCTACAAGGACCAGACGCTGTCCGGTGACAGTGGCGGCTACTGGCGCAACGACCTGCGCTGGAGCCGCCCGATATCGCTGGCCTGGCTACGCCCGGTGTTCGCCGAATACGGCACCAGCCTTGGCTACGACCAAGGCGTGATTCGTGGCGATCGCTACAACGGCGACCAGCACGGGCGCATGTCGAGCAACTCGCTGGAGATGTTCGCCCGGGGTGAGCACCTCAGCGCCAGCGTCACCTTCGCCCACTCCCTGGAACGCCCGGATGCCCTGGCCGAGCGCGAAGCGCCGATCTACTTCCGCGTGGATGCCTCTTTCTAAATTCTGCCCCTTTAAATGTTGCTGCAACGAGACTTGATCATGGACGACCGCCGATACGCACCTTCCGCCGCTTTGCAAACCCGCGACCTGTTCTGGGGCATGCCCAAGCGCGGCCTGGCGTTCCTGTTGGCCAACGTCATGTTCTGGCAACCGATGTGGGCCCAGGCCGACGGCATCGTCGTCAGTGCGCCGGGCACCAGCCTCGGCCAGGCGGGCAATGGCGTGCCGGTGGTCAACATCGCCAGGCCCAACGGCAGCGGCCTGTCCCATAACCAGTTCAAGGACTACAACGTCGGCAGCAACGGCGTGATCCTCAACAACGCCACCAACTCCGCGCAATCCACGCAACTGGGCGGAGTCATCCTCGGCAACCCGAACCTCAACGGCACGGCCGCCAAGGTCATCCTCAACGAAGTCAACGGCGGCAACCCCAGCCAGTTGCGCGGCTACACCGAAGTGGCGGGGCAGTCGGCCCATGTCATCGTCGCCAACCCCTATGGCATCAGCTGCAATGGCTGCGGGTTCATCAATACTCCGCAGGCAACGCTGACCACCGGCAAGCCGATTATTGAAAACGGTCAGCTCAGCCGCTATCAGGTGGACCAGGGCAGTGTTGCAATCGAAGGCGCTGGCCTGAACGCCAACAACGTCGACCGCTTCGAAATCATCACCCGCAGCGCCAAGATCAACGCCGAGATCCAGGCGAAAAACCTGACCATCGTCGCCGGGCGCAACGACGTCAACGCCGCCACCCTCAACGCCACCGCACGCGCCGACGACGGCAGTGCCAAACCGGAACTCGCCATCGACTCCTCGGCCCTGGGCGGGATGTACGCCGGCGCCATCAAACTGGTGGGCACCGAGGCCGGTGTCGGGGTGAAGCTGGATGGCAAACTGATCGCCAGCGGCGGCGACATCCAGCTCGATGCCAATGGGCATTTGAGCTTGGCCCAGACCGCTGCTGCCGGTGCTGTCAACGTCAATGCCGCCAGCGTCGACGCCCAGGGACCGGTCTACGCCGGCACCGCGTTGACCGTGAAAACTCCGGGCAACCTGACCAGCCAGAACAACCTGGTGGCCCGCGACAGCATTCACCTGGACAGCGGTGGCACCCTCAGCAACAACGGGATCATCGAAGCCGGGGTCAATGCGGATAACAGCCGCAATGCTTCGGGTGACGTCACCCTCACCGCCAAGCAACTGAACAACGCAGGCAAAACGGTCGCTGCCAGCCGCGACCTGACGGTCACCACGACGCAGGCGTTGAACAACCAGGGTGGTACGCTCAGTGGGCAGCGCAAGGCCACGGTCACCGCCAAGGTTGTGGATAACCGCAACAAAGGTCGGATCCTAGCCGACAGCGAACTGCAACTGAACGCGGACCAAGTGCTGAATGCCCAAGGCGGACTGGTCAACAGCCAGGGCACTCTGAATGCCCGTTTGGGCCGGCTGGACAACACCGCCGGCGAACTGTCGAGCCTGGACAGCGCGACGCTGATCCTCGGCAGCCTGGACAACCTCACCGGCCTGGTGATGGCCGGCAAAACCCTCGACATCACCAACACCGGCGCCCTCGATAACCGGGGCGGCGAGTTATCCAGCCAAGGCGTCATGACCGTGCGCACCGGCAGCCTGGATAACCGCAGCAAAGGCACCGTAGCCGCCAATGGCAAGCTGCTGGTCAGCGCCTCCGGCCAGGTCAACAACGCCGACCAGGGTTTGATTGCCAGTCGCAATGACGAACTGACGCTCACTGCCGCCAGCCTGACCAACGCCAAGGGCACGCTGCAAGGCAAGGGCCTGGTCAAGGTGGATATCGCCGGCGACCTCGATAACCAGGGCGGCAACATCATCGCCCAGGACGCCAACCTGCAGGTCTTCGCCAATAACCTGGATAACCGTGGCGGCGTGCTGTCCAGCGTCAAGGCCGCGCTGGAGGCGCGCGCTACGGGCGTGCTGAGAAACGGCGAAGACCCGGATCACCAGGGCGGCACGATCCAGGCCAAGGGCCTGACGATCAAGGCCCTCGCCGGGCTGTTCAACGACGGCGGGCGCATTGCGGCGCAAGCTGGCGATGCCGTGCTCGATACCGGCAGCGCGAGCTTCGACAATACTCGCGGCGGCCTTTATGCCAGCGGCAAGGTGAAGGTCGATGCACTCAATCTGGACAACAGCAGTGGCCAGATCAGCGCGGGACAGATCGACCTCAACCTCAACGGCGCGCTGAACAACACCCTGGGCATCATCGAGGGCGACAGCAGCCTGGACGTCCTCGCGGCGAGTCTCGTCAACCACAACGGCCAATTGCGCACCCTGGACCAGGACAGCACCACCGTCTTCTCCATCGGCGGCCTGTTCGACAACAGCAACGGCACCCTGGAAACCGCCAGCCGCGACGTTGGCTTCACCCTCGGCGGCCTGAACAATCAGCACGGCAACCTGCTGCACGCGGGGGCGGGCGCGTTTGGCCTGAACCTGACCCAACTGGGCGACGCCGGTGGTCGCTTGATCACCAACGGCTCCCTCACGCTCGACGCCGACCGCTGGACCAACAGCACGTCGATCCAGGCTGGGCACCTGACCGTCAACGTTGATCACTTCACCCAGACCGCCACCGGCCAATTGCTCAGCGCCAACAGTTTTACCGGCCGCGGCGTCGACTGGCGCAATGACGGCCTGATCGGCAGTGACGGCCTGATCGATGTCCAACTCACTGGCCAATACGAGAGCAATGGGCGCCTGAGCAGCCTGGGCGCGCTGGGCCTCAAGGCCGCGCTGATCAATCTGGAACAAAACGCCAGCGTTGCCGGCGGCGCGGCCACGACCGTGCATGCCGATGGCCTGCTCAACAACTACGGCCGCCTGACGTCAGCGACTGGTATGAGCGTCACGGCACAAGGCATCAACAACCTGGGCACGTTGGGCAGCGGCGAAGCGCTGTCCGTGACGACCGGCGCGCTGCGCAACGAGCAAGGCCTGATCGTCAGCGGCGCCGACATGGCCCTGAAAGTCGATAGCCTGACCAACGTTGACGCCGACATCTACAGCCTGGGCAACCTGCGTATCGACCGTGACGGCCTCGGCGGCTTCGCCTCGCGTATCGTCAACAGCTCGGGCACGCTGCAAAGCGATGGCAACATGAGCGTGGCCGCCAGCACCATCGAGAACGTGCGAAGCGTACTCACCACTAACGATGCTGGCATCTACACCGCCTCGATCAGGGAAGTTGCCTGCATCGAAGGGGTCAACGCTGGCGATTGCAGCGGCGGCAAGGAGAACCACGTCTGGCAGATCGTCCAGCGCGAAAAGCTTGAGGTGACCGACGCCAGCGCCGCTTCCAGCATCACCACCGGCGGCAACCTGAATATCCAGGCCGGCGACCTGACCAACCGAAGCAGCAGCATCGGCGCGGGCGGTACACTCACCGCGAATCTCGTCAGCCTCAACAACATCGGCATCGAAACCCACGACACCGAAACCTCGCGCACCTTTGTGTCCGAGCGCACGCGCAGCCCCGGTGGCTGGCGTACCCTCGCCAACAACTTCACCAACAAGTACTGGCTCCAAAGCCCGGGCTACAACGCCAACGACCTCGGCGGCCTGGAAGCGGCCATGAGTCGCTTCATCGGCACCACCGAACGCGAACTGACTCAGTTCGGCAGCAGCCGGGCCCTGTCCAGCGACACTCAGACCTACGCGGCCATCATCCAGTCCGGTGGGGCGGTCGACATCCGCACCTCGGGCACCGCCAACAACGGCGTGGTCCGTGGCGGCTACCACTACGTCGGCGCCGGCCCGCGCACCGACACCAACGCCGATGGGAAATTCTCGACCCTCGTCACCGTCAACCGCCAGCTCCCACCGGACCTCGCCCAGCAACAAGTCAACCCGGTGACCCTGCCCGGCTTCGACCTGCCCACCGGCCAGAACGGCCTGTTCCGCCTGAACGAAGGCACCGGCACCCCGACCTCAAGCAGCGGCCTGAGCCAAGTGCGCGGCCTGCCAGACCGCTCGTTCCAGACCAACCCGCAGAAATACCTGATCGAAACCAACCCGGCCCTGACCGACATCCGCCGGTTCATGAGCTCGGATTACCTGCTGAGCAACCTCGGCTACGACCCGGACATCGCCGCCAAACGCCTGGGCGACGGCTTCTACGAACAACGCCTGATCCAACAGGCCGTGATCGCCCGCACCGGCCAACGCTTCCTCGACGGCCAGACCTCCGACGACGGCATGTTCAAGTACCTGATGAACAACGCCATCGCCAGCAAGGACACACTCAACCTGGCCTTGGGCGTCAGCCTGACCAGCGAACAAGTCGCCGCCCTGACCCACGACATCGTCTGGATGGAAACCCAGACGGTGAAGGGGCAACAGGTGCTGGTGCCGGTGTTGTACCTGGCGAATGCCAATCATCGGTTGGCGGCGAATGGGGCGTTGATCCAGGGCAGCGACGTCAGCCTCATCGCCGGTAAAAATCTCAACAACGCCGGCACCTTGCGCGCCTCCAGCAACCTGACGGCGCGGGCTAATGACAGCCTGGTCAACAGCGGTCTGCTGGAAGCAGGGAATCGACTGGATGCGCTGGCGAGCAACAACCTGACCAACCGGGCCGGCGGGGTGATGGCTGGGCGGGATGTGAGTGTGGTTGCGGTGGCTGGGGATGTGACGAATGAACGGACGGTGACCCGTCACGCCAGCAGCACCGGCTACATGACGGAGCAACGGGGTTTTGCTGATAGCGCGGCGCGGATTGAGGCGGGTCGCGATCTCAGCGTTGGGGCTGGGCGGGATGTGGCCAATGTCGGTGGTGTGCTCAAAAGTGGCAACGACGCTACGTTGCGTGCAGCCCGAAACCTGACGATCAGCGCCGCCGAGCAATCGGACAGCCACACGCGCGGCGCTAATCATCGCGACTCGAACATTACTCAACTCGGCTCCACGGTCACCGTCGGGCGCGACCTTCAAGCCAACGCAGGCGGCGATCTCAGCGTTGTCGCCAGCCAGATCGACGCCAAGCGGAATCTGGTGATGGCGGCCACGCACAACTTGACCCTGGCGCCTGCTGCGAATGAACAGCATGCCTTCGGCCAGAGCAAGAAGGTCAGGAGCGTAGAGGACCATGTCCAACAAGTTTCCACCACACTCAAGGCGGGCGGGGATGCCACGTTGAGCGCGGGCCGGGACCTGACATTGGTGGGGAGTACCGTCAACGCGGACAATGAGGCTTACTTGGTGGCGGGCAGCAACCTTGCCCTGAAGTCCGCCGAAAACCAGGACTACAGCTTCTACAGCAAGACCAAGAAGACCTCGACGAGCAAGAAGTTCCGCCTCGATGAAACGCAGAGCACCACCAACGTCGGCAGCCTGGTCAGCTCCGGCGGCAACAACACGTTGGTCGCGGGCGAAAATCTGTTGCTGGCGGGTAGCGCCGTAACGGCCGACAAAGGCGCGGCGAAACTGGTCGCCGGCAACGATATACAAGTGCTCGCCGCAACCGACTCCGACGGCGCCCGCCATGAGCGCAAGCAAAGCAAAAGCAGTTGGGGTGGATTCAAGTCGAGCAAAGTCCAGGACAAGGTCGACGAGAAACGCACCACTGCGGTGGGCAGCATTGTCTCGGGCGAGACCGTTACCGTCGCGGGCGGGCAGGATGTGAAGGTCACGGGCTCGTCGCTGGTCAGTACCGGCGACCTGGCCGTGCAGGCCGGGCGGGACCTGACCATCGATGCCGCGCAGAACACTTTCTCGCGCACCGATATGCACAAGGAAAAGAATCGTGACCTGACGGGGGTGTTGACGGGCAACAAGCTGGGCGTGGATGACATGACTGGCAATCAGCATTTGTTTATCAACAGTCAGAAGCACAATGGCACGGCTGACGAAACCACCTTGACGGGCAGTACGGTGGGTTCCAGCGCTGGAAACGTGACGTTGACGGCTGGGCGTGAGTTGAGTGTGGTGGCCAGTGATCTGGTCAGTACCAAAAACATGGCCCTTACCGGCTCCAATGTGACTATCAAGGCAGGCGCTGAAACAGCGCGGCAAACCACCGAGGACAGCTCTAAAAGCTTGGCGGTAGGACGTGTGATCGGTGGTGCGGTGGTTGACACTGCAAGAAGCATTCGAGACTCGTACAACGCCGCCGAGAATGCAGATGACCCTCGGCTCAAGGCGGTAAAAATCGCCCAGGCCGCTCTCGCGTTTTACAACCTGGGTGGTCAGGCTTCGGATGCAAATGGGCAGAGCACCGGGTTTAAAAACAAGCAAGGTGGCACCCCTAGCAACGGCTCATTGATCAAAATTGGTACTGAACTGGCCAATACGCGTAGCAAAAGCAGCAGCGAGTACAGCAGCCTGACGGCGAAGCAGAGCACGCTTAACGCGGGTCAGGAGCTATCAATTGTCGCCACTGGGGAAGCGGCGGGGACCCTGGGTGATGTCCAGATAACCGGTAGTAGCCTGAAGGCTGCTAACACGTTGTTGCTGGCAAAAAATGATGTGCTGCTGCAAAGCGCCCAGGACACCGTCGACCGCAAAAACGACGGTTCCAGCAACAAAACGGCCATTGGTGCCAGCTTCAACATTGGTGAGCAGAACGGTTTTACCTTGGACCTGGGGGCCCAAGGTGCCAAAAACATGGGTAATGGCAAATCAGTTACCCAGGTCAATACCACGCTGGATACCGGATTACTGTTGTTGCAAAGCGGTCGCGACACCACTCTAGAGGGTGCGCAGGTCCGGGCGGATACCATCAAGGCGTCGATTGGCGGCAATTTGAATATCCTTTCTCGTCAGGACACTGAGTCGTCGAAGAGCAAGCAAAGCAGTGGCGGGTTCGGTGCGAGCATCTGCGTTCCGCCATTCTGCTACGGCTCCATGGTGGCGGGATCGGTAAATGCTGCCGCCGCCAAAATGAACAGCAATTACCAAGCCGTGACCGACCAGAGCGGGCTGTTTGCCGGCGCTGGCGGCTACGACATCAATGTGGGCAAAACCACGACCTTGCAGGGCGCTGTGATTGCCAGCGAAGCGTCAGCGGACAAAAACCGTCTCAGCACGGATCGTTTGAGTGTCAGTGACATCAAGAACACCAGTGAGATCAAGAGTCAGTCTGCGGGTATAGCCATCTCGGGCAGTACCGGTGGCGGTCCTTCATTGGGTGGCAGTATTCCAGTCGCGCTCAAGGAGGATGACCATAGCTACACCCGTAGTGCTGTCAGCGAAGGCACGATCGTTGTTCGTAACCCCGAGGGCGCTAACGACCTGGTGGGGCTCAATCGTGATACGGCCAATGCCAATCAGAAGCTGGACAAGCCCGATGAAGAAGCCATGCAGGAGCGTATCGACCTGATTCAAAGCTCGGCGCAACTGGCCAGTGGCGTTATCAGCACGGTGGCGAAGGCTAAGGCCGATGAGGCTAAAAAGCTCGGACAGGAGGCAAAAGCACAAGCAGACGCTGGCTCGCCGGGTGCCGAATCAGCAGCTCGGGCGGCTGAGGTTGCCAGTGTAGAAGCGGCGCGTTGGCAGGTTGGCGGTGACAAGAAACTGATGGCAGACATTGCTTCAGGATTGATTGCCGCGGGGCTGGGTGGCGCTACGGGGGCGACTGCGGTTGGTATCGTTGCAAATACCGCCTCCAGCGATATCTTCCACAAAATTGGTGATTACGCCCAAGCGCGTGCGACCGACCCGAAATCGGATGCAGCTACCAGAGCCGCTTGGGCGGAGGGTGGCGCGGCGCGGGTGATGCTGCATGCATTGGCTGGGGCTGCGATAGGGCTTTCCAGTGGCAATGTGCAAAGCGGTGCGCTTGGGGCTGGCACGTCAGCAGCGCTGATGCCCTACATTGGCAAAGCCCTAAGCGGCACGGCAATGACGGATGCCGACCAAGATACCCTTGCTTCGCTGATTGCGGCGGGGGTCGGGGCGACGGTTGGATCGAATAAGGGCACTAGCGGCTCGGTCGTGGCGGGAGGCACGGCTAATGGCGTTGAGGCCTTTAACCGACAGTTGCACAAGCAGCAAGAAATCCCTGTTCTGGAGAAAAAAGCTGAGGAACTGGAGAAAACCTTAGGCCAATCAGGTTCGAGTTCTCGCTGGATAGATCTGTTGATGATCGCGGCGGGTGGCAGCGTCGATGCGGCTGACGCTGCACGATTGGAGGCATTGTTTCAGCAGTCTCAAGGAAATGACCCGGAATCCCAGCGTTTCACTGAGGATCTAAATATCGCCAAAGGCGTTGTCGCTCAATTGGCGGCACAGAAAATCCCGCTGACGTGGAGCAACGGAAGTCAAATTATCGCGAATGGCGAAAAAGTTTTTGCATTCGCCGCAACCGAGAAGCAATTCAATGACTCAACACTGTTCAACGCGGCGGGGTTGTATGGTCCCGGAGCTGTGTACGAGCAATGGCGTCAGTACGGGCAGGAACAGACAAGTCAGCATTCAGGTGAACTTACAAAGCTGTCGAGCTATGACTCGAATGTAGAGGCAGCTGCGCAGAGACTGTCGGTTTTGGCCGGGAAAGGAATCGTAACCATTTCGCCGGAACTGGATGCGGCGATGCTGGTTATGCCTGGTGCCAGGGCTGCGAAGACGGTGCTTGAGACAGTCTTGGAGAGAATGGCTGTTAAAAAAGCGGCAGGATTGGAGGCGGAGGCGGGTGTTGATGTTGGGGCAAAAGGCTTAACGCCTAGTCGTGGGTCATTTAATGAGCAGAACTTTACGCTTAATGGCCAAGCGCAGTTTGTTGAAAGCCGATTTATCCAACTGAATACTACTGTGCGTCTTTCGGAGGACTTTACGCTTAACACAGGTGTTATCGTTCCTAAGGGAAGTGTAGTTACGGTTAGTGATGATGTCATGAAAATAGTTGAGCCTAGTGGTGCTAGCTCAATTAAATCGTACAATAAAAATATCGCTCAGCCATTAATGTTAACCGACAGCGGGGCGAAAACCTTTACACTGGACGATGTTCGCAATCTGAGTGGTCGGGAGAAATGGGAGGCCGGAGAAACTTACGTTCAAGAGCTTTACGGGTCGACAGGTCAACGATACTATCCGGTCCCAGGTACCGGCGGGCGCTATGTCGATGCTCCTGTAGATATGCCCAATGGCACTATTGCCGCAAATGAGGTTAAGACGTACCAGCGGGTTATAAGCTCTACGGGAAACCTGAATGAAGTACCGCTCTCTGAAAAAATCTACGCCCAGATCGAGAAAGATCTTTATCTTCGAGATGCCGTTAAGGGTTATGAGCCAAAATGGATATTTTTAGAAGCACCACCCGCGAAAGAACTCTCGAGAATTCTGCAGCTGAACAAAATTGATATAATTATTCACAAGTGATTGTTGAGGTGTGTGATGGTTAAAGCTGGCGAAACACCGGGAAGTCTACTAGCACGACGTGTCGCTGGATTTGATTTGTTCAAAGCGGAACGCATGCCGGTACTTCATGATTTTTGTAAGAGCTTGGGGTTTGATGAACCACACGAAGTGCTGAATCGGCCTGAAAAATTTCTGTCTACGTTGGATAGTGGCTTTATGAACGCTGTTATCAGTGAAGAGAATAGGGTTTGGCTCATCACTCGCATGGGGTATTACATTGGGGAATACCTAGTGTGTCTCTACGACGGCCTCTGGTTGGTTGATAAAGATCCATCGTCACCAACATTTGCTAAGTATGTGGTTGGAGATTTTTCGTTTGATGGAGTTGTTGCCCGGGTTGTTGATCCATTTGAAATGGCTCAGTGCTATGTGGATACACCTGTACCGCGTTTCTTGAAACAAGAAATCGAAAAGAAGCTGGTAAGAAAATAGATGGGAGCATAAATTGTGTTTCTTGAGCGTATTTTTTTACAAGAAAAAATTGGCATGTTAACCCTGTTGCATAAGTTGGTATTTTGTTGTTTTTTTGCGCAAAGAAGACTTTAAGGAGAAAACGGTCAGATCACGATTTTTTCGAATGGCTAGTTAATTTGGAATTCGCAGATAAAATGAGGGCATTCGCAAGTAGTAAATTTCTTAGATGGATGAAAGGGGGTGAATTTGAATGGCGCTTGCTCAATGTGTTTGGCATGCCTTGTTTCCTGATATCTGCCCTTGCTGATCGACGTGATTTGGTCAGTAAGGGGAGGCCTGAGGTCTTCGTTTTATCGTTCGTAGTTCGACACAGTCAGGTAGGTCAGGCTAGGCTCTGCTTTCATTAATAACAAGATTTTGAAAACTTGCACCTTGTTCTAGCATCGCTGTACATATTCCACGGTCCTCTGATTTTCAAGTTTTGCAGGGAAGTAATCATGAAGAAAATCATATTTATAGTTCTAGCCGTGGCTCTGGCAGGCTGTCATTCAAACGTCAGAGACTCTTCACCAAGCCTGCTCAAGGACGGTGTCCAGTTGCAGCAAACCAAGGTCGTGGCTGACGCGGATCATGCCAAGGTCATCATGAAGTCGACAGGGTTCCCTCACCCCGTGCAGTTTTCCGTGCGGCGCAGTTCTGACACTGATCAGCGTGCCGAGATATTGGGGACAGTAGTTGACTCCGGCCGTGGCAAGGTATTCGGCTGGATCGCCAAAATGAACGAGGTGACCAACAGCGCAGCCGTCAAACGCTTCCCCCAGTTGGAAATGCAGGTTGATCCTGGGCAGACAGTTGAAGTGATCGGTGAGTCGCGGGTCTACGATTCGAACTACTATCGCTATACCGAGCGGGTTGTTTATGCGTGTGGCCCGATGATTTCTACCTTCAAGCCGGAGAAGCAAAAGGTTTACCTGGTGGAGTTCGTGATCATCGGGGCAGGTTGTGAGCAGCATGTCTACGATGTCACGCAGCCGCAGGAGCGTATTCCCGTCCCGAGCGCATCTGGCCTCTGATTCGATTTGTGAGCGCGAAACGGGCGGCCCACAAGCCGCCCGTTTTCTTCACTCCGCTGCCTGCGCCCGCAAGCGTCTCCCAAGCACATCCATCACATCACACCCATCGCGTAGCGATATCGTGAGCAATTTGCAAAAGTCGGAAAGCACCAAGGTATCGGAGCTCATATCCGAGCGGAAGGCGATGTTTTCCAGTAGCTGCGTCACGGTGCGGATGCGGTAGTCGGCGGTTTCGAAGAGGACGTCGAGTGGGGCTTCGGTGTCGATCAGCAGGGTTGCTGGGGTAATGTCGATGCCGGTGATGGGCATATATCGGTTCATGTTTTGGCTCTCTATTTAAGTGGATGCCGTCACTCAAACGTCGCCAAACGATGGGGTGACAGCTGTACGCAGGTTGGCGAACCGGCAATAGAGAACCGGCAGACCCTAGGGTCTCCCGCGCACAGCCGCCATAGAACGACTTTGCGGGTGCACAAGCGACTGCAAAAAAGCCATCAGCTTGCGCATTCTCTAGTGTCAGGTCGCCAAACCTGAATCGCCATTTGGGCGACGGGCGGACTATAGACTCCATCCTTCGGATGCTGCAAGGCGCTTGTCTCTGAGGGGCGCGTAGGATTTCTATGAGGATCGCGGGTAGTCGTCCGCCATGGCCTTGGGCATAAACCCTATCGGCTGATGTCGGCACCGGCCCGCGCACCGACACCGATGGGAAATTCTCGACCCTCGTCACCGTCAACCGCCAGCTCCCACCGGACCTCGCCCAGCAACAAGTCAACCCGGTGACCCTGCCCGGCTTCGACCTGCCCACCGGCCAGAACGGCCTGTTCCGCCTGAACGAAGGCACCGGCACCCCGACCTCAAGCAGCGGCCTGAGCCAAGTGCGCGGCCTGCCAGACCGCTCGTTCCAGGCCAACCCGCAGAAATACCTGATCGAAACCAACCCGGCCCTGACCGACATCCGCCGGTTCATGAGCTCGGATTACCTGCTGAGCAACCTCGGCTACGACCCGGACATCGCCGCCAAACGCCTGGGCGACGGCTTCTACGAACAACGCCTGATCCAACAGGCCGTGATCGCCCGCACCGGCCAACGCTTCCTCGACGGCCAGACCTCCGACGACGGCATGTTCAAGTACCTGATGAACAACGCCATCGCCAGCAAGGACACACTCAACCTGGCCTTGGGCGTCAGCCTGACCAGCGAACAAGTCGCCGCCCTGACCCACGACATCGTCTGGATGGAAACCCAGACGGTGAAGGGGCAACAAGTGCTGGTGCCGGTGTTGTACCTGGCGAATGCCAATCATCGGTTGGCGGCGAATGGGGCGTTGATCCAGGGCAGTGACGTCAGCTTGATTGCCGGTAAGAACCTGACGAATGCCGGGACGCTGCGAGCGTCCAGCAATCTGGTTGCTACGGCGAACGACAGCCTGGTCAACAGTGGGTTGATGGAGGCGGGGAATCGGCTGGATGCGTTGGCGGGGAATGACCTGAGCAACCGGGCGGGTGGGGTTATTGCCGGGCGGGATGTCAGTGTTGTTGCCCGTGCCGGAGATGTGACCAACGAACGGAGCATCACCCGCCATGCCAGCAGCACCGGTTACAAGACCGAGCAGCGGGATTTTGCTGATAGCGCAGCGCGGATCGAGGCGAGTCATGACCTGAGCGTGGGCGCTGGGCGGGATATTGCCAATGTCGGCGGGGTGCTGAAGAGCGGTAACGACACGGCCTTGCGCGCTGTTCGGGATCTGAAGATCACTGCTGCGGAGCAGTCGGATGGCAATGTGCTGGGCAGCAAGTACCGGGATCAGACTATTACGCAGAATGGCTCTAGTGTAACGGTGGGCCGCGAACTGAAGGCGGCCGCAGGGCAAGACCTGAGGGTCGTTGCAAGCAATGTCATCGCCCAGACCAGCCTGGCACTGAGCGCCGGACGCGATATCGCCATCGAATCCGCGGCCAACGAAAGCCATCGCTTGTCCCAGAGCAAACGGGTCAAAAGCAGCAACGACCTGGTTCGCCAGCAGTCGTCGGTTGTTCAGTCGGGCGGCGATCTCAGCGCCACGGCGGGGCAGGACCTGAGCCTGGTCGCCAGCCAGTTGAAAAGCGCCGGGAACGTTGCTCTCGATGCCAGTCGCGACATCAGTCTCTTGTCGGCAAAGGACGAAACAGCCGAGTTCTATTCGAAGAAAAGCAAAGGCTCCTTTGGCCGCAGCAAAAGTGAGCAGCGGGAAAGCTACGCCAGCACCAACGTAGCGTCGGTGGTGGATGCCGGACACGACCTGACCGTCAACACCCACAAGAGCGCCAATGGCGGCATGAGCATCAACGGTGGGCGCGATGTGACAGTCGTGGGCAGCCAGCTCAAGGCCCAGGGCGACCTGATGCTGGGCGGCACGGGCGACATCGCCGTGCTGTCGGGCGTTGAAGAACACGGCGCCTACAGCAAGAAAACCAAATCAGGCTTCCTCGGCTTGTCGAAAAGCGGCAAGAGCGAGCTGAAGACCACCGCTTCCCAGGTCGCCAGCGAACTGGAAGCAGGCAACGACGTGGTAATCGCCGCCGGCAATGACCTGCGTGTGCGGGCCAGTGAAACCACTGCCGGCAATGATGTTGAGTTGCGGGCGGGGTTGGTCAATAAAAACGGCGACATCAATCTCGTTTCTGCCAATGACACGGCCTACAGCAGAACCGAGGAGTACAAGAAGAAAACCGGGCTCTCGGTTTCGGGTGGGTTCTTGTCGTTTGCTTCGGCTAAGGAGGCTGGACGCGAAGCCCAAAGCAGCACCAGCGTGGGCAGCCAGGTGAGCGCCGAGCGAGATGCCGCTTTGCAGGCCGAGCGCGATATCAACGTCATTGGTAGCAGCATCAAGGCCGGTGGCAACGTCAGCTTGGATGCCGGGCGTGATGTGAATGTCCTGGCCGCACAGAACAGCCGTTCCGAGCGTGACTGGGAAAAGAACAAGCAGGCTGGAATCGGTGTGTCTTCGGATGCCAACGGCATCAATTTTTTCGCGGGTGTGGACCGTACCAAAGAGAAAAACCGGCTCGAGCAACAAACCGCTGCCGCCAGCCAGATCAATGCCGGTCAGGATCTGGCCGTCAATGCCAAGCGAGATATCAACCAGACCGGTTCGGACCTTGAGGCTTTTAACGACGTTGACCTCACGGCAGGACGGAACATCAAGATTGACGCTGCACGTGAAACACTGCTGCTTGAGCATCAACGCGAGAGTGAGCGAAACGGTGCGAGCCTGAGCGTCAATCACAACTATGGCCGAACCCGCGATGCCGTCAATGGAGCCGGTCAGGGAGAAGACAACGTCAGTAAGGCGTCAAGCACACTGAGGGCAGTGGACGGCATCTCGCAATTCGTTTCAGGACCTACGTTCGACGCCAAAATCGGCAATAGCAAGCAGAGCTCCAGCCAGCAGATCATCGAACAGACTCGTCGCGCTTCGACATTGAACGCGGGCAACGATTTGAACATTGCGGCCAACAATGACGTTCAAGTCAGCGGCGGACAATTGATCGCCGGTCGCGATATCAATATCGAGGGACGTGACGTCACCCTTGATGCAGCCAAGGGCAGTTATGCCGAAGAGACACGTGAGCGGCAAAGTTGGGGCGGCGTTCATGGCGGAACCAGCGGCGGCTTCAAGATTGGCGTTGGCGGTAGCAACGGAATTGCCAGTGGTGACAGCGAGCAGCAAACGTCTACGGTCACTTCCCTGGATGCTGCGCGTGACGTCAACCTGCGGGCGAGCAACGACCTGAACTTGATTGGCGCCCAGGTCAAGGCTCAGCGTGATATCGACCTGCGAGCCGCCAACAACTTGAACATCCGCGCCGCACAGAACGACAGCGCGAACGACAGCAGCCGCAAGAGCGGTGGCGGGGAAGTGGGCCTCAGCGTCGGTTCTGAAGGCGTCGGCATCTACGCCAGCGTCAATCTGGGTAAAGGCAACCTGGAGCGGGATGCCCAACGGCAACAACAGGCCTATCTGTACGCGGGTAATCGGCTTGGTTTCACCAGTGGCAAAGATACGAATATTGCTGGTGCAGACCTGCGTGGCGATGAAGTCATCGGTCGTGTAGGTCGCGACCTCAATGTTTCGTCATTGCCCGATACGGGCAAGGTCGAAGGCAAGGAATTCGACCTCAGTGTGACGGTAACCGTGGGGCCGGGTGCTGGTGTGAGTGGTTCGGTCGGCTACGGCCAGACCACTGGATCGACCGAATGGGTTGAGCAACAGACCCGCATCACTGGGCAGAACAATGTCGATATTCGTACCGAAAATCACACTCAGCTCGACGGGGCGCTTATCGCTTCGGATACCGGCAAGCTCAAACTCGACACCGGCACGCTGGGCTTCAGCGACATCGCTGGCAAGGACAAGGAGCATGGCTATTACCTGAACGTCGGTGGCAGCTATTCCAAGGGTGGCGGCGGAGCCCAGGACAGTAGCCAGGTTGGCAAGGGCGAAAAGGACAAGAACGGCTGGAGTGTTGAAGGCTGGAACTATGAGAAGGACCGCCAGCAAATCGTACGGGCGACGGTGGGAGCAGGTGACGTCGTCGTTCGCAACGACGCTGGGACTGTCGTCGACTCAACGCAAGGTTTGAACCGCAACGTTGACAACGCCTACGAAATCACCCGCGATGATGAACACCGTACAGACCTCTATGTAAGCAAGTCTTCCGTGACGGCCGTCCTTACGCCGTATGAAACGGCCAAGGAGTGGACCAAACAACTTCGCAGTTATGACGAAACAGCGAAGAGAAATTTCCAGCAAGCCGGCTACGACTTCAACGCGGCGGTCAACAAGATCGAGGCGGGGTTGGGGCGGAAAATGGATGCGAGTGCCTCGGCGATGGTGGGCGTCGATTTCGCCGAAGAGACCATGGAGGCACTGATCATCGGCGGCCTTACGCGTGCGCAGGCCATGAAGACCATGGGGAGCCCAGCGTTTCAGAACCAGGTGTTGGCTGAAGTCGGCCGTCTGGCTGGTGTGGATGTTAAGCAGGTCGAGCAGATCAGCAATGAAATTCAGGCGTCCTCATCTGACACGGGAGCGAGGGATGACTCCGGTTTCGTTCTTCCCCCCACTAAGGTAGAGGCCGACGCTCAAGAGTACAGCCTAGCCCAAGGAATTCTACGTAAAGCCTCGTCGTTCAATAAATACGCCAACGAGCACGAGGACGAGCGGCAAGCAATCTCGATGGTCGTCGCCATGGCGCAAGGCCCCAAAGGGCTGGTGCAGCTGATTGTCATCAACGCAGTTTCTGAAACCAAGCAGGGTAAGGCGCTGTTCGATGAAGTCGAGCAACTCAACGAGACTGTGGGCAAAGGAATCGCAGATGAGATTGAAGACTACGACCTCAAGAAAGAAGACGAAGATGATAAATTCCTGATCGGCGGCGGTCAGTTCATGGCCTCAGTATTGACAGGGGTGCTTTCGAAACGTAGAGGTTCGAAAGAGCCTACGTCAGTGACGGTAGCGGATGGAAAGGGGAAGGTTAGTAATCCAA
The DNA here is from genome assembly GCF_022952855.1 of Pseudomonas sp. RGM2987. Lineage (GTDB taxonomy): Bacteria > Pseudomonadota > Gammaproteobacteria > Pseudomonadales > Pseudomonadaceae > Aquipseudomonas. The sequence continues at coordinate 114,269 of NZ_JALJDX010000218.1, read as the reverse complement.
CTGCAGAACCCAAAGGCCCCTGCTGCTTTGCAGCTGGGACGATGGTTTCAACGCCCCAGGGTGACCGAGCCATCGAAACGCTGAACGTTGGCGATGTGGTATGGAGTAAGCCGGAAAAAGGCGGCAAGCCCTTTGCGGCGGCGATCCTCGCTACTCATCAGCGCAGCGACCAACCGATCTATCGGCTCAAACTTAAAAGCGTGCGTCACGATGGTTACGAGCGAGGCGAAACACTGCTGGTTACGCCGAGTCATCCGTTCTACGTGCCTGCCAAACGCGATTTTATCCCCGCTATCGACCTGAAGCCTGGCGACCTGCTGCAATCCCTGGCTGACGGTGAGACAGAAAATACCTCATCGGCAGTCGAGTCGCTGGAGCTTTACGCACCATTCGGTAAGACGTATAACCTGACGGTAGACATCGGCCACACGTTCTATGTGGGAGAGCTCAAGACCTGGGTGCATAACACTGGGCCTTGTGATTTGCCGGAGAGGGGTGGTGGTGCAAAAGGCGCAGGCAGTGCCACACTTCATGCGGCTGATGATATTCGGTTCTCGCAGAATAGCGTTTCATTCAATAAAACTGACCGAGTAACGGGTACAAATTACACATACGACGATTTGGTTCAAAGCATGCGGACTAATGGTTGGAAAGGTGATCCAGTTGACGTCGTTAAAATGCCTGATGGCAAGCTGACTAGTATGGATAACACTCGAATCGCCGCGGCCAGAGAGGCGGGGATTGACGTTAAAGCTAACGTTCGTGGATTTGATGATCCATTGACGCCAGCTATTCAAGAGGCTAGGGGGTGGCAGAGTTTTAATACTTGGGGAGAGGCCATTACTGGTCGTATAAACAAGCAGTCAGGTGGGTTTTCTACTTCCAATCCTCACGGTTCAACAGAGCCACCACGTATTTCTGGAGGCGGTAAATAATGAAGACTTTTTTGTACGATCTTCCAATTTTACCTGATGGTTTTAAATTCCCTATTGATTATTTAGATATGGTTTTAGCTGATGAGTTTGTAGATATAGAGCCTTGGCGGTTTCTATCAAAAGATATGGCGACATCTCTTTTTTATTATAGCTCTATGCTTTTGAAGTTTTCGGGGGCGGCGCTAGTCCCCTTTGCAATTATTCAAGATGAGTCAGGGCTGTATAATGATGGCTGGGTTGTTCTTGCTTGTTTTGATGGGGAGGCCAAGGAAGGCAGTTCATGTGTGCGGATTTATGATTATTCAAAGCCGAAGTTAAGTCCTTGGGATAATTTGGCTTACTCTGGTTTCTCTGAATGGTTTAGTGCTGCCAAAGAAGAGTCTTTCCGATATAAATCTAAGCGAATCGAAGATAAAGGCTATACCTGATGTATGAAAAAATTGGGGACATGGTCCGTTAACCATACATCGTTCTCAGCCTGAAAAAATTTGAAGCCCTGTTGGTGCATTCGGAGGGCTTCAACTTTTAGCACCACAGGCTTTCCATATCGCTGTCCGACAGCTACGGCTGTGGTCATGTCTTGTGATAAATGCACATGATGGCGAGAGCCTGCAATTAATCCTTGTTGCTGAATTGACTCTAGAAAGCGAGTTGCAGTTCCGTGGTACAAAAACTCGGGGGGCTCTTTCTCAATGTGTTGGAGGTCTACACTTCCGTTTGAGTGCCCCTGCACAGCTCGAATGTATTGCGCATCATTAGAAATAGAAAAACGCTTCTTATCGCTGCTGCTAACAATAGACAGAATTAGCTCTCGATCTAAAGTTCGCCCTTCCTTAGCTGCGCCTGCAATTAAACAATCAATTTCTGCCCAACCTTCCGTGTCCAGCTGAAGTCCAATGGAATGCGGCTCATGGCGCAAGATGTAACTTAGGAACTTGCTTGTTTCGTTTAGTTGCTTTTTATTCATGATTGTCCTGCATTTATTTGTCGAATTTTCAGGGGGCATTTGCTTTGGCTGATATCCGGTGCACTTGCGCCAGTGTTTTCAGTTGCTGTTGAACCCTACATGCACCCTGATTGCACTCTTTCTGTATCCTATTTGCAACCTTTCTGCACTCAAGGTGCACCTCTTTTGCACCCACCCTGACGACCTACGGTCTTTCTGCTCAATACGCCCTTTTTCAGCATGAATTTTCGCTCCTTAACAGGAGCAAAATTCGGGAAAGGGGGCCGGGAAAGGGGATACCCATTAGCCGGTCTCAAGTCAAGGTTAAAAGCCACCTCGCCCTGCTGTCTCTAACAGCAGGGTCTACCCTTCTCGAGCCTGTCAGGTTGAACCCGTCGTACCCGTTTTCTCATCAATGGCTACGACCGAGTCGTGCCTGACACCCATATGGATCAAGCGGTAACGATACTTCAAGCACCGCCTTGGCAGTGACCTGCCCCAGAGAAACGTTGGTGCCGCCAATGTGTCCAAAACGTGTCGCAGAACTGTGGCTCGTGCAAATACACGTCCAGTCTCAGCGGGCTCACTTGGCAGACGACCCGGTTACAACATGCTCAGGCGGTGACAGCCGGTCGCCACTCAGATTTTGTGGTTCGCGCCCAGTCCCTTTTTGGTTGACCGGCCATCACCTTAACTCGCCTTCAGGCGAAGCAGCATTTGGCATCGAAAGGCTGTTTCTCCTCCAGGATGTGGTAGCTCGCTCGGGCCAGTTTATGCGCCAGCGCTTTGGTGGCGACCACGGTATTGGTTTTGGCTTTCTTCTTCTCGAAAAAGCGTTTGGCATCCTCGCTGAAACGCCGGGCAAAATTAGCGGCTTCAATAAAGGCCCAGATTAAGTAAGCGTTGCCGTTCTTGGTATTGCCTTCGCCCTTTTTCTTGCCATTGGAGTAATGCGCACTCTTTACACAACGGGCGTAGGAGGCGAAGTTACCTACGTCGGCAAAGCGCTCGATATCTCCCGTCTCCAGCATGATGACCGTAGCCAGCACCTCACCAATTCCAGGCATCGTTTTTAACAATGAAAACTCCGGACGCAGGCGCGCTTCATGTACCAACCGCTCTTCTAAATAAACAATCTGAATTTGCAATGCTTGAACAATGGCAACATTGGCTTTCATTGCCAAAGCCACATCCGTTGGCAGGCCTAGCCTGTCGACGGATGTAGCTGAGAGTCCTTTGACTTCATTGCAGCTCAGCCGTTGGCCGAACTGACGTGCCAAGATGTTTTCGAAAAATATTTCAGTGAGGGTAGTTCATGAATCAGGAAATCAATAAGTGTGTCGTGCGCGCGATCATCGAGATGGCAGTTTTCTTGAGTTCTCCCAAGAAGATGTTGTGAACCCAGATGCGGCTATCCAAGCCCTTGAACAGCTTGCAGCGACTCTTCAAATGTCTGATTTAAAGTCTAGAGAGTCCCTATGTTTGCAATTTAAAGAAGTCTCTGCTGAATATTCCAGCGAGCAGGCAGTGTTCATCGAAACTCTCGGAGAGTAATTGGGGTTGCTTGAGGGATAGTCTAGGGGTATCTGGGGCAGCCCGACGATTATGAGTTGACTGGCAATCGTTCTGTATTTAATCGTGGCCTATTCCAAATAGTCCAAAACGGGCGACCACAAGTCGCCCGTTTTCATTTACTCCGCAGCCTGCGCCCGCAAGCGTCTCCCAAGCACATCCATCACATCACACCCATCGCGTAGCGATATCGTGAGCAATTTGCAAAAGTCGGAAAGCACCAACGTATCGGAGCTCATATCCGAGCGGAAGGCGATGTTTTCCAGTAGCTGTGTCACGGTGCGGATGCGGTAGTCGGCGGTTTCGAAGAGGACGTCGAGTGGGGCTTCGGTGTCGATCAGCAGGGTTGCTGGGGTAATGTCGATGCCGGTGATGGGCATATATCGGTTCATGTTTTGGCTCTCTATTTAAGTGGATGCCGTCACTCAAACGTCGCCAAACGATGGGGTGACAGCTGTACGCAGGTTGGCGAACCGGCAATAGAGAACCGGCAGACCCTAGGGTCTCCCGCGCACAGCCGCCATAGAACGACTTTGCGGGTGCACAAGCGACTGCAAAAAAGCCATCAGCTTGCGCATTCTCTAGTGTCAGGTCGCCAAACCTGAATCGCCATTTGGGCGACGGGCGGACTATAGGCTTCATCCCTCGGAGGCCGCAAGGTGCTTGTTTCTGAGAGCGGCGTAGGATTTTTGTGATGAGGGCGGCAGGTGGTTGCCGCATTGGAGATTGGGATGCGGCCTGACCAGAATATAGGTGGATGGCTTGATATCTTGGGGCTGCTTCGCAGCCCAGCGGGAGCAAGCTCCCTCGCCACGGGGGGGCCGTTTGTGTTCGGCGGCTCCGTGCGTAAAGCAGCGAGCGGGCATCTTCAGCGGGACCGGTTTTTGTGCTTCCCTTATGCACTTATCGAACTCTTCTTGAAAATCGCCGCGTAAGCCGCGCCCGCTCACTTCGGACTCGTGAACAGTGCAGACTGCCAACCGCAACGCCTTGATGACCCGACTCGCCGCTTCACCCGATGACATCGCCACACGGGCGTCACTTTATTGCGAGCTGCTGAACACCGGCGACGCGTCCCTGGACGGCCTGCGTGTCGCCGCCGGCCTCGGCGATCCGGCGGCAAAGTTGGCTATTGCCCAACTGCACACCACCGCCCACCGCAATCGCCCCGGGCCGTTGTTGCCGCAGTTGCGGGGCCTGCCGGTGGACCATGTGGAAATCGATGATGCCGAGCCGCAGTGGCTCGACGCCCTGGCCGGGTTGCCGTTGCGTACCTTGGTGCTCAACAGCCCGAGGTTCAGTTGCGACCCGGAGCTCTGGCGACGGCTGCCAGGCCTTGCTCTCGAAACGCTGGAAATCAGCGGCTTTTCCCGCCATGACAATGCCACCTGCCTACCTTCACTCGAACGGCTGCGCAGCCTGAAGCTGGAAACCTACGGTGACGACTTCGACGACCGTTTCCTCAAGCAGCTCGCCAACAGCCCGCTGCAAGCCTTGTCGCTCAATCGTTGCGATGAAATTTCCGACGACGGTCTTCTCGAACTCTCGCATCTGAAATTGCGCTCTCTCACCCTACAGCGTGCCGGTGAGCTCACTTCGCAAGGCATGGCGCACGTGTGCGGTCATTCGCTGGAACAGCTGTCGATCGAGGGCAGCGGCGCCGTTCTGAAAGATCCGTCCTGGCTCTCCCGCCTGACCGGGCTGCGGTCCCTGAGCCTCGATGACTGTTACGCGAGCGAGGCCGCGGTGCTCGCTATCCGAAGTTTGCCCATCGAGCGGCTTTCGCTTCAATCGGCTTATGTGGGCGAGGAGGAACTGGAAGTACTCGAAGGCATGCCGATTGCGGAACTGGATCTCAAGTCGTCGCGGATGATGATCGAACAGCTCGATGTGCTGCACGGCTTTCCACTCAAGCGCCTGGGGCTTTGCGATGTGCGGGGCGTCTGCGCCGATACGTTGAGCGATCTGCGTGGGTTGGATTTGGAGTCGCTGGATCTCTCGTTGAACGACATCACTTGGAAGGAACTGAAACAACTGGCCGGCCTGCCGCTTAAAAGGCTCAACCTGAGTTTTTGCCAAGGCATCGACGGCAAGACGTTGCGTAAGCTCAGCGAAATGGGGCTGCCGTTGGAGCAACTGGAGATCAGCGGCCTGGACCTGCGCGATGGCGACTTGGCGTGCTTGCGTGACTTGCCGCTGCAACGCCTGGGCTTATATGAGAGCCCTTGGTTGACCGACGCCGGCGTCGCCCACCTTGCGGGGCTGCCGCTACGGGATCTGACGCTTGAAGCCGGCCCGGGGGAGTCGCAACTTACGTCTGCCATGGTGTCGGTGCTGGAGCGGTTGCCGCTGGAAAGGTTGTCGTTGCGTAATTGCTCGAAGGTCAGCGCAGAGGGTTGGGATCGTTTGGCAAGGCTGCGGGCCCACGTGAGCGGCCCCGGCATCTGACGCTCGTCGGCGTATTTGCGCCCTGATAGGAATAGGCCGGGTACGCAGCGCAGATGAAATCCACGAGGCGCGAACCTTGGGGCCACCAAAAGCATAAACCCGTACGTCCGAATCGTCCGGTGGAACTTCCCCAGAAAATGATGTCAATTTGATTGTACACTGCACCAGCAAGCTCATTTTTGGATCAGTCAGCGCTAGGCGATTCCTGACGCACATGGAGAGAGTGATGAGATTTATCATTGCGTTGTTATGTTGAGTACCTACGCTCTGCCGGTTGCGGCAACATCGGCGACGGCGGTCAACGCGCGTACTGCGAAGCCAAAACCAATGGCTAAAGGTTCGGCAACATCAGTGACAACGATCAACGTGCCTTTGGGTAGTGCTACAGCTTTCCCCTCTCTACCCGCTTCTGCACCCATCCTAGAAGGTTTGTGAATGATAAAGACTATCCCGATGTGGAAAATGATGATTGCCATCCACGGTAAGAAAGCGGGGCTTGCAGTACTCGCATCCTTGCCTGTTTTCATCGTTACCGGTGCATGGATGTTTCTTGATGGCCTGCAAAGTGGGCAGAAGCGTCAAGCGGCAATTGGGCTTATTTGTGTGGTTTTTTTCGGTGCATGCACTTTGCTATTTGCACCTTCAAAAAAATATATTCCTGGCAAGACATTTCAGGGTTATCGAAATAAAAAACTCAGCTCAAAGACTGCCGTAAATTACGCCTATGGACTCATTGTTTTTATTGTCGCAGTTTTTTTGATTCTTGCACCGGAGCATGCGTTGAGCGTATTAGCCTCTGGATCTGTAGCCGCCTATAGCTGTTATGCTCTGTCAAAAAGCCTGAAATTTCACGCAGATATCGATTTTGCAACCAATGAATATTTGGCAACCGCACTTGGGTTCCCTGTCGGGGAAAAGATTCTGGTCAGCTACCAGAATTTTGCGAGTGACGAGGTCGCAGTAGGTAGTAATGCTTTTGCCGTAACAGCGACGAAGTTAATCATAGCGTCGTATGATGGGCATCTTTGGAAAAAGCTGTCACGGGATCTGAATCAGATCTCGCGCATTGGCATTGGTGGCAGTGAAAATCAAAATTACTTCGTTAAGTTGCAATTCAATGATGGGGCCGATGTTTTGTTGTGCGTTGGGCTATATGAAAAGCTCACATCAAGCCCCATTTTGGTAATAAGAAGGCTGCTGGAAGCCATTGACGCAAGTCTCCTGGGGGGTAGTGGTGTATCACAGGCAACACCAAGGCGTCGGGTGGTTGTCAACTCTGGAACTCCAGCCCCAACTCCACAAGTTGCTGCGCCTAAGGCCGCGCTTGCATCCATGGCACCTACGCGCAACATTGAGGTCGCCCCTGACGTATTAGTGGCTATCCAGAACGCCGAAGAGGTGGTTCCTGGGCGCAAGCTGGAGCTGTAACATGTCTCACTGTACAAAGTTTGAATTTTCTTATGTAAATGAAGAAGCCATTGTCAAAGCATTCGGCAAGATGGGCCTTAGCCCAACGACTGGTCTGGTTTCCGTCTTTGCCAGCGACTTCAGTAAAAGGGTCTTGAGCAAAATCGGGTACATGGGGCAACAGCAATTCAGGGCTATCTGTGGCCAAACCGCTGATGAGTTCAATCTATTTGTCTGCCAGGTCGAGGAGGGCTCCTACAAACTCCTCATCGAGCGGGAAACCGTTTCCACCGCCGATGAAGCGATAATGGCTGATTTGGCTTTACGCTTTCAGAAAGCGTATATCAGCGTAGCCATCGATGAAACCATCAAGCGCATAGATGCATCCGGTATTCCAGCGAGAGTGAAAGAAAGTCTTCTAGGGTTCGAGGTTGAATTTGGACCCAGTTATGAGTACGGCATCCTTGTCACCTTTACGGGCGATGAAATCACGGAGGAGGTGCATGGCGTGAAAGGCGACATTTGCACAAAGCTTACCGAGGTGCTTGAATCTCTACTTTCCAGTCCTACTGCGGAGCTGGTGACTGAGTGGAAGCCGGAATATACCGTAGTCCACGAAGAGCAAACCCTTCAAGTTCTTAGCGCGAATTTCTAAATGGAAATCAATGTCCACCATATGGAGTTGAGCTGCGTTAACGGCCCCGGGTTGCGCCTGACATTATGGGTGCAGGGTTGTGCGCTGAATTGTAAGGGGTGCTTCAACCCGGGGACCCACGCTGGCGAAGCGAAGACGTTGATGCCTATTGACGAGTTGGCGCAGAAGATCAATGCACTGGGCGTAGTTGGGGTTACCCTCTCTGGAGGTGAGCCGCTCGACCAGGCGCCAGCCTTGGAACAATTGATACATGCCGTCAATGGCGAGAAGAACTGGATACTCTATACAGGCTATACGCCAAAGGAGATATTCCAGAATGAGGCCATGATTCGTGTTGTCAAGGCGGTGGACTTAACGCTGGCGGGTCGGTATCGACAAAACGCGAAACATCCCTATCAGTACAAGCAGATTATCAAGACCAGCGAGAGAGTCGATGTTGACTTTTTTCGTACTAGAAGAGTTGTCGAGTTTGTCGTTTCAAATTCCGGCGTTACCAAAACCGGTCTTCCGGTGTATATATAACTCCGTCCAAACGCAGGGATAACAGGCATGAGCCGTACCAAACAGATAACAGACTACCTTAAGGCGCGTTATGCGATTCTGGTCATTGAATCTTTCGAGGAAGAGCGCGTACTCAATGAAGTTTCTGAAATCGCCAAGGCGCTTAGCCATCGCTTGTTCGTTTGGAACTCGACGCAAGGTGTCCAAATAAATGGCGTCGTGGCAGGGGATAAAACCTATGATTTGAAAATGGCCTTGGACTTTTGCGAAGAGAAGGCGAAAGAGGAGGGCAGCAAAAATATTTTTATTTTTTGTGATGCTCACAACTATCTTGCCTCAAACTCAAATCCTGTCTATCGTCGTCGGCTTCGAGATCTAGCCATCAATATCCGCTCACGTGGGTATCGAAGCAATTGCATTATCGTGGCACCCAGTTTTGAAATTGCCAATGATCTTCAAAAGGAAATCACGTTGATTGATTTTCCTTTGCCTTCAAGAGATGAAGTCAAGGCTCAGATAAATAATTTTGTTAATTCCTGGCAAGGCAACAGCAGCGTCAAGATTGATCTGTCTAGCGAAACCAAAGATAAACTCATTGATGCCGCTTTGGGCCTCACGGGATTGGAAATTGACAATAGCTTGTCTCGTTCGCTGGTCTCCAGCCTGAGTATTAATGAAAATACTGTAAAAGATCTGCTTTCCGAGAAAAAACAAATCATACGTAAGACGGGTATCCTGGAATACATTGATTCGAAGGTAAATCTTGAGGATGTTGGAGGGTTGGCAACGCTCAAGAAATGGCTCCATTTGCGTAGCCAATGTTTTGGGCAGGTGGCTCAGGAGTTCGGTGTAGGAACCCCGAAGGGTTTGCTCTTAACTGGCGTGCCTGGTTGCGGTAAGTCTCTTACAGCGAAATGCGTATCGTCGTCATGGAACATGCCCTTGTTGCGTTTGGACATGGGGAAAATCTTCCAAGGAGTGGTGGGCTCTTCAGAATCCAATATTCGTTCCGCGCTACGGACTGCCGAAGCTATTTCGCCCTGCATCCTATGGATCGATGAAATTGAAAAAGGACTTTCCGGCTCCTCCGGAGGAGCATCTGATGGTGGCACGGCTACACGCGTATTCGGCACCCTGCTGACCTGGATGCAAGAAAAAACGGCGCCGGTGTTTGTGTTTGCTACCGCCAACAACATCAACAGCTTGCCTCCAGAGCTTTTGAGAAAGGGGCGATTTGACGAAATATTTTTCGTTGACTTCCCGTCGACGTTAGAAAGAAAGAAAATTCTTGAAATACATCTGAAAAAATTGAAACGGGACCCGGAAAAATTTGATCTGGAGCGCTTGTCAGCTCTAGGAGGCGAGTCGAATTTTGGTAAGGATATCGTGCTTTCTGGTGCAGAAATCGAAGCTTGGGTCGGAGAGTCGCTGATTGAAGCGTTCTCACGGCGGATGAATGGCTCTGGTGATGCAAGCGATCTGACGATGGCCGATTTTGAAACGACTATTTCGCGTTTAGTACCCATGAGCAAAATGCGCAAAGACGAGTTTACAAAGCTTCGTGACTGGGCAAATCAAAATGCAATTAGCGCTTCGGCTATGGGTGCTGGTCAAAATGATGCGGAAACCCAAATCGGCGGCAGGCAAATTGATTTTTAATCTGCGGTGGGGTACGGCTTTGTTGCGCAGGTTGCGGCTGATGTTCTGGCCGGTAAAAGGGCTGCATGAGCAAACCTGCTGCCCTTGATCGTTGTCAATGGGGTGGCTGGCTGTGCCGGCCTCTTCGCGAGCAGCCCGCTCCCACATTGGATCTGCGTTTATCTTTATATCCCAGGTCACTATCAGTCCTGTGGGAGCAAGCTATTCGCCAAGGGGGCTGAGCTGTTTGGCCCTTAGCAGACCGGCATCAGACCGAGCCCCGCAACGAGTCGCCGCTTACCAGTTATAACTCAACTTCGCCGTGACCTCGCGTCCCGGGTTGTAGTAGTTCGCGGTCCCTGAACCGACCACATGTTGCTCATCCAGAAGGTTGCTGACATTGATCGCCAGGTCGGTGCCTTTATAGAGTTTGTAGTTGAAAGCCGCGTCGAACAGCGTCGTGCCGTCGCTGGTGCCGGTGTTGGCGGCGTCGAAGTAATAAGAGCCAACATACCGTGCGCCCAGGCCGACGCTGACATCGGTGTCGGGTACGCTGTAATAGGTCCACAGCGACGCGGAGTGCTTTGGCGCCGTGGCGAACTCGTTCCCCTTGAGCGAGCTGCCGTCGTACAAGGTCCCGCGCAACACTTCGGACTCCATGTAGGAATAGCCACCCACCAGGCTCAGGTTCGGGGTCAGTTCGGCCTTGGCCTCCAGGTCCAGCCCGCGTACACGAGATTCGCCAACGGTTTGTTGCTCGATGACACCGCTCGGTAGCACGACGGCGATGCTGACATTTTCCTGGGTCAAGTCGTAGACCGCCGCCGAGAACAATGCGTCCATCCCGATGGGCGCATATTTCACACCCACTTCGTACTGCTTGCCTGTCTTGGGAATAACGCCAACGGTTGGCGGCGAGACCGACTCCACCATGCTGATGTAGGTGGACACTTCGTCGTTGACGATATAAGTCAGCGCGCCGCGATAAGAGGTCTCCGAGAAGTTATCCGAGTCTTTTACGTTGTTGATGTCGGTGCTGGACAGGTCCAGCGAGTCGTTGCGCACGCCGGCGGTGACGATAAAGCGCTCGTAGAAGGACAGGTTCTGCTGCAAGAACACGGCCTTGGTCTTGGTATCGAGCTTGTCGTTACTGTAGGGCGCTACGCCGCTTGGAACTCCGGTGAACACCGGGTTGGCCAGGTCGATGGATCCGGTTGGGGAATAGATGGAGCTTTCCTCAGTCGAGGAATCGCCATACTCCACGCCCACCAACGTACTGCTGTCGATGTTTTCGAAACGGGCATCGTATTGCAGCATCAAGTTGCCGTTCAGTTGCTCGGCTTCGCTGTCAGTGCCGAAGATGTAGCGAGGGACTGTGGTTCCGGTGCGAGTCGTCGAGTCGCTGAGGTACACATAGCCGAAATCATCGGTCAGTTCGCTGTAGCGCAGGTTGCTGCGCAGCACGAATCCATTATCGAAATCATGGCTGAAGGTGCCGCTGATGTTGGTGCGCTCGACATCGTGAAAGTTGTAGCTGGGCTCGCCGTAGAACTTCTTGCGATCGTATTCCTTGTCCAGCGGATAACCGCCGCTGTTGGGCGAGCTTTGGGTTTTCAGGTAGTCGACGATCACCGAGGCCGAGGTGAAGTCCGTGGGGGACCAGGTCAGGCCGCCCATCAAGAACTTGTTGTCGTCCCGGGAGTGGTCGTACTCGCGATCACTGTCTTGCATTTTTGCGGTGAAGCGACCGGCTACGGTTTTCTCTTCGTTCAACGAGTCGCCAACATCGATGCCTGATTCGACATGGTCAAAAGAACCGTAGGTGACATAGCCCTGGCCGAACTTGTCGAAGCGTGGCTTCTTGCTGACGAAGTTCACCGAGCCGCCCGGGTCGGCCGGGCCGAACAGTGTGGAGTTGGCCCCGCGTATCACCTCGACGCGCTCATAGGCGAAAGGCTCCTCGCGCACGCCACGCATTGAGCCCAGGGTCAGGCCGTCCCGATAGGTCGTGGCCTGGAAACCACGAATCTGGAAGTAGTCGTTGCGGTCGTCAGTGCCGTAATAATCGGTAATGACCCCCGGCGTGTACTGCAGCAGCTCTTCGGTCGTGCTCACGCTGCGTTGCTGCATTTCCTTGTCGGTCACCACGGAAACCGAGGCGGGCGTATTGAGGATGCTGGTGGCCACCTTGCCGCCGACCCACAGCTCCTGGGCGACCACCGAGTGGGCGTCTTCGGTGCCGTCGATCCTGGCCTTGGCGTTGACGAGAATGGGCGCGAGGCGATAGTCGTCGAGTTCGCCCTCAGCCCTGGTTTGCGGCGTTAGCAGGTAAGCGTTCGGGCCTTGTCGTTGCACTTCTATGTCGCTGCCCTGCAACAATGAGGACAAGGCTCCAGGGGTATCGAGTGTGCCGCTCACGCCCCGGGTATTGCGGTTCGCCACGCTCGGGGCATCGAAGGAGAGACTAATGCCCGCCTCGCGCGCGAAGCGGTCCAGCGCCGGAGCCAGTGGCCCGGCGGGAATGTTCCACTGGTGAACCTGCTGGGTTTGATCAACGCTCGAGGATTGCGCCAGGGACGGCAGTGCGTAGCTGCTGACGATGGCGCCAAAGATCGCACCGTGCAGGGTACGATTCAGCCGGGGACGCTGTAGAACCGGGGACGAACTCATTTACTCGCTCCGTGAAAGGGGATCGGCAGATAGGCTTGTATGTCAGCCTTTCTTACATGCCGAACGAGAATGAGAAATCACCTCATTTTTATTTGAGCTTCGCGAGCGGACACAAAAAACTTAGCTGGCGGCGCTCAACGTCACCCAATAATGGGTTCGATAATCAATGCGCAGATGCAGTGACTGCGCAACCAATGCCAGCACTCGGTCGGTGTCGGCGAGCTGAAAGGTGCCGGAAACGCGCAGGCCCGAAACCTCGTCGGCGCATCGCAATACACCGGGGCGATAGCGCGACAAGGTCTCGATGAAATCACCGAGGCGCATATCGCGTGCGCTGATCACCCCGTCGCTCCAGCTCCATAGATCCAGGCCGTTATCCTTGAATTCACGAACGCCATTTGAAGTAAACAGCCGCTGATTTCCAGCCTGGACGGTATTGTTGCCCAGGTTATGACTGGTTCCGGGAAATACCGCCACTGCGCCGGCCTGCACCGCAAGGAGGGTGCCGTCGTCACGCTCGTGCGCCAGGAACCGGCCGTTGGATGTGCGTATGAGTCCGTCACGGGTTTGCAGCCAGAAAGGACGCGATTGCGCCGAACCGGTATCTGCACCGATGTTCACGATGATTTCGCCGCGCCGCAGTACGACCAGGCGTCGTTCTGCATTGAAATAGCTGTCGACGGCACTGTCGCTATTGAGCTGGATAAGGCTGCCGTCATCGAGCTGGACGCGTTTGCGCTCGCCAGTCCTGCTGTGTTGCTGGGCAAGCAGGGCCGGCAGCGGTGTGTAGTCCCGGCCCAGCCAGGTCGCCGCGCCCAAAGTGGCCAACGCACCCAGCAGCTTCAGGCTTTGCCGCCGATGCATGCCGGAGCGGGTGCCTCTGAGGGTTTGCCGGACCAGATCAGGTGGAATGCCCGCGAAATCATCGCCAAGGGCTTCTACACGCTGCCACGCTAACAAATGTTCCGGGCGCTGCTGCAGCCAGTGCTCGAACGTGCGCCGCGTTTGCTCATCGGCTGGGTTGAAACGCAGGCGCACCAGCCAGTGGATCGCCTGGTCGACCACCGCCGGATCCAGCGCTTGCGCTTCACTGTTCGGCATAGCGCAAGCGATAGCAGTGTTGCAGGGCCTTGGCCAGGTCGCGTTCAATCGTAGAGCGGGACACACCGAGTTTTTCGGCGATCTGCTGGCAGGTCAGTCCGTCGAGCTGGGCCAGTAGAAAAGCCTCGCGAACCCTCGGTTTGAGCAGGTCCAGCAGGCGGTCGATCCGCTCGAGGCTGTCAAGAATCAGCAGCCGCTCTTCTTCAGAAGGGATTTCCTGGGAAGGCAGCAGGGCGAGGCTCTCGAGGTAGGCGCGTTCCAGCTCGCGACGGCGATACCGATCGATCATCAGCCCACGCGCGATGCTGCTCAGGTAGGCACGAGGTTCGCGCAAGGGGCTTGATTGACGGGATTTGAGCAGGCGCACAAACGTGTCCTGCGCCAAGTCTGCGGCGCTTTCGCGACAGCCGATGCGCCGGCTCAGCCAGCCGTGCAACCAGGAGTGGTGGCTGCGATAGAGCTGCGCGAGATCGGCATTGCCCAATGTGTCGTTGCTGCGCATCAGCATCCCGGAAGACTACATAATTGATAATGAATCGCATTATATTCAGGCCGCAGAGGCCAGGGCAACTTTGCCGGACCTGAGGCTCGCTTTGCTATTTGCCTTGATAGGAATAGGCACGATCACGATGCCGGGTATCGGCTATTACTGCGGCAGCCAGCTCTGTTTCGTCGCATCAGGCCAGGCGGTATACCGTTCACTTAAGGACATCACTGAACTTGTGGCGAGGGAGCTTGCTCCCGCTTGACCGGGCTGGCGCTCCAGTGCGAAGCGCTCACAAAATGGGGGCTGCTGCGCAGCCAGCGGGAGCAAGCTCCCTCGCCACAATGGGTTAGATAAAGCCTAAGTGAACCACACGTGTCCATCGCCGGATTTTGTCGGCCAAGAAGAGCACGGGTAAGGGGGCATTACAGCAACTGCCCACCCGAAATATCAAAAGTGGTCCCGTTAGCCCAAGCCATGTCACCGGACAGGATCGCGGCGACCGCACCGCCGATGTCGTCCGGCAGACCGACACGGCCCAGGGCGATGCCTTGTGCCACGTAGGCGTTCACGTCCTGGTTGTCGCGCACCACGCCACCGCCGAAATCGGTGGCGATGGCGCCGGGGGCAATCGCGTTCACGCGGATCTGGCGCGAGCCCAGTTCTACGGCCATGTAGCGGGTCAGCACTTCGAGCGCGGCCTTCACCGCCGCATAAAGGCTGTACCCCGGCAACGTGAAGCGCACGAAGCCGGACGAAACGTTGAGGATACGACCGCCGTCTTGCATGAGCGGTAGCAGTTTCTGGGTCAGGAACACCGGACCGCGAAGGTGGGTGGCGACCAGTGAACCGAACTGCTCCTCGGTGGCGTCGACGAAGTTTGCAAAGAGGCCATTACCGGCGTTGTTGACGAGGAAGTCGAAGCGCTCGCGCCCGAAGTCGCTCGCCAGCGTGTCAGTCACTGCGCTCGCAAACGCCGGGTAGCTGGCGGTGTCGGTGATGTCCAGCGACAGCATCGCGGCCTTGCCGCCCAGCGCCTCGATCTCCTGTATCAGTGTCTGGGCTTCGGCGGCGCCGCTGCGATAGGTGCCGATGATGTGGACGCCGCGCTTGGCGAGGTGAAGGGCCATGTTGCGGCCCAGGCCACGGCTGGCGCCGGTGATGAGTGCGATCGGTTGGGTCATGGGTCATCTCTGCTGGGTTAGGTACGCCTTTTTCGGCGCGATCTTGACCTGGCCAAGATAGGCAATGAGCGCTTTGTAACCCACGCCCGATCAGCTCAATTTAATGCCTGATTGTCTCAACCGCCTTGTGCCCTGGCCGGGCACGGGCATAATCGGCCCTATGAACAGAGATCTTGCCCCGCATCTTGATATAGCCCTGCGCCATGCGCCGCCGGGATTGACCGCCACGCCGATTCCGCGTGTGGACCTGTGCGTCGGCCAAGGCTCTACAGACCAGGCGCCCTGCCTGTATCGCTCGATGATCTGCTTCATCCTGCAAGGCTCCAAGCGCGTCGCGATCAACGACAGCCTGCTGAGCTACGACAGTGAGCACTATCTCATCAGCGCGCTGGACCTGCCCTTGACCGGGCAAATTCTCGATGCCGAAGACGGGCAACCCTACGTCGCCGTATCGCTGGTGTTGGACCCGGCCACCCTGGCGGAACTGGCAGCGATCATGCCGCCGGTTCGCGAGCGCGAACAAAAGGGAATCGGCATCACGATCAATCCGATGAATGCTTCGCTGCGCGACACGTTGCTGCGCTTATTGTCATTGCTCGATACACCCGCCGACATCCCGGTTCTCGGCCCCATGCTCGAACGGGAATTGCTCTATCGTCTCTTGCAGGGGCCCCAAGGCCGGATTCTGCGTCAGATAGCCCAACCCGACGGCGCACTGGGCAGGATCCGCCGGGCCGTCGCCTGGATCAGGGACAACTCCACCACCCGACTTCGCATCGAGGCCTTGTGCGACGCCGCCGGCATGAGCCGGGCGAGCCTGCATCGGCATTTTTTGTCGCTGACCGGCCTCAGTCCTATCCAATATCAGAAGCAACTTAGGTTGCAGGAGGCTCGTCAGCTTTTGCTGGCCGGGGAACATCGCGCGTCTGACGTGGCTTACGCTGTCGGTTATGAAAGCGCGTCGCAGTTTAGCCGTGAGTATGTTCGGCAGTTTGGTGCGTCGCCTGCGCGGGATGTGCGAGAGGTGCGGCGGGGGATGGGGATTTCTCTATAGACGAGCGGCAGCCTCAATTCGAGCCTCAAAGGGGAATGTGGGTTGTCGACAAGACCTGGCGCAACCCCATGAACGAGCGAATCTGGCGAACCCCGGGCAGGTAAAGCAATTGCTCCGCGTGGAGCCGGTTGAAACTGTTGCTGTCCTTGGTTCGTATCAACATGAAGTAGTCGAATTCCCCCGTCACCACATGGCATTCCATGCAGCCGGACACCTTTTGCGCCGCGGCTTCGAAGGCGGCGAAGGATTCCGGCGTCGAGCGGTCCAGCACCACGCCGATCAACACCACCATCCCAGCATCGAGCGCTTGACTGTCCAGCAACGCGACAATGCCCTTGATCAGGCCCTCTTGCTTGAGGCGTTCGACTCGTCGCAGGCAGGCCGGCGCACTCAGCTTTACCTTTTCGGCGAGCGCTACATTGGAGATCGAGGCGTCTCGCTGCAGGGTCTTGAGAATGGCGCGGTCGGTCCGGTCCAGCGGGTGCGGCTCTGCAGCTGGGGTGCCGAGTTTCTTGTGGTTGTTTGTTGCGTTCATGTCGATTTCTACACAATAAAAATATGGTTTAAGTGGAAATTGAAAATTTATATTTCTTCAAGGCGCCTAAACTTGCAACACATATTTTTCGCTTTGTTCTTAATATTGGACTCATCGAAGCCCCTCTGAAAGAACCTGGAACGCAGCCCTTTTTGCCTTTCGGTCTGGCGCTTGGATATCCAATACACAAGGAGCAGAGTCATGAACCTGAATCGCTTTAAACGTTATCCGCTGACCTTCGGTCCTTCTCCCATCACGCCTTTGAAACGCCTCAGCGAACACCTGGGCGGCAAGGTCGAGTTGTATGCCAAACGTGAAGACTGCAACAGCGGCCTGGCGTTCGGCGGCAACAAGACGCGCAAGCTCGAATACCTGATTCCTGAGGCGCTCGAACAAGGCTGCGACACCCTGGTGTCCATCGGCGGGATCCAGTCGAACCAGACCCGCCAGGTCGCCGCCGTTGCTGCCCACCTCGGCATGAAGTGTGTGCTGGTCCAGGAAAATTGGGTGAACTACTCCGACGCCGTGTATGACCGGGTCGGCAATATCGAGATGTCCCGCATCATGGGTGCGGACGTACGACTGGACGCTGCAGGATTCGACATCGGTATTCGGCCCAGCTGGGAGAAGGCCATGAACGACGTGGTGGAGCGCGGTGGCAAGCCGTTCCCGATACCGGCAGGTTGTTCCGAACATCCCTACGGCGGGCTCGGGTTCGTCGGCTTTGCCGACGAAGTGCGGGAGCAGGAAAAACAACTGGGGTTCAAGTTCGACTACATCGTGGTCTGCTCCGTGACCGGCAGTACCCAGGCCGGCATGGTCGTCGGTTTCGCTGCCGACGGCCGTTCGAAGAACGTCATCGGCATTGATGCCTCGGCCAAGCCCGAGAAAACCAAGGCACAGATTCTGCGTATCGCCCGCCACACCGCTGAGCTGGTGGAGCTGGGTCGTGAGATCACCGAAGACGACGTAGTGCTCGATACACGCTTCGCTTACCCCGAATATGGTTTGCCCAACGAAGGCACGCTGGAAGCCATTCGCCTGTGCGGCAGCCTTGAAGGTGTGTTGACCGACCCCGTATATGAAGGCAAATCCATGCACGGGATGATCGAAATGGTCCGCCGTGGTGAGTTCCCCGAAGGCTCGAAAGTGCTTTACGCACACTTGGGCGGGGCACCTGCGCTGAACGCCTACAGCTTCCTGTTCCGCAATGGCTGATTAACGCCAATGACCTGTAGGAGCGAGCTTGCTCACGAAGCGGTGGGGCAGTCGGCATCAATATTGGATGTCATGGCCTCATCGTCGGATCGCCGACAGGAGCAAGCAGCTGCTATCAAACCGCCGGGAGTAGCGCCATGCATGCGATATCGCAATCCGCAGTCTGGATCAAGGAACCTTCGGCGGATGCCGGAGTGATCATCGTCACCAGCGCCGCGTTGCCCAAATACATGATCGACCAGCTGC
This sequence comes from Pseudomonas sp. RGM2987, assembly GCF_022952855.1. GTDB lineage: Bacteria > Pseudomonadota > Gammaproteobacteria > Pseudomonadales > Pseudomonadaceae > Aquipseudomonas. Next base: position 95,675 of record NZ_JALJDX010000218.1, on the reverse strand, counting down.
ACGTGGCGATAGATGACTGGGACCAGGTGGCTTATCTGGCCGTCAAGCAATCCGAGGCGTTGATGGTCGACTGGTTGCGGGGCGGGTCTGGCCCGGAGCAATCCGCTGAGGGCTATGCGTGTCATGCCAGCCAGCTGTTGCGCTCGGTCTCCCACGAAAGTTTTTTACTGGACGTCGAAGTCGGCACGGTGCCTGGCTTGGCCTGGCTGGGGTCGGTGCGCGGTCACCCGTTGCGCGTCGTCGAGCTGGGAACGATAGCCTCATCCACCACAGCGATGGATCAACAGGTAGAACAAGTGCTTTCGGCGACCCGCCGTCTGGCGAAAAGCGTGCTGCAGGCACGCGGCGTCATTTAGCCGGTGACCGCGCTAATTCACCTGTTGAATCACCCTCCCAAACAACAAAGGCAACGCCAATGAGCCAAGCGGCCTACTGTCGTAACAACGCCCTGAAGTGGATGCGCGAGCCTTCAAATTGCACACGAATCGTGGTCATCGCGGGTGGGCTTGATAGCGATCATATTGACTTGATCCATCAGGGTTTCAGCTGCTTCGACAATGTTGCACTGATCCATATCGATGCTGTGAAGACAGGGTCTGGTCAGCTCGCTGAAGGGCGAGTGGCCGAGGGTGATTACTGTTTTGTGGTACTCGGTGAAGTGGATGAGCATTTGTTGCACGACCTTTCCATTGGTCAGCCCTGCATCTACCCGATTGCTCCAGACGGGGCGGCCGAACGCTCGGTCATTGCGGCGGTAGAACAGGTGAAAAGCCTCGCCCGGGTGAACCGTTCGCACCCCCTTGAAGTGTTACCCGACACCAGCAGGAGTTGCTCATGAACCCATCCGATATCCAGATCCCAATTCCGGGCGAGACAGTTGAAGATGCACAGGAAATGGGCGAGTGGCGGGAAGCGTTGCTGTCCGTCATCGACCACGGCGGCACGGCCCGGGCGAAACAGATCCTCGACATGCTAGTGGCCGTGGCCGGCACGTGCGAGATTGGTTGGCGGCCCCGCCACGGTACGCCCTATATCAATACCATCAGCGTCGAGCAGCAGCCGGTGTTTGCGGGTGACCTGGCGCTGGAAGAGCGACTGGCGTCGATCATGCGCTGGAACGCGCTGGTCATGGTCGCCAGGGCCAACCAGGCCTATGGGGAGCTGGGCGGCCACATCGCCAGTTACGCCAGCGCCGCCGATTTATTTGAAGTGGGCTTCAACCATTTTTTCAAGGCGCGCACCGACACTCATGGCGGTGATCTGGTGTTCTACCAGCCGCACTCGGCACCGGGCGTTTATGCACGAGCCTTTCTGGAAGGGCGCCTCGAGGAACAGGATCTGCACCATTATCGGCAAGAGATCGGCGCACGTGCCAATGGTGCGCGGGGGTTGTCGAGCTACCCGCACCCGTGGCTGATGCCGGACTTCTGGCAGTTCCCGACCGGCTCGATGGGTATCGGTCCGATCAGCTCGATCTACCAGGCGCGTTTCATGCGTTATCTGGAGCATCGCGGCCTGCAAAATACCTCGGGGCGAACCGTCTGGGGGGTGTTTGGCGACGGTGAAATGGATGAGCCGGAAAGCATGTCGGCGCTGACCCTGGCGGCGCGTGAAGGACTGGATAATCTGGTGTGGGTGGTCAACTGCAACCTTCAGCGCCTGGACGGTCCGGTGCGTGGCAATGGGCGCATCATTGATGAGCTGGAGGCGCTGTTCGGTGGGGCCGGCTGGAACGTCATCAAACTGGTCTGGGGCTCCGACTGGGACGGCCTGTTTGCACGAGATAAAGATGGCGCGCTGGTCCGAGCATTGTCGGCTACGGTCGATGGCCAGTTCCAGACGTTCGCGGCCAAGGACGGGCGCTTCAACCGCGAGCATTTCTTCGGCCAGGACGAAGCCCTGGCGCATTTGGCCCAAGGCCTGACCGATGAGCAGATCGACCGCCTCAAGCGCGGAGGTCATGACCTGGTGAAAATCTTTGCCGCGTATCAAAGCGCAATGCACGAGGGCAAGAAACCTACGGTCATCCTGGCCCAAACCAAGAAGGGCTTCGGCATGGGCGACGCCGGGCAGGGCAAGATGACCGTGCACCAGCAGAAGAAACTCGATCACGAGGCGTTGATCGCATTCCGCAACCGTTTCAACCTGCCGTTGACCGATGAACAGGCCACTTCGCTGAGCTTCTTCAAGCCGGGCGACGACAGTGCCGAAATGCGCTACCTGCATGAACGCCGCCGTGCGTTGGGCGGTTACATGCCTACGCGACCTTCAACCTGCGAGTCATTGGCCGTACCCGATGTAGGCAGCTACGCCGGGTTTGCCGTCGCCGCCGAAGGCAAGGAAATGTCCACCACCATGGCCTTCGTGCGCATGCTTAGCGGCTTGCTGCGGGACAAGCAACTGGGGCCGCGCATCGTGCCGATCGTGGCGGATGAGGCGCGTACCTTCGGCATGGCCAGCCTGTTCAAACAGATCGGTATCTACTCCAGCGTGGGGCAGCGTTATGAGCCGGAGGACATTGGTTCGATCCTGAGTTATCGAGAAGCTCTGGACGGGCAGATTCTCGAAGAGGGCATCAGTGAGGCCGGCGCCATCAGTTCCTGGGTGGCTGCCGCGACCAGCTACTCGGTGCATGGCCTGCCGATGCTGCCGTTCTACATCTATTACTCGATGTTTGGCTTCCAGCGCATTGGCGATCTGATCTGGGCTGCGGCGGATCAGCGCGCTCGCGGGTTCCTGCTCGGCGCGACTGCGGGGCGCACGACCCTGGGCGGTGAAGGCTTGCAGCACCAGGACGGCAACAGCCATTTGATGGCGTCGATGGTGCCCAATTGCCGTGCCTACGATCCGGCGTTCGCCGGTGAGTTTGCGGTGATCCTGGACCACGGCATGCGCCAGATGCTGGAGCGCCAGGTCGACGAGTTTTATTACGTCACCCTGATGAACGAGAACTACCCGCAGCCCAATCTTCCCGAAGGTGTCGAGCAGGCAATTATCAAAGGCATGTACCTGTTCGCCCGGCATGAAGTCGAAGATGCGCGCGGCAGCGTTCAGCTGTTGGGTTCCGGCACGATCCTGCTTGAGGTGATCGCGGCGGCCGAATTGTTGGCCCGCGACTGGAACATCGACAGCGACGTCTGGAGCGTCACCAGCTTCACCGAGCTGGCCCGGGATGCCCGGGAAGTGGAACGCTGGAACCGCCTGCATCCCGGGCAAACCGCGCGGCGCAGCCATGTTCAGGAGTCGCTCGACGACACGGCGCCGATCATTGCCTGTACCGATTACGTGCGCGCCTTGCCTCAACTGATCGCCAGTTATCTCGATGCCCGTTACACCGTGCTCGGCACCGACGGCTTTGGTCGCAGCGATACTCGCAGCCAGTTGCGCAGGTTCTTCGAAGTGGACCGCCATCAGATCGTCCTGAGTGCGCTGACCGCACTGGTGCATGAGGGGCATCTGGACGCCAGTGTCTGTGCCGAGGCCATTGAGCGCTACGCCATTGACGTTGACGCAGTGGTCCCCTGGGACGCTTGAAGTCGGCCTCCCCCCTGTGGGAGCGAGCTTGCTCGCGAAGGCGATGGTTCAGTCACGTGGATGTTGGGCTTGCTGGCCTCATCGCGAGCAGGCTCGCTCCCACAGGTTTTTTTGTATCGCGCAAATGTTGTGAACACCCGCAACCCCCTGTGGGAGCGGGCTTGCTCGCGAAGGCGGTGGTTCAGTCACATGGATGTTGGGCTTGCTGGCCTCATCGCGAGCAGGCTCGCTCCCACAGGTTTTTGTGTTCTCAACTGCTCTCGCCAACAGCCAGAATGGTCGCCACCAAGGCCTGCGCACGAGGCACCAGTGTGTCCAGTTCCAGATACTCACGATCAGTGTGGACCTTGCCACCCACCGGCCCGAGGCCACACAGGGTTGCAATGCCCAGGCTGGCGGTGAATCCGGAGTCGGCGCAACCGCCGGTGAATTCGCCTTCGACGTTGAAACCCAAGGCCCGCGCTTTTTGTTGGTAGATGCGCAGCAGCCGTTCGCTGTGATGGGCTTCCATCGGCAGGAAGGTCGTCGCTTCCTTGAGGATGGCGTGGGTGCCGATCAGTTCTTCTTCTGCGACGATGGCCTCGATTGCGCTCAAGATCCGGTCCCAGTGCTTGAGTTCGATGAAGCGCACGTCCAGCCGGGCACAGGCGCTGGGCGCGACGGTGTTGCTGGAGGTGCCACCGGATATCAGGCCCACGTTAGTGGTGATGCCTGCCGGGTAATCGGTCAAGGCATGGAGCTTGACGATCTTGCGTGCCAGGGCCTCGATGGCGCTGGCGCCGTCGGCATGGTTGACCCCGGCATGCGCCGCGCGGCCGCTGACTTCGATGATCAGCGTGGCACCGCCTTTGCGTGCGCTGACCACGTTACCGCTGGCCCGGCCGGGTTCGGTATTGAGCACGGCGCGTGCGGCCCGGGCTGCGCTTTCGATATGGGTTCTGGCGCTGCCGGAACCAATTTCTTCGTCACCGGTGTACAGCACCTGAACCGGATAGGGTAACCGGCCGGCGCGTTTGAGCGCCTTGAGGGCGAAGCAATTGAGCACCAGTCCGCCTTTCATGTCGGCGACGCCGGGGCCAAAGGCGAGGTTGCCATCGCGGCTGTAGCCGCGAGTCGCGGTGGTGCCTTTGGGGAACACCGTGTCGCGATGGCCCAGCAGCAACACTGGCTTCCCAGGTTCGCCTGGCACTTGCGCGAGTAGCACGTCGCCAAAACCCTCGACCGGCATGCGCTTGAGCTGGATGCCGTCGGCTGCCAGTTCAGCGGCGAGCAGCGCGCCCACAGCGTCGACACCGGCCTTGTCATAGCTGTTGGAGTCGGTGTCGACGATACGCTGCAACAGCGCCTCCATGGCTGGGCGCTGGTCAGCAAGCCAGTCCAGCGCCTGTTGTGGCGTGGCGCTCATTGCGCTTGCTCCCGTAACTGATGCTCCTGCGTCAGGCGTGCCGCGTCGTTGCCCAGGTCCCAGAACAGTCCGGCCATGATTTGCAGGCTTTCCTTGACCACCGGTGCCAGCAAGTGCTCGTTCGGCGCATGTTGAGAGCAGGCTGGGTATGAGTGCGGCACCCATAAGGTTGGCAGGCCGAGCACGTCCGCGAACACGTCGTTGGGCAGCGAGCCACCGAGGTTTGGCAGCAGCGCAGGTTTTTTGCCGGTGGTCTGCGTCAAGGAGCTGAGCGCCCAATCAACCCATGGGCTTTGCGGGTCCAGCCGAGTGGCGTGCATCACATCGATGCGGCTTTGCCTGACCTCGACGTTGCTGAAACCATGGGCATCCAGGTGGCTGCGCACCGCGGGGATAAAACTCGTGTAGTCGCTGTTCACCACGAAGCGGATATGGCAGTGGGCGTTGGCCTTGCCGGGGATCGCGTGCACGGGGGCGTCCGGGTTGCCGGTCTTGAAGGCGATGACGTCGAGGGTGTTCCAGCCGAAGACCTTTTCACTCAGCGAGAGCTGCGGATTACCCCAGTCGGCGTCAATTTCCGGATCGCCCGGTCCTCCACCGACGTCGATGTCGGCCAGTGCCTGGCGAACCGGCTCCGGCAGTGCCTCAGGCATCAGTCCCGCCACTTTCACTCGGCCGTGCTCATCGACCATGCTTGCGATGGCATTGGCCAGAATGATGCCAGGGTTGGCCAGCAACCCGCCCCAGTTGCCAGAGTGATGGGCGCCTTCGCGCAGATTGACCACCAGCTCGAAGTTGAACACCCCACGTGAGCCCAGAAATATGGTTGGCCGTGATGCCGCCAGGCGCGGGCCGTCCGAGGCGATGAAAATATCCGCCGCGAGCTCTTCACGGTGTGCGGCACAGAATGCATTCAAGCCCGGCGAGCCTTCTTCTTCGCCCATTTCCAGCAGCAGTTTGACGTTGAACCCCAGCTTGCCTTCGCGAGCCTTGAGCGTCTGCTCCAGTGCGGTCAGGTTGATCAAGTGCTGGCCTTTGTTATCCGCCGTGCCGCGGCCATACCAGCGATCGCCTTCGACAGTGACTTGCCACGGCGACAGGCCCTCACGCCATTGCGCTTCATAGCCGCGTACCACATCACCGTGGCCGTAGCTGAGTACGGTCGGCAGTTCTGGATGTTCAATGCGTGTGGCGATCATGAACGGGCCGCGCTCTGCCACCGGGTTGTCATAGATATCGACACCGAAGCCCATCGCCTCGACATAAGGGGTGATGAAGTCCGTGAGGTAGCGATACAACTCGGGCTGGCTGTCCGGTGCCTGGCTTTCGGTATGCAAGGCGACGCTACGTGCGAGCAGATTAAAAAAACTGCCGTTGTCGAATTGCGCTGTGGTGTTGCTGATGGCCAATGAACGACTCATGAGTGGACAAGCTCCAGTGTTTGGGCAGGCGTATCGTGAAGGTGGCAACGCACGTTGCCTCCGATAATGGAATCATTGGCCGGGTAGGCCGTTTTGCACGGTGCGAAGCAGCTCGGGCAGCGCGGGTGAAAAGCGCAACCGGACGGCGGTGACATCGGATTGGGAAAGGTGCCGTGCAGTCCTATTTCGGGAATGCCCAGGCGCGGATCGGGCGTGAGCACCGAATCCAGCAAGGCGCGGGTATAAGGGTGGCCAGGCTCGGCAAACAACGATCCACGAGTCCGTTCTTCGACGATGCGCCCCAGGTACATCACCGCGACCCGGTCGGCGAGGTGTTCGATGACCGCCAGGTTGTGGCTGATCAGCAGATAGGTCAGGCCGAATTCGTGCTTGAGGTCTTGCAGCAGATTGAGAATCTGCGCCTGCACCGACACATCCAGTGCGGAGGTGGGCTCGTCGCAGATCAACACATCGGGGCGCATGATCAGCGCGCGGGCGATCGCGACGCGCTGGCGTTGTCCGCCGGACAGCTGACTGGGGTAACTGTCGATTACGCGTTTGGGCAGGCCGACCACATCAAGCATCGCTTCGGTTTTCTTGCGCCGCTCGGCCGTGCTGCCGATGCCGTGCACGATCAGCGGCAAGGTCACGATTTCGCGCAGTGTCTTGCGTGGGTTCAGCGAGGAATACGGATCCTGGAAGATCGGCTGGATATGCCGGGACATTTCCCTGCGATCAGTCGCCGCCAGATGTTTGCCGTTGACCAGCACATCGCCGCTGGTCGGCGGCAACAGGCCGAGCAGCAGCTTTGCCAGGGTACTTTTTCCGCAACCGGATTCACCTACCAAGCCGAGGGTCTCGCCACGCATCAGGCGCAGGGAAACCCCATCGACGGCCTTCAGGGTGGCGGCGGGTTTGAAAAAGCCCTGGTTGATCCGAAACTCGCGACGAATGTCACACAGCTCCAAAGCGATGTCTTTTTTCATGACCGTGCCCTCTCTTGAAGGCGAATCGGCTCTGGGGCCGGTGTGGCGAACAGGCAGCGGGCCATGTGGCCGTCCTGTTCGATTTCGGGGATGTCTTGCGCGCAGGCCGCCATCGCCTGGGCGCAACGATTGCGGAACGCACACCCTTGCTGATCGCCCACCAGGCTCGGTACCAGGCCTGGAATCGAACCCAGTGCCTCACCCGGTCTGGTCCGGCCAGGGATTGGAATACTGGCCAGCAGGCCACGGGTGTACGGATGCTGCGGATTCTCGAACAGCTGCCGGGCAGGGGCGGTTTCGACGATTTCCCCGGCATACATCACGGCGACCCGATCGGCGATCCGTGCCACCAGCCCCAGGTCATGGGTGATGAAAATCACCGCCAGGCCGAGTTCTTTCTGAATGTCGCGGATCAGGCGCAGGATCTGCGCTTGAATGGTCACGTCCAATGCGGTGGTGGGCTCATCGGCGATGATCAGGTCCGGTTCGCACATCAACGCCATGGCAATGATCACCCGTTGGCGCAAACCGCCGGAAAGTTGATGCGGGTACTGACGCAAGCGCTCGGTGGCATTGCTGATGCCGACTTTCTCCAGCATCTGCGCGGCGCGAGCGAGGGCATCCTTGCGCGATACCTTGTGGTGCCGGGTCAGCACTTCGCTGAGCTGATCGCCAATGCTGTAGGCCGGGTTCAGCGAGGTCATCGGTTCCTGGAAGATCATCGCCAGACGGTTGCCGCGCAAGTCGCACATGTGCCGTTCGCTCTGGCCGATCATGTCGATACCGTCCAGCGTCAGCCGGGACGCGCTACGTTTGGCCTTGCGTGGCAACAGGTCCATCAGTGCGAGCGAGGTCAGGGATTTACCGCAGCCGGATTCGCCGACGATGCACAGCATTTCACCGCGCTCGACTTCAAAGTTCAGACCGCGCACTGCATGGAGCATGTCATCCGGCGTCGGGCGGTTGCCCATGGGGATGTCCACGCGCAGGTTTTCCACATGGAGTAGTGCCATGCTTGGTACTCCTCTATTTAGTTACGGCCGTCGGGCAGAATCAGATCGCGCAGGCCGTCGCCGACCAGGTTGATGCCCAGCACCAGAATCATCAGGGCGACGCCGGGAATGGCGATGACCCACGGGGAAAAGAACATGTAGGGTTTGCCTTCAGCGATCATCAAACCCCAGGACGGCGTCGGCGGTTGCACGCCCACCCCGAGGAACGACAGGGCCGACTCCAGCAGGATCGCGTGGGCCATTTCCAGCGTCGCGACGACGATCAGCGCGCCGACCAGATTGGGCAGAATTTCACTGACCAGAATGCGCAGCGTCGAGCAGCCAAGCGCCTGGGCCGACGCTACATATTCCGCATCGCGAATCTGTTGCACCGAAGCCCTGACCACCACCGCGAAGCGATCCCATAACAGGCAGCCGAGCAGCATGATGACCACTTTCAGTGAACCGCCCATCAGCGAGGCCGAGGCCAGCGCGACCATCACCACCGGCATCGCCAGCCGGGTGGTGATCAGGTAGCTGATAAACGCGTCGACCTTGCCGCCGTAGTACCCCGCCAACAGCCCCATGACGGTGCCGATAAAACCGGAAATCAGCGCCGCCGCAATGCCGATGAACAATGAAATACGTGCGCCGTAGAGCAGCCGTGACAGGTAGTCACGCCCCAGCTTGTCGGTGCCAAGGACGTAGTCCCAGGTGCCTTTGGCCATCCAGGCCGGCGGTTTCATGCGCAGCATCACGTCCTGCGCATAAGGGTCGTAAGGTGCCAGCCACGGCGCGAACAGTGCGCCAGCGAAGATGATCAGCAACAACACTGCGCCGATGGCGAAACCACGATGACGAAAGCTCTTGCCAAGGGCTCGGCTCAGGCTGTTCGGGGGTGGCAGGTAGTCATTGATCGCGAGGGTCGTGGGGGTGCTCATGTAAGCCTCCTAGCGCACGCGAATGCGCGGGTCGAGCAGTGCGTTGAGCACATCGGCCAGCAAGGTGAGGATGATGTAAATCACCGCAATCAGCAGGACCACGGCCTGTACCACCGGAAAGTCATCCCGGGCGATGGCGTCCCAGGCGAGTTGCCCGATGCCCTGCAGGGAGAACACGGTTTCGATCACCACCGAGCCGCCGAGCATGAAGCCAAACTCCACCGCCGCCAGCGCGACCACTGGAATCAAGGCGTTGCGCAGTGCGTGCTTGAACAACACGCGGGCAGGTCGCAGGCCCTTGGCGCGGGCGGTGCGGATGTAATCGGAGCTGAGCACATCCAGCATGCCGGCGCGGGTCAGCCGCATGATTGCCGGGGTCGCGTAGTAGCCCAAGGCAATGGCCGGCATGACGAAGTGCAGCAGGGTCGAGTTGCCGGACACCGGCAGCCACTTGAGCGTTACCGCGAACACCACGATCAACATCAGCGCAAACCAGAAACTCGGCATCGCCTGACCCTGCACCGCGATGCTCAAGGCCAGTCGGTCAACCCAGGTGTCGCGTTTGACCGCCGCCAGCACGCCCAGGGGAATCGCCACCAGCAAGGCGATACCCAGCGCGGTGGCACCTAACCCGAGGGTAATCGGCAAGCGGCTGGCGACAAGGTTGTAGACCGATTCCTGAAAGAAAAAAGAGTCGCCCAGGTCCAGCCGTAGCAAATCGCCCAGCCAGTTGAAGTACTGGGTCGGTAGCGGTTTGTTCAAACCGTATTGCACGCGGATCTGTTCGATCTGTTCGCTGGTGGCTTCCGGTCCGCCAATGGCCGTAGCCAGGTCGCCGGACAGATGTAGAAGAGAAAAGCTGATCACCGACACGGTAATGGCAACGCAAATAGCGATGCCCAGACGGCGCAGAAGGAATCCAAGCATGGCAAGTTTCCTCATATCCAATGGATGACAGGTGTGAGGACGCGTCCGTGGTACGGGTCAGTCCGCAAGCCACGGCACCTCTTGATCAATCCGCTGGGTTGCGGATTACTTCCAGCTGGACTGAACGAAACGCGGCAGCTCATCCGGGTACGGCGTGAACGCCAGTTCGGAGGTGTAGGCGTAGTTCATCGAGTAGTTGAATAGTGGGGCCCAGTACGCCTGTTCGCTGATGCGCTGCAACGCCTTGCGGTAGTTGTCCTTGCGCAATTGCGGGTCGAGGGCGTTGTCAGCGGTCTGCAACCAACCCTGGACTTGCGGATCCTTGATGTTGTCGTCCGGATTGCCCTTGAACCAGGTGCCGGCCGACGCCGAGGTATCGAGGATCGAGAACGAGCCCCAGGCCTGGAACGACATTGGCACCTTGCCGCCACGTTGCTGATCGCGCAGGGCGGCGTACTTCAAGAAGCGGAGCTTGGCGTTGATGCCCACCGCGCGCAGGTTGCCGATGATGGCTTCGACGTAATCACGGTCGCGATAAGCGAAGATTTCAGTCTCGAAACCATTTGGGTAACCGGCTTCGGCGAGCAGCGCCTTGGCCTTGGCCGGGTCATAGTTGTAGACCATGGCCGCGGTGGTATCGCAGCCGAACTGGCCTGGATAACAGGCAACCTGCAAGGGTTTGGCTTCGCCACCCACCAGTTGCGTGGCCAGCGCATTGCGGTTGATCGCATGGTTGATGGCCTGACGCACCTTGAGGTTCTTCATCGGCGAGTTGTCGGTGGAGGTGCCCCGGGCATCAAGAATCAGGAAGCCGATGCGCATGGTTTCGCTGCTGGTCACGGTCAGGTTCGGCATGCCTTTGAGGTCGACTGCCTGATCCGAGGTCACCCGCCAGGTCCAATCGACACCATTGGTCATCAACTCGGCCAGGCGGGTTTCGGCATCCGGAATCACCCGGAACTTGAGGTGGCTGATATGTGGCTTGCCTTGCGGGCTGTCCGGGAAGTAGTCCTTGTTAATCTCCATCGTCACGCCTTCGCCAGCCACCACCGACACGGCTTTATACGGCCCGGTACCGATTGGCTTGCGACTGAATTCGGCCAAGCCGACCTTCTCGAAGTATTGCTTGGGGAACATCGGAACGGCGTTGGACAGGTATTCCAGTGCCGGAGGGAAAGGCTTCTTCAAATACAGGCGGACGCTGTAGTCACCGGTTTTTTCGGCGCTCTTGATCCAGTCGACGTTTTGCACGGTCACGACTTTCGCTTCGGGCGACACCACGTAGTTGAGGGTGAACACCACATCGTCGGCGGTAAATGAGTCGCCGTTGTGAAATTTGACGCCTTTGCGCAGCTCAAAGTCGATGGTGGTGTCGTCGACTTGTTTCCAGCTGGTGGCCAACATGGGTTTGTATTCACCGCTGTTGGGATCGCGGTAGATCAGGTTGTCCCAGATCAGCCGGCCGAGAATCACGCCTTCGCGTAAATCATTGTGATAGGGGCTGATGTTCTCAGGCTCGCTGTCGGAAGCGTAAACCAGGGTGTCGTTGGCTTTACCGGCATGAGCCGGAAAACTGCTGATGAAGCCCATCAGCGCAATACTGCAGGCGAAACCTTTGATGCCCATGCCGTCGTCTCCGTTGGCGAGTGGTTGAGTCAAAGGGCAGCGAGTCGCAAATGCGTAAAGGAGGGTGAGAAGCTCAGGTCATGTTTTTTTGGTCTGGACACGAATGTAGGGAAAGGCTATCAGTGCCACAAGAATAATATTTCGATACTTGCATTGCCGAAAAGGCAATCCCTGGGGGCGCCGATGCAGCTGTATGGTGTGCAGTCCACGGCACTGCGCTATTTTCTGGAAGTAGCACGATGCGGATCGATCAGCGAAGCCTCGGTGCGGCTCAATGTCGCAGCGTCAGCGGTGAGCCGACAGATTTCCAAGCTCGAGCTGGCCCTGGATGCCAGCCTGTTCGAGCGTCGTGCCCGGGGCATGGTGCTCAGTGAGGCGGGGGCGCGACTGGCGGCTTATGCGCGTAAGTCGCAGCTCGAGGCCGAGCAGGTGGTGCTGGAGATCACCGAGCTGCATGGCTTGCAACGCGGTCATGTGCACGTTGCCTGCTCGGAAGGCTTTGCACTGGAATACATGCCCAGAAGCATCAGCGCGTTCAGGCGTGAGTATCAGGGCATTCATTTCACGTTAGAGGTCTGTGCGCCTGCCGAGGCGACTGAGAAGGTTCGTTCCGGCGAAGCGGATCTGGCGATGACCTTCAGCCTGATGCCGCAAAAGGAGATCAAGGTCGAACATGTTCTGAGCGGGGCGATTTTCGCCGTGGTTTCCAATTCCCATCCCTTGGCCGGGCGTGAAGCAGTCAGCCTCGCCGAGCTGCAACCCTGGCCCATAGCGTTACCAAAGGCCGATACCACGATACGGCAACTGTTCGACATCTGTTGCGGTGTACAGGGGTTGTTGTTTGACCCGGTGTTGACCACCAATTACGTGGCCGCGCTCTATAGCTTCGTGCGCGAAGAAGGAGTGATCAGCCTGGCCAGCGAAATGACCTTGCACAAACAGGTAGCGGACAAGCAGTTGCAATGCTTGCCAATCCTTGATGAAGGGATGAAGGCTCGGCGTATTGAACTGCAGAGCATGGCGGGACGTAATTTGCCGGCGGCGGTTTCTGCGTTCAGGGATTTTTTGATTGCTGGGTTGGGGGAGGGGAAGCGTGGTTGAGGAGGCGGGGTTACTTGACGCTTGCGCCTTGTGATCGCTCTAGCGCCCAAGTCAGACTCTGCGAGTGACTGCTGCGAATAATCATTGCTCTCGCGATAACAATGTGAGGAAATTTTCAACCAGGCGCCGACGCCGATAAACGCGAGGGATCGAAATGTTCGACAGTGCTGCAGTACTCACTGTTTTCTGGGTTTATCTGGCGGGCGTGGTAATTCCGGGGCCTAACTTCGTTGCCGTTGTTCACAAGGCAGTGGCCGCGACACGTTCCGAGGCTCTGGCTTTAGTCGCCGGTATAGTGACCGTGAACCTACTCTGGTCTGGCTGTGCGATCACAGGCCTGGGTCTTATATTTGCAGCCTTCCCATGGGCGGCACTGATCGTGAAGATACTGGGTGCCGCGTACCTGATGTGGTTTGGGGTACGCTTGATCGTTAACGCAGGCAAGCATCCCGTCTCACAGGCTGACGAGGAGCCGGTTGGCAGTGTCCGGAAATCCTTCTTGCAGGGGGTCATTACCAACATCGGCAATCCGAAATCCATGGCCTTCTACGCCGCCGTCTTTTCAGCCGCCGCCCCTGCCCACGTCTCGGTCAGCACCTTCGCTTCGATGCTGGCGGTCGTGGTGGTCGTTTCGCTGACTTGGTATGGGTTGGTTGCGCTGGCGTTGTCGCAGTCAAGGATTTCCTCCGCGTATCAGAAGGCGCGCAAAGTGATTGATCGCCTGTGCGGCGGGCTGATTCTAGGGTTGGGTGTAAGACAGCTGACCTGAGTCCGGAATCGAAGGCGAAAAATCCGGAGCTTTAGCTTTCGGCCAGAAGCATGCGTTCGCGAGCGGACTGTTTTCGCCCCAGAGCTCCATGGAGCTCGATGGCGCTGAAAGCCCCGTATTTACTGGATTTCAGCCACAAACAAAGACGTCCGTGGACGTTTTTAGATGATGAAATGGTGGGCTGGGGTGATTTGAGCCCGCATCCGAGCCCTGTGTTCCGGGGCTTTGGGGCTGAAGGCTCTCATATTGCTGTCATTGTGTACGGTCTCCACCCCACACTCTTGGAACGAGTTCTTTCTTCATTACGATGTAGGCGCCTCGAATAATGTACGCGCTTACGCCCTCAGCGGTTTGCCACCTGAACTGATCCTTATCTCCCAGGGCGGTGGGCGCTCCCAATGCATTGCTCACTGCAAGTTCAAGAAAATTTTTCCCCAGTTCTATTTCAAAGTCGAGCATGTAAGCGACAGATTTTATGAGTTTGCTCTCAGGGTCGTAGCTATATGATACACGATAAAAAACCGAGTTTTTTAGATCAACTGCGATAGTAGGTTGAGATGGTGTGTCGTTGTCTGAAGTAGTCTGACTATTGTCGTAGACTTCATAAATCCTTGATATATTGTCGCCAACTTTTATAACTTCTAAAGTCGCAGGATATATATTGTTTTTGATAAACAAATTTGAGTGTTCTATTTGCGACAGTTTTAGTTGGGCTTTGTCCAGTTTCTCTTTGGTCCGATTTAAGTCATCAACAATGTTCGATTGCGAATTTAACTGCTCGGTCAGCTTTTCTACCTTTTGACTGGACTCAAACACTTTTATCGGTGTTATAAAATTCTCATGTAAAAAATGAACCGCAGTCGCGGTGGTTGTCACCGCCCCCAGTAACAGCCCCCCGAACCACATTAGGGTGTTTTTTTCAATCGAATCTGACATTATTGAAGTCGTCCGTGAGTGCTAGGATGTGTGAAATTGGTTTCTAATAAAAATGCTGCTTCGGCTTTCCCGCCTGCGGTTTGATCAGCGGATGGCATTCAGCGGCCATATACTCGCGCAATCATCGTCCATTCGCTATGCCCCATCTGCTTCGCCACCCCTATTGGATGCTCGTCAGCCGAAAGCATCATTGAAGCGTACGTGTGGCGAGTTTGATAGGGTCGTCGATACCGCACACCAGCTTTCTTCATCGCCGGCATCCACATCGTTCTCCGGATCGGGCCATCGCCCGCCAGGGCTCGAGCGTACGCGGTTTCTGGAAGGCTTCGGCGTCGGCCAAGAAGGTGTGCACCTTCTGCACCTTCAGCGTCTCTAACGCAGGTCGCAGCAACTTTACGCTTCGGCGCCCGGCTGCAGTCTTCGTAGTTTCCGCCTTACCCTTTCCTGCCTGGGTCAGCGCTCGGCTCACCATCACTTCTTCGTGGAGCTAGTCAATGTCGCCCCAGTCCAACACTGCCTGCTCCTCCTCGGGGCTAAACGGATCGACATCATCCTCTTTCGGCGGTGGCCTTGCGGGAGTTCGTCCAGCCAGCCAGCCAGCGAGCGGGTTCAGTTCTATCAGCTCTTCCTCGGTAGCATCATTCCGCGCTGAGCACAGGCCGCTCTGGATATTGCTGAGCGTCTTGTTGCTCACCTCCAGGGTGTCGAGCCAGTCGCGAACCGTCTTCCGCTTCAGGTCCACGAGCATCGTCTCGCCCAGCGCTGGGATGAGGCGCAGGGTGACCAGCTTCCGATACCCATCGAAGGTGCTGCTGGCGACGTGCTTCTGTTTTTGGCCTCGAGCCATCTGGTCAAGAAGCCGGCTACGGTCTCGCTGGAGGCTTCGGGCTTGAACTTCGACGCCCGGGTCGATCCCGGAAACGTCACCGAGTAGTCGAAGGCTGACCGAGATCGCATGCTCAATCGCGCCCTTATGCTGTTCGGCTTTCTTCAGGTTAGTGGCAGTGGGCTCTGGCATGACGGCGGCGCAGAAGTTGGTCGGACTGTTGTTGCTGGTCCTGGCGCTGATGGCCGTCGCCGCTGGCGTTGCGTGGCAGGTGCACGAATGGCGAATGGGCAAGCAACTGGGCAGTGCAGGCCGGCCAGCATCAGGCTGACCTCGTCGCCATTAGCAACGCAGCCGCCACAGAGGCCCGGGCTGAGCAGGACAAACGCCTGGCCCTGGAGCAGCGGCTGTCAGCCAGTGAACATACCCACTATAAGGAACTGAGCGATGCTCAAACCAATCAGGCTCGCCTGCGTTATCGCCTTTGCCACTTCTGATTTGCGGCTGTCAGTCCTCCCGAGGATTCAGCCAGTTGCAGCGCAGTGCCTGCCGCCTCCGGCGCCGACGGCGTGGTTCATGAAAGAGCAGGAGTCCAACTTGCCCCAGCGCATGCTCAACGAATTGTCGCCATCACCGACGACGGCGACGGGGGCTGATCGCGCTGAAGGCGTGCCAGGTATATGTGCGGAAACTAATAGATGTGAAATGAAAAGGCCCCGACCATCGCTGGCCGGGGCTACATGCCTACATCAATCTTTGATGTAGATTTTGAAAGGCTTGCCCACTGCGCGTTGGATGTGGCCGTTTTTCAGTCGGCGGCTCCAGCGGAGGATGAACGTGCCCCGTTCGTCGGTATAGGTCATGACCTATCTCCTTGAGGGGTTGCCACTACTTACCCTGCTGGACAAACGAACTCGACGTACGTAGACTCCGCTCTTGTCTAGAGAGGCTTCGCCAGCATAAATCTTGTCTGTCTGCAAGAAGCGAGTGGAGAACTTCTTTGGTTGGCTAGCCAACCACCAGTTCTGATTGGTTACGGTGCAAACGTAATCAATCAGAACTTTAATTCCATTTGTTTATCGAATTTCGGCAGTCCTAACAGATCAATTATCGAGTCTGCAAGATAGTCTGCCTGCCATTCTGAATCCTCAGCCTCCCTCGGACTTTCGACTGCGAAGTGAAGTAGAGGTCGATGCCCGAGAACTATGTGGCCTATTTCATGAAGAAAGATTCGTATGGCTTCCGCTCTCCCTCTGCAGAAATCGCTATAGAATTTTTCCGGCACGTAGATCATTGCTTTTTGGGGGTCTACTGTTGCTCGAGTAGCATCAATCCATTCTTCATCTGCAATTACATCAACGTGGATGCCATATTGCTCGAATCGAGATATTAGCTGTTCAGACCTTTTTCCTTTGAAGGACGTCTTTTTGATCTTCATGATCTCGCAGACGCGTTGGGCAACTTCCTTGATTTCGTTTGGGGCGAGTGCGTGGACCCGATGTCCCCGCATGCAGTAGTTTTGCGGATCTTCAGGCGTCATCTTTCGGTTTCTCCCCATAAATCTCTGAAAGCAGTTTTCCAAGCTTTGCCAGCTGCTCCTGGTTTAGGTCCGAATTGGCGAATCCGGCAATCAGCATTTTGTGATGAGGCGGCAAACCTTCAAGCGACACGCTGTCGTTTGACTCACATGCCATCGCTTTGAGGCGTTCAATTTGGATACTTTTGCCTTGAGCTGAAAAATAACTACCGATCTTTTCAGCCCATTCCATTGGGACCTTGCTTCTGCCTGTCTCCATGGCACTGAGAAAAGCGGAAGAAGTTCCGAGCGCGGCCGCCATGGTGCTGAGCGTAAGGCCCAGTTGACGGCGGTATTCGCGAACGGCGGTACCAAATTTTGTAAGCGACATGATGATCTCCCTATTGGCCAGTTTCAGCACTGATGCCAGTAAACAGGATTGATTATTGCTCGTCAAGCATTCTACTTGAAAAGTTTAATGCTTGACCTGAGGGCTCTACAAATCTTCTTTACGACGTGATTACCAGGGGTGAAAGTCGTCTTGGTTTCTAGATCATTCCGGAGTCATTAGCAGCAAGCGTCAGCTTGATGAATCCTCGTTCTTGTCGACGGTGTCCAAGGCACCACGCACGTTGTGGGCGATGTCAGCTGAGTCGTGCGCCTCGACCCAATTGGACAGCTCCATGATAGCTGCTTCCAGGGCGAGCTGGTTTTCGGCGATCTTGGAGGGCAGTTGGGGAGCGATCAAGGTTTTGCATTTATCACTCCTACTTCAGCGACCTCGATCAACGGTTCTGTTTTTTGGTCGAGACTGGAACATTTCGTCAAGCTGACGGGATAGCTGTGCGGCCGACTTTAATCCACCGACTCTTGCTTGACCTGTAGCGTGATGTGCTTCTGGATTACAAGTTGAATGCGGAGCGAACGTCACGCTTGCATTGGCTTCTGCATCAATCATGGCTTGAAGTCTTTCTGCGTGAATCCTTAACGGTCCAAAGCTTCGCCCGTAGGGGGAGGCGGCCTTCCTTTGCAAGGCGATAGGCAGTGGTGCGACCGATCCCTAGCAGAACTGCAGCCTCCGTGCTCGACATGAGCGTCATGATATTTTGATTCCGGGTTTCACCCAGCCATCCACGGCCTAGATTTCATGTGTGAAACAGCCCGTCAACTCAACGGTCGACGACTAATGCTGGTGGTGCGCTTCCGGCCTGCCTTCGGCGCCTTGTTCTCGTCATCCCGGCAGGCGCTGAGGAATTCCCGCATATCATCCTTGAGCCAGCAATGCCTGGTGCCCATCTTGAAACCCTTCGGCAGCCAATCGACGCTGCGCCGGATTGATGCTTCTGTTCGACCGAGCATCTTGCCCAGACTAGCTACGTATAAAACCTCGCACTCATCTTCCACGAGCAGCCTCCAATGAATGCTTACTGGGCTTTCCGTTTATTTTTCCCCAAGACCATCTCTAACGCCTTCTCAAATTCTCCCTTTATTTCCGCCTGGGAGATAACTGATTTTGGTAAGGCGTCGCCGACTTCGCGAGGCAGATGGCGAAGACCTTCCGGAAGGTCGCGTTGATGAACCATCAGCCAGGCGTTTATTGAGGGCGTTGGCGGCAATGTAGGAATCGGCCCGCGCGTCGAGATCCAAACGATCAAAGCCGACGCCCTGTTTGCCGATCGGGAACTCACGCACATTTGGCCGGACTGTCTTGTTAAATTCATCCCGGCATATACCCAATAGGCTGGCGCTTGGAGAAACCTGAGGATGCGAGGTTGAACGATTAATTTGGCGCATGCCTACACGCTATACAGGATGGTACGGCCCCTCATATTGCTGCGCAGCGAGCGGCAGGGCGATAAATTACGAGGGGCCGTACCACTGTTTGGGAGTAGCAGTCACTATGAATGTGCGCCAATCCATGCGTTGAGTGGCTGTGGCTGTTGAATCGCCGTGAGTTGCACCACCGGAACTCGGAGAGCCCGCCCAAACAGTACGCCCTGGCACAGCGGGCGGCGGGTCTAGTTTATTCCTGGGCCGATCCGGGTATCCCCAAGGGGGGCGGGCGATTAACAATTACGTCGCTACCATGCCGAAGATCATCGGCCTGACAAAGCTCAACCCCATATTGCTGCATCACTGTTGGGTTGAACGTAATAGCGCTGCGAGCCTGCCGGGGGGGCAGTAGTGACCTCATTGCTAGATAGCTATATCTTCATCGTTGCCCAGTGATCGATAGTATTACTACCTATCTTTCGCACAAGTCGATTGTAGATCTCTGTTCTGATTCCGCCTTTTGCGCCTATTACCTTCGCGTTCGATGCGTAGGACTGTAGAGCTATTTTCATGAAGCCATTAGAGCTCATGGACTTGAGATGCAAAAGGGTTTTGTAGTCAGCAAAAACCTCCGCGCCTACGAGATCCATCGTTCTCCGTTCGGTGTTAAAGTTCTTTTGTTTGCTGAAGTCCAACGCATGCATAAGCTCGTGATGAAGAGAGTTGTATCTCCAAAGCCAAATCAGGTCCTCTCGCTCTCCCTCCTGCAAGCAATTTTCGTTAATAAATATCGCGCTACGACCTTTCCCGGCCAAGAGGAAATTGATGGTGATGCCTCCAGCACCCTCTATGCCATAATTTTCCATGTCAGCCGCGTCGTCGTTGAAATATAGCTTTTCGTCGTATTCAACTTTGAAGGCGCCCAAAAGGTCCGTGCGCTCGTTCATCTGGCTAGGAGGTACCAAGTACACGTCGGACGTAAGCCCTGCGAATCGACAGGCTAGCTTCTGGTAGGCACCCTTGAAGACTTCAACACCGAGCATTTTCCACATCCTTGCGCTTGAGCGACTTATGACAGGCAATCCAGCAGCCTAGAAGTTGTATGATTCGTGAGACAAAGGCTGTCATTCAGCTGGCATAACGGAGCTAAAACCAGCCATTCGGGTACAAAAAAGGCACTTTCGATTATCGCTAACCACCTGATTTATAACGCTAATTTGATGGGTCGGGTAAGTTAAAACAAGTTGGGATCTATCTGTTTTTTCTGGTTAATAATTTATTGGTTAACTTGCTTGGAATACCTGTTGGAACGCTGTGTGGTCTGGATTCCGATAGACGGTGCTTGTTGAGCTCAAAGTTAGATCCCTATCCGCCCAGCTTCCGAAGAACCCCGGCCTACCAAAAGGTCTGCCGGGTTTTGCTTTTCAATGGCTCCTTTACTCAGCCATCAGTGCATCCGTTACCTCGAAACGGTCCATCCCGAAGACAATGCCTCGGCCTGCTGCAGCACCGTTTGCACTGCCATGTCTTGGAGGTCTGGTGGGTAGCCGTACTTACGCAGAATACGCTTCACCAGCACTCGCATTCTTGCGCGGGCTGAATCCCGATGCGCCCAGTCAACCGAGACGTTCTCGCGCAAGCTCATCAGCAATTCGTGGGCGATCAGCTTGAGCTTGTCGTCACCTATCACATGCATCGCGCTTTCGTTCTCGGCCAGCGCGTCGTAGAAGGCAATCTCTTCATCTGACAGACCGGACTCTTCGCCGCGCTGGCGCGCCGCGCGGATGTCTTTGGCCAGCTGGATCAGCTCCTGCAGCACTTCGGCGGTGGTGATGGCGTTGGCGTGGTAACGCGCCACCGCGTCCTCCAACCGCTCCGAAAACGCTTTGGTCTGTACAATGTTGGCCTTGCTGCGCGAGCGAACGCCGTCGTTGATTAGCTTGCGCAATGCTTCAAGCGCAAGGTTCTTCCTCTCCATCTGCTGCACTTCCGTGAGAAACTCGTCCGAGAGGATGGAGATGTCCGGGCTCTTGATGCCCGCAGCAGCCAGTATGTCCACGATCTCGGTCGAGATCACCGCGCGGCTGACGATTTGCTGGATGGCCAACTCGCGTTCTTGCTCAGTCGCGCCAGAGCCCGTGCTACTCTTGACCAGCGCAGCACGGATGGCCTGGAAGAATCCGACCTCCTCGCGAATATCGCGGGCTTGGTCGGAGGCAGATGCCAGGGCGAAGGCCTTGGACAAAGCCAGCACAGCGTCCTGATAGCGGCGGTGAGCGTTCTTCTTACCTTCTTTGGTTTCCTCTTTTTCAGCCAGTTGCTGTTGAAGGTCGAGAATCCACTCGATGGCCCCCGCCATCATCGCCAGACGCTGCTGTGGCGTACCATTCATTGCGGAGATGTAGTCGTAGCCGTGGTACATGTCTCGCACGACTTCATACTTCTCCATCATCACTGCAATGGCCTGTGCTTCGTCGACGCCAGTGTTCTCCTGGTCGTTTTTGGAGTACTGCTGCAGAGCAGACTTCAAGTTTTGTGCAATGCCGATGTAGTCCACAATTAGCCCCGCCGGCTTATCGCGGAACACGCGATTCACTCGTGCAATCGCCTGCATAAGCCCGTGCCCTTGCATCGGCTTGTCCACGTACATCGTGTGCATGCAAGGTGCATCAAAGCCGGTAAGCCACATATCGCGTACGATCACCAGTTTGAGCGGGTCTTTAGGATCGCGGGCTCGCTTGGCCAGCAGATCGCGTCGGGCCTTAGGACCGATGTGCTGTTGCCATTCCTGAGGGTCGCTAGCTGCGCCCGTCATTACGATTTTGATTGCGCCCGCATTGTCGTCAAGGCTGTGCCAATCTGGCCGCAGCTTGACGATCTCATCGTAGAGCTTGACGCAGATACGACGGCTCATGCACACCACCATCGCCTTGCCGTCGAGGGCTGCCACGCGATCCTCAAAGTGGGTGACCATATCTTTGGCCACCAGAGCCAGACGCTTGTCGCTGCCAACCAATGCTTCGACCGTTGACCATTTTTTCTTGAAGCGCTCCTGATCGGCGTCTGAATACTCTTCGGTTAAGTCGTTGACCTCGGTGTCGATCTTTGGCTTTTCTTCCTCGTCGAGATCGATACGTGCCAGCCGCGACTCATAGTAGATTGGTACGGTCGCACCGTCCTCGACAGCACGGCTGATATCGTAGACATCGATGTAGTTGCCGAACACCGCTGGTGTGTTTACGTCGGCCGCCTCAATGGGCGTGCCGGTAAAGCCAATGAAGGATGCGTTCGGCAAGGCGTCGCGCATGTATTTGGCAAAACCATAGGAAATTTCACCGGTCTTCGCGTCCACCTTGGCATTGAAGCCGTATTGACTGCGGTGCGCCTCATCCGCGATGACGACCACATTGCGGCGTGTGGTGAGTGGCTGAGCTATCTCGCCGAACTTCTGCAAGGTCGTGAAAATCACGCCGCCCGATGCCCGGCTCAAGACCTTCTGAAGATCTTCGCGGCTCTCGGCCTGAACTGGCGTTTGGCGGATCAGATCACGACACATCGAAAAGGTCGCGAAGAGCTGGTCGTCGAGATCATTGCGATCGGTCAGCACCACCAGCGTCGGGTTGGCCATAACCGGATGTTTCACCAGTTGACCGGCATAGAACGCCATCAGGAAGCTCTTGCCGGAACCTTGGGTGTGCCAGATCACCCCAGCGCGTTTGTCACCTTGCCCCTGCGTCTTCACGCTCAGCAAACCGTAGTCGGAAGGGGCTTCTGCCACGCCTTCCACGGACGCCGAAGCACGAATAGTCGATGCAACTGCATGACGCACCGCGTGAAACTGGTGATAACCCGCGATGATCTTGGCCAGCCCCGAACCGGTTTCGCCAAATACCGTGAAATCGCGCAGTAGAGCCAGCAGACGGCTATGCTCGAACACACCTTCAATAAGCGTTGAGAGTTCAGGCGCACCTTTCGGAGCAACTTTTTTGCCGTCAGTGGTGCGCCACGGCATGAAGCGCTCTAAGTCTGCTGACAACGAACCTACCCGTGCCGCAATACCGTCCGAGGTAACCAGCAGCGCGTTGGTGTTGAATAGAGCCGGAATCTTCTGCTTGTAGGTCTGCAGTTGGTTGAACGCGCCCAGCAAATGCGCCCCCGCGCTGCCTGGCGCTTTCAGCTCGATCACACCCAGCGGCAAGCCGTTAACGAACACCACTACGTCGGGCCGCCGTTTGTTCTGGCCGCTGATCACAACAAACTGGCTTACCGCCAGCCAGTCGTTCAGTACTGGGTGTTCGAAGTCGATAAGCACGACCTTGCCAGCGGTTAGCGTGCCATCATGGGCGTAGTATTCTACGTCCACACCTTCCGTCATCAACTTATGGAGGCGGCGGTTCTCTTCAAGCAGCGAGGGTAGCTCGGACTGCGTCACCTTCCGAATCGCATCCTGGCGCGCCTCCAATGGGAGGCCAGGGTTCAGGCGCGCTACGGCGTCCTCCAACCGCTTCTTGAGCACGACCTCATCGTGGCTCTCGCGCTCCGGTCGCTTGTGTTTGGAAACGTCAGCGTCGGGGCCGATGTCCTCCTCAAGTTCGATGCGGTAATCGAGCGCGCGCAACTGATCCAGCAGTGCTTGCTCAACGGCGGCCTCCGACAGAAAAGCCATTATTGTCCTCCTGCCATTTTGGATTTGCACATTTCTATTCCACCTCCAATCCAAACAGTCCGCGCAGCTCGTTTATTTCTGTGGCGAAGTTTTTCCGATCTTCTTCGTGGCGTGCGGCTTCGCCAATAATTTCGTACTCAAGCCGCCGATCTGGTACTTCACCTCTAGTCTTTCTGAAAATACAAAGACGAGTTGTGTGGCCGACGCCGTCCTCGCGAAAATAAATCATTGGACGAAGACCAAAAATAAGCCCGTCAGCAATCACAAGCATCTGTCCTTGCTGAAAGTATCTCGCAGAGTCCAGCATTTGCTGGTCATTAATTTTTATGTTCTGAATTGTTCGTGTGGAACTGTGGCCTCTGAATATTTCACATCGCAGGGTTTTCACATCAGCCTGGCCTAAATATCGAACGATCTGGATGTTTTCTAGTCCATCAAGACTTGCAAGAACTTCCAATGCATCTACATAACATTCGCTAATCCAACTCCGTGCCTGCGCCTCAGACTGCGCCGCGCTATGGGAGAAAGCATTTCGTGACTGGTTGAGCTCCCTCATAGCAGCAAGTGTCGCTGCCGGTGAGATTTTTGCGACGGAGGGGGAAATTCCTGCGGCACTTAACTGACTGGTGATCCCCTCGATGTTCTCAAGCCTCTTTACGACACTGTCAGTGAACAGGTCTCTAAATTTCAGTGGGTCTACGACTGGAATATTTCGATGACGGCATTCCGCCACGGCTAGCGCATGAAGAATGTCGATGACCGATTCCCAAGTGTCCCGAAGTAGGTGTAGACGTTGTAGGTCGTTCTCGTATCCGTTTTCAAATCGGTAGAAATAGTAAGCGATCGGAGATGGGAATTGATTGCATACTGATTCTTTTATTTCTTCTTGGCGCTGCTGTGTGAAGTCCGCAAACGTGGCTTCATAGGTGTCGGGGCTCATGCTAAAAAGAACAAAGCTTGGCCTTGGCTGATAACCAAGAATGTCGAGTATCCCACTCGACTGTTCTGAATACTGTTCATCCAACCATTCGTTGTATGGTGGGCAAGCCTCATAATTGTTTGGATCAAGCTGAAGCTTCATTTGTTAAGCTCCGACGATGCGCTCGGCATCCAGCAGGCGCAGCTCGCCGGAGATGAGCTTGGGCAGCAAGGTATCGCGGAGTTGAGCGAGTGTTGCGATTGCCTCCGCGTTGGCTTTGATGTTTTTGAATACGGGAGCAACAACTCCTGAGAATGCATCCCACACGGCTTCGTTCGACGGTGCCGCAAGCTTGAATGCAGCAACTGAGTCAGATTGAACACGTTGGCGACCCGAAGTGCCGGTCATGCTTCGGATAGCTTGCTCTCGAAAGGCCGCGTCGCGTGCCAGCAAATACCCAAATTCCGCCGGAACCGGAGCCTTGGGGCGCATTACGATGTACTCGGTGGAACCCCATCCCACTGTGTTATCCGGCAAGGATTGGACAAACGCCGTCTTGCCGTTCTCCAAACAAGGCGTGATCCGTGCCAACAGGGTGTCACCGTTTCGAAAGCGCATACCACTGCCGAACGGCCGCAATACCGGCGGTTCAGGCCAACTTCCGGCCGTCGGTAAAGCAGCCATCTCGATATACGGGGCCTCCGTCTCTTTTCGCAATTGCTCGGACGGATTGAACTCTACGAGGCGACTCGCTGGTACGCTTTCCCAGCCTTCCGGGATCTCCCTCAGATCTGACTCGACGAGGCGGTCGGGGAAGAGGTCCCAGAGGGGGGCGGGCAGGCCCGGGAGGCATTGGCTGCGTTGCCAGCGGCCTTCGAGCTTGGCGCGCACTGGTTCGAAATCCACGAACCACGCCTGGAACAAAGCGTGGGCCATGGCCTCTAGCGTTTCGTTCTGCTTGCGATTGATTTCGATCTTTTCGTCGAGTGTGCTGAGAATGTGGGCGATGGAGCGTTGTTCAGCTATGGGGGGTAACGCTACTTGTATCTTGCGAAGTTCGCTTTGCTTGATGCCGATCACTGTTGTCCCGGAACTGCGACCGAGAAGTTTCGCTTGCATTTCCTGTGATTGCATTAGGTAGAGCAAGTAGCTGCTATCAAGCAGGTCTCGCTTGCCTCTTAGAGTAACTATACGTTGGGCTAACGCGACCGGCAGGAATTTTATTTGCGCAACTTCGCCTAGTGGAGCTTCGGTGGTTAACACAACATCACCGATTTGAGGATAGCCGCGGGTCATCCACGCTCCGTAATCCTCTTCAGCAATAAACTCATTAGGGGGCTCGATACGTCCCGACTTAACTACTTTCGCGGTAATTAACGGAATGCCGAAATCCGTTTTGCGTGGTGTCTTACCGCGATAGTCAATCAGAGCTTCAAGACAATCCTCCAACGTAAGAGTGGCCAACTCATTCGCCATATCCAAGCTCCTTCAAGTTGGCCTCAATTGCAGCGTCCAGCTTGGCCGATACTGCCTGCTGCTCACGCCACTGCGAGAAGAGTCGCGCCATCTTTTCGTCGAAAGGCTCACCATCGTCTTCTTGCTCCGCCGCGCCCACGTAGCGCCCCGGCGTTAGGACATAGTCGTGCTTGCGGATGTCGTCCATCGATGCCGATTTGCAGAAGCCCGCAACGTCGTCGTACTCCCCAGCGGCCTTCTCACCGCGCCAGGCGTGATATGTATCGGCGATCTTCTGGACTTCTTCGTCAGTGAGTTCGCGTCGAGTGCGATCGACTAGCTCGCCCATCTTTCGAGCGTCGATGAACAAAACCTCCCCGCGCCTGTCGCGTAAACCGCCTCCCGGCTGCTTGTTCCGGGCCAGGAACCACAGGCATGCGGGAATCTGCGTGGAGTAAAAAAGCTGGCCGGGCAGCAGCACCATACAATCGACCACATCAGCTTCAAGCATGGCCTTACGAATATCGCCTTCGCCGGACTGGTTGGAGCTCATCGAGCCGTTGGCCAGTACCACGCCCGCCGTGCCGTTGGGTGCGAGGTGGTGGTGGATGTGCTGCAGCCACGCATAGTTGGCATTGCCCACAGGCGGCACGCCGAATTTCCAGCGCAGGTCTTCACGCAGACGGTCGCCGCCCCAGTCGGAGATGTTGAAAGGCGGGTTGGCGAGGATGTAGTCGGCCTTAAGGTCGCGCAGTTCGTCCTTGTGGAAGCTACCTTCGTTGTTCCAGCGGATGTCGGAGTCGATACCCCTTACCGCTAGGTTCATCTTGGCCAGTCTCCAGGTGGTGTAGTTCGACTCCTGTCCGTAGATCGCGATTTCGCCAATGCGACCGCCGTGCTCCTGCACGAACTTTTCCGACTGGACGAACATCCCACCCGAGCCGCAGCAGGGATCGTAGACACGGCCGGCCACCCCACGTGCGGGATCAGGCAGTGGTTCGAGCATTTCAACCAATACACGCACAACCGAGCGCGGGGTGTAGAATTCACCGCCACGCTTGCCTTCGGCGCCGGCGAACTGGCCGAGGAAGTATTCGTACACGCGCCCGAGGATATCTTTCGAGCGGTCGCTTTCCGCGCCCATCGCAATGCCGGAGATCAGGTCGATCAGTTCCCCTACCATCACCTTGTTGAGGGCGGGGCGGGCGTAGTCCTTGGGCAGCACACCTTTGAGCGACTCGTTGTCCTTCTCAATGGCGCGCATGGCGTCGTCGATCAAAGTACCGATGGTGGGCAGCTTGGCATTGGCCTGCAGATGTGACCAGCGTGCCTCCTTCGGCACCCAGAACACGTTGTCCGCAAGGTATTCGTCCTTGTCCTCGGCGGCTTGTGCGTCTTCGGCCAGCAGCGCCTTGTGCTTGGCCTCGAAGGCGTCGGAGATGTACTTCAGGAAGATGAGCCCGAGAGCGACGTGCTTGTAGTCGCTTGGTTCCATGTTACCGCGCAGCTTGTCGGCGGCTTTGAAAAGATTAGCCTCGAAACCGAGGTTGCCACCGTTGCCGTTTTTGGCAGTGTCGTTCTGTGCCATCGAGATCTTATCCGTTGCGAAATGTCTTGACTGCCCCGGCGAGCTTTACGTTCTCAACACCGTACAGCGCTAGTGGGTCGCTGAGGCATGGCGGGAATGGCAGTTTTTGGTGCGATGGTCGGGTGAGCTGCCCTCATTATCAACGCATCAGCGTGTAGCGTAATTACGGCGCAACCTATGCTCGTATCGCCTCATCCTCCATGGCCTTGAGTTATTGGGGGATGGTCTACAAGCGCTATAAGCTAGCAGCAAGGATGACTAGCTCGTCACACAGTTGCTGAATTTGGCTTTCGATCTGTGCCTCCTGCTCGAAGGATTTTACCAATGTGTTCACTTGCTCCGAAGACGTGATTGGAATGCTCAGTTCCTCTAGCACAGATAGCTGAATCGAGGGAACGGCGGCACCAACGCCTACTTCCGTGAGTCAAGCAAGGCATGCCCTACTTCAGAGTCGGGGAACGTTAATAGCGAAGCTATGGGATCAGTACCATAGCGGTCACTGGGCACGAATGATCTGGTGCACCGGCCATAGCTGTGACCATATACAATCATGATGCCAGAAATGGAGAAGAGTCATGCGCCTAAATAACGATCGTCGTCCTTTGGAAGAAGCCGGTGCTGACTAGGTTGATGGTGGCCGATCTCGATGGAGGCTGCATCCAAAGGACGAACTTCCATGACGCTTCCAAGCGCCGAACGATCAATCTGACGGTGAGCAGATAATAATATCGAGAGATCTCACTATGCTGCTCTAGGCGATGTTTGGGGAACCACACTCCAAATGCTTCCGCTTCCAACGCCCAAGGCGTTTCCCGCTGCCACCGCTCTGCGATTGCAGCCTGGATAACCCTCGCTTGTCGCAAGTGCCGCTGCCGCGTCGCATTCGATCCAGTCAGTACGCCTGCCAAGAAAACCTCCATATCGAACGTCCTCGTCATATCCGCCCCCCGATGTAAGCAGCTACAACGTCGATCCGACCATGCCCCAGCTCTCGGCTGATCTGCATGCGAGCCTCTCGGTCAAGTTGCCGTTCTATGACGTGGCACCGCCCACCATTGATAGGCGCGCGATGTTGTGTGATTTGCTCGTAGCGCTCGCACGCAAACGCCGCCCTCAGTTCGTGAAACCCTTTGAGGTTGTGGGTGTGCAAGACCTCCCGGGCGTGCCGGACAATTCCCTGTAGAACGTCTTGATAGCTTTCGCTTGGAGCAATCAAGTTGCGGCTGCCTGCCGGCGACACCTGCGCCGCAAATGCTAAGGCGTCGCGAACAGACTCATCCACCAAAACCCACCGAGGCGCCGAAGCACCAGCCCGGCCACCTTTGGTGCCGTCCTGAATGTTGATCCTTTCGAGGTCGTCGGCCTCTCGGCATAGCCGTGGGATGTCCGCCAGGATTGCCTCGCGCAATCTCATGCCCGTGGACCGCGCCAGATGAACAATCGCGGCCGCCCGCAGCTGACCGCTGCTACACAGCGCGTCGGCAATTTGCTTCACCTGTTCTCGGTCTTGACCCTGTGGGACTGATTGTCGAATGCCGCTGCGCTGCATGCCTGACGCCTTGCTAGGGCTGGGCACCTTCACATACTGATCACCGCGAAGCGCAGCCATGGTCCGGTTCAACTGGAAACGCGGTTCGGCGCAGTACTGATCGCGAGCTCACCGCGCCCAACCAGACCATGGACGTACGCCGCATAATCAGCCAAAACCTGCCGATCAATCTGCCGCGCATCATTCACCCCAGGCCCATCCTCAGACCTGCATCATTTCACGAACGCGTGTCACCGATCCGCGTGCGCCTTGACCGTGCCGTAGTAGCCTCCGCCAAACATGTCTTTCAGCGCCTGCGGCCCTGCGTGCCTCAATTGCCTGCCATAGCCGAAATTACGGCCATCACGTCTACTCACCAATGCCATGTTGTCACCTCATCTTCTGCTCTCCAATCCTCGCCCTACGTCATCCCGCCAAGAAATGCTGAGTGTTATCAGGGATCAAAGCCCCTGCGACCTGTGGGGGATGTCCTCTAACGCGTGACTGGCGGCTCCTTACGACCGGGAGCAAGGGCATCTCATGATCTGGCCTCTTGAACACCATTACCGGTGGGCGGGTGGAGGCTGCATTGGCTGACGAGACCAGTGCCGCGAGATCCTGAGCCAGGTGTACGCAGCAATGCGATGACCGGGGCATGCCTGACTGTCAGTCAGGTGCAGTCCATTCCTTGGTCTGCGGCACCATCATCTACAGCGCTGTTGCTGGTGACATCGGCGTTTGTTACGCCGATTGTCACGAGGGGAGTTGCCGCAAAGCCAAGTGCGATGAGGGCTGCAGCAGTGTTAGAAGCGCCCGTCTCTTTCCAGGAAAAAGAGACGGGCGCAGGTTGGCGCAAGATTCGGCCAAGCGGGCAGGTTGCTGCAGGGCAGCGAAGTAGGAGGTGTTGTCTGGCGCATGAGGGCCATGATCTGAAGTAGGCATCCATCACCGGGGAGGTGACCGGGCGAGCTGCCGGACGCGAATCGCCATTTGGGGGGAGAACCACCGCGGGAGCGGCGTGACCTTGAAGGTTCGGGTCACCTGGGGTGCTGTCATCGACAGCGCTTGCACGGCCAGTTCTACGCCTGTGGATAAACCCGGTCAAGGGTCGAAATTCAGCGCCACTTTGGACTTGAAGAACGGTTATCCACCGGTGGAATTCCGTGGTAAATCCTGGACAACGTGGTCGCTTTTAGCTCTTCAAAGTAAGGTCCATTCAAACAGGGCGGCTTTGCAGCCCTGTTTGGATGGACCCGCGCTTAGAAGCGGATAAGCGAGGCTGCTTGCCCCGAATCTTGAACGTTCAGTTGTTGCTGCAAATCTTGCGCCTGTAAAGCGCTAGCGAATCGGCACCACGTTCTTATCTCTGACTTGGCCGTACGCTGAGGCGAGCAGGCTGCCGGTGGCGGCTTTCTGGATATACTCACTCCACCAGGCCATCATCGGGAGCCGGCGCTCGATGTAGTCGGCTCGGTTGTAGGCGCTCCGCACCTCATCCTTGTCGACGTGCGCCAGGGCTACTTCGATGAGCTCAGGATCCCAGCCATGTTCATTCAAGATGGTGCTGGCCATCGAGCGCATGCCGTGGCTGACCAACCGATCCTGGAACCCCATGCGTTTCAACGCCATGTTGGCGGTCTGACTATTGGCGTGGGGGCGCGGATTTCTGTCTGCCGGGAAGACGTATTCTCGATGGCCGCTGTGAGTCTTCAGTGACTCCAGCAGTGCGACAGCGTGATCACTCAATGGGATGCTGTGTGAACGGCGCTTCTTCATCCGCTCCGGTGGAATAGTCCAGACACGCTTTTCAAAGTCGATGTCCGCCCAGCGGGTAGTCGCCGCCTCGGCGGGGCGAGTCGTCGTGTGCAACTGCCATTCGATCAGGCAGCGGGTGGTGCGTTTGATGCTGGCATTCGCGATCTCCAGCATGAGCTCGGGGAGCTCTTCGGGTGGAAGCGCGGCCATGTTCTCTTTCTTGGGCTTCTTGAATACTGCCCTGATACCGCTGAGCGGGTTGGCGAAGATCAAGCCGGAATTTACGCCGTGGGTCATGATCTCGTTTAGCCGCTGGCTAAGATGCTTGACCGTCTCCAGGCTGCCTTTCGCTTCGATAGGGCGAAGTAATCCAGTCACCATCGGCGCGGTGATTTTCACCAGTGGTGTCGTTTTCAAGTCGGGGAGCACATGCAGCGTGAGCGACCGCCAGATGTCCTCGGCGTAGGCCGGGGTGACCGAGTCTTTCTTGAGCTCGAACCAGGCGGTGGCCACGTTCTCGAAGGTGTGTTCCGTTTCTGCGCGCTTGGCTTCATTCAGCGTATTGCGCTGCACCTTCGGATCAATGCCCTGAGCGAGCAGCTCGCGGGCATCGACTGCCATCTTTCGTGCATTCGCCAGTGACAGTTCGGGTTAGGTCCCGAAGCCGATGTTGATGCGCTTCTTGGTCACCGGTTCGCGGTAGTTGAAATTCCATAGCAACGAGCCGTTGCTGCGTACGCGGAGCTGCAAACCGTCACCGTCCGTGAGGACGTAATCCTTGGACGCGGGTTTGACTCCCTTGAGCTGTCTATCCGAGAGACGGAGGTTTTGAGCAGGCATGAGATTCTTCTCAGGCACTGATTCGGTATTCCAAAGATTAGCACCGGATGAGGTGGAATACCGTCTGGAATACCCGAATGACTGGAAACTCAAAAACTCTCAAAAGACGGAAAAAGCGCTGGAAGCCGCGTTTTTACTGGCTCGCAGGCACAAAAAAAGACGTCCTTGGACGTCTTTTTTTGATCATTTGGTGGAGCCGGGGGGATTTGAACCCCCGTCCGCCAGTACTCCGCTGTCGGTACTACATGCGTAGCCGTGTCTATTAAGTTAACCCTCAGCGACCCGACGGGCAGGGTGCTTTGGGCGAGTTGTGTAAGTTTTAGCCGCTTCGTCCACAACGTACTGCACGGCGATTCCGTTCTATATGACAATCACTTTGGGTTTACGGACATCCCCTAATGATTGCTGGACCCGAAGGTACCAGAAGCTCAGGATCTAAGGCTGCTTACGCAGCGATAGCGAATTCCTGGCCGTAGGTTTCGTCATTGGCAACTATAGAAGTTGCAACAGTGGATTTACGAGTTCTGTTACCAACTCGGCATGCACCTAGAGTTTCGCAACCGGCGTCGAATCCTAAACGGCCCCGAACCTGTCGTTTCGTGAATCTACTGAAGCGACAGGCGTTTGCAGTGTACGCCAATCCGCGGCTGAGGCCAACCCGAAGGTTGGCCTTCGGCGCTTACGAGTTCTTGCCGTCCTTGTTCGCCTTCTGAATCTCCTGGATGGTTTGGGTGGTCTCGGCGATGCATTTCTCCGTGCCTTCCTTGGTATTCAGCGCTTGATAGGCTTTGGCTTGCTGGACGCTGGCCTCGACGCGCGCCTGGAGGTCTGGCGCCTGTACCTGGTTTTTTGCGTTGGCGATGGTTTGCAGGTTGGTCTCGCAGAGACTGTCCGTGCCACCAGCGGCAAACGATGACGACGCCAGCATGGAGGCAGTGACAAACAGACCTAGCAGTACAGAGCGTTTCATGTGTCTCTCCTTGAACTGAGGGCACAGCATCACTGGCCGTCAGTACGGCTACCAATTGAGGGAAGGTCCCACGTTTGCGGGACTTGATCAGTGGACTGCGCCGGTTCGCCAGGGTTCTATTTTTCTTCAGTTGGCCCTGGCCTGGGTCACCCGATCCACCAGGTAAACCAGCCCGTGGTAGTCAATTTCGCCATGGCGCGTAAGACCGATCTCACAGGTGCGGCTGGTGGAAATCCCTTCGCTGCACGGTTGGATTGCATCCTTCAACGTGCGTAATGCATGCGCGTTCAGCTCTGGTGTGGTGAAGCCTTTGTCGCCGGCAAAACCACAGCAGTGGATCCCTTCGGGTATGACCACGTGCTTGCTGCATTTTCGCGCCAGGTCGATCAGCGCCTGGCTTTCGCCCAGGTGTTGGGTGCTGCAGGTGACATGGACGGCGATGGGGGCTTCCTGCGGCGTGAAGTCGAGACGCTCCATCAGGTGGGTGCGGATGAAGCGCACCGGGTCGTACAGATCCAAACGCACATCGCCAAGGTCCTGGACCAGCCGCAACGTGCACGGGCTGGTGTCGCAGTAGATCGGGTCGAGCCCGCCGCGACTGGCGTGCAGCAGCGCACCTATTAGCTCCTGGCGCTTGTGTTCGGCCTGTTCGGCGTAGCCTTTGGAGGCGAACGGCTGGCCGCAGCAAAGGTTGTCCAGGTTGTCTGGAATGATCACTTGGTAGCCAGCCTTTTCCAGCAGGCCGCGAGTCTTGTCGTACAGCGACATCTGCTCTTTATCCTGTGCCGCCGGGCCCATGACTCGGGAGACGCAGGCGGCCAGGTAGACCACTCTCGGCCGTTCGTCCGATACGCTCGGGCTGAAGCGGATGGGGCTTTCGGGCTGCGGCATGGCGTTGGTCCATTGCGGCACATTGCCCTTGGACAGTCGTGCCAACGATGCCGAGAGTTTCGCCAGGCGTGGGGCTCCCAGCAACATGCGTGCGCCGTTGGCGACATGTAGGGTGAGGCGGGCGCCTTGGAGGGCGGTGGCGAAATTTCCTTCAATCCAGTTGGCGATTTTCGTGTTCTTCGCTTCACGGCTGCGGAGTTTTTTCACCAGCTCGCCGGTATTGATGCCTACTGGGCAGCGTTGCGCGCATAGGCCGGTGGCGGCGCAGGTGTCGATGCCTTGGTACTGGTAGGCCGTTTCAAGTTCCGATGTGTCGATGCCCGCGCGTTTTTTCGCCTGGATGTCGCGCCAGATCACGATGCGTTGGCGCGGGCTCAAGGTCAGGTCCTTGGAGGGACACACCGGCTCGCAGAACCCGCATTCGATGCATTTGTCGACGATCTCATCGGCGGCCGGCAGCGGCTTGAGGTGCTTAAGGTGGATCTGTGGATCTTCGCTGAGCACCACGTCCGGGTTGAGGATGCCGTTGGGGTCGAGCAAGCGTTTGAGTTGCCACATCAGTTGGTAGGCATCGCGGCCCCATTCCAGCTCGACGAATGGCGCCATGTTGCGGCCGGTACCGTGTTCGGCTTTCAGCGAGCCGCCGAACTCCACCGCCACCAATTGCGCCACGTCATCCATGAACGCCTGGTAGCGTGCGACTTCTTCCGGGTTGTTGAAGCCTTGGGTGAAGACGAAGTGCAGATTGCCTTCCAGTGCATGTCCGAAAAGGATCGCTTCGTCGTAGTGATGTTTGTCGAACAGCTCGATCAGGCGATTCACGCCAATGGCCAGTTGCTCCACCGGGAAGGTCACGTCTTCGATAATCACCGTGGTCCCGGTTTTGCGTACCGCCCCAACGGCTGGGAAGGTGTCTTTGCGAATGGCCCAGAGCCGAGCGTTTTCCTTTGGGTCTTCGGTGAAGTCGACCTGTTTTTCCACCGGGAAAGCGGCCAGCGAAGCCATGATCCGCGCCAGTTGTTCCTGTAGGAGCGACGAAGAGGCGGCGCGGGATTCGATCAGCAGGGCACAGGCATGGGTCGACAGATGTTGTACGAAATCCGGCATGCCCGGTTTGTTCTGCACCGAACGCAGGCTGCGCCGGTCCAGCAACTCCACCGCCGAGACCGGTTGGCTTTTCAGCACGGTGACCGCGTTGCAGCAGGTTTCTACATCGGGGAACACGATCAGCGCCGACGCCTTGTTCGGGTGGTCGATGACCGTGTTGTAGGTCACCGCACTGATAAAGCCGAGGATGCCTTCGGAGCCCACCAGCAGATGGCTCAAGATATCCACAGGGTCATCGAAATCCACCAGGGCATTGAGTGACAGGCCGGTGGTATTTTTCAGACGATATTTGTGGCGGATTCGGGCGGCCAGTTCGGCGTTGGCGCGGGTTTCGCGACCGAGGGTCGCCAGGCGCTCCAGCAGTTCGCCATGACTGGCGCGAAAGGCTGTCACACTGGCGTCGTCCTCGGTATCGAGGCGGGTGCCATCGGCCAGTATCAAACGGATACCGGCCAGAGTGTGATAGGTATTCTGCGCGGTGCCGCAGCACATGCCGCTGGCGTTGTTGGCGACGATGCCGCCGATTTTGCAGGCGTTGATCGAGGCCGGGTCCGGGCCGATCTTGCGCCCGAACGGGGCCAGCCAGGCGTTGGCCTGGGCGCCAATCACGCCGGGCTGCAAGCGAATCTGTGTGCCTTGGTCGCGAATCTGCCGAGCGTTCCAGTTATCCCCCAATACGATCAGCACCGAGTCGCTGATCGCTTGCCCGGACAGGCTGGTGCCCGCCGCGCGGAAGGTGACGGGCACCCGGTCGCGCTGGGCGAATTGCAGTAGCGCCACCACTTCGTCTTCGCTCTCGACCCGGACCACCAGTTTCGGAATCAACCGATAGAAACTGGCGTCAGTGCCGAAGGCCAGGGTCGACAAGGGATCGTCGAAAAGGCGCTTCTGTGGGATCAGTTGGCGTACGTCGCGTAGGAAAGAGGCCGGAAGGGTCATTGGTCCTCCAGAATCAGTACCACCAGGTCTTTCGGACCATGGGCGCCGTAGGCCAGGACCTGTTCGATGTCGGCAGTTTTCGACGGGCCTGACACTAGCAAGGCGTTGGTGGGCATGCCTTGGGCCCATTCGAATTCCTGCTGCACTTCATAGAAGTTGTCGCGGATCTCGCTGGCCTTGAGCAAGGCGAAATGCACCGGCGGGACCAGGCTCATCAGCCGCGGTTCTTCCCGCGTCGGCCAGATAATCAGGCTTCCGGTGGCGGCGATGGCGCCGAGGGTTCCGGTCAGGCTGGCCGGGGTGTCGTTGAACAGTTCGGCTTTCCATTCCTCGACCGGTCGGTCGTAGGCCTTGAGCGTTGGCAGGTCCGGATTGTTCGCCCAGAACTGTGTGATTCTTTTCCCGTGGGGCGTGGTTGGTGCGATGAGCAGGCTCGGCAGTTGACGGTCGCGCAGCAGCTGCGTCAACAGCGCCGGCCAGCCTTCGCCGGACGTCAGGTGGATTTCGGTGTGCACCGCCTCCATCAGCTTGCGCAACTGCGGGATGCGCTCCTCAGGTGCGTAGCGGTAGGTTTGGGTCACCAGCTCGACGTTGTAGGTGTCAGCAACGGGTGTGGTGCTTGTCAGGCTGTTGCGCAGCTTGGCGAGGATATTTTCCTTGGCGCTCATCGACGGTCTCCCTGTTGATCCAGGTGTTCGCGAGCCAGGTCATGCAATGAGCGGGCGGCGGGTTTGGGGGCGCTGTGGTTCTGGGTCCACGGGCCGACATTACGGGGCGTCAGGGCGCGCAGGCGGGTGGCGAGGAAGCCGAACAGCCTGTAAAGCCGCGGTGAGCTGTTGAGCCAGGCCCAGGCATTCCAGATGAAGCGTTCCTTGGGCGAATACTTGCTGCCCTGGCCGCGCATCACTGGGTGGGGGCTGTCCGGCGCCTTGACGTTTTCTTCCCGCAGCCGCCGCAGCAAGGCCGGAATTGGGATCTTCACTGGGCACACTTCACCGCAGGCGCCGCAGAGCGAAGAGGCGCTCGGGTGATCCGGCACTTTGGCCAGGCCGACCATGTGCGGCGTGATGATTTTTCCGATAGGCCCCGGGTAAACCTCGCCGTAGGCATGACCGCCGATTCGGGTGTAGACCGGGCAATGATTCATACAGGCGCCACAGCGGATGCAGTTCAGGGTCTGGCGCAGTTCGCTGTCGGCAAACGCCTGGCTGCGACCGTTGTCTAGCAGTACCAGGTGCACTTCCTGGGGACCGTCCAGCTCGCCGGGCTTGCGTGGCCCGGAGATCATGTTGACGTAGGTGGTGATCGGTTGGCCGAGGGCCGAGCGGGTCAGCAGCGAGAGCAACGGCACGACATCGCGCAGGTTCTCTACCACTTTTTCGATGCCGGTCACGGCGATGTGTACCGGTGGCACGGTGGTGGACATGCGCCCGTTGCCTTCGTTTTCCACCAGCAGCAGAGTGCCGGTTTCGGCGACGGCAAAGTTGACGCCGGAGACGCCGACATCAGCTTCGAAGAACTTCTGTCGCAAGACTTTGCGACCGATCTGAATGAGTTGGTCGACGTCCTTGGTGTATTCCACGCCGAGTTTGTCGTGGAACAAGGACGCGACCTGGCCGGCATTCTTGTGAATCGCCGGCATAATGATGTGTGAAGGCTTCTCGTGATCGAGCTGGACGATGTATTCCCCCATGTCGGACTCGAGACATTCAATGTCTCGAGCCTCGAGGAAATGGTTCATTTCCATCTCTTCGCTGACCATCGATTTGCCCTTGATCACTTGCCGCGCCTCGTGAGCGCGGATGATCGAGAGGACGATGCCGTTGGCTTCGTCCACCGTTTCCGCCCAGTGCACGTTCACACCGTTGCGGGTCAGGTTGGCTTCAAGTTGCTCGAGCAGGTCGGGCAGCTTGGATAGCGCACGGGCGCGGACGGCATTGCCCAGCACCCGCAGGTGTTCTCTTTCGTGGGCATCGCTGAAGGACGTTGCCCGTTTGGTCATCAGTGAATCCATCGCGCTGCGAAAGTTGTTTCGCAGTTGCGTGTCGTCCAAGGCCTTGTGGGCGCGGGCGCGAAAATCCTCTTGTACCTCTACGGCCGGAATCAGCGTCGGCGTGCTCATGCAACACCTCCGGTACGCTGCCAGAGGAAGCTTGCCAGATGCTGGCCGCGCAGCGCCTCCTGCTGCTTTTCCAGCGCGCCGTTGATGTTCATCAGGCAACCGCAGTCGGCACTGATGACCTCATGCGCGCCGGATTCCTTCAGTGCACGGGTCTTGTCGGCCACCATCGCGCCGGAAATATCCGGCATGCGCACGCTGAATGTCCCACCAAAGCCACAGCATTCGCTTTCATGGCTATGCTCGACCCGCTCCACGTTGCCCAGCTGCGCCAACAGGGCGCGGCCATGCAGGTGCGTATTCATTTCACGCCGCGCCGAGCACGAGGTGTGCAGGGCGACCTTCACCGGCGCGCCACTGTCGTTCAGTTGCACCTTGCAGACAAACAACAGGAACTCGGCCAGTTCATAGGTCCGGGCCGCCAGGGCCTGAACCTGCTTGAGCGTTTCGGGCTCATCCTTGAACAGGTCGGCGTAATGCTCGCGCAGCATGCCAGCGCAGGATCCCGACGGCACGACCACCGGATAATCGTTGGCAAACAAGGCCAGTTGTGCCCGCGCCACCGTTCGCGCCTGCTCGGTGTAACCCGAGGTATAGGCCGGTTGGCCGCAGCAGCTTTGCCCTTGCGGGTAGTCCACCCGGATCCCTTCACGCTCCAGTAGGCGGATCGCATCCATCCCGGCTTCGGGGTAGAACAGGTCCACCACGCAGGTGCCAAACAGGTAGACCCGTGGCGGTTTCTCGCTGGGGTACTGCCGAGGCTCGGGCAATGGCGGTGCGACTCGGGTCGCGTTCGGCACGGCGTTATAAAAAAGCTCGCTCATCAGGCGTGTCTCCGGGTGGTCCCGGTTATCCGTCCGCTGAGGCCGCTGAATATAGAGAGCAAATCTTTCAGCAGCCTTGCAGACCCGGTAATCGATAGCGAACGCCGATTCGGGGATCGGCGTCGGTTCTTTCGGTGTTTCCTGTAGGACTCAGTGCACCAGCATGCCGGTGAACCAGTAGGCTTGGACCAAGGTGATCAGGCCTACGATCGTTGCAAAGAATAGGCTGTGTTTGAGGGTAAAACGGAACAGATCCGATTCCTTGCCCACCAGCCCGGTCGCCGCACAGGCCACGGCGATCGATTGCGGTGAAATCATCTTGCCGGTTACGCCACCGCTGGTGTTCGCCGCGACGAGCAAGGTGTCGTTGACGCCGATCTGGTGTGCGGTGGTGGCTTGCAGCGAGCTGAACAGGGCGTTGGACGACGTATCGGAACCGGTCAGGAACACCCCCAGCCAACCCAGGAACGGCGAGAAGAACGGGAAAGCCGCGCCGGTGCCGGCCAACACCAGGGCCATAGTCGAGGACATGCCCGAGTAGTTGGTGACGAAGGCGAATGCCAGCACCATACCGATGGAAAGGATCGGCCAGCGCAGCTCAAAAAAGGTCTCCTTGAAAGTGGTAAGACCAGTCTTGAGGCTGATTTTCAGTACCAGCATCGAGATCAGCGCTGAAAAGAAAATCGCCGTGCCGGTGGCGGAAATCGGGTCCAGCTTGAACACCGCTGGAATGGCTGTGGGGTTGACCACGATGGGCGCGACCTTGATCACCATCTGGTCCAGGTGCGGGATGGCAAAGTTAAACACCCAGGCGTACATCGCACCGCCAGCGGCAAACATCGCCTTGAACGGTTTCAGGGTCCAGATCGTTACCAGCACGGTGAGAATCAGAAACGGCGACCAGGCCTTGAAGATTTCCCCAAGACTGTAGGGCGAAGCCACGGTGCTGCGCGGTTGGCCGAAACCGCCGACGCTGGCGGTGACCGTTGCGCTGGAAGTGGCGCCGGCAATCTGCGCTCCGGCGCTGCGCTTGGGCTGCCAGACTTTCAGGAACAGGGTCAGGGAGATCAGGCTGGCCAGGGCCGAGGTGATGTCCG
This sequence comes from Pseudomonas sp. RGM2987, assembly GCF_022952855.1. GTDB lineage: Bacteria > Pseudomonadota > Gammaproteobacteria > Pseudomonadales > Pseudomonadaceae > Aquipseudomonas. The sequence continues at coordinate 56,224 of NZ_JALJDX010000218.1, read as the reverse complement.
GCAGTTCCGGGCCGATGAAGTTGGAGGTGAAATATTGGGTAATGGCGAAGCTCAAGCCCGCCACCAACGCGGCCGGCCAGGTTTCCCGCACGCCGCGCAGGCCATCCATCATGAACACCAGCCAGAACGGCACGAACAGCGACAGCAATGGCAGCTGGCGACCGGTCATGGCGCCGATCTTGAAGGCGTCGATCCCGGTGACCTGGCCGGCCACGATGATCGGGATGCCCAGCGCGCCGAATGCCACTGGCGCGGTATTGGCGATCAGGCACAGGCCTGCGGCATACAGTGGATTGAAGCCCAGGCCGACCAACAGCGCGGCGGTAATCGCCACCGGCGCACCGAAACCGGCGGCGCCTTCCAGGAAGGCGCCGAAGCAAAAGCCGATCAATAACACTTGCAGGCGCTGGTCATCGGTAATCGACAGCACCGAGCTACGGATCACCTCGAACTGGCCGCTCTTGACCGTCAGTTTGTAGAGGAAAACCGCGGCGACGATGATCCAGGCGATAGGCCACAGGCCATAGGCGAAGCCATAGCCGGCGGCGGCGAAGGCCATGTCGACGGGCATGTTGAATCCGAAGATCGCCACGGCAATCGCCAAGGCCAGCGTGATGCTGCCGGCGACATGGCCCTTGAGGCGAAACACCGCCAGGGCCAGGAAGAAAAATACGATAGGAATGACGGCCGCGAGTGCGGACAAGCCGAGACTGCCGAGCGGGCTGTAGAGCTGTTGCCAGGTTTGCATAGTGGGTGGGCCCCTAATTGTTGTTGGTCAGGCACTGGTCAGCGTATTTGGTTAATTGGTAATACCAATTTACAAGCGCTGTCGGCTAGGGTAAAAGCCTTGATCGTCGTGTGTCAATTTGCCGCTCGAAAACTTTCGTCGAAGAAGCACTGCAGATCGCATCTGATCTGTTTGTAGAAATGACTTTTGATGGGTGTGGACGCTGCCGGGATGCGCCAGAATAGAGATCCCGGCGAGCCGTCGGGATCGTGGAGAATCGAGTTATGGGGTTTGATCAGATTCGTCAGCGCCGTTTGTCTGACGATATTGTCGAGCGGCTTGAAGGAATGATCCTTGAAGGCACGCTGAAATCCGGCGAGCGGCTCCCGGCCGAGCGGACCCTGGCCGAACAGTTCGGCGTGTCACGCCCATCGTTGCGCGAGGCGATTCAGAAACTCACGGCCAAGGGGCTGTTGGTCAGTCGCCAGGGCGGTGGCAATTACGTCGTGGAGTCACTGGGGTCGACGTTCAGCGATCCTTTGCTGCAATTGTTGGAAAGCAACCCCGAGGCGCAACGGGACTTGCTGGAGTTTCGTCACACTCTGGAAGCATCCTGTGCTTACTACGCAGCGTTGCGCGCCACCGATGTGGATCGTGAGCGCCTGACGGCCGCGTTCGAGGAACTGCAGGATTGTTATTCGCGCCACGAAGAGGTGAGTCGGGCGGAGGAGGGGGCGGCCGATGCGCGGTTCCATCTGGCGATTGCCGAGGCCAGTCATAACGCGGTGTTGCTGCACACCATTCGCGGGTTGTTCGACCTGCTCAAGCGCAACGTGGTGACCAACATCGGCGGCATGTACAAGCAGCGCAGCGAAACCCGCGACATGCTGATCAGCCAGCATCGGGAGTTGTATCAGGCGATCATGGATGGACATGCCGAACAGGCACGGGAAGTGTCCAGCCGACATATTCTGTATGTGCAGGAGGTGTTGGAAGAGGTGCGTCAGGAAGTGCAGCGCGTGGCGCGTGCCGAACGGCGTAAGGGGATGTAGGCAGTTATCTGGCGGTGGATGGGCTTGCGCATTCGCGAGCAAGCCCGCTCCCACATTGGTTCTCTAGCGAACACGGAATATGTGTACGAATTGATCCATTGTGGGAGCGGGCTTGCTCGCGAATGCTATTTCAAAGCGAAGGAATCAATCTTCCTTGCCCTTGTTCCGCACGGCCCGCTGCAACTCGCGACCGGCGTCGCGTTCGCGCTCGGTATCGCGCTTGTCGTATTCCTTCTTGCCCTTGCCCAGGGCAATCTCGCACTTGATCAAGTGCTTGCTCCAGTACAGCGACGTGCAGACGCAGGTGTAGCCCTTCTGCTGGACGCTTGCGAAGAGCTTTTCCAGTTCGCGCTTGTTGAGCAGCAGCTTGCGCGAGCGCACCGGGTCGGCAATCACGTGGGTGCTGGCGGTGGTCAGCGGCGTGATATGGCTGCCCAGCAGCCAAGCTTCGCCGTCCTTGAGCAGCACATAGCTGTCTACCAGTTGCGCCTTGCCGGCACGCAGGCTCTTTACTTCCCAGCCGGCCAGGACCATGCCAGCCTCGAACCGCTGTTCGATGAAGTAATCGTGTCGCGCCTTTTTATTTTGCGCGATGGTCCCTGTGGGGTGTTTCTTCTGTTTAGCCATAGGGGCGGCATTATAGGCAGTTGCGCGCGTGTCGGCTACGGTGAAGCTGTGTGCTTGAGCACCTTGAGTGAATCCCGGACAATGCGGCCTCTTTTTTGAACGCTTGGGCGTGATCACGATGTCGACAGACAAGGTTTCTGTCCACGGCAGTTGGGCTAGCCGCTGGGTCTTCATACTCGCGGCAACCGGTTCTGCCGTGGGGCTGGGTAGCATCTGGAAGTTTCCATACATGGTCGGCGTCTACGGTGGTGGCGCCTTCGTACTGATGTTCCTGGCTTGCATCGCGCTGATCGGCGCACCGGTCATGCTCGCCGAAACCCTGATCGGGCGTCGCGCCCGTCAGAGCCCGGCCAATGCCTTGAAGGTGCTGGCAATAGAGGCGGGGCACTCGACCAAATGGTCGTGGGGCGCCTTCGCCGGGATGATCACGGCGCTGCTGATCCTGTCTTTCTATAGCGTAGTCGGCGGCTGGTCGCTGGACTACATCATTGACATGGGGCGAGGGGATTTCCAGGGCGTCGCGCCTGATCAGGTTGGCGCCTACTTCGGCAACGTCATCGCCGACCCGTGGCGGCTGACCCTGTGGCACACGGTTTTCATGGTGCTTTCGGCCGTGGTGATTGCCAAGGGTGTCGTCGCGGGGCTGGAGCGCAGCCTGCGGATCATGATGCCGTTGCTGTTCGTCATGATCCTGGTGTTGCTGGGCTACAGCATGACCACCGGGCACTTCATGGAAGGCCTGCATTTCATGTTCGACTTCAAGCCGGAGAAAGTCCTGGACGGCCTGCTGCCGGCCATGGGGCATGCGTTTTTCTCCCTGAGCGTGGGCGTCGGCTCAATCATGATCTATGGCGCCTACATGCCCAAGAACGCCTCCCTGACCCGCACGGTCTTTGGCGTTGCGCTGCTGGATACCTTCGTGTCGCTGATGGCTGGCGTGGCTTTGTTTCCGATTGTGTTCGCCGCGGGTTTGAACCCCAGTGAAGGTCCGGGCCTGATGTTTGTCAGTCTGCCTTTTGCATTCGGCAGCATGGCATTCGGACAAGTGATGGGCGTGGTGTTCTTCGTCCTGGTGGCCATCGCCGCCTGGAGTTCAGCCATTTCCCTGCTCGAGCCAATGGTGGCTTATCTGGTTGAGCGCACGCGTATCAGCCGCGCCTGGGTGACCTTTTGGCTGGCCTTTACCTGCTGGTTCGTGGGCCTGGGAACGGTGTTTTCCTTCAATATATGGAAGCAGGCCAAGTTTTTCGTGAACGAAGACGGGCTGTTCAGTCTCTATCAGTGGGGAGCCACCGGAGGGCTGGATTTCTTCGGCGTGATTGATTTCTTCACATCACGGATCATGCTGCCGTTGGGCGGTTTGTGTTTCGTGGTGTTTGCAGGGTGGGTGATGGGGCGTGAAGCTGTACGTGATGAGCTGTCGCTGCGCAGCCCTGTATTGTTCGCCTTGAGCCTGTTCTTGATGCGCTACGTGGCGCCCATCGGCATTCTTGTAGTGTTTGCCGCCCAGCTGTGGAAGTGACGCTTACATGACGACACATATTCAACGCTCGGCCTTGCTGCCCTATCCGGCGCAGGCGTTGTACGACCTGGTCAACGATGTGGCGAGTTACCCGCAATTCTTGCCTTGGTGCTCGTCGGCCGAGGTGTTGGAAAGCTCCGAGACCCATATGCGTGCCAGTCTCAATATCGCCAAGGGTGGATTGAGCCAGCGCTTTGTCACGCGCAATACCCTGGTGCCGGGGCAGTCCATCGAAATGAACCTGGAAGAGGGGCCTTTTAATCAGCTCCACGGCGTCTGGGTGTTCAAGCCGCTTGGGGAAAAAGCCTGCAAAATCAGCCTGGACCTGTCGTTCGACTATGCCGGGCCTCTGGTGAAAGCGACATTGGGGCCGCTGTTCAATCAAGCCGCCAACACCTTGGTCGACGCGTTCTGCCAGCGCGCCAAGCAACATGCAGAGCTCAAGCGTTGATCGAAATAGAAGTGGTATATGCCTCTGTTGAGCGCCAGCTCCTTCGTGCGTTTGCAGTGCCGCAAGGCACAAGCGTCAGCGCTGCGCTAAGGGCATCCGGTGTTGCCGATATGTTCCCTGAATTGGATCTGGGGACCTGCGCTGTGGGGATTTTCGGCAAAGTAGTCGCCGATCCGGATCAGCAGTGGGTGCAGGCGGGTGATCGGCTGGAGATTTACCGGCCTTTGCTGGTGGATCCGAAAGAAGTTCGTCGGTTGCGGGCAGCCAGGGCTGCCCAGGCCCGTCAATCAGCACAATAGCCGGGTCCGGAATGCAGGCAATAAAAAACCCGGCATGCCGGGTTTTTTCATGTTGCCTATTATTGCGGCGACGTATCCAGGGGTTCTGGTGTCGGCACAGGCACGGTCTCGACTTTGTCGACATCCTTCTGGATCTGATCCAGCAAAGAGCCAGGTTTGGTCGGTTTTTCCGGCTTCGGCTTCTCGGCGTTCTCGGCAGGCGCAGTGACAGTCGTGCCACTGTCCTTGCCCATGATGGCCTCGTCGCGGCTCACGCCAGGCATGAAATCGCCCGACAGGCTGACCAGTTGGTCATTGGCGTTGAAGATAACGCTGATGCGTTCCTGTTGGCGCTCACCGCCACCTGGCTGCAAGCTGTAGAGATAATCCCAGCGATCGGCGTGGAACGTGTCGGTCAGCAGAGGGTTGCCCATGATAAACCGTACTTGCCGGCGGGTCATTCCCGGGCGTAACTGGTCTATCATGTCCTGCGTGACGACATTGCCCTGCTGGATGTCGATTTTGTAAACCCCGGGGAATGAACAACCGGCGAGTGCGAGCAGTCCCACGAAGGTGAAACTGGTTAGCAAGAGCTTGGTGTTTTGCATCGGTGGGCGACTTCCACTATCTTGGCTGGGACAACGTAAACGCCGATCATACCCGCATTAAGAGAAGCTGCGAAGCAGCATCGCGAGAAAGCTGACCATGGTTGAAAATAGCGAACTACGCAAAGCCGGCCTCAAAGTGACCCTGCCACGGGTCAAGATTCTACAAATGCTCGACTCCGCCGAGCAACGCCACATGAGTGCCGAAGACGTCTACAAGGCGCTTATGGAAGCTGGCGAGGACGTTGGTCTGGCCACGGTCTACCGTGTCCTGACTCAGTTCGAGGCAGCGGGTCTTGTGGCTCGTCACAATTTCGATGGCGGTCATGCTGTCTTTGAATTGGCTGACGGGGAGCATCACGATCACATGGTGAACGTGGAAACCCGTGAGGTCATCGAATTCGTCAGCCCGGAAATCGAGAAGCTGCAAAAGGCAATTGCTGAAGAGCATGGTTTCGAGCTGATCGATCACCATCTCGTCCTGCATGTGCGCCAGCGTAAATAAGCACGTTGCGTGAGCCCAGGCTCCCGAAACGAAAGAAGGCGACCCTAGGGTCGCCTTCTTGCTTTACGGCTGTTGTCAGCTTTTAGCCGCAACGACCATTTTTTTCGCGTGGGCCAGGGATTCCTTGGTGAGGTCGATCCCTCCCAGCATCCGCGCCACTTCTTCCACGCGTTCGTTTTTATTGAGCTTGGACACTGCGGTGCGAGTGGCATCCTCGCCACGCACCTTGTGCACAAATAAATGCTGGTGCCCCTGGGCCGCGACCTGAGGCAGGTGAGTGACCGTCAGCACCTGGCCGCGCTCCCCGAGCCTGCGCAGTAACTGCCCGACAATTTCCGCAGTCGGCCCTCCGATACCCACATCCACTTCGTCGAATACCAGGGTTGGTACGCGAGACGTCTGCGCTGTGATGACCTGGATGGCCAGGCTGATTCGCGACAGCTCGCCACCCGAAGCGACCTTGGCCAGGGCCTTGAGCGGCTGGCCAGGGTTGGCGCTGACCAGCAACTCCACTTGTTCCAGCCCATTGGGCTGAAGTTCGTCACCGGTGTTGGGGTGTAGTTCGATGGTGAAGCGTCCCCCCGGCATGCCCAGCCGCTGGATTTCCTGTTCAACCGCACTGGCCAGCCCGGTCGCGGCCTGCTGGCGCAGTTCACTGAGTTCCTTGGCCTTTTCCTGATAATGACGGGCATAGGCGGCCAGTTCATCGCCGAGTCGCTCGATAGACTCGTCATTGGCATTCAGGGTTTCCAGCTCTTCCAGCAACCGCTGTTGGAGTTCGGCTACCTCGGTTGGCTGGACGCGATGTTTGCGAGCCAGGGTATAGATGGTGTCGAGGCGCTCTTCCAGGTACTGCAGCCGCGCCGGGTCGGCATCGAAATGATCGAGGAACCGGTTCAATTCCCCGACGGCTTCCTCAACCTGGATCTGCGCGCTGGTCAGCAGGTTGGTCGCTTCACTCAGGGCGCCGACTGAATTGTTCACGCTGGACAGTCGGTTCAGGCTCGCGGTCAGGGCGTTGAGCACGTTTCCCGAATCGCTTTCGCTGCATTGTTCGACGACCTGGCGGCAGATACCCAGCAGGGCTTCGGCATTGGTCAGGTTCTTGTGTTCCTGCTCCAGTTCCTCCAGTTCGTTTTCACCCAGGGCCAGGTTTTCCAGTTCTTCGAGCTGATAGCTGAGCAACTGATGACGGGCACGCTGTTCGTCGCCCGAGTTGGAAAGCCGCTCCAGCTCCTGTCGCGTCTGGCGCCAACGCTGGGCCGCCAGTTGGACCTGGCGGGCCAGGTCGGTGGCACCGGCGTATTCATCCAGCAGGCGGCGATGGGTGTCGGTCTTGAGCAGGGACTGGTGTTCGTGCTGGCTGTGGATATCGATCAGCAGTTCGCCGAGGGCCTTGAGATCGCCCAGCGGGCAGGGTGTGCCGTTGATGTAGCCCCGGGAGCGGCCTTCGGCGGTGATGACCCGGCGCAGGATGCACGGACCGTCGATGTCCAGGTCGCGCTCGGCCAGCCAGGTGCGGGCTTCGGGGATGTCGACCAGGTCGAACGTCGCCAGGATGTCGGCCTTGTCCGCGCCGGGACGTACCACGCCGTTGTCGGCGCGGTCGCCCAGGGTCAGGCCGAGGGCGTCGAGCATGATCGACTTGCCAGCGCCGGTTTCACCGGTGATCACGCTCATGCCTCGATCAAGTTCGAGGTCGAGATGTTCGACAATGGCGTAATTATGTACGGACAGGTGCACCAGCATAAGGCCGCTCCCAGGCTTTAGGTCTGGTTATTTATACAGTGTTTTGTTTCGGCCTGACAATGCCTTCGCTTAGCTCGATTTGCTTGGTTCCAGGATTTTCTTAGTGCTTCACGGAATGATTATGCAGCTGTTTTTTGTAAGGTTAATTCGTCGGGCGGCCCTTGAAGCTGGAAAACCCGGCCCCATATACCGGGGCAGAAGCGCGAGTCGAGCTCGCGGACGAAGTTGAAAGGAGAAATCTCTATGGCTGACGAACAGACGCAGGACACGCAAAATCTAGACGCCAATCAGGCTTCCCAGGATTCGGGTGAAGACCTGGCGGCACGTGTACAAGTGCTCGAAGAGCAACTGGCCGGTGCGCAGGATCAGGCGTTGCGTGTAGCAGCCGACCTGCAGAATGTCCGCCGTCGCGCCGAGCAGGATGTAGAAAAGGCTCACAAATTCGCCCTGGAGCGTTTTGCCGGCGACCTGCTGCCTATTATCGATAGCCTGGAGCGCGGCCTGGAGCTGTCCAATCCGGACGACGAGAACATCCGCCCGATGCGTGAAGGCATCGAACTGACGCTGAAGATGTTCCAGGACACCCTCAAGCGCTACCAGCTCGAAGCCATCGATCCCCATGGCGAACCGTTCAACGCCGAGCATCACCAGGCTATGGCGATGCAGGAAAGCGCAGACGTCGAGCCGAACAGTGTCCTGAAGGTTTTCCAGAAGGGCTATCTGCTCAACGGCCGCCTGCTGCGCCCGGCCATGGTTGTGGTCAGCAAGTCGCCGGCACCGGTTTCGCCTTCTATTGATGAGCAGGCTTGAAATCGGTCGTAACGGCCCCATTTAGAAGTCAAGCGTTTAAGTGCTACCGCAGTTAGCCACCACTGCTGCGGCAACAAAATCCAAGTTCCGGGAGAGTTAACATGGGCAAGATTATCGGTATCGACCTGGGGACCACCAACTCGTGCGTCTCCGTGCTGGAAAACGGCAAGGCCAAAGTCATTGAGAACGCCGAAGGCGCGCGTACCACGCCATCGATCATTGCGTACGCCAACGATGGCGAGATTCTGGTTGGTCAATCGGCCAAGCGTCAGGCAGTGACCAATCCGCATAACACCCTGTACGCGGTGAAGCGTCTGATCGGTCGCAAGTTCGACGAAGAAGTCGTGCAGAAAGACATCAAGATGGTGCCTTACAAAATCGCCAAGGCTGACAACGGCGACGCATGGGTTGAAGTGAACGGCCAGAAAATGGCGCCGCCACAGATCTCGGCTGAAATCCTGAAGAAAATGAAGAAGACTGCCGAAGATTACCTCGGCGAGGCAGTGACTGAAGCGGTCATTACCGTTCCTGCCTACTTCAACGACAGCCAGCGCCAGGCCACCAAAGACGCCGGCCGCATCGCGGGCCTGGACGTAAAACGTATCATCAACGAACCCACTGCCGCGGCCCTGGCCTACGGCATGGACAAGGCCAAGGGCGATCACACCGTGATCGTTTATGACCTGGGTGGCGGTACCTTCGACGTGTCGGTGATCGAGATCGCTGAAGTCGATGGCGAGCACCAGTTCGAAGTTCTGGCAACCAACGGTGACACTTTTCTCGGTGGTGAAGACTTCGACATCCGCCTGATCGACTACCTTGTAGACGAGTTCAAGAAAGAAAGCGGCATGAACCTCAAGGGTGACCCGCTGGCCATGCAGCGCCTGAAAGAAGCCGCTGAAAAGGCCAAGATCGAGCTGTCCTCGAGCCAGTCGACCGACGTCAACCTGCCGTACATCACTGCAGATGCCACCGGTCCCAAGCACTTGAACGTGAAAATCTCCCGCGCCAAGCTCGAAGCGCTGGTGGAAGACCTGGTTCAACGCACTATCGAACCTTGCCGCATCGCCATGAAAGACGCCGGTATCGACGTTGGCTCGATCAACGACGTGATCCTGGTCGGTGGTCAGACCCGTATGCCGCTGGTCCAGAAGCTGGTGACCGATTTCTTCGGTAAAGAAGCACGCAAGGACGTGAACCCGGACGAAGCCGTTGCCATGGGTGCTGCTATCCAGGGCGCCGTTCTGGCCGGTGACGTGAAGGACGTTCTGCTGCTCGACGTCAGCCCGCTGACCCTGGGTATCGAAACCATGGGTGGCGTGATGACCGCGCTGATCGAGAAAAACACCACGATTCCTACCAAGAAATCCCAAGTGTTCTCGACTGCCGACGACAACCAGAGCGCCGTGACCATTCACGTGCTGCAAGGTGAGCGCAAGCAGGCGGCCCAGAACAAGTCCCTGGGCAAGTTCGACCTGGCTGAGATTCCACCGGCTCCACGTGGCGTGCCACAAATCGAAGTGACCTTCGACATCGACGCCAACGGCATCCTGCACGTCGGCGCGAAAGACAAGGCCACCGGCAAGACTCAGTCGATCGTGATCAAGGCCAACTCCGGTCTGTCCGAGGAAGAAATTCAGCAGATGGTTCGCGACGCTGAAGTCAACGCCGAGGAAGACCGCAAGTTCGAAGAGCTGGCCAGCGCCCGCAACCAGGGTGATGCCCTGGTGCACTCGACCCGCAAAATGATCGCTGATGCTGGCGAGAAAGTGACTGCGGAAGAGAAGACTGCCATCGAGGCGGCCGTGGTCGCCCTGGAAGCTGCCGTCAAGGGCGACGACAAGGCTGCCATCGAAGCGAAGATCGAAGAGCTGTCAAAGGTCTCCGCGCCAGTGGCTCAGAAGATGTACGCCGAGCAGGCTCAGCCGGCTGAAGGCGCCGCACAGCAAGGCGAATCGGCCGAAAAAGCCGACGACGTCGTCGATGCTGAGTTCGAAGAAGTGAAAGACCACAAGTAATCGCTTGTTGGTCGGCCGGTTGACTGCATTTGTGCGGTGGCTGGTAGGATGTCGCCGCGCGGGAGCTTGCTCCCGCGTTGGCGTGTCTGGAGCCAGCGAATTTTTACAGCATGCGACGGCGTTCGGATGCTGGCGGTGTGATCGGGGATGCTCCTGCTTTTCGATCGATAGGCACCGCGTTTTGGCCGGGTCCCTGGCTGAAAGATTGAAGACCAGGATCGTTGAATCGACGTGAGTTGGGTCCGGGCCTGTATGGAGGCTCAACGAGTTTGGCAAGGTTCAGGAGAGGTTTGCCGGACGTCCTATAAGAGTGCAAAGACTAATGGCAAAACGTGATTTCTACGAAGTATTGGGTGTCGAGCGGGGCGCCAGCGAGGCGGAGCTGAAGAAGGCTTATCGTCGTCTGGCCATGAAGCACCACCCGGACCGTAATCCCGGCGACAAAGCGTCGGAAGAGTTGTTCAAGGAAGCCAACGAGGCTTACGAAGTACTGTCCGATTCCAGCAAGCGCGCGGCCTATGACCAGTACGGTCATGCTGGTGTCGACCCGAGCATGGGTGGCGGCGGTGCCGGTTTTGGCGGCCAGAATTTCTCCGATATTTTCGGTGACGTGTTCAGCGATTTCTTCGGTGGCGGTCGGGGCGGATCCCGTGGTGGCGCCCAGCGTGGCAGCGATTTGCGCTATACGCTGGAGCTGAACCTGGAAGAGGCGGTGCGCGGTACCACTGTCAATATCCGCGTGCCGACGCTGGTCAATTGCAAGCCGTGCGATGGCTCGGGTGCCAAGAAGGGCTCGTCGCCCGTCACCTGCCCGACCTGTGGTGGCATTGGTCAGGTTCGTATGCAGCAGGGCTTTTTCTCGGTGCAGCAGACCTGCCCGCGCTGCCATGGCCAAGGCAAGATCATTTCTGATCCGTGCGATTCCTGCCACGGCGAAGGGCGTGTCGAAGAGTACAAGACGCTGTCGGTCAAGGTGCCGGCCGGTGTCGATACCGGTGACCGCATTCGCCTGTCGGGCGAGGGCGAGGCGGGTGCCCAGGGTGGCCCGACCGGCGACCTGTACGTGGTTATCAACGTGCGTGAGCACGCGATTTTCCAGCGTGACGGCAAGCATCTGTTCTGCGAAGTGCCGATCAGCTTTGTCGATGCGGCCTTGGGTGGCGAGCTTGAGATCCCGACTCTCGATGGTCGCGTCAAGCTGAAGATCCCTGAGGGCACGCAGACCGGCAAGCAGTTCCGCATTCGCGGCAAAGGCGTTGCGCCAGTGCGTGGTGGCGGTGCCGGTGACCTGATGTGCCGCGTTGCGGTAGAAACACCGGTCAACCTGAGTCGGCGCCAGCGTGAGTTGCTGGAAGAGTTCCGCAGTTCGCTGGAGGGTGACAACAGTCATTCCCCTAAAACCACCGGTTGGTTCGAAGGCGTGAAGCGCTTCTTCGGCGATCTGTAAGGAGGTCGCATGCGACGTATAGCTGTGATGGGCGCTGCGGGGCGCATGGGCAAGGCGTTGGTCGAGGCGGTGCAGCAACGCTCGCCGCTCTCGGGCCTGACGGCTGCCATCGTTCGGCCTGACAGCACGCTGGTCGGGGCTGATGCCGGGGAACTGGCGTCGCTGGGGCGCATCGGCGTGCCGATGTCCGGCGGCCTGGAAAAGGTGCTCGATGAGTTCGATGTCCTGATCGATTTCACCCTGCCGGAAGTGATGCTGAAAAACCTTGCCATCTGCCGCAAGAACGGCAAGGCCATGGTGATCGGCACCACCGGGCTGGATGCCGCGCAGAAGCAATTGCTGGCCGATGCCGGCAAGGACATCCCGATCGTGTTCGCGGCGAACTTCAGCGTGGGTGTGAACCTGTCGCTGAAGCTGCTGGATCTGACGGCGCGGGTCCTGGGTGACGACGCGGATATCGAGATCATCGAGGCGCATCACCGGCACAAGATCGATGCACCTTCGGGAACCGCCTTGCGCATGGGGGAAGTGATCGCCGATGCGCTGGGTCGTGACCTGCAGGAAGTCGCCGTATATGGGCGTCAGGGCCATACCGGTGCGCGGGATCGAGACACCATCGGTTTCGCTACCGTGCGCGGTGGTGATGTGGTGGGCGATCACACCGTGTTGTTCGCCACCGAGGGTGAGCGCCTGGAGATCACGCACAAGGCCTCGAGCCGGATGACCTTCGCCAAGGGCGCGGTACGTGCTGCGTTGTGGCTGGACGGGCGTGAGCCTGGCCTGTACGACATGCAGGACGTTCTCGACCTGCGTTGATGCCATTGAAGGCGGGGTTCAGGTTATACTGCGCCCCGTTTTACACCGCTTCGCGACGGCCTGTCGCATTCCCCTGCCTTAAGGCTCATTAGCGGTGGACCAAAAAAGCCTTTTTCTGTAAGCTACAGCTTTAGTGTGTCCACTAAAAGCGCGCAGAATAATTCAGTGAACAAGCGGGGTGACGTGTCCATACGTCACTCCGCTTTTTTACAACCTGCGATCGCCCTTTCAGGCTTTATTTACGGGAGGTCTTCTTGACTAAGCCAGCCATACTCGCCCTTGCTGATGGCAGCATTTTTCGCGGCGAAGCCATTGGAGCCGACGGTCAGACCGTTGGTGAGGTGGTGTTTAACACCGCAATGACCGGCTATCAGGAAATTCTTACCGATCCTTCCTACGCCCAGCAAATCGTTACCCTGACCTACCCGCACATCGGCAACACCGGCACCACGCCGGAAGATGCCGAGTCCGATCGCGTCTGGTCCGCCGGTCTGGTCATCCGTGATTTGCCGCTGGTAGCGAGCAACTGGCGTAACACGATGTCCCTGTCCGATTACCTGAAAGCCAACAATGTCGTGGCGATCGCCGGTATCGACACCCGCCGCCTGACCCGCATCCTGCGGGAGAAGGGCGCGCAGAACGGCTGCATCATGGCTGGTGACAACATTTCCGAAGAAGCGGCTATCGCTGCTGCCCAGGGCTTCCCAGGCCTCAAGGGCATGGACCTGGCGAAAGTCGTCAGCACCAAGGAACAGTACGAGTGGCGTTCCTCGGTCTGGGACCTGAAGACCGACGCGCACGCGACCATCGAGGCTTCCGAGCTGCCGTACCACGTGGTGGCCTACGACTACGGCGTCAAGCTGAACATCCTGCGCATGCTGGTAGAACGTGGTTGCCGCGTGACCGTGGTGCCGGCACAAACCCCGGCCGCAGACGTCCTGGCCCTCAAGCCTGACGGCGTGTTCCTGTCCAACGGCCCCGGTGACCCCGAGCCTTGCGACTACGCGATCCAGGCAATCAAAGATGTGCTGGAAACCGAGATCCCGGTATTCGGCATCTGCCTCGGCCACCAGTTGCTGGCCCTGGCGTCGGGCGCCAAGACCCTGAAAATGGGCCACGGCCACCACGGTGCCAACCACCCGGTACAAGACCTGGACACCGGCGTCGTCATGATCACCAGCCAGAACCACGGTTTTGCGGTAGACGAAGCGACCCTGCCGGCCAACGTACGCGCGATTCACAAATCGCTGTTCGACGGCACTCTGCAAGGTATCGAACGCACCGACAAGAGCGCGTTCAGCTTCCAGGGCCACCCTGAAGCGAGCCCGGGCCCGAACGACGTGGCTCCGCTGTTCGATCGCTTCATCAATGAGATGGCCAAGCGACGCTGATCGCGTAAGCCCGAGGGCGGCCCCGTGTACGGCGGCCCCCTCAGGCGCTGCAAAGATTGTTCGACGGCCTAGCCGACTGACCTGCGGATTTGAGTGACAAACCCATGCCAAAACGTACAGACATAAAAAGCATCCTGATTCTCGGCGCTGGCCCGATCGTGATCGGCCAGGCCTGCGAATTCGACTACTCCGGCGCCCAGGCCTGCAAAGCCCTGCGCGAAGAGGGTTACCGCGTCATCCTGGTGAACTCCAACCCGGCCACCATCATGACCGACCCGGCCATGGCCGACGCCACCTACATCGAGCCGATCAAGTGGCAGACGGTTGCCAAGATCATCGAGAAAGAACGCCCTGACGCACTGTTGCCGACCATGGGTGGCCAGACCGCGCTGAACTGCGCCCTGGACCTGGAGCGCGAAGGCGTCCTGGAAAAGTTCGGCGTAGAGATGATCGGTGCCAACGCCGACACCATCGACAAGGCCGAAGACCGCTCGCGTTTCGACAAGGCCATGAAGTCCATCGGCCTGGCGTGCCCGCGCTCCGGTATTGCCCACAGCATGGAAGAGGCCAACGCGGTGCTCGAGAAGCTGGGCTTCCCGTGCATCATCCGTCCGTCCTTCACCATGGGCGGCACCGGTGGCGGCATCGCCTACAACCGTGAAGAATTCGAAGAAATCTGCGCCCGTGGCCTGGACCTGTCGCCGACCAAGGAACTGCTGATCGACGAATCCCTGATCGGCTGGAAAGAGTACGAAATGGAAGTTGTCCGCGACAAAAAGGACAACTGCATCATCGTCTGCTCCATCGAAAACTTCGACCCGATGGGCGTGCACACCGGTGACTCGATCACCGTCGCGCCGGCCCAGACCCTGACCGACAAGGAATACCAGATCCTGCGTAACGCCTCCCTGGCGGTACTGCGTGAGATCGGCGTCGAAACCGGTGGCTCCAACGTCCAGTTCGGCATCTGCCCGAACACCGGTCGCATGGTGGTCATCGAGATGAACCCGCGGGTATCCCGTTCGTCGGCCCTGGCCTCGAAAGCCACCGGTTTCCCGATTGCCAAGGTCGCGGCCAAGCTGGCCGTGGGCTACACCCTGGACGAACTGTCGAACGACATCACCGGCGGCAAGACCCCGGCGTCCTTCGAGCCGTCCATCGACTACGTCGTCACCAAACTGCCACGCTTTGCCTTCGAAAAATTTGCCAAGGCCGATGCCCGCCTGACCACCCAGATGAAGTCGGTCGGTGAAGTCATGGCGATCGGCCGGACCTTCCAGGAATCCCTGCAGAAAGCCCTTCGCGGCCTGGAAGTGGGTGTCTGCGGTCTTGATCCAAAGCTGGATCTCAACGACCCGGAAAGCATGAGCGTACTCAAGCGCGAGCTGACCGTGCCAGGCGCCGAGCGTATCTGGTACGTGGCCGATGCCTTCCGCGCCGGCATGACCGTCGAGCAGATCTTCGGCATGAACATGATCGACCCTTGGTTCCTGGTCCAGATCGAAGACCTGATCAAGGAAGAAGAAAAGGTCAAGACCCTGGGCATGTCCAGCATCGACCGCGACATGATGTTCCGCCTCAAGCGCAAGGGTTTCTCCGACCAGCGCCTGGCCAAGCTGCTGGGTGTGACCGAGAAGAGCCTGCGGGCCCATCGCCACAAGCTGGAAGTATTCCCGGTCTACAAGCGCGTCGACACCTGCGCGGCCGAGTTCGCCACCGACACCGCCTACCTGTACTCCACGTACGAAGAAGAGTGCGAAGCCGCGCCATCGACCCGCGACAAGATCATGATCCTGGGTGGCGGTCCTAACCGCATCGGTCAGGGCATCGAGTTCGACTACTGCTGCGTGCACGCCGCACTGGCCCTGCGCGACGACGGGTACGAGACCATCATGGTCAACTGCAACCCGGAAACCGTGTCCACCGACTACGACACCTCCGATCGTCTGTACTTCGAACCGGTGACCCTGGAAGACGTACTGGAAATCGTCCGCGTCGAGAAGCCCAAGGGCGTGATCGTCCAGTACGGCGGCCAGACCCCGTTGAAACTGGCTCGCGCCTTGGAGGCCGCTGGCGTGCCGATCATCGGCACCAGCCCGGATGCCATCGACCGCGCCGAAGACCGTGAGCGCTTCCAGCAGATGGTCGAGCGCCTGAACCTGCGCCAGCCGCCAAACGCCACCGTGCGTAGCGAAGACGAAGCGATTCGTGCCGCCGCCAAGATCGGTTACCCGCTGGTGGTACGTCCATCCTATGTACTGGGCGGCCGTGCGATGGAAATCGTCTATCAAGAAGACGAGCTCAAGCGCTACCTGCGTGAAGCGGTCCAGGTCTCCAACGACAGCCCGGTGCTGCTGGACCACTTCCTCAACTGCGCCATCGAAATGGACGTGGACGCGGTCAGCGACGGCAAGGACGTGGTAATTGGCGCAATCATGCAGCACATCGAGCAGGCCGGTGTTCACTCCGGTGACTCCGCGTGCTCGCTGCCGCCTTACTCGCTGCCGGCCCATATCCAGGACGAAATGCGCGAGCAGGTCAAGAAAATGGCTTTGGAGCTGGGTGTTGTCGGCCTGATGAACGTGCAGTTGGCGCTTCAGGGTGAAGATATCTACGTAATCGAGGTCAACCCGCGCGCTTCCCGGACCGTACCGTTCGTTTCCAAGTGCATCGGTGTTTCCCTGGCGATGATCGCTGCACGGGTCATGGCAGGCAAAACCCTGAAGGAACTGGGTTTCACCAAGGAAATCATCCCGAACTTCTACAGCGTCAAAGAGGCCGTGTTCCCATTCGCCAAGTTCCCGGGTGTCGACCCGATCCTCGGCCCGGAAATGAAGTCCACCGGTGAAGTGATGGGCGTCGGTGACACCTTCGGCGAGGCGTTTGCCAAAGCCCAGATGGGTGCCAGCGAAGTCCTGCCGACAGGCGGTACCGCGTTCATCAGCGTGCGTGATGACGACAAGCCACTGGTTGCAGGCGTTGCCCGTGATCTGATCAACTTGGGCTTTGAAGTGGTCGCCACGGCCGGGACTGCCAAGCTGATCGAAGCGGCAGGCCTGAAAGTGCGCCGCGTGAACAAGGTGACCGAGGGGCGTCCGCATGTGGTCGACATGATCAAGAATGATGAAGTCACGCTGATCATCAACACCACCGAAGGTCGCCAGTCGATCGCCGACTCCTACTCCATCCGTCGCAATGCGCTGCAGCACAAGATCTACTGCACCACGACCATTGCGGCGGGCGAAGCGATCTGCGAAGCGCTCAAGTTCGGTCCGGAGAAGACCGTGCGTCGCTTGCAGGATTTACATGCAGGATTGAAGGCATGAGCATAACCAAGTACCCCATGACTGTTCAGGGCGCAAAGGCCCTGGAAGAGGAACACGCTTTCTTGACCAAGGTCGAGCGTCCGCGCTTGAGCCAGGCTATTGGTGAAGCGCGTGAGCTGGGCGATCTCAAGGAAAACGCTGAGTACCATGCCGCCCGTGAGGAGCAGGGCATGGTCGAGGCGCGGGTGCGTGATATCGAAGGTCGCATGCAGAATGCGGTGATCATCGACGTCACCACCATCCCCCATACCGGCAAGGTGATTTTCGGCACCACCGTGGAAATCGCCAACGTCGAGACAGATGAAAGCGTCACTTACCAGATCGTGGGTGAGGATGAAGCTGACATCAAACTCGGCAAAATCTCTGTCGGTTCGCCCATCGCTCGCGCCTTGATCGCCAAGGAAGAGGGTGATGTGGTGGCGGTAAAGACGCCTGGTGGCGTGATCGAGTATGAGATTGTCGAAGTCCGTCACATCTGAAAGAAGGCGCCCGCTTCGAGCGGGTGCCATGATCTGGCAGCTCACCCAGATGTTATGGGTGGGCGGCGTCTGGTTGTTGCACATCGGCTTGCTGCCGGTGCTGGGTCGGATCGGTCTTGCGCCGCTGCTCATCGATGAAATTGCAGGCATGCTGACGGCGCTGCTGGTGGGTTTTTCCGCGGCGTGTGCGATGTTTCAGGCTTTGGTGCTGGTTCAGGCCGAGGGCCTTGCCAGTCTATGGCGCGACATTCGCGGGCAATTGTTGCTCATGGCATTGTACGCCTGCGGGATGTTCTTTGCGGTGCGTCTCGGCTGGCCCGATGCTGGCCAGTGGCAGGTTTTCAGTTACCTGGTGCTGGGTTTCTCCGGCTTGGTGCTGGTGTTGCAACCGGTTCCCGGATGGAGTGGCAGGGTGTGCGAGGCACACCCTTGACCCTTGGCATCACTTGAAGCGGTGAACGTTAGACAGTTGCTTGTTGACGCTGAAGTTCTTGCGGTAAATCAGCGCCATCTTGCCGATGACCTGCACCAGGTCGGCCTTGCCGGTCTTGCACAGTTCGGCAACGGCAGCCAGGCGGGCTTCACGATCCAGGATGTTGAGCTTGATCTTGATCAGCTCATGATCACCCAGGGCGCGCTCCAGTTCGGCGAGTACACCTTCAGTCAAACCGTTGTCAGCCACAGTCAAAACCGGTTTCAGATGGTGGCCAATGGATTTGTATTGTTTCTTCTGCTCTTGAGTGAGCGGCATAATCTGACCCCTGCGTCTGATCTTGTAAAAAAGCGGCGGCCAGTTTACCCGAGCAAGTCCGGGACCGCCCACTTAATCACGACCCGTTTTATTTTTAGAGGTGGCCCGTGGCCCGTTCCAAGACTAGCCAGAACTGGCTCAGAGAGCATTTCAACGATCCATACGTCAAAATGGCGCAAAAGGACGGCTATCGCTCGCGTGCCAGCTACAAGTTGCTGGAAATCCAGGAAAAGGATCGTCTGATCCGCCCAGGCATGACCGTGATCGACCTCGGCGCAGCGCCGGGTGGGTGGTCGCAGGTGACCAGTCGTCTGATTGGCGGGCAGGGGCGACTGATTGCGTCCGATATCCTGGAAATGGATAGCATCCCTGATGTGACCTTTATCCAGGGCGATTTTACGGAAGACACTGTGCTGGCCAAAATCCTCGAAGCCGTCGGAAATACGCAGGTCGACCTTGTGATTTCCGATATGGCCCCCAATATGAGTGGACTGGCCGCTGTCGACATGCCCCGTGCAATGTTCCTCAGCGAGCTGGCCCTGGATCTAGCCGGACGGGTGTTGCGTCCGGGTGGTGATTTTTTGATCAAGGTCTTCCAGGGGGAAGGTTTTGACGAGTACCACAAGGGCATGCGCAAATTGTTCGACAAGGTGCAGATGCGCAAGCCATTGTCCTCTCGTGACCGCTCTCGCGAGCAATATCTATTGGCGCGAGGCTTTCGCGGTGTCGAAGGCGCAGCCAGCGATGAGCGTCTTTGAGCGGGGTGATAGTTTTTTTGTCTCGCATTGAAAATGCCACGTAACGAAAATTGCGCGGTCAAAGTTTCACAAAGGGTTACAGACGGCGCCTGCCAGAGTCGTAGGTAATGTAGTAAGTTAGGCCGGTGAATATCATGCGAAGCGCGCGCCAGTAGCGGAGCTTGCTTCAGAGGGTAGTTAATTGAACGATATGGCAAAGAATCTGATCCTGTGGTTGATCATCGCCGCTGTCCTTGTGACCGTGATGAACAACTTCTCCAGCCCTAACGAGCCGCAGACCCTCAACTATTCCGACTTCATCCAGCAGGTCAAGGATGGCAAGGTCGAGCGCGTAGCCGTTGATGGCTATGTGATTACCGGCAAGCGCGCCGATGGCGACACCTTCAAGACCATTCGTCCGGCGATCCAGGACAATGGCCTGATCGGTGACCTGGTGGACAACCATGTCGTGATCGAAGGCAAGCAGCCTGAACAGCAAAGCATCTGGACCCAGCTCCTGGTCGCGAGCTTCCCGATCCTGGTGATCATCGCCGTGTTCATGTTCTTCATGCGCCAGATGCAGGGCGGCGGTGGTGGCAAGGGCGGGCCGATGAGCTTCGGCAAGAGCAAGGCCCGGCTGCTTTCCGAAGATCAGGTGAAAACTACCCTGGCCGATGTCGCGGGTTGCGACGAGGCCAAGGAGGAAGTCGGCGAGTTGGTCGAGTTCCTGCGCGATCCGGGCAAGTTCCAGCGCCTGGGCGGTCGCATTCCTCGCGGCGTGCTGATGGTCGGTCCGCCCGGTACCGGTAAGACCTTGCTGGCCAAGGCGATCGCCGGCGAAGCCAAGGTCCCGTTCTTTACCATTTCCGGTTCCGACTTCGTTGAAATGTTTGTCGGCGTGGGTGCCAGCCGTGTTCGCGACATGTTCGAACAGGCCAAGAAGCACGCGCCATGCATCATCTTCATCGACGAGATCGACGCCGTCGGTCGCCATCGTGGCGCCGGCATGGGTGGCGGTCACGACGAGCGCGAACAGACCCTCAACCAGTTGCTGGTGGAGATGGACGGTTTCGAAATGAATGACGGCATCATCGTGATCGCCGCCACCAACCGTCCTGATGTACTTGACCCTGCGCTGTTGCGTCCTGGTCGCTTCGACCGTCAGGTCGTGGTAGGGCTGCCGGACATTCGCGGTCGCGAACAGATCCTCAAGGTCCATATGCGTAAAGTACCGATGGGTGATGATGTCGCTCCGGCCGTCATCGCACGTGGCACCCCGGGTTTCTCTGGTGCCGACCTCGCCAACCTGGTCAACGAAGCGTCGCTGTTCGCGGCTCGTGCCGGTAAGCGCATCGTCGAAATGAAAGAATTCGAGTTGGCAAAGGACAAGATCATGATGGGCGCCGAGCGCAAATCCATGGTCATGTCGGAGAAAGAAAAGCAGAACACCGCCTACCACGAGGCGGGTCACGCTATCGTCGGTCGTGTAGTGCCCGAACATGATCCGGTCTACAAGGTCTCGATCATCCCTCGTGGTCGCGCCTTGGGTGTGACCATGTTCCTGCCGGAAGAAGATCGCTACAGCCTGTCCAAGCGCGCCTTGATCAGCCAGATCTGCTCGCTGTACGGCGGCCGTATCGCTGAAGAAATGACGCTGGGCTTCGACGGTGTGACGACAGGTGCCTCGAACGACATCATGCGTGCCAGCCAGATAGCTCGGAACATGGTCACCAAGTGGGGCCTGTCCGAGAAGCTGGGACCACTGATGTATGCCGAGGAAGAGGGTGAGGTATTCCTGGGGCGTGGTGGCGGTGGCCAGCATGCCAGCTTCTCCGGCGAGACGGCCAAGCTGATCGACTCGGAAGTGCGCAGCATCATTGACCAGTGCTACGGTACGGCCAAGCAGATCCTCACGGATAACCGTGACAAGCTCGATGCCATGGCCGACGCCCTGATGAAGTATGAAACCATTGATGCCGACCAGATCGACGACATCATGGCGGGTCGCACGCCTCGTGAGCCTCGTGACTGGTCTGGCGGTACCGGCACTTCCGGCACTCCACCGGCGGTACAGGGCGAGCGTCCGGAAACACCGATTGGCGGTCCGGCTGCTGATGTCTAAGGCTTGAAATGACTTCTGTTCAGTCCCCGACCCGGTTGCCTTGCGGCAACCGGGTTCTTGATTTGGCCCATGCGCATGCCATGGGCATTCTCAATGTCACTCCCGATTCCTTTTCCGACGGTGGTCGGTTCAGCCAGCTCGACGCTGCGTTGCGGCATGCCGAGGCCATGGTTGCCGCCGGCGCAACGCTGATCGATGTCGGTGGTGAATCAACCCGGCCAGGTGCCCGATCGGTTTCGCCTACCGAAGAGCTGGAACGGGTGGCGCCGATTGTCGAGCGCATTCATCGCGAGCTCGACGTTATCATCTCGGTCGATACCTCAACCCCTGCGGTCATGCGTGAAACCGCGCGACTGGGGGCCGGGTTGATCAATGATGTCCGGTCCTTGCAGCGCGACGGAGCGCTGGATGCAGCAGCGGCTACCGGTCTGCCGGTGTGCCTGATGCATATGCTCGGCGAGCCGGGAACCATGCAGAACGACCCGCACTATCACGACGTGACCGCAGAGGTCGGTGAATTTCTGGCGCAGCGTTTGAATCACTGCGCAGCCGTGGGCATCCCCGCCGAGCGGATCATTCTTGATCCGGGATTTGGCTTTGCCAAGACACTGGCTCACAATCTGAGCCTGTTCAAACATATGGAAGCTTTGCATGCCTTGGGGCGCCCCCTGTTGGTCGGGGTCTCGCGAAAGAGCATGATAGGCAATGCCTTGGGGCGTCCGGTGGGAGAGCGTCTGTACGGCGGTCTCGCACTCGCGGCCCTCGCCCTGACCAAAGGTGCGCGCATACTGCGTGTGCACGATGTGGCCGAAACGATGGATGTCGTGCGGATGATCGCAGCTGTGGATTCAGCCGAATAAGAATGACGGAGCACTCATGAGCAAAAAATACTTTGGCACCGACGGGATTCGTGGTCGGGTCGGCGAATACCCCATCACCCCTGATTTCATGCTCAAGCTCGGCTGGGCGGCTGGCATGGCGTTCCGCAAAATGGGCGCCTGCAAAGTGCTGGTTGGCAAGGACACGCGTATTTCCGGTTACATGTTCGAGTCGGCTCTCGAGGCCGGCCTGACTTCGGCGGGCGCCGACGTCATGCTGCTAGGACCGATGCCGACGCCTGCCATTGCATACCTGACGCGAACTTTCCAGGGGCAGGCGGGCATTGTGATCAGTGCCTCGCACAACCCGCATGACGATAACGGTATCAAGTTCTTCTCCGGCAAGGGCACCAAGCTGCCGGATGAAGTGGAACTGATGATCGAGGAGCTGCTGGATACCCCGATGACAGTGGTTGAGTCGAGCAAGATCGGCAAGGTGTCGCGGATCAACGATGCATCGGGTCGCTACATCGAGTTCTGCAAAGGCAGCGTGCCGACCGGTACCAGTTTTGCCGGCCTGAAAATCGTCGTCGACTGTGCCCATGGTGCGACCTATAAGGTTGCGCCGAGTGTCTTTCGTGAGTTGGGCGCAGAGGTTGCAGTACTTTCTGCCCAGCCCAATGGCCTGAACATCAATCACAACTGTGGCTCCACCCATACCGAGGCGCTGCAGGCTGCGGTGCTCGCCGAGCATGCCGACCTCGGCATCGCCTTCGATGGTGATGGCGATCGGGTCTTGATGGTCGACCACACCGGTACCGTCGTCGACGGTGACGACTTGCTGTTTATCATCGCTCGTGATTTGCACGAGCGCGGCAAGTTGCAAGGCGGTGTGGTTGGTACGCTGATGAGCAATCTCGGGCTTGAGCTGGCCTTGGCGGACCTGGATATTCCTTTCGTGCGGGCCAATGTCGGCGATCGGTATGTGATCTCGGAACTGCTGGAGCGCAACTGGATGATCGGGGGCGAGAACTCCGGTCATATCGTCTGCTTTGACCATACCACCACCGGCGATGCGATCATTGCTGCCCTGCAAGTGCTGATGGCGCTCAAGGCGCGTAATGAAGGGCTTGCACAATCACGCCAGGCGCTGCGCAAGTGTCCGCAAGTGCTGATCAACGTGCGTCTGGGGGGCGGTGCGAATCCTCTCGAACATGAAACGGTCAAGCAGGCCAGTGAGCGTGTCACGCAGGCTATGGCAGGGCGTGGGCGTGTATTGTTGCGCAAGTCCGGTACAGAGCCTTTGGTGCGCGTCATGGTCGAAGGCGAGGATGAAATGCAGGTCCGCGGTTACGCTGAAGAGCTGGCGAGGCTTGTTACTGAAGTTTCTGCCTGAATTCGGCTTGCCAGTCATGAATCGGTTGGGTAACATCTGCGCCCACTTTGACCGACGAGGTACAGCATGCGTCGCCCTATGGTAGCTGGTAACTGGAAGATGCACGGTACCCGCGCCAGCGTCGCTGAGCTGATCAATGGCCTTCGTCATCTGGCCTTGCCAAGCGGTGTTGATGTCGCGGTATTCCCGCCTTGCTTGTATATCAATCAGGTGGTTGATGGCTTGAAAGGCAAGTCGATTTCGATCGGCGCGCAGAATTCTGCGGTGGAATCGATGCAAGGTGCGTTGACCGGTGAGATTGCGCCGAGTCAACTGGTGGACGCAGGTTGTTCCCTGGTCCTGGTCGGACATTCCGAGCGTCGCCTGATCATGGGCGAGCAGGACAAGACCCTGATTCGCAAGTTTGCAGCGGCTCAGGCTTGTGGTCTGACTCCGGTGTTGTGCGTAGGGGAGACCCTCGAACAGCGTGAAGCCGGGAAGACTCTCGAAGTTGTCGGGCGTCAGCTGGGCAGCATCATCGAAGACCTGGGTGTCGGTGCTTTTGCAAAGGCGGTCATTGCTTACGAGCCGGTCTGGGCCATTGGTACCGGGCTGACTGCTTCGCCGCAACAGGCGCAAGATGTGCATGCAGCCATCCGCGCACAGTTGGCGGCAGAAAATTCTGAAGTGGCACGAGGTGTGCGGCTTCTATACGGCGGCAGCGTGAAGGCGGCCAATGCGGTCGAACTGTTCGGCATGCCGGATATCGATGGGGGGCTCATTGGTGGAGCTTCCCTGAATGCAGATGAGTTCGGTGCGATCTGTCGCGCCGCGGGAAACTGAAAAAATGCTGGAAACAGTCGTAGTCGTTTTTCATCTGCTGGGCGCACTGGGCGTAGTTGCTCTCGTATTGCTGCAGCAGGGTAAGGGTGCCGATGCTGGCGCGTCTTTCGGTGCAGGTGCTTCAAATACTGTATTCGGAAGCCAAGGTTCCTCTACCTTTCTTAGTAAGTTTACTGCTATACTTGCCGCCGGTTTCTTCATGACCAGCTTGGGGTTAGGTTACTTTGCTAAAGAGAAAGCTCATGAGCTGACTCAAGTAGGTTTGCCAAACCCAGCGGTACTGGAGGCGCCAAAGCAACAACCGGCTTCTGATGATGTCCCGGTGCTCCAAGAGCAAAAGTCGGCCAACCCGGCGACTGATGTGCCTCCAGCTCAAGAGCAGAAGTAAGAAGGTTTCAAACGCTGTATTGCCGAGGTGGTGGAATTGGTAGACACGCAACCTTGAGGTGGTTGTGCCCATAGGGTGTAGGGGTTCGAGTCCCCTTCTCGGTACCAATTATCAGGAGAGCCCGCGATTGCGGGCTTTCTTGTAGGTGGGAGGTTACATTGACCCTGTAAGGGATCGGTCGTATACTTCCGCCCCAGCTTTGTCGCGGGATGGAGCAGCCTGGTAGCTCGTCGGGCTCATAACCCGAAGGTCGTCGGTTCAAATCCGGCTCCCGCAACCAGTTTCAGGAGCCCCTTCCAAGGGGCTTTTTGTTAGCTGGACACTTTATAACGCCGCTGTTCGACGGCGTTTCAGGGATGGGCGATTCGCCCATTTTTTTTTATTTGCACAGCATGCACAAACATGCACGAGGGGGTTCAGGTGTCGAGCAAGCTAGAACAGTTGCAGGCCTTGTTGGCCCCGGTGGTCGTGGCCCTGGGCTATGAATGCTGGGGTATTGAGTTTTCGGCTCAGGGTCGCCACTCATTGTTGCGCGTTTATATCGATAAGGAAGGCGGCGTGTTGGTGGACGATTGCGCCATCGTCAGCCGTCAGATCAGCGGTGTGTTGGATGTTGAAGATCCAATCAGTTCCGAATACACCCTTGAAGTTTCCTCGCCTGGCATGGAACGCCCTCTGTTCACTCTTGAACAGTTTGCTTCGTTTGCCGGTGAACAAGTGAAGATCAAGCTGCGCTCGCCTTTCGAAGGTCGACGCAACTTCCAGGGCCTTCTGCGCGGTGTAGAAGAGCAGGATGTCGTGGTGCAGGTAGACGACCACGAGTTCCTGTTGCCGATCGATTTGATCGACAAGGCCAACATTATTCCCAGTTTTGACTGATACGTGCCAGATACTGCGGATCCCGCGGATCCAATGGCTTGCGAAAGGCGAGGCGTACGATGAGCAAAGAAGTACTGCTGGTTGTTGAGTCGGTATCCAATGAAAAGGGCGTACCGGCTGACGTGATTTTTGAAGCGCTGGAGCTGGCTCTGGCCACTGCTACCAAGAAGCGGTTTGAAGACGAAGTTGATTTGCGTGTGGAGATCAATCGCCACACGGGTGCCTATGAGACTTTCCGTCGCTGGACGGTGGTCGAGGAAGCCGACCTGGACGATCCGGCGATCGAAACCTGGCCGAGCAAGGTTGCGCAAACGCACCCGGGCGCCAAGGTAGGCGATGTAGTCGAAGAGAAAATCGAGTCCATCGAGTTCGGTCGTATTGCTGCACAGACCGCCAAGCAGGTCATCGTGCAGAAGGTTCGCGAAGCAGAGCGCGCCCAAGTCGTCGACGCCTATCGCGAGAAACTGGGGGAAATCATCTCCGGCACCGTGAAGAAAGTGACCCGCGACAACGTGATCGTCGACCTGGGCAACAACGCCGAGGCGTTGCTGGCTCGTGAAGACATCATTTCTCGCGAAACCTTCCGGGTTGGCGTGCGCCTGCGTGCGCTGCTCAAGGAAATCCGCACCGAGAACCGTGGCCCGCAGTTGATCCTGTCGCGGACCGCGCCGGAAATGCTGATCGAGTTGTTCCGTATCGAAGTGCCGGAAATTGCCGAAGGCCTGATCGAAGTCATGGCCGCCTCCCGTGATCCGGGTTCGCGTGCCAAGATCGCAGTCCGCTCCAAGGACAAGCGCATCGACCCGCAAGGTGCCTGCATTGGCATGCGCGGTTCGCGTGTCCAGGCCGTATCCGGCGAGTTGGGCGGCGAGCGCGTGGATATCGTCCTGTGGGACGACAACCCGGCTCAGTTCGTGATCAATGCCATGTCGCCTGCTGAAGTGGCGGCAATTATCGTTGACGAAGATGCCCATGCCATGGACATCGCCGTTGGCGCAGACAATCTGGCTCAGGCCATCGGTCGCGGTGGTCAGAACGTACGTCTGGCCAGCCAGTTGACTGGCTGGACCCTGAACGTGATGACCGAATCGGACATCCAGGCTAAGCAGCAAGCTGAAACCGGTGACATCCTGCGCAACTTCATCGAAGAGCTTGAAGTCGATGAAGAACTGGCCCAGGTGCTGGTGGATGAAGGCTTTACCAGCCTGGAAGAGATTGCCTACGTGCCGGTGGAAGAAATGCTCAACATCGACGGCTTTGACGAGGAAATCGTCAACGAGCTTCGCGCTCGTGCCAAGGATCGTTTGTTGACCAAAGCCATCGCTACTGAGGAAAAGCTGGCAGACGCCCATCCGGCCGAAGACCTGCTCTCGCTTGAGGGCATGGACAAGGATTTGGCGATGGAACTGGCGGTGCGCGGCGTAATTACCCGCGAAGACCTGGCCGAGCAGTCTATTGACGATCTGCTCGACATCGACGGCATTGACGATGATCGTGCCGGCAAGTTGATCATGGCCGCCCGAGCCCATTGGTTCGAGTAATTAGGCGCGGCCTGAGGAGAGAAGTGCATGACGCAAGTCACGGTGAAACAACTGGCCGATGAGGTCAAAACACCGGTAGAGCGCCTGTTGCAGCAGATGCGTGAGGCAGGTCTGCCGCACACCGCCGCCGAGGAACATGTGACTGACAGTGAGAAGCAATCCCTGCTGACTCACTTGAAGAGCAGCCACAAGGCGAAAGTGGAAGAACCACGCAAGATCACGCTGCAGCGTAAAACCACCAGCACCCTGCGTGTTGCCGGTAGCAAAAGCATCAGTGTTGAAGTACGCAAGAAGAAAGTCTTCGTACAGCGCAGCCCGGAAGAAATCGAAGCCGAGCGCAAGCGCGAGCTGGAAGAGCGTCGCGCAGTAGAAAACGCTGCACGTCAGAAGGCTGAAGAAGAAGCCAAGCGTCGCGCCGAAGAAGAAGCGCGTCGCCAGCCTGCTGCTGCGCAACCTGCTCCGGTCGAAGCTGTTGCCGCCCCTGCTCCGGTAGCCGAGCCTGTGCGTGAAAGCGCACCGGTCGTAGCGCCGGCTCCGGCACCTGCGGATACCCGTAAACGCGACGAACAGCGTCGTCCCGACAAACCACGTGCCGACGACAACCGTCGTGGCGGTGGCGGTGGCGATGGCGAGCGCAAGAACGCTCCTCATCGTGCGTCGGTCAAGGAAAAGGCGCCGGCACCCCGCGTTGCGCCACGTACCACCGACGAAGAAAGCGATGGCTTCCGTCGCGGCGGTCGCGGCAAGGCCAAGCTGAAGAAACGCAACGCCCACGGTTTCCAGAGCCCTACTGGCCCTGTCGTGCGTGAAGTGAAGATCGGCGAGACCATCACTGTGGGCGACCTGGCCCAGCAGATGTCGGTCAAGGCTGCTGAAATCATCAAGTTCATGTTCAAGCTGGGCACGCCTGCGACCATCAACCAGGT
Source organism: Pseudomonas sp. RGM2987 (assembly GCF_022952855.1). Taxonomy (GTDB): domain Bacteria; phylum Pseudomonadota; class Gammaproteobacteria; order Pseudomonadales; family Pseudomonadaceae; genus Aquipseudomonas. Next base: position 28,041 of record NZ_JALJDX010000218.1, on the reverse strand, counting down.
TCTGGATCAGGAAACTGCCCAACTGGTTGCCGAAGAACTGGGCCACAAAGTGACCCTGGTCAGCGACACCGCCCTGGAAGATTCCCTGGCCGAGTCCCTGAAGTTCGAAGGTGAAGCAGTGCCTCGTGCGCCAGTCGTGACCGTCATGGGCCACGTTGACCACGGTAAGACCTCGCTGCTCGACTACATCCGTCGTGCCAAGGTAGCTGCGGGCGAAGCCGGCGGCATTACCCAGCACATCGGTGCCTACCACGTTGAAACCGAACGCGGCATGGTCACTTTCCTCGACACCCCGGGTCACGCCGCGTTTACCGCCATGCGTGCCCGTGGTGCCAAGGCGACCGACATCGTGATCCTGGTGGTCGCGGCGGACGACGGCGTGATGCCACAGACCATCGAAGCGGTCCAGCATGCCAAGGCAGCTGGCGTGCCGCTGGTGGTTGCGGTGAACAAGATCGACAAGCCGGGTGCCGACCTCGATCGCATCCGTAGCGAACTGTCGGTTCACGGCGTGACCTCCGAAGAGTGGGGTGGCGACACTCCATTCGTTCCGGTTTCGGCGAAGATGGGTACCGGCGTTGACGAACTGCTCGAAGCCGTTCTGTTGCAAGCCGAGGTCCTGGAACTGACAGCTACCCCTTCGGCCCCAGGCCGTGGTGTGGTTGTGGAATCGCGTCTCGACAAGGGCCGTGGCCCGGTTGCGACTGTCCTGGTTCAGGACGGTACCCTGCGCCAAGGCGACATGGTGCTGGTCGGCTCGAACTACGGCCGCGTGCGCGCCATGCTTGACGAGAACGGCAAGCCGATCAAGGAAGCCGGTCCTGCCATTCCGGTCGAGATCCTCGGCCTGGACGGTACGCCGGACGCTGGCGACGAGATGAGCGTTGTGGCGGACGAGAAGAAAGCCCGTGAAGTGGCTCTGTTCCGTCAGGGCAAGTTCCGCGAAGTCAAACTGGCTCGCGCTCACGCCGGCAAGCTGGAAAACATCTTCGAGAACATGGGCCAGGAAGAGAAGAAGACGCTCAACATCGTCCTCAAATCCGACGTCCGTGGCTCGCTGGAAGCCTTGCAGGGCGCTCTGAATGGCCTGGGCAACGACGAAGTGCAAGTACGCGTGGTCGGTGGCGGTGTCGGTGGTATCACCGAAAGCGACGCCAACCTGGCACTGGCTTCCAGCGCAGTACTGTTCGGCTTCAACGTGCGTGCCGATGCCGGTGCGCGCAAGATCGTCGAGCAGGAAGGTCTGGATATGCGTTACTACAACGTGATCTACGACATCATCGAAGACGTCAAGAAAGCCCTGACCGGTATGTTGGGCAGCGATGTCCGAGAAAACATCCTGGGCGTGGCCGAAGTTCGCGACGTGTTCCGTTCGCCGAAGTTTGGCGCCATCGCCGGCTGCATGGTGATCGAGGGTGTCGTTCACCGTAACCGTCCGATCCGTGTACTGCGTGAAGACATCGTGATCTTCGAGGGCGAGCTGGAATCGCTGCGTCGCTTCAAGGATGACGCTTCCGAAGTCCGTGCCGGCATGGAATGCGGTATTGGCGTCAAGAGCTACAACGACGTCAAGGTCGGCGACAAGATCGAAGTCTTCGAGAAGGTCCAGGTTGCTCGCAGCCTCTGACTCGCATGTTTCAAGAGCCGCACGAGGCTGGCGCATGAACATGCGCGGCCGCGCTGGCGGGCTCTAAACGCAACGCCCGGTCTGGCTTTTGCCAGGCCGGGCGTTTGCCGCTTTCAGACCTTGCGGGTTTCCCGTGGGGCAGTAACAGGTAACAAGACATGGCAAAAGAATACAGCCGTACCCAACGAATCGGCGATCAGATGCAGCGCGAGCTGGCCCAACTGATCCGCCGCGAAGTCAAAGACCCGCGCGTCGGCCTGGTCACCATCACCGCAGTGGAAGTCAGCCGTGACGTCGGTCATGCAAAGATTTTCATCACGGTGATGGGCCAGGACAGCGCCGAGGAAATCGCCCAGAGCATCAAGGTGCTCAACGCGGCCGCCGGTTTCCTGCGGATGCAGTTGGCCCGTGAAATGAAGCTGCGCAGCGTTCCACAGTTGCACTTCCACTACGACGAAAGCGTCGTGCGGGGCGCGCATCTGTCTGCGCTGATCGAGCGCGCGGTGGCTGAAGACAGCCAGCACGCGGCTGAACCCGAAGACTCCAAGGAGTAATCGGTGGCTCAGGTCAAACGTATCCGCCGTAACGTCAGCGGCATCATCCTGCTCGACAAACCATTGGGCTTTACCTCCAATGCGGCGTTGCAAAAGGTTCGCTGGCTGCTCAATGCCGAGAAGGCCGGGCACACCGGTAGCCTCGATCCGCTGGCCACCGGCGTGCTGCCGTTGTGCTTTGGCGAGGCGACCAAGTTCTCCCAGTACCTGCTCGATTCCGACAAGGGCTATGAAACCCTGGCGCAACTGGGCAAGACCACCACCACGGCGGATGCCGAAGGAGAGGTTCTGCTGGAGCGCCCGGTGACCGTTGGTCAGGCTGATATCGAAGCTGTGCTGCCGGGATTTCGTGGGCAAATCAGCCAGATACCGCCGATGTACTCGGCCTTGAAGCGTGATGGGCAGCCGTTGTACAAGCTGGCCCGTGCAGGCGAAGTAGTGGAGCGTGAACCGCGTTCTGTTACTATTGCGCGCTTGGAATTGCTGGCCTTTGACGGTAACACTGCGCGGCTGGCCGTGGATTGCAGCAAGGGCACCTATATTCGCACCCTGGTGGAGGATATCGGCGAGCAGCTGGGCTGTGGTGCGTACGTGGCAGAATTGCGACGGACCCAGGCCGGGCCTTTCACGTTGGCCCAGACGGTCACGCTGGAAGAACTCGAAGCGGTGCACGCCGAAGGCGGCAACGAGGCGGTCGACCGCTTCCTGATGCCATCGGACAGTGGCTTGCTGGACTGGCCGCTGTTGCAGTTCTCGGAACACAGTGCGTTCTACTGGCTTAACGGCCAGCCGGTACGTGCCCCGGACGCGCCGAAGTTCGGCATGGTCCGGGTGCAGGATCACAATGGTCGCTTCATCGGTATTGGTGAAGTGAGCGAAGACGGGCGCATTGCGCCGCGTCGACTGATTCGGTCGGAATGACCGGAACCAGCCCGCGTTACACCGGGCTGGCGAGTGTGGCTGTTAACAGGCACGGTCACTACTCATTTATAGATACAGGGATTTGTCCCTGGCCTGTTGAAGCTGTTTCCCTGAAACAGTTTCCTGATAAGAAGGATTGCCTCATGGCTCTCGACGTTCAAGAAAAAGCTCAAATCGTTGCTGACTACCAGCAAGCTGTTGGTGACACCGGTTCGCCAGAAGTGCAAGTTGCACTGCTGACCCACAACATCAACAAGCTGCAAGGTCACTTCAAGGCCAACGGTAAAGACCACCACTCCCGTCGTGGTCTGATCCGCATGGTAAACCAGCGTCGTAAGCTGCTGGACTACCTGAAAGGCAAGGATCTGGGTCGTTATCAGACTCTGATCGGTCGCCTGGGTCTGCGTCGCTAATCAGCGATTGCGCGCTCTGAGGTTGGTTGTTTGCCGTGTGCCAGCGGGTTTCCCGCAGGCCCATGGCAGGCTTCCAGCCTCAAGTTTTATCTGGATACACGTTTACCCTGGACAGGCGTTGGGCCGATTCCCGACATTGCCCAAGAATTTCGAAAGAAGACAGTTTCCCCAAGAGCCACAAAGAAGGTAGGACACCGTGAACCCGGTAATCAAAAAATTCCAGTTCGGTCAATCGACCGTTACCCTCGAGACTGGCCGTATCGCCCGTCAGGCCTCCGGCGCAGTGCTGGTCACCGTTGACGACGACGTCAGCGTATTGGTGACCGTCGTCGGTGCCAAGCAAGCCGATCCAGGCAAGGGCTTCTTCCCTCTGTCTGTTCACTACCAGGAAAAGACTTACGCTGCCGGTAAGATCCCTGGCGGTTTCTTCAAGCGCGAAGGCCGTCCTTCCGAGAAAGAAACCCTGACTTCCCGACTGATCGACCGTCCGATCCGTCCGCTGTTCCCGGAAGGTTTCATGAACGAAGTGCAGGTTGTCTGCACCGTCGTTTCCACCAGCAAGAAGACCGATCCGGACATCGCTGCGATGATCGGTACCTCGGCTGCGCTGGCCATCTCCGGCATTCCTTTCGATGGCCCGATCGGCGCTGCCCGCGTCGCGTTCCACGAAAGCACCGGCTACCTGCTGAACCCGACTTACGAGCAACTGAAGGCTTCGAGCCTGGACATGGTTGTTGCCGGTACGTCCGAAGCCGTGCTGATGGTTGAATCCGAAGCCAAGGAACTGACCGAAGACCAGATGCTGGGCGCCGTGCTGTTCGCCCACGACGAGTTCCAGGTGGTGATCAACGCCGTCAAGGAACTGGCCGCCGAAGCCGCCAAGCCAACCTGGACCTGGGCTCCGCAAGCCGAAGCCACCGAACTGCTGGGCGCGATCCGTGCCGAGTTCGGCGAAGCGATCTCCCAGGCCTACACCATCACCGTCAAGGCCGATCGTTACGCGCGCCTGGGCGAGTTGAAAGACCAGGTCGTTGCCAAGCTGTCCGGTGAAGAAGGCCAGCCGTCTGCCGCTGAAGTCAAAGCGGCTTTCGGTGAAATCGAATACCGCACCGTTCGCGAAAACATCGTCAACGGCAAGCCACGTATCGACGGTCGCGACACCCGCACCGTACGTCCGCTGAACATCGAAGTCGGCGTTCTGCCAAAGACCCACGGTTCGGCCCTGTTCACCCGTGGCGAAACCCAGGCACTGGTCGTTGCAACACTGGGCACCGCCCGTGACGCGCAACTGCTGGACACCCTGGAAGGCGAGAAAAAAGACCCGTTCATGCTGCACTACAACTTCCCGCCGTTCTCGGTCGGTGAATGTGGTCGCATGGGTGGCGCCGGTCGCCGCGAAATCGGCCACGGCCGTCTGGCCCGTCGTTCGGTCCAGGCCATGCTGCCAGCTGCCGACGTGTTCCCGTACACCATCCGTGTGGTCTCGGAAATCACCGAATCCAACGGTTCGAGCTCGATGGCTTCGGTCTGCGGTGCCTCCCTGGCCCTGATGGACGCTGGTGTGCCGATGAAGGCGCCGGTTGCCGGTATCGCCATGGGCCTGGTGAAGGAAGGCGAGAAATTTGCCGTCCTGACCGACATCCTCGGTGACGAAGACCACCTGGGCGACATGGACTTCAAAGTGGCCGGTACCGCCAAAGGCGTCACCGCACTGCAGATGGACATCAAGATCAAGGGCATCACCGAAGAAATCATGGAGATCGCCCTGGGCCAGGCCCTGGAAGCTCGCCTGAACATCCTCGGTCAGATGAACCAGATCATTGGTCAGTCCCGTACCGAGCTGTCGGAAAACGCTCCGACCATGATCGCGATGAAGATCGACACCGACAAGATCCGTGATGTCATCGGTAAAGGCGGCGCGACCATCCGTGCGATCTGCGAAGAAACCAAGGCTTCGATCGACATCGAAGACGACGGTTCGATCAAGATCTTCGGCGAAACCAAGGAAGCGGCAGAAGCAGCACGCCAACGCGTCCTGGGCATCACCGCCGAAGCCGAGATCGGCAAGATCTACGTCGGCAAGGTTGAGCGCATCGTCGACTTCGGTGCCTTCGTCAACATCCTGCCGGGCAAGGACGGTCTGGTGCACATCTCCATGCTGAGCGATGCTCGCGTCGAGAAAGTGACCGACATCCTGAAGGAAGGCCAGGAAGTGGAGGTGCTGGTACTGGACGTGGACAACCGCGGCCGTATCAAGCTGTCCATCAAGGACGTCGCAGCAGCCAAGGCATCGGGCGTTTAATCACCCTCTGCTTGACCGCTGAACAGCAAAACGCCCCGACTGGTTCGGGGCGTTTTGCTGTGTGTCGAAAAACCCTGTGTCGCAGGTTGCCTGTCCACAGGGCGCGATGCTAGGTTAGCTCACCGCCCGTGTAGCTCAGTCGGTAGAGCAGCGCACTCGTAACGCGAAGGTCGCAGGTTCGATCCTGTCTCGGGCACCAGGAACAAAATATGTTAAGGCCTTGGAATGGTGTCCGTTCCAGGGCCTTTTTGCTTTTATGTATCAGTTTTCATTGAGCTTTCATAAATTTTGTAAGTCAATGATTAGGTGTGATCGGAGAGTTTTGGTAAACCGAGGTACGTCTAGATATATGCGTAAATCCCATAAAAATTTGTGCCTCGGTGGGACAAAATTGGGACAAATCGATCATGGTCCTCCTGATTGATCCGGCTTCGTCAATCAGCGCTCACGTTAACTGACGGGGCTGTACCACTTGGCGTTATCGGTAACGTGGCTTATGATCCGGGATATTGAGCTTAGGCTCGATACCCTTCGAGGTAGTCAACCTCGAATGTGATCTAGGATGAGTGGGAGGCTAGGACTGTGAATGTTCTGGCGCTTTCCGGACGGGCGATTAATCCGCCCATGCTGCCCAATGGGTGTCCCAAGAAAGCTAAGCTGCCGCGGATTCAACCACTCAGGGATCACTGGACGCTAACGCGGCAGTTGAGCCACCCCAAAGGTGAGATAGGGGATCGGCAAAAGTGAACATGCGACACAGCGCCGGGGTAGCGTCCGGTAAAGAGTCTCGGGGTGTAAGGGCATGCGAGTGACCTTACTCAATCCTGCCGCTGACATGGCAAGGCCACCCTTAGACTCCCGAAATCAGGCCCTAGTCTTGCGGGCGTTGTTAGGAAGTGCTGTTTCCTCCAACACCTTATAGAGCCTCACCGCAACTCGCGTATTGGCGTCGTCCCAAGGGACGACTGCCTTCTACGCATGAGGTGCGGCATGGCCGTCTTTCCAATAAGCACGCTTGAATTCCTATGCAAAAGCTATCCGCCAACGCTTACCGTTGAGCAGGTCAGCGAAATCACTAGTGAACAGCCTCAGACCATTCGTAATTTGGTCAGCCAGGGGCGCTATCGCATTCCTTCCTTCAAAATTGGTCGCAAGCGTGTTTTTCGGCTGGTGGATGTTGCTGACTTCATTGACAGGCAATTCCAAGCTGACCCCAGCCATCCGAGTCATTTAAAACCCCGGCGCGGTAGGCCCACAAAAATTGAGCAAATGGCCCGGCGGCGTCCGGCAGAGGATGTACTGCCGCCGACTACGCACGTAAGTGGAGGCTGAGTTATGGGGGCCAGCCTACTATGTCGTTCGCTCCTAAATGCCGATACTGAAGGGTTTGACGAGGCGGGGTACTGCGCAAAACTTGTGCTTGCTGGCATATCCGCCGAAACGGCTGCGGTAATTGCAGCCAAGAAAGCAGCAATAAAGACGATGCAGGTTGCAGATGTAAAATCAGATCGATCAACACGATCGGCGAAGCCAGCGCGCGTTCCTGGGCTCCGTCCAGCCGCTGATATTGCCCTACGAGGTTTGTCATCTCTGCCTCCAGAGCCCAAGACAGCGTCCATAGCAAAGCAAACGCGTATTCACTCTACAAAGGCGGCTAAGGCAAGCACAGCGAAGGCAGCGGATCTTTTTGATACTGCTCTTGCGATCCAGAACCAAGAGGCGGCAGCGGCCGGCCAGATTGGCTATATGGCGCGCGCTATGATCTGGGCATCAATGCCGCATAAGAAAGTTGATGGAGCATTTTACAAGCGCGACAACGGCCTTGCCTCCATCACCATGTTGGTGGACCCTGATATTGGTCTTCCGTATGGAAAGCTGCCGCGACTCATTTCCGCGTGGTTAACACGGGAGGCAAAGTTGACTGGGTCGCGTGAGTTGAAGCTTGGTCGGAGCTTTAACGAATTCGTCGAGAAGCTCGGCCTATCAACGAGTGGGGGGCTACGTGGCGATACCTCTCGACTGAAGATGCAGGCTACGAAATTGTTTAGCACCACTATTTCGCTAAAAGCGCATCAGGGTCAGGATTTTTCCTACAAGAACGTCGCGCTGTCGGATGAGGGCATACTCCGTTGGGGTCAGAAGAACCACGGTGGAGGTTCGCTTTGGGAGAGTACGATTACCCTGTCGGAAGCATTCTACCGGGAGTGTATGGACTACGCCGTGCCGTTCGATCTGCGCGTATTGCACTGCTTGCGATCACCCCTGGCGATAGATCTGTATTTATGGCTGACGTGGCGCATGTTCATCCTTAGACGGCCAGCCCTGATTCCATGGAACGCTCTGCGCTTTCAATTTGGCGTAGGCTACGCGACCACTCCCCAGGGGATGGCGCATTTCCGCGCGGAGTTCAATCGCTGTTTGCACGACGTACATGTGCTGTATCCGACTGCCCGGCTTTCGTCTGAACGCGATGGGTTACGGCTGCTACCAAGTCCGCCTCATGTTCGAGCGCTTACGTGAGGCGTTGTAAAAGGCCATTCCTGCGAGAAATGTTTAAGTCTGGAATGATTCTGGCAATCAGTGGGTGCCCTGTGGATAAAGTCAGGCGTTTTCGCTGAAACGCCGATACCACCACGCTGAAACTCCGATAGAAGGAAGCTGAAACGCCGATACGAAGACGCTGAAATGCCGATAAAAATACTTCTGAAATGAATCTTACTTGTTGATTTATAAAGGGAATATCGACTTGTTTGAGTGTGGCAAGTATCTTTCAAATAAACAAATATCTCAATTATTCATTGCCTAAACCGTTGCTGTATTGCGCCTAAGATCGTCACCCATAAGCGTCCGGCAAACACGCCTTCCAAACGCAGTCACTTAAGCCGATGGCGTCGAGTAGAAATCGAATCCGGCGATGGGCACCAGGTAGTTCGGGCTGTTGTTCACGGGGTCGCTACGAAGTGGCAAGCGCGTAGCACCGATAATGAGTTTCGTCCAGTCGGCGTGCTCAACAGCCATGATCCGTATGCTTGCCTTAGGAAGAATGTTCTCACGCGGCTGCCAACACAGCGGGGAGTGGAATCAGCGACAGCGGACGCATAAATGGGCCCGTTTAACAACGCAACGCATGCTAAGAAATATTAATCGCGGGTTCACCCCAGCGAGTGACAGAGCTGCCTTAGGGGTCATCGAGTAACGAGCTGAGTCTGGACAGTTGACCGCCCAACTGTTTCCGTGAGCTAGGTTGGTTGGCTAATTTGGGGCTTACCGAACCAACACTCCGCTTGGATGACAGATGACTGGATGGTGCGATCCCTTTCGCAGGGTAAACGCCGCTTCTTTAAAGGTGATATCGTTTTAATGTCTTTCCAGTCTTGGATTTTTGATCGCATGACCAATCCTATCCGTGTGTACCTAGACAGCAGCGATTTCTCAAATTTTTCCGATCCTAGGGAAGATGCAGCATCACTAAAGGTCCTTCGAAACAAGCTGCTGAGTTGGGTGGAAGCCGGGGATATCGAAATAAGATATTCCATGGCGCACATCATGGAAGCAGTACCTATTGACCTAGACATCCCCGGACTAGGTAGACGACGCCTCAACTGCATAAAAGAATTGTGTGGAAAAAAAGTTTTTGCTGATCCAATCACCTTGGTCTCACAAGAGCTTTCAGGTAGTAACAAAGTCCCTCTGGTGAACAACGAAGGGCACTGGTTCCCTAGCGCTGGAGCGATTTGGGATGATGAGACTGAAGGCACCCCTGACCCTCCAAAAAGTCGCCAACAAAGACGCTTCGAAATATCTAAACTCAAAAAATCTAAAGCAAATATGGATGAAGTTCAGGAATTTCTTCGGGAATATCCGGTTAAAAAAAGGAACGCACTCGCGATGTTTTCGAAACCGCGTTCCGGCGAGGCGGTCGCGAACGCATTGCAGAACTCGGTCAAAGATCTGGGTTTTCTATACGACTGGTACATCGAGAATTGGAGTAGGTCGACCGAGTATTCGAAAGCTGTTCGTGGTGCTGGCAAAGAGTTAAGTGATTTGCTCACAACCGCTGCCAGTGAGATCAAAGCTCTCCATCTGACACTAATGAACAGCGGGGTGAGCGGTTCTGAGGTTCAAAAGCAGTTGATGAATCACGCCAAAGAACTCGCAGATAAGGCGTCGCAGGATATGATCGACTCACTGTCCGAAGGGCGGGTTTCACCAGAACTTAAGGTGAAGGCGAATCTAGAGTCCACACCGTCCTTGTACGTATTTTCGAAGCTATTGGCCCAGATATTCTTGTCATCAGCGGTAGCAGTCAAAAATACCCGAAAAGCTCGGGATAGCGACTTGGGGGATCTGGTGCACTCGATGTACGTCCCCTATGTAGACATCTTCCGGGCTGACCTGGCCACCGCTAGTGCCTTGCATAAGGCGCAACTAGGTTCTAATACCAGAATCGTCACTAGTTTGGAGCAGCTTGTGGTTGAACTGGAGTCGATGGTGGTCGCACGTAAATCCAGTGAGCTCGGCACTGGATAAGCTGCTGATCAGTCCCTCCTACATCACAGCGACAGACGTTTATCCATTACTTGGTGCTGAGCCAGATGGTGAGCACGCGGATCATCGCGCGAGTGGGGCAATCGTCTGGCAGTTCCGCGCTTCGCGCGGGCAACCCCTTCGGTTGCATCCCGCGTCCTATCCTTGCCGGACTGGCGGCAGGGGCAGGTCCTGCGGCTTCGCCTGGTTCCTACCCCTGGCGCTAGGCTTGGACGCTTGCAGCTGTATCAAGGGTAAAGGCTGCGCCCATCATCCTCGCCCGTTCGGTGCTCGCCCTGACGGGCTCTGCTCCGCTGCGGCCTCCGGTGATGCCCTTGACACATCTTCCAGCTGAGACGGCGCTGTAGAGCGTACCAAATCACTCAAATCCAGAGCGCCGTCTACAAAAGCCTGAGCGCGAGCTTCATCTTCGGTACCTAGGCTAAAACCCGAAAGCTCGATCGATGCTCGAGCATAATCGACTGCTTTCTGCCTGCGCTTTCGCTCCTGGTCGGAAATTGCATTGCGTAGCTTCATATGATCACTCTGAAATACCGAGAACAGGTTAATAACAAGACAAATTCTGCGCGGACTCAGAGGGTCAAGGGCGGTACCGCAAGCCGCAGCCCGCGAAGCGGGACCGGGTGAGGATGCCGGCGAAGCGGACCCTTGACGCGCTTTCCACGATGACCCTATTGGCTGGGTTGCGGGAGGCGTTACCCCGCAGCCCTGCCACCCGGCGAGGGGCAGGAAGTCCAGAGGGGCAGAGCCCCTCTGGGTAAGCCCAACAGGGCGCGCAGGACGAACGCACATATAGCCAAAGAGAGTCGATGAAGGATTAGTCTCGTCCAATCCCTCCACCCTTGGCGGGTCCCCAGTTCTTGCCGAGGTTCTCCATGATGTGCTGCCGATAGGCAGGGTTCCACATCGAGTTACCCGCCGCCAGATGATTAAGCCGGCCCCCCGTGACCATCATCCCACTTTGCAAATCGCGGCGCGTGCTTTGTCGGTTCAAAACCTGGGTGACGGGGGAGGCCGCTGCCTGGGTGACTTGTCGGAGCGTGATACCTGCCGAAGACATGCCGCCGGCCAAGGCCGCCGCCGCTTCAAATGCCTTTTGCAGCAAGAATAGGGTGACACCCGTGACGATCAGGATTTCAAGCATCGTGGCGATAGGGTGGTCAGTGGTGGAAGCCAGAACCGTGGCCGTAAGCGTACTGAAAAACTTCATGCCCATACCGAGAACCGTTGTCACGAGAGCGATTTGCATGATGTAGGTCATGACCTGACCGAACCAGCTATCAAACCATTTAGCAGTGACGGGGAACATCAGCATTGCGATGAAGAACGGGCCGATTCCGAGCATGACGGTAAGCATGATCTTGGAAACGATGACCATCGCGCCGGCAGGAACGGCGACTAAGAGCGTGGCGAGGTAGATGATGACGGCGTTCAAAAAGTCATAAGCCGCCATGGTGTATTCATACCATTGCCGTTTGCCCATTTTTTCGAGCATGTCGCCGCCGATCTTGAAGCCATCCGTGACCGCTTTATCAAGCACCTGATAGACCGAGGTTGCCTGCGTACTGCTACCCGATGCCGAGAACGCATCAGCCACGCCGGTTTCCAAGCCGCGCAGAGCTTCGACAACCCATAAAAGGTATGTCGGGGCACTCATCGCCAAGCCGCTAATGACAATGAACTTTCCGCACGTTTTCATAAAATTTGAGGAGGGCGCTTCGATATATCCGAAGATGATGGCGAACCCCATCAGGACGAACGTCAGCGTTCCACCGTAAATGAAAACGTCGGTGAACATGGAAATGACGTTGCCCGACGTGACCTGAACGAACGTGTTCAGGGTCATGTCGATACTTTCGCCAATCCACTCGAAAATATTTGATTCGATTGCCATTTCACTTTCCCCCTTCGAGCGCGTTTATCGGGGCGTGCTTCGTGTAGCCGCGCTTTTCAACGGTCAGATGGTTTGCCGCCGTAACGGCATTGATGCAGTTCGGGGAGACATTTAGTTCTCCGGGGTTAGCCTTGCACTTGGCAATCATGGCCGAGCGCTCGGCCTCATGGATCTTGTACCAATCGACGGTTTGAACAGGCGTGTTCTTGCCGCAGCCAGCCAGGACGGCGGCGACGACCAGGGCGATAGAGAGCTTTTTCATTTGCGGACCTCGCGCGCTTCGCCGTCGATAGTTCGGCCGTTGAATTGCCGTGCTTCGTGCTGTTGCAGCACGTCCAATGCGTGGGCCAACTCGGCCGCGTCGATGATGCGTAGCGCCACGACGGTGCGCAGAGCGCTTTCCCGTGTGCCTGCCCAATGGCCGGCGAAGCGGTGGCCAGAATTGCGCAGCACAAACACGCAGCCGCTCAGGCACGCCACGGAGATCAAGGCTGCCATGCCGGAGGCAATTGGGGCCGACTGGCGCGGTAGCGTGATAGCGAACCAATCTATTGCCGCCACCAGGAACGGAACGATGGCGAGGGTTGCGGCCAGAATGTCACCTTGAACAAGGGACGGTGCGCGGCGGCCGACTTCACGCGAGAAGCCCATGCGATCAATGCAGAGCCACCACCGCCGCATAAACAGGAGCGTGAAGAAGCAAGCAACCAGAACAGGGGCGTGAATATAGGAAATCATGGTGTGTCCCTCACTTGTCCAGCAGGTTGAAAGGCTGGTGCTTCGTGTATTCACGATTAGCCAGAACCTTGGCATTGATTCACGCTGCCGTTGCTGCTGTAGACGGTCCTCGGCCTGCGCCACCATTTGGTACATCTGGAGCTTGGTTTGCTCGTTCTGGATCATGGCTTGCTCGGCCGCGATCCGGCCTTGCAGCTCCGCGATGGCCTTGGGGTCCTGGGTCTGGCTGATGCGGCCCATCAGTCCATCAATTTGCTGCAAACGGCCTTTGGCTTTGTCGTAGGCGTCCAGGGCGAAAGCTTTATCCTGAGCACCCTTCACGGCCTGCGCTTCGCAGCTCGTCCGCTGCGCCGTCACTGCGAAATTGGCACACGCGTCATAGATCTTGTTGTCGTTGTAGATTTGGCCAGCTCGCCCGCTCAGGCCGGAATAGCCGCCGGTTTTTACGCTGTCATAGACGGCTTGCCAGTCTTGGGGCAGGTAGTCTCGTAGTTCCGGGTTGTCCATGATGCCGCCCATTCCACGCGATCCGGTGATCGACTGGTATTGCTGCTTCATCTGGTCAATCTGCGACGTCATCTGCTCGACTTGCTGCGCCCAGCGCGCAGTGTTGGCCGCGAACTCGGCCATGGTCATCGGCGAGTCACTTGCCTGGGTAGTTACTGTTACAGGTATTTGCGCGAAAGCTGCTGAAGGCATCGCAATACCTACAGCTATGAACCAAGACGGTAAGGGATTTTTCATATTCGCCACTCCAAAGGTTGGGGGCGAACGCAGGATCGTACTGTTCCGATCTGTCGGTCTGTTTAGGAACCGCGCCCGGCACGCTGAGCGTTCTTGGGGCGACTAGGCGACCATTCTGTTCATGGTGGTCAGGCCCTTCTTCTCAGGCCGGCACCCGGTACGCGCGAGGCGTTCTTGGGGTAGTGCAACGTTCGTTAGAAGACCAAAACTATTCATTCTGGCGTGTAGCATTTTCCCATTTTGGCTACGGAATGTCGATTACGCAAAGCCGCAGAATCGTTTACTCAACAGCTTCAACACGTGCCGGAAATTTAGTCATGACGAAGAAACGTAAGCTCATGAGGGCTAGTGCAGGATAGGCTACTCGCCGGTAAACTACCCCGGTAGTTTTGGTATTGCCCCTGTCGGGGCCTTCATCATTGAGGGGGCTAGTTGGATATGGAGAAAGCGAAGATGTCGAAGTCGGCCCAGTATCTGGACGTGTACTTGGGTGCGCTCAAAGAGCCATGGGCCGACTACTGCAAGGTCCTGGGTAAGAAGCCCGGAGCCGCCATCAAAGAAGCCATCGAGCAGCAATTGGCGAAGGCCGCAGCTAATCCACCGCCGAAAACGTATCACCAGACGCGGGAAGCGCCGGCCGCCGAACCCAAGGTGCGCTTTGAAATTCTGCTGACAGAATCCGAGAAGCGCGCAATCCGAGAACGGGCAAACGTCGAACGGTGTTCTATGCGGCGCTGGATAATTGATGCCATTCGGGTCGGCTTAACTCACGAGCCGCAGTTTGGAATGAACGAGATTGATGCCTTAGGCGAGTCGAACTATCAGCTGCTCGTTCTAGGTCGAAATTTAAATCAGATCGCCAGACGCCTTAATGAGGGCGGGTATGAACCGCTGGCGGTAGAGCGAATTGAAATGCTCTCAAAACTAATCAAAGAGCATACTGAAGTTGTTAGTAGGTCTATTCAGGCAAGTTTGGAACGGTGGGACATAAAGTGAGTCTGTCACCTAATGATCACCGTGCCTCAAATTAAATGCTGGGGCTGAGTGTAAGGTATCAATATGTTGCTTAAGTGAAGTTGATTGTTCCTTTTGCTGCCTGATTCCAGGCTTTCAATTTCGCCATCGTTGCGACTTCCACATGTTCGCAAAAATCCACTAAGCGACATCTGTCAAACAGCAAGCCTGCATAAGCAGTTAATCCGCACCACCTAGAGCGGTCGGCCGCTTCCGATACACAAAATGCTCGCACAGGCATAAATGAAAAAACTCGCTCGCTAGTCCAGCGCTTTAGAAAAGCGTCGGGTTGAAGCTGAGTGCTTTGCGACTCCCAAGTAGTGCCGGTTTTGCATTGAGCAAATAAAATAAGCTGATTAGCAGTGCCGTCAGCAAACGGTACCCACGCAACCGAATCCAAACGATCGTCATTTGCGCTGACGGCTGCCGCGTCCCAGTTCTTGAAGCACCCGCCTTCTTTAATCTCTTGGCAGAGATGGTTTACTTTGTCCTCAAATTTGTTACCGATGGCCGTACCAAATACCATAGATTTTGCGCGATCCTTTCCTAGATAGCATTTTAATATCTGTGCGGAAATTTCTTCGAGTATTGTTGTGCCATCTATGCCTGCGTGAATCTTGGCTTTTAGCATGTTGAGGCGAGTGCTTAGAAGAAGGTAGAGGTATACAGCCTGTTTTTGATTACCTTCGTCGAACTGGCATTTGAGTACTGTACCCTCAAGCTCAAGAACAAAAGGGTATCCCTCATTACAAGCCTGACTTCGACGTTCAAGCTCGTTCATAGTCTCGTCCAGCTCGACCGCATTTTCGTCATCGTTGTCGTCACATCCGACATTATTATCGTTGTCGTCCTCGCGTCCTAGGTAGGCGACAATTTCACGCGCCGATACTAGGCCTTTGCACCATGCTAGTAACTCTGCAAAGTCTGCTAACTCATTTACATCTGCTTTGGGTGACGGCTGATTTGGTAGTTTGAACATTTCAACTGTCCGTCAGTCGTGTTTTTTTCTGCTGCGGGGCCTGTTTTCGCTCCATTTCCTGGTAGATATCATCTGCAATATTTGCAATGCTTCCAGCAATACGCAGTAATGCTTCAGATTTATCGTAACCAGTGGTTAAGGTCGCGCGCGCAGTTGTCAGCTCTCTTTTTGCGGCCAGTAGAGCCTCTTCGAATACTGCGGAGGGGGGCCTGCTAATTTCAAATGCTTTGGATAGCTCTGTTCCAGCGCGCAACGCCGCAACGGCTTCTCTGTTCCCAACAACTGCATTAAGTCGGCGCAAATCCGGGTTCTGTGATTCGACCACCGGAGGCTGCTTGTTTTTCTTGCTACCATATAGCCACACGCATAACTCACCCAATTCCTGGAGCTTGTCAGCTGGGACTGGCTCTTCCGTTTCGTTCTCTTTGGGAGCAATGTTGAGAAAAGTGCCAATTCCCTCGTAATCTAGGCCGGTATAAAGATGAGAGAAAGATAACCGTTGCCGAAATCTATCAGCCCTATCGTAGACTTTTGTCTTTTCCGCCTGCTCTAATACCATCAGCCCTCTGAATAAGCGCTGAACAGTGTTGTGTCTATCTCCAATCTGATTGGCGATATCTGATAAAGAGATTTTGTACTTTCTATGTATTTCCGCTATGTAAGCTGCCTTGGCATAGCTGCTCCACTTTGCCGGCCCGTTTACGTGTTTAAATCCTAGATATCTCCATGAGCTCTCACGGTCGGAAAGAATAACCGGGATGCTTTCAAGGTTGGCTCTAGCTTCTGGGGTCAGTGCAGGGACAGGCCAACCATTTTCATCTGCTATGGTCGGAGACAGTAAGACTTTAGTGGCAGCGAGTCTACGGTTTCCCTCTATGACTACATTTAGACCTTCTTCTTGAGCGACAATAACCGCTTCGTGAGGAAAAAAACCACTCGCGGAAATGGACTGTACCAATTCTCTTACATCCATCGCGTCCCAGAGAATTTGCAAAATATCTGATTCGGGCGTATCAGAGTCGATACCATATTCGGCCAGTCGAGGGTTGCTTTTGTCAAAATGAAGCTCGGAAACTGGTAAGTATTTTGTCACGGCAGCTTCGGTCATATCGTCGCCTCAAGATTGCATCTCGAAATAATTGATTCAGCGCCACTCACTGTCGCCATGGTTGGGAGTGCCAAATTATGCGGAGCAATGATGAGTTCTTGCATCAATTTTTTCTGCTGGAGTGAATAGCGTACTGGTAAATTAAAAAGATTAAATTCAGAGTAAAGCTCTCTTACAAGATCGGTGTCGTCATATGAGAGTAGCCAGTGTAGGCTTTTTTGAGAAATGATGTACTTAGACACTTTTCGGTGGTCGCCGCATAGATAGGAGTTCAGGTAGAGTCTCTGGCCCTTATTCACGTAGGGAGGGTCAAAATAAACAAATACCTTACTTCTCGACTTGCCCTTGGGTAATTTTTCCTTAAGGAAATCTATTGCGTCCATGTTTGTCAATATAATGCGTTCGCTTACTTTTGCTAACGCAAGTATGCGTTCTGCCAAAGTCTCGCGATTAAATCGCACTCCTAGCGTCCATTTGCCCGCTTGTTCATATCCGCCTATGGGGCCAGCGCCGCTCAACACACCTGAGCGATTACATCTGTTCATGTAGAATGCAGCAAAGCCTACAGAGAAAACGTCATGATTATCGGGTGAGCTACATATAGCTTTCTGTTTGTGCCACTCATTGATAGTTAGCGGGATATTGAATATTTCATCAACGAATCTTTCGCTCTCGTTCAATACAGAGTGCCAGAATGCGTAGACCCTTTGATCGGCATCGTTAATATATATACTTGAAACAATATCATTGCGGAGGAGGCTCAGGGCTGCACCTGCGCCGCCTGCGTAAGGCTCATAATATGGGCGACCGCGCAGCTCATTGAGCTCGATGACGTCGGTCAGAAAAGCAGTCAAACTGGCTTTACCGCCTGGATAGCGCAACGGGCTAGCAATCTTCACGTAAGAAATCCATGCGTCTGGTACCAGGTCAATACACAAAATGGGCCATTATAGCAAGTGACAGTCCTTTTTTACAGCTAGCTAGGCTCATGAGCCTAGCCGTGATCATAGGATGTTTCATCTACAAAACGTATGAGGAATCGTTTCTCTATTATGCCAATCGCTTAGCCAAGTCCTTAGCCCGTGGATGGTAGTAGCGCATCAACATACGCGGCTCTTTATGGCCCGTAATTTTGGTCAGCTCATGCATTGGGAAAATTTCCGCTAAGCGAGACGTCGCTTCATGCCGTAGGTCATGGAGTCGAAGGTCGGTTAGATACCTTGGCGCCGGTCGGATCTTGGCTTCCTGGCATTCGGCCTCATAGGTCCTTCTCGCACGTATTACTGCCCGTTCAAAAGCTCGTGTGACCGCATCGCTTCGAATTCGAAACACTCTGGTGTCGTTGTTTTCATGAGGCATCTGTTCACTGTTGGGCATCCGTGATTTAAGGATTGCCACTGCTTTCGACGAAAGTGGCACGTCACGCGAATCACCGTTTTTGGTCCTTGGCAGGTGGGCTACTCGATCTCTGAAATTAATGTGCTCCCAGCGGAGGCTAACGATTTCACTTCGACGCATTGCTGTCTCAACGGCGAGCTGGATTATAGAGGGAAGGGTGTCAGAACCTGTGGCTGCGATGATGCGCTCTAGCTCATCGTCGTGTGAGCTTCGGCCAGGACTTTGTTCTGTGCCTTTCTCTGCGGAAACAGGAAGCTCGCCTCCTATGACCATGCCCGAACAGCTTGTCGTGAAGAGGCGTCGCGTACGCGAATTGTTGGGTTGTGGTTTGCGTACAAGCTCAAGGGGATTGCTAAGGCTCTCCATGCCCCATTCCTTGCGAGCGATATTGAATACATGAGAAAGCACTTGGAATCGCCTTAACACGGTGGCGGGTTTCACGGACTTCAGCCATTGATCACGTAACTTGGCAATATCGGAGCTGCGGATTGCCGGCATCGTTCTTATGGCGAGCTCGCTCGCCTTCCAGATTCGCAGCACTGAGCGCTCGGCGACCTCTCCTTTTTTATGGGCAGTGATCTCCTGTTCATAACGGCTCAACGCTTCATGAAGCGTGGTAGCTTCAGCCTCGGTGCGGCTGACGAACGCCCCCCGATCTATTTGATGCTCAATGGCCCTGGCCCATTCTTCCGCGTCGGCGCGAGTGTTGAAGGTTTTCACCTGGTCAGGGTAGCCTCGGCGGCGAACACGTGCTTGCCATTGCAGTTCGCCGCGTTTACGGAAGCTAGCCATACTCTTTTACTCCCAAGATGTCAGCCACCAGTGGGACAGAATTGGGACAATAAAGCCAACTGCTGTCTTCTAAGGAGGCTTAGGTTGCCTACAAAGTGCTTGTATACTAGGCTACCTAGATTCCTTGGAATGTCGAGTTCAGGCACTCGTAACGCGAAGGTCGCAGGTTCGATTCCTGTCTCGGGCAAGATTAACCCCCTCCTGTCATTTCACCTTCCGGCTCAGTTCCTCGACCGTGCGTTTGAGCTGGTCCATCTCGCGATCCTGATCGCTGATTTTCCCTTTCAACGTCGAAATTTCGCTGCTGTTCGAGTTTGAGCTGGACCCGTTATTTCGCTTGAGGTCTTCCACTTGCTTGCTGAGGTCGCGCAGGTCTTGCTCCTGTTCCTTGACGGTACGCTTGAGATCGTCAATCTCTTTGCTGCTGGAGGAGGAGCTGGAGCCGCTGTTGCGCTTGAGCTCTTCGATCTGACGGGCCTGCTCGCCGAGGGTGCGCTTCTGTTCTTCCAGTTCGGTGGTGTTGGCCTTCACGCTTTTTGGCAGTTCTTCCAGAACGCCGACGCTGATATTGGTCTTGAAGAGCAAGTCATTGTTGAATGAGCTGCGAAGGGCTGGAATGGTGTCGGAGGGCAACGTGTAACCAGAGTCGGTTTCGACAGCCGCTTGGGCTGTGCCCGCCAGGATCATATTGCCGAGCAACAGGGTGGCAACGCCAACGTGGAATGAAGACAACACGGAAAAGCTGCGCATCACTGGGTTTCCTTGTGAAGTGCCGATATGGCACATCGCTATGACTGGATGACGAGACTTAGGTTCCTTGCGCCCTCCGAGCTCCTCACGCGTGGTGTTGTAAGTATTCGTTCAATGCCTGGCGCGTGAGATCGTTCAAAGAAACGTTTTGACGGGTCGCGGCTAACGCTGCAGCCAGATGCAGATCATGTCCGATACGGACATTAAACGAACCTTTGCAAGGCAGTTCTGGCTGCTGTCCGAGCTGCTCGCAGCTTTGTAGATAATCATCCACCGCTTCGCGAAAAGCTGTTTCCAGTTCTGCGACGGTTTGCCCTTCGTAACTTACCAGCGCCCGGATGAACAGCAGCTTTCCGAATAGACATTTATCCTCGGTGCTTGCCTCAATCGAGCCGATGTAACCCTTGTGCTGCAACTGGGCGCTCATGGAATCAGGCCTCCTGTTTTCAGTTGTTCAACGATCTTCTGGCGGGATTATTTATACGAGGTAAATGTGCGCCGTTGGAAACCGGAAACTGTAACCGGACGCTTTCCGGGCGCCTTGCATCTATGCCAGTTGTTGCACTGGCTTGCGTCTCTGCTAGGATCCTTGTCGCACGCAGCAATACTTCTGTTTTCAGATGATCCCCCGAATGGTTCTGAAGGCCAGGTAAACCGGGCTTGCTACGGTTTCCTGCGTCAGAGAGATCCTTGAAGATCCAGATCCATCCTCCATTCCTCCGATCAGCGAGAACACCATGACCGCGAAAGAACTGACGCAAGAAGCCAGACACGAAGAAGCCCTGCGCAAGTACGCCCTGGACACGCCTCAGTTACTGGAAGAAATCAAGAACCTGAGTGCTGACGATCAGAAAGACCAGATCCAATGGGCATTCGAGGACGAGGCCGAAGCCCAGGGGTTGCAGCCCTGGGAGTTGACCCTCAAATACACCAGCACACCTGAGGAATTCGAGGCGCAGCGCCTTGCCTTGCACAAGGAGGCGGCCGAGGTGCTGGGTGTGGAATGGGATGAGTACTGCGAGATGAATAATCTGGTGGTCTGAGGAAAACGCCAGCCTGATCGAGGCTGGCGTTTTTTTTGATCAGAGGCTCAGTCGCATCGACAAATCCACTGCCTTCACATCCTTGGTCATCGCGCCAATCGAGATGTAATCCACCCCGGTCTCGGCAATCGGGCGCAATGTGCTTTCGTTGATGCCGCCACTGGCCTCCAGCTTGGCCTTGCCGGCGTTCAGGCGCACGGCCTCGCGCATGTCCTCCAGGCTCAGTTCGTCGAGCATGATGATGTCGGCATTGGCCGCCAGCGCTTCTTTCAATTCCGCCAGGCTTTCCACTTCGACTTCCACCGGCTTGCCCGGGGCGATCTTGTGGGCGGCCGCGATGGCCTGGGCGATCCCGCCGCAGGCGGCGATATGGTTTTCCTTGATCAGGAACGCGTCGTACAAGCCGATGCGGTGGTTATGGCAGCCGCCGCAAGTGACGGCGTATTTCTGCGCCAAGCGCAGGCCTGGCAGGGTCTTGCGGGTGTCCAGCAGCTTGACCTGGGTGTCGGAGACGAAGTCCGCCAGGTAGCGGGCCCGGGTGGCAACGCCTGACAGCAGTTGCAGAAAGTTCAGCGCGCTGCGTTCACCGGTCAGCAGCGAGCGGGCCGGGCCTTCGAGGTGGAACAGCGCCTGGTCGGGGCTGACCCGGTCGCCGTCGCGTACTTGCCAATGCACCGCAACCCGTGGGTCCAGTTGCCGGAACACCGCATCGACCCAGGCCGTGCCGCTGATGGTCGCGGCGTCGCGGGTAATGATGGTGGCCTTGGCCAGGCGTTCGGCGGGGATCAGCTGCGCGGTGATGTCGCCGCTGCCGATGTCTTCAAGCAACGCACGGCGCACGTTGGCTTCGATTTCGGCGGTCAGATCGGCGAGGCGTAGATTCGGCATAACGGGCTCCACAAACAAAGTGGCCCGATTATAGGGCCAGGCCGTGAGCGAACCCAAGGCGCCGCGCGCCTGCCCAGCACCTCAAGACCTGCATTTGGTCGCATCCTCGCAACATTTCCCAATTTTTCCGGTCACTTGTTGCGCAGTATTTCGAGCTCGATCACAGAGTCTACTGGCAGGACGGGGTTCTTTTACCTGATAATCCGCCTTTCGATTGACGCCATAGCTTTGACGTTGCGAACCGAAGAACGCCCTTTCAGGAGGCCAGGATGCATAACGACGGGAATGTAGTGCCTTTGCACAAGGTGTCTACCGATCAGGCGAATCGTTCGCCGCTCGCCCGCCTGCCGGTGATTCTGCTTCAGGTCCGCGACAAGGCCGCCCAGCAGTTGCGCCTGGGCTTGCAGGGGTTGTTCGATAACGCCGACGACACGTTGTTCGAAATGGCCGACCGGGCCCGGGACGATGTCGAGCAGAACCTGTTCTTCGAAGCCATGCGCGACCTTCGCCTGAAGCGCAAAAGCATCGAGCGCGAATTCATCGAGCAGTTTTTCGAGGCTTTCGTCAGCCTGGCCCAATACGATTTCACCCAGGCCACCCTCGCGCCCGTCGTGGCCGCCGGTATACCCGGGCAACCGACCAAGGATGAGCTGGAACGACACCTGGCGGTCGAGGCCATGGTCACCCGGGTGCTCAGGCACGATGGTGTGGCGCTCGAACAATTGACCGCCCGGCTCGGCGCATTGCTGGCTCGACCTCTGACCAGCCAGCACAATCCCCTGAGCCCGGCGCTGCTGTGCGAACACTTCCTGCAGGCCGGGCGTAACCTGGGCGTGGGAATCAAGGTCAAGTTGATCCTGCTCAAATTGTTCGAGCGTTATGTGCTCAGCGAGTGCGACCAGCTCTATGCCGAGGCCAATCAGCTGCTGGCCGCGACCGGGATCCTGCCGGACCTCAAGGCCTCGCCGTCGCGACGGGCCTCGGATCGCACCGCCGACAAACCGCTGCCCAAGGCCGACAAACCTGCCAAACCGAGGGCGGCCGAGGTCGATGACAGCGTGCAGGAAGTGTTCGCTGCGCTGCAGAAGCTGCTGATGCAAGTCCGCGGCAGTGTGGCGCCGACGCTGGAAGCCAGCGCACCGGCCCAGCCGATTTCCACCCGCGACCTGCTGCGGCTGCTCTCGCACTTGCAGCAGTACGTGCCGGCACCGGCCGTCCAGGATGAATTCGATCTGCGCGGTCAGCTCGAACAATTGCTCACCCGCGTCAGCGTCAGGAGTGGCAAGTCCCGAGTAGTGGAAGACGCCGACGAAGACGTGATCAACCTAATCTCGATGATGTTCGAGTTCATCCTCGATGACCATAACCTGCCGGACACCTTCAAGGCCCTGATCGGCCGCCTGCAAATCCCGATGCTCAAGGTCGCGGTACAGGACAAGAGTTTCTTCAGCCGTGGCAATCATCCCGCCCGCAGGCTACTCAATGAGATCGCCGCCGCAGCCATGGGGTGTGGCGATTGCGACGATCAACAGCGCGACAGCCTCTATCTGCGTATCGAGCAGGTGGTCCAGCGCCTCTTGAATGATTATGTCGATGACCCGGCGATTTTCTCCGAGCTGCTGGCGGACTTCCTGGCCTTCACCAGTGACGAGCGGCGCCGCAGTGAGTTGCTTGAGCAGCGCATCCGTGACGCGGAAGAGGGCAGGGCCAAGGCCGACCTTGCTCGGCAGCGAGTCGAAGGGGTGCTCAACCAGGTCCTGCTGGGCAAGGTGCTGCCCCAGGCGGTGGTGGAGTTCGTGCAGCAGGCCTGGAGCCAGGTGCTGCTGCTGACCTGCTTCAAGCACGGCGAACATTCCGAGGAGTGGAAAGCGGACGTCCTGACCCTGGAACAACTGATCTGGAGCGTCCAGCCGCACGATGAGCCCGACGCCGGCCTGCGCTTGCTGGCGATGGTGCCGGAGCTGCTCAAGGCCCTGCGCGAAGGCTTGAGCCGTTCGGCGTTCGACCCGTTTGCCACCAGCGAATTCTTCAGTGAGCTGGAAGTGCTGCACGTGCAGTCCCTCGAACGCATGGGGCAGGCGCCGGAGCAGGCGCAGCCGTCAGACCTGCCGGTGATGGTCCAAGTGTCGGAAAAAATCGTCCTGCGCGCGCCCAACAAGACCCCGATGGAGAACGCGGCGGTCCGGTTGCCGGCCGATGACGTGGGCTTGATCCAGGTCGATCAGTTGCGCCTGGGCAATTGGGTCGAGTTCCAGGAAGAGGATGACAATCGCCTGCGCTGCAAGCTGGCGGCAATCATCCAGGCCACCGGCAAATACATCTTCGTCAACCGCACCGGCCTCAAGGTGCTGGAGCACAGCCGCACCAGCCTGGCCCTGGAGTTTCGCCGGGGAGCGGCCCGATTGCTCGACGACACGCTGCTGTTCGACCGGGCGCTGGAGTCGGTGCTGGGCAATCTGCGCCAGCTCAATCGCGGCAAGTGATCGCGCAGCTGGGGCTGATCGCGGCATACTGGCGGCATTCACCGTCGTCATCGAAGGAACCTGTATGCAGCTGGACCCCGCGAGCGGTTGGTGCGATGGCGTGCGTCATTGCCCCTCGCCCAACTTCAATGCGCGCCCCGAGGGCGAAATTTCCCTGCTGGTGATCCATAACATCAGCCTGCCCCCGGCCCAATTTGCCACGGGCAAGGTGCAGGAATTCTTCCAGAATCGTCTGGATGTCACGGAACATCCCTACTTTGCCGGTATCGCTGACCTGCGTGTCTCGGCGCATTTCCTGATCGAGCGTGACGGCGCCGTCACCCAGTTTGTCTCTTGTCTGGATCGTGCGTGGCACGCGGGCGTCTCGTGCTTCGAGGGGCGGGAAACCTGTAACGATTTTTCCATAGGCATCGAGCTCGAGGGCACCGATGATCTGCCGTTCACCGACGCGCAATATGCAGCATTGGTGGACCTGACCCGCCAGTTGCAGGCGGCGTTCAGTGCGATCACGGTGCAGCGCATCTGCGGGCACAGCGACATTGCCCCGGGACGCAAGACCGATCCGGGGCCGGCATTCGATTGGGCGCGCTACCGTGCGGCCCTGACAGAAGGGGAAGGACAATGAGTTTTCTGGTGTTGCTGCTGGCGGTCTGGGTCGAGAAGTTCTCGGCCTTGCGCCAGCGGGTCCAGCGCGACGGCGGTTGGTTGCGCGAGCTGAACAGGCTCGAGGCGCATCCCCGTTGGGTCAATCGGCCTTGGCTGGTGTTGATCGTCATGGTCGTGCTGCCAGCGGCGTTGCTGGCGCTGTTGCTCTGGGTGCTGGAACCGGTGGCCTACGGTCTGCTGGCGCTGCCGGTGCACCTGCTGGTGGTGATCTATAGTCTGGGGCGCGGCGATCTGCTCGCCGGCCTGGGGCCGTTTCGCGATGCCTGGCGTCGGCAAGACCTGCAAGCGGCGGCCCATGTCGCCAAGCGCGACCTGGACCTTGAAGCCAGCGACGGCGAGCAATTGTTGGAGCGGGTCCAAGGGCACCTGTTGTGGCAGGCCTACCAGAGTTTTTTCGCGGTGATTTTCTGGTACTTCCTGTTGGGCCCGGTGGCGGCCTTGAGCTATCGATTGCTGGCGTTGGCTGCCGAGCATAGCCACAACCCCGGCGTAGCCGAGCGGGCTGCCCAGATGCGCCATGCCTTTGACTGGGTACCGGTGCGGCTGCTGGCGGCGAGCTTCGCCTTGGTGGGCAACTTCGTCGCGGTCAGCCGGGTCATGCTGCACGAGCTGCTGAACTGGAACATCAGCGCCGCCGAACTCATCGACAAGGTCGGCCTGGTGGCCGGCGAGATTCCCAAGCCCGTCGCCGGGCCGGACGGCATCAACAGCCTGGACCGGCTCTGGGAGCTGCTGCTGCGCGCGGCACTGCTCTGGTATGCCGGGTTTGCGTTGTGGACGGTGTTGGCCTGACACCGAGAATGATCGAATGACCGGCAGCTTGTTGTGACAAGTGAGCTTAGTTGTGGCGAGGGAGCTTGCTCCCGCTGAGGTGCGAAGCGCCTCCAATAGATTGCGGCCGCTGCGCGCCCGAGCGGGAGCAAGCTCCCTCGCCACAGGGACCGTTCCACGCTGGCTCGTTAACCTTAAGTTACAAATCTCCCCGCCGATTTAGGCTATACAGGCACAGCGCCCGAGTAGTGGCTTTGTGCTGTCTCCGTGCGCCTGCCCATAACAATAACAACACTACCGGGAGACTCCCTTGTGAAGAGTTTGCTCTGGCCTGCCGTCGCCCTGATGAACCGCTTGAGCTTCGGCATGAAGTTCAGCCTGATCAGTGTGTTGTTTCTGCTGCCGATGCTGGTGACCAACTTCTTTCTGGTACGCGATTCCTATCGTGAATTCCAGGGTACCCAGGTGGAGCTGCAAAGCCTGGACCTGCTGGGCAGCAGCCTGGCCCTGCGCCGGGACCTGGAAACCCTGAACAACCTGGTGCAGATCAACGCCAGCCTTGGGCAGTCCGGCAAGGCCGGTGACGTGGAAACGAAGATCGGCACCCTTGAGCAACAAGTCCTGGGGCGCCTGCAAGGCATGACCGCCATGGCTGTGGAGCCTGAACAGGTCAACGCCTTCGACGCCAAGCGCGACGAGATGATTGCCGCGTTCAAGGCCCAGCAGGCCGAAAGCTCCCTGCAAAGCAAAAGTGCGCTGATCGGCAAGCTGCTCAACAGCGCGCAGATATTCAGCCAGATCATCGCCAGCCAGGCCGGGTTGAGTCGCGACAACCAGAGTGACATCCGTCAGCTCAGCGAACTGATCGTCGGCACGACCCCAAAAGTCACCCAGCTCCTGGGTGAGGGCCGTGCGTTGGGCGCGTCTTCTTTGGGGCAGGGATTCCTCAATTCGGCGGCGAGCACTCGCTTCGAAGAGTTGCTCGCGCAGATCGAAAAACTCCAGGGCGAATACGAGCTGAAACTGCAAGACGCCCTGGGTTCGAGCAAGGCGGCCGGGCAAGCCCTGGCCGATCAGGCGGACGGCAGCAAGAGCACGCTGAAGAAAGCTTCGGAGTTGATCGAAGAACAGGTGGTGATGGCCGACACCCTCGACGCGCCATGGCCGGCGTTCTTTGAGCAGGTCAGCGGCCTGATGGAACGGACTTACCGGCTGAACGAAGCGACCCAGGCGTTTCTCGGCGTGCAGTTGCAACATCGCCTGGAGCAGAATCGCAGCCACATGGTGCTGCAAGCCGTGGCCTTGGCGGCGGTATTCCTGTTGATCTTTTACCTGTATGCCGGTTTCTACGCCTCGACCCGCACCACCCTCCAGCACCTGGGCCAGATGATGGACAAAGTGGCGGCGGGGGACATGACGGTCAACTTCGTCGCCCGCAGCAAAGACGAGCTGGGTGAGTTGGGCGAGGTGTTCAACGGCACGGTGGCGAAGATCCATGACCTGATCGAACAGGTCGGCCGGACCGTCGCCGAAGTCGAGCGCCAGGCCGGCCAGGTGGAAACGGTATCGGCCCGCAGCAATCAGGCGGTTGCCGGGCAGCGCAGCCAGATCGAACTGGTGGCCACCGCGATGAACCAGATGTCAGCCACCGCCCAGGAAGTGGCCCGCAGCGCCGCCGCGGCGGTCAGCAGCGCCCACAGCGTGAACGACGAGACTCTCAGCGGGCGTGGCTTGGTGGAATCGCAGCAAGGCAGCATTGCCCGCCTGGCCAGCGAGATCGACCAGTCGGTGCAGGTGATCAATCAACTGGCGACCGACAGTCAGGCCATCAGCCGCGTGCTGGACGTGATCAAGAGCATCGCCGAGCAGACCAACCTGTTGGCCCTCAACGCCGCCATCGAAGCTGCCCGGGCCGGTGAGCAGGGGCGCGGCTTTGCCGTAGTGGCCGATGAAGTCCGGACCCTGGCCAAGCGAACCCAGCAATCGACCGAAGAAATCGAAGCGATGATCAGCCGCCTGCATGGCGGAGTAGGCGCCGCCGTCAAGGCGATGGGCAGCAGCCATGAGATGGCCAGCGGCACGGTCGGCCAGTCGGAGAAGGTCCAGCAGGCCTTGGAAAATATCCTCGGAGCCGTCGGGATGATCGTCGACCAGAACCAGCAGATCGCCGCGGCAGTGGAGCAGCAGACCGCCGTGGCCCACGACATCGATCAGAACATCGTCGAAATCAACCGCGCCGGCGAACGCACCGCCGAAGGCGCGCACCAGACCGAGGATGCCAGCCGTGAACTGTCGGCGCAGGTGGTGCAGCTCAAGCAGTTGATCAATGCGTTCCGGGTTTAGGGCCGGCTGATTCGCCGCAAATCCAGTGTGGGAGCGGGCTTGCTCGCGAAAGCGGTGTGCCAGTC
>NZ_JALJDX010000164.1 GCF_022952855.1 Pseudomonas sp. RGM2987 | reverse complement strand
CGCGAAGGCGGATTGTCAGCAACACTTTCGTTAACTGACACGCCGCCTTCGCGAGCAAGCCCGCTCCCACAATGGATCGCTGTTGGTTTCAGGCCAGGTTTTCGTCAGTGGCCGGCACGATCAATATCCCCGCCCGCAACCCATTCTTCACCTTGGGGTTCGGGAAGATGATCCGCGCGCCCTCTTCTTCGATCACCCAGCGGGTCTGGGCGATGTCTTCGGCCAGCACGTAGCCTTTTTCCAGCTCCGAGAAGTTCTCGATGTCCGCCGGCAGGTTCAGGCGGAAACTGTCGCTGTGCTTGATGATTTCCCGCGCCACGCTGAACAGTTGCAGGCCGTCCAAGCCCTCGTCCGACTCAGGCTCGTTGCCTTCGATGATCTGTTGCAGGCGGGTTTCCAGCAGGCTGACGTTGACGCCGTCGTTCTGCCCGAACGGCCGGGCCTTGCCCAGTTCCAGGGTGAAGGACTCCGCACCGAGCTGGTCGTAGGTGTAGGCGCTGAATACGATGGACGGTTTGTTCTGCAACAGCACCGCCTCCATGCCCGCCGCACGCAGGCGCGCCAGCTCGCGGCGTGAGTGCTGGCGACCCTCTTTCCACGGATACAGGGCGAACTGCTCGATCTTCGAACCGCGGATGGCGGTGTGCAGGTCGTAGTGCAGGCGACTGCGCTCCGGCTTGTTGAAGAAGCTGGCCGCCAGCCGCTCCAGTTCGCAAGCGCGTAGCGCCTCAGCACCGCCGCTCAGTTCGTGGCGACCGTTGAACAGCCGGTTCACGTCTTGCTCGACAAACCGCTCGCCACGCCGGATGGCCTCAGGGTTGCCGAACAGGAACAGAATGCGTGCCCGCGGCTTCAGATCGCCACGGGCGATGTCATGCAGCAGGCGGTCGAGCAACTCGATCGGCGCGGTTTCGTTGCCATGGATCCCGGCCGACAGCAGCAGGTCCAGGCCATTGTCGCGGGCTTCGGGCGGCTTGACCTCCAGCGCGCCCTCGCTCAACCAGCGCATCCGTACGCCTTCGACAGTCAGTTGAGTCTTCTCCGCCGGTTCACGGCCGGCGAGGGTCAGTTCAAGCAGTTTGCCGAGGGCGAGCATAGCGCGGTTCCTTAATGGTCGTGGCCGCAGTCCGGGCCATGGACGTGATCGTCGTCGCCGAGGTCCGCCGGTTCCATTTCCAGTTGCAGGCTGACCAGGTTGGTCGCCAATGGACGCAACAACAGGTTGGCGTATTCCTCGTCGCCCTCCTCGACATCCACGCCGATCAGCAGCTGGCCGCGGCCATCCTGTTGGATCCACAACTCCTTGCCCTGCCACATCACCGCGACGCGGGTGCAGGAGGTTTCCAGTTGGGTGCCATCGGTGTCTTCAAGGATAAGTTGCAGGGAATCGCTCATGTTTTTACGTTCTCGTCGGAAGATAAGGCAACGCGCCCTGCTTTGACTGTAGTCAGGTCGCGCGTGCTTTCAATTGATCTGGAAAGGATAGACCGCACCAAGTTTAAGGATTTGTGTCAGTTCATCCAGTGCCGCGCGGCATTCGAGCAGCAATTGCGGGTCCGCCAGGTCGTTTTCGGTCATGCGGTCGCGGTAGTGGCGCTCGACCCATTGGGTCAGCGACTCGTACAGCGGCGCGGTCATGATAACCCCTGGGTTGACCGCCGCCAGTTCGGTTTCGTTGAGTGCCACGCGCAACCTCAGGCAAGCGGGGCCACCGCCGTTCTGCATGCTTTGCTTGAGGTCGAAGACCTTTACTTCGCGAATCACTCCACCGGAGCCCGCCAGGCCTTGCAGGTACTGCCAGACACGCTCGTTGCTGCGGCATTCCTCCGGCACGATCAACAGCATCGAGCCATCGGCACGCGACAGCAGTTGACTATTGAACAGGTAGGAACGGACCGCGTCATCGACGGTAACGGCCGAACGCGGCACACACACCGACTGAAATTTCCCACCGACTTTGGCGAGTTTGCTGCTCAGTTCGGCCAGCATCTTGTCGGTCTCGAGGAACGCGTCCTCGTGGTAGAACAACACTTCGCCGTTGCCGACCGCGATCACGTCGTTGTGGAACACGCCCTGGTCGATCACCGACGGGTTCTGCTGCGCGTAGACCACGCCCTCCTCCTTCAGGCCATGCAGGCGGGCAACGGCGCGAGAGGCTTCGAGGGTCTGGCGCGCCGGGTACTTTTGTGGCGCCGGATAGCGTGTGTCGAAGGCACTGCGGCCGAACACGAAGAATTCCACGCCGGCTTCGCCGTAGGCCTTGCAGAAACGGGTGTGGTTGGCCGCGCCTTCGTCGCCGAACTGCGCCACCGCCGGCAATGCGGCGTGATGGGCGAAGTGCTTTTGATCGGCAAACATCGCCCCCAGCACGCGACTGGTGGTCGGGTGCTCGATGCTGCGGTGGTATTTGCAGTTCAGGTTGGCGGCGGTGAAATGCACGCGACCGTCAGCGGTGTCGGCACTCGGGCTGACGGTGGCGGCGTTGGCTACCCACATGCTCGAGGCCGAGCAACTGGCGACCAACAGCGGCATCGCTTCTTTCGCGGCCTGCTGAATGACCTGGGCATCGCTGCCGGCAAAGCCCAAGCGGCGCAAGGCCGCGACGTCGGGGCGCTCTTGCGGCGCGAGCACGCCTTGTTGGAAACCCATGTCCATCAGCGCTTTCATCTTCGCCAAGCCCTGCAACGCCGCTTCCTTGGGGTTGGAGGACTGCTGGCTGTTGCTTTGGGACGCGACGTTGCCGTACGAGAGCCCGCCGTAGTTATGGGTCGGCCCCACTAGACCGTCAAAGTTGACTTCATAGGATTTCATCAGCGAGGCTCCACGAGAATCTGGTTTTTATAGGCATCAAGTAACGCGTTTGATAAAACACCGCGGCGCGGCCTTCGCGAGCAAGCCCGCTCCCACAAGGTTTACGCGATCCCTGTGGGAGCGGGCTTGCTCGCGAAGAGGGCTACGCCATTCTCACGCCAGGCGTCAGGGCAGTTGGCATCACCAGGCTCGGCGTTTCCAGCGACGCCACCGGGTACGCGCAATAATCGGCCGCGTAGTAAGCGCTGGCGCGATGGTTGCCCGAGGCACCAACACCGCCGAACGGCGCGCTGCTGGCAGCACCGGTCAACTGCTTGTTCCAGTTGACGATGCCGGCCCGGCTTTGCAGCCAGAACTGCTGGTAACGCTCATGGGAATCCGACAGCAAGCCAGCGGCCAGGCCATATTGAGTGTTGTTGGCCTCGGCGATTGCCCCAGGGAAATCCGCGTAGCGAATCACTTGCAGCAGCGGTCCAAACAGCTCTTCGTCCGGGCGCTCCGCCACTGCGGTGACGTCAAGGATACCGGGCGTCAGCAACGCAGCTTGTGACTGGGGCTGGGTCATCTCCAGCAGTGCCACCGCCCCCAGTCCCAGCAAATGGTTCTGCGCATCCATCAACGCTTTCGCCGCCGCCAGGGAAATCACCGAGCCCATGAACGGCGCCGGTTGCTGGTCGAAGGCACCGACTTCAAGAGTCGAACTGACCGCCACCAGGCGCGCCAGCAAGGCATCGCCCCAGGCGCCTTGCGGCACCAGCAGTCGGCGTGCGCAGGTGCAGCGCTGCCCGGCAGAAATGAACGCGGACTGGATGATGGTGTAGACCGCCGCATCGACGTCTGCCACCTCATCCACCACCAGTGGATTGTTGCCACC
The DNA here is from genome assembly GCF_022952855.1 of Pseudomonas sp. RGM2987. Taxonomy (GTDB): domain Bacteria; phylum Pseudomonadota; class Gammaproteobacteria; order Pseudomonadales; family Pseudomonadaceae; genus Aquipseudomonas. The sequence continues at coordinate 28,818 of NZ_JALJDX010000164.1, read as the reverse complement.
CATTTCCAGCGCCAGGATCTTGTCCGGACGGCCAGAAAATTGTTGATGCAACAGATTACCGGTGCGGCTGGAACCGGTGAAAAACAGCCCGTCGATGCCCGGGTTCGCCGCCAGGGCAATACCGGTTTCCCGCGCGCCTTGCAGCAGATTCAGCACGCCCGCCGGCAGACCGGCCTCGACCCAGCACTGCACCGTCAGCTCGGCGACTTTCGGCGTCAGCTCGCTCGGCTTGAACAACACGCTGTTGCCCGCCAGCAGCGCCGGCACGATGTGACCGTTGGGCAAGTGACCGGGGAAGTTGTAGGGTCCGAACACCGCCACCACACCGTGGGGCTTGTGCCGCAGCACGGCCGTGGCGTCGCCCAGTGGGCCGCTTTTTTCGCCGGTGCGTTCACGGTAGCTCTGCACCGAGATCGCCACTTTGTTGACCATGCTGGTGACTTCGGTGGCCGCTTCCCACAACGGCTTACCGGTTTCCTCACCGATGCAGTGGGCCAGTTCGTCTGCCCGGCTTTTCAGGGCGGCGGCAAAGGCTTCCAGCACCTGGATGCGCTCCTCCAGCGAACGCTGGGCCCACTCGGGAAACGCCTGGCGCGCCGCCTGCACGGCCGACTCGACCTGAGCGGCCGTGGCGCCCTTGCCCGACCACAGCACTTGCTGGGTCACCGGGTTCAAGGACTCAAAGACGTCGCCCTGACCTTCCAGCCAGCTGCCTGCGATGTACAGCGAATTCATTATTTCGACTCCCGAGCGGCGGACAACGCGACGGCGCGCACCTGGTCGCCGGCGTTGAGTTGAAGACGTTTGGCGGTCAGCGGATCGACCACCAGGGTGCCAGCGGCCAAGCGCGCCGGTGCCGCCGTGATGCGGCAATCCTCGCGCTTGCGGTTGTGCATGATGAACGGCGTGGCGTCGTCGCCCGGTGTGCCGATGGCCAGCACCAGGGGCTGGCTGTCGCGAATTGCGCGGATCTTGCCGGTTTCGCATTCCACCGCCGGGCCGGCGTCGAAGATGTCGACGTAGCCCTGGTAACTGAAGCCTTCGCTCTTGAGCATCGACAGCGCCGGCTCCGTGTCCGGATGCACCTGGCCGATCACGGCACGGGCGTCTTCGGACAAAAAGCAGGTGTATAGCGGGAATTTCGGCATCAGTTCGGCGATGAACGCCTTGTTGCCCACGCCGGTCAGGTAATCGGCCTGGCTGAATTCCATCTTGAAGAAATGCCGGCCCAGGCTTTCCCAGAACGGCGAGCGACCACTGTCGTCGGACATGCCGCGCATCTCGGCGATGATCTTGTTGCCGAACAACTGCGGGAATTCGGCGATGAACAGCAACCGCGCCTTGGCGAGCATGCGGCCGTTGAGGCCGTTGCGGTAGTCGGCGTGCAGGAACAGCGAGCACAGCTCGGAATTGCCGGTCAGGTCGTTCGCCAGGAACAGCGTCGGAATTTCCCGGTAGATGTTCAGCTCCTGGGAGGCGCTGACCGTCAGGCCGACCCGGAAGTTGTACCAGGGCTCGCGCAGGCCCACGGCACCGGCTATGGCGCTAATCCCCACCACTTTGCCGTCGTCGTCTTCGAGCACGAACAGGTAGTCCGCATCACCGCGCCCGGCTTCGCCGCGAAAGGTCTTCTCGGCCCAGCCGACCCGATGGGCCAGGCGCTCTTCGTTGGCCGGCAAGGTGGTCAGGCCGGTGCCGGTGCTGCGCGCCAGGGCGATCAGCGCGGGTAAATCGCTGCTGCGTACGGGACGAACGATCATGCTATCTCCTCAAACGGGCCGCTTGCGCCACCCGCGAAACTCATTAAACCGCCACCAGGCGCACGCTGGCACCTTCGCCAACGCCTAGGGCTTCGGCCGCTTCCATGTCCAGCGTCACCGGCTTGCCTGGCGCGTAATCCAGCTCCAGCAGCACCGCGCGGTAATCCTGCAACTGGGCGTTGGCCACCAGGTATTGGCGACCGGCGCCCTTGACCGGCTCGCCGATCTTGACCGGCACCACGCGGCTCTGGGCAATCGAACGGATGCCGGAGACGCGGGCATGCAAGGTCGGGCCACCGTCGAAGATGTCGATGTAGTGATCGGTCTCGAAACCCTCGCGCATCAGGATGTCGAAGGTGATCTGCGCACGCGGATGGACCTGGCCCATGGCTTCCTGGGCAGCGTCCGGCAGCAGCGGCACGTAGATCGGGTAATGAGGCATCAACTCGGCGAGGAAGGTACGGCTTTTCAGCCCGCACAGGCGCTCGGCGGCGGCGTAGTTGAGGTCGAAGAAGTTGCGCCCGATCGCATCCCAGAACGGCGAGTCACCGTTCTCGTCGCTGTAGCCGACGATCTCGGTCACCACCGAGTCGGCAAACCGCTCCGGATGGCTGGCGACGAACAGCAGGCGCCCTCGGGAGTTGAGTTCCGACCAGGGCGAGCCCACCAGCTCCGGCACCACGTAGAAACTGGTCAGCAGGCTGTTGCCGGTCAGGTCGTGGCACTGGGAGAGCACGTGGATCTTGTTGTGGATCTTCAGTTCACGAGAAGCGTGGACGAAGGTCTCGTTGCGAAAGCTGTAGAACGGCTCGGAGTAACCGGCCGACGCGACAATCGCCGAGCAACCGGCGAGCTTGCCGGTGGCGGTGTCTTCAAGGACGAAGAAATAGCTTTCTTCACCGTTGAAACTGACTTCGGCAGCGAACGAGGCTTCGCTCGCGGCGATCTTGTCGCTCAGGCGTTCCACGTCATCCGGCAAGGAAGTGACACCGATCGGACTGTCCGCAGCCAGACGCTGTACCTCGCCCAGATCCGCCATTTGCGCGGGGCGCATCACCAGCATGGTGTCACTCCTTAACTTGAAATAAAGGGTTCGACCTGAAAGGTCGATACACAGAGAAAAAATACCGGACCGGCTACCGCATCCGACCCAGTGTGGGAGCGGGCTTGCTCGCGAAGGGGCGATCACTTTCAACACAGATGTTGACTGACAAACAGCCTTCGCGAGCAAGCCCGCTCCCACAGGGGTCCAATTCAGCCTGTAGAAATCAGGCTTGCGTCAGCTTCACCGCAGCCTTCTCGAAGCGGTCCAGGCCGGCGTCGATGTCGGCGTCTTCCACCACCAGGCTCGGGGCGAAGCGGATCACGTCCGGACCGGCTTGCAGAATCATCAGGCCTTCCTGTTCGGCGGCGTTGAAGATGTCCTTGGCCTTGCCTTTCCAGGCGTCGTTCAGCACGCAGCCGATCAGCAGGCCCAGGCCACGCACCTGGGTGAACAGGCCGTACTTGGCGCCGATCTGCTCCAGGCGAGCTTTGAACTTGTCATGCTTGGCTTTGACGCCGCTGAGCACTTCAGGGGTATTGACCACATCAATCACCGCCTCGGCCACTGCGCACGCCAGCGGGTTGCCGCCATAGGTGGTGCCGTGGGTGCCGACCACCAGATGCTTGGCCAGCGCTTCGGTGGTGAGCATCGCCGCTATCGGGAAACCACCGCCCAGGCTCTTGGCGCTGGTGAGGATGTCCGGAGTCACGCCGTAATGCATGTAGGCAAACAACTCGCCACTGCGGCCCATGCCGGTCTGCACTTCGTCGAACACCAGCAGCGCGTTGTGCGCGTCGCACAGGTCACGGGCGCCTTGCAGGTAGGCCAGCTCGGCCGGCAGCACGCCGCCCTCGCCCTGGATCGGCTCCAGCACCACGGCGCAGGTCTTGTCCGAAACGGCCGCTTTCAAAGCGGCCAGGTCGTTATAAGGAACGTGGGTGATGCCGGTAATTTTAGGCCCGAAACCGTCAGAGTACTTCGACTGCCCGCCGACGTTGACGGTGAACAAAGTGCGGCCGTGGAAGCTATTGAGCGCGGCGATGATTTCGTATTTTTCGCTGCCGAAACGGTCGAACGCGACGCGACGGGCCAGCTTGAAGGCGGCCTCGTTGGCTTCAGCGCCAGAGTTGCAGAAGAACGCTCGTTCGGCGAAGGTCGCGTCGATCAGCTTATGGGCCAGGCGCAGTGCCGGCTCATTGGTGAACACGTTGGACACGTGCCACAGCTTATTGGCCTGTTCGGTCAGTGCACCGACCAGCGCCGGGTGGGCATGGCCCAGTACGTTGACTGCAATACCGCCGGCGAAGTCGATCAACTCGCGACCGGACTGGTCCCACACGCGGGAACCGGCGCCACGCACCGGAATGAAGGCAGCAGGCGCATAGTTGGGCACCATCACCTGGTCGAAATCGGCGCGTTGTACCGCGGCTTGCTCAACGGACATCGGAGTCTCCTGAAGAGGAACACTCGCCTGGAACTGGCGAGCTTGGTAGGGATTGTAAGGACAGTTTTCAGCCCGGCCTTGCCGCCAAGCGACAACTTCTTATAGCGCCAACCCACGTTTTGCGCGGGTTTACGGCAATGCGACAAATAGCGTCGCAAAGGCGCAGTTTAAACGTTGGCGCAGGGTTTGAGGCGCCCGCCTCTACATTTCCCTCGGCGAGCCACCGCTGTAGTTTTGGAAGAGCCATCTGTGGCGAGGGAGCTTGCTCCCGCTGGGGCGCGCAGCGCCCCCAATCAATTCGACGCACCGAGGTTACCGTTTGGGTCCGCTTCGCGGCCCAGCGGGAGCAAGCTCCCTCGCCACAGGTAAGTTGCTTACCGCAGGGGCCTCATTTGTCCTAACCGCGTTCGGACGGCACCGACGACAATTCGAACGGGCTGCTGCTGCGGCGCTGGTTGCGGTCTTCGCGCGGCGTGGCGCCGAAGAAGTTGCGGTAGGCGCTGGAGAAGTGCGGGCCCGAGGAGAACCCGCAGGACAGGCCGATCTGAATGATCGATTTGCTGGTCTGCATCAACATCTGCCGGGCCTTGTTCAGGCGCAGTTCCAGGTAGTACTGGCTCGGCACGCGATTGAGGTATTGCTTGAAGATCCGCTCCAGCTGCCGACGGGACACGCACACATGCTGGGCGATTTCGTCGGTGGTCAACGGTTCCTCGATGTTGGCCTCCATCAGCAACACCGCCTGGGTGAGCTTCGGATGGCTGGAGCCGAGGCGGTTCTGCAACGGGATGCGCTGGCGCTCGCCACCTTCACGGATGCGCTCGACCACCAACTCCTCCGACACCGCACCGGCCAATTCCGCGCCATGATCCCGGGCCAGCACCGCCAGCAATAGGTCGAGCACCGACATACCGCCGCACGCGGTCAGGCGGTCGCGATCCCAATCGAACAGATGGCTGGTCGCGATGACCTTGGGAAAGCGCTCGGCGAAATCGTCCTGCCAGCGCCAGTGCACGGCGGCCCGGTAACCGTCGAGCAAACCCAGTTGGGCCAAGGGGTAGACACCGGCGGACAAGCCACCAATCACACACCCGGCCCGCACCAGCTGCTTGAGGGCGCTGCCCAGGGGCGAGGCCAATGCGGTAGGCGGCTCATCGGCCAGCAGGAACAGCTTCTGGAAACCTTCGAGCTTGCCGGCCCAGGGTTCGCCCGGCAGTTGCCAGGCGCCGTCGGCCGGCGCTTCGGCCTGCAAGAACGACAGCTCGTAGACCACGTCCGGATGCACCCGCTGGGCAACACGCAAGGCCTCCTCGGCCAGCGCCAGCGTCAAGGCTTTCGTGCTGGGCCAAATCAGGAAACCAATTCGATGGGCGGTCATGGCGGGCAATCCAAAACAAAAACAGTGTTAAAGCCAAAAGCGGCTGCAACCAAATTAGACCATCTGGCGCGCGGTGCGCAGCATGACCCAAATCAGGTACGTAACGGGAGCGATTACTTGAGGCTGCCCGAAAGAAATTGTTGCAGCCGCTCCGATTGCGGATTGACCAGCACTTCGCGCGGGTTGCCGCTTTCTTCGACGATGCCTTTGTGCAGGAACACCAGTTGGTTCGACACCTCGCGGGCAAAACCCATTTCGTGAGTCACCACCACCATGGTCCGGCCTTCCAGCGCCAGGGCCTGCATCACCTTGAGCACATCGCCCACCAGCTCCGGGTCCAGCGCCGAGGTCGGTTCGTCGAACAGCATCACCTCAGGCTCCATCGCCAGCGCACGGGCAATTGCCACGCGTTGCTGCTCGCCGCCGGACATGTGGCCCGGGTAGGCGTCCTTGCGATGGGCCACGCCGACCTTGTTCAGGTAATGCTCGGCTTTCTCCCGCGCTTCAACTTTCGACACGCCGAGTACGTGAACCGGCGCTTCGATGATGTTTTCCAGCGCAGTCATGTGCGACCACAGGTTGAAATGCTGGAACACCATCGACAGGCGCGAACGCATGCGTTGCAGCTGCTTGGGGTCGGCGGCCTTCAGCGCACCGTCCTTGCCCGCCACCAGCTTAAGCTCTTCGTTATTGAGCAGAATCTTGCCGGCGTGAGGTTGCTCAAGCAGGTTGATGCATCGCAGGAAGGTACTTTTGCCGGAGCCACTGGAGCCGATGATGCTGATCACATCGCCGGCGGCGGCTTTCAGGGACACGCCCTTGAGCACTTCGTGACTGCCATAGCGTTTATGCAGGTCTTGGACTTCGAGCTTGTACATGCGGTCGGTTCTCACAAAACGTCAGTCGTTGGGCAGTCGATCAGGTCGACGCGTTATCAGTGCTTGCGCGGGGCCAGGTAACCCAGCCAGCGGCGCTCGGCCAGCTTGAACAGGCGCACCAGGATGAACGTCAGGCACAGGTAGAAAACGCCGGCCGTGATGTAGGCCTCGAACGGCAGGTAATACTGCGCATTCACCGTACGCGCGGCACCGGTGATGTCGATCAGGGTCACGATGGAGGCCAGGCTGGTGGTCTGCAGCATCATGATCACTTCGTTGCTGTACTGCGGCAGTGCCCGGCGCAGGGCCGACGGCAACAGGATCCGGCGATACAGCTTGGCGCGCGACATGCCCATGGCCCTGGCCGCTTCGATCTCGCCATTGGGCGTGGCCCGCAGGCTGCCGGCGATGATCTCGGCGGTGTAGGCGCTGGTGTTGATGGCAAACGCCAGGCACGCACAGAAGGTCGCGCTGGACAGCCACGGCCAGAGGAAACTCTCGCGCACGAACTGGAACTGCGCCAAGCCGTAGTAGATCAGGAACAGCTGCACCAGCATCGGGGTGCCACGGATCACGTAGGTGTAGAGCCAGGCCGACATGTTGACGGCCGGCTGCTTGGACACCCGCATCAACCCCAGGGGCAACGCCGCCAGCAGGCCAAAGAACAGCGACAGCGCCAGCAGCTTCAGGGTGGTCAGCAAGCCACCGAAGTACAGCGGCAAGGCTTCATAGATGACGTTGTAGTCGAAGATCATAGATCAGCCGCCCTTACGCCTACCGAGTAGCGCTTCTCAAGGTGACGCAATGCCAGCAACGAGACACTGGTGATCACCAGGTACATCGCCGCCACTGCCAGGAAGAAGGTGAAAGGCTCGCGGGTGGCATCCGCCGCCTGCTTGGCCTTGAACATCATGTCTTGCAGGCCCACCACCGAAATCAGCGCGGTGGCCTTGGTCAACACCAGCCAGTTGTTGGTGAAGCCGGGAATCGCCAGGCGAATCATCTGCGGCACCATCACCCGGAAAAACACCTGGACACCACTCATGCCGTAGGCCATGCCCGCCTCGGCTTGGCCCTTGGGGATTGCCATGAACGCACCGCGAAAGGTTTCCGACAGGTACGCACCGAAGATGAACCCCAGGGTTCCGATGCCGGCCGCCAGCGGGTTCAGGTCGATGTAGTCGTCATAACCGAGCATCGGCGCCATGCGATTGAGCAGGTCCTGGCCGCCGTAGAAGATCAGCAGGATCAGCACCAGGTCGGGAATGCCGCGAATGACCGTGGAATACAGGTCGCCCAGCCACGCCAGCCAGCGCACCGGCGAAAGACGCAGCGCAACCCCGATCAGCCCCAGGACAATGGCCAGGGCCATGGACGACAAGGCGAGCTGAAGCGTCAACCATGCGCCATCGAGGATGACAGCCCCGTAGCCTTTCAACATGATTCAGGTCCTCGGAAGTGGGATGTAAAAATGGCGCAAACCGCAGGGAGCCTGTTGCTTGCGCCATTTCGCACGAGTAGCGGGACGGTGTTACTTGCCGTAGATGTCGAAGGCGAAGTACTTGTCCTGGATCTGCTTGTACTTGCCATTCTCGCGAATCGCGGCAATCGCGCTGTTGATCTTGTCTTTCAGGGCGTCGCCCTTGCGCACCGCGATCCCTACGCCGTCGCCGAAGTAGTTGACGTCGGTGAAGGCCGGGCCGACGAACGCGAAGCCCTTGCCGGCGTCGGTCTTGAGGAAACCGTCATCCAACAGCGTAGCGTCTGCCACGGTGCCGTCGAGGCGGCCGGCGGATACATCCAGGTAGATTTCGTTCTGCGAACCGTACGGCTTGATCTCGGCACCCAGCGGGGCCAGGACTTCACGAGCGAAGCGCTCGTGAATCGAACCGCGCTGCACGCCGATGTTCTTGCCCTTGAGCTCGGCCAGGCCGTCGCTGACCTGAGTGCCGGCCTTCATGACCAGGCGGGCCGGGGTGTTGTAGTACTTGTTGGTGAAATCAACCGACTTCTTGCGGTCTTCAGTGATCGACATGGACGACAGGATCGCGTCGATCTTGCGCACCTTGAGCGCCGGGATCAGACCGTCGAACTCTTGCTCGACCCACACGCACTTGACCTTCATTTCTTCGCACAGCGCGTTGCCGATGTCGTAGTCGAAACCGACGATGCTGCCATCAGGAGCCTTCGAGGCGAACGGAGGGTAAGCCGCTTCGATACCGATCTTTACAGGCTTCTCATCGGCGAATGTCGGCAGGGAGAGCACGGACAGCGCCAGGGCGCCAAGCAGCACAAGTTTATTCATCTTGGGACTCCATCGGTAAAGGGCAAAAAACGGCAGAGTGAGCAACAGCCCAATATGCGAATGGGTGAAACGAATCTGGGTGCTGCGTCCTAGGAAGCGATCGTTTTATTCAACGTGCGCCACGACGAGCGAGTGATCGGCATTCTAACGACAGGCCCGAAGCCGATATTTCTTCAATGCGACAACAAATTACAGAAGCACCGAGAAAGCGGATCGAGCACATTGACAGCCCTGCAATTTCATGCAAGAGCAAAAGAAGGGAAACCGATCTATGCTGCAAATTGCGGGCCTATTATTCGCAAACCCTTCTAATCCGGCAAGCACAGCGTGTCGGCTGATTTTATCGAGGAGCTGTAAACACCCTGGAACGGGGGCCGGCGTTTCCCATCGCCTCGTTACAGTGCCTTTGGTTACACATTCCGAAACATCGGTAACGCTCAGAAAGGTCTGACGGGGAACGCCGATATTTATTCACCCTGCCTACAGCACCCATTCCCGTGGCGAGGGAGCTTGCTCCCGCTGGGCTGCGCAGCAGCCCCAAATCAGGCACCACAGTCATTCGAACACCGAACCTGTGGCGAGGGGATTTATCCCCGTTGGGCCGCGAAGCGGCCCCAAATCCAGGCAACTCGCATCTATCAGAAAGAATCAGTGAGTGTCTTGGGGCTGCTGCGCAGCCCAGCGGGGATAAATCCCCTCGCCACAAAGGTAGTACCAGGCACAGAAAAAAGCTCCGCCCGGCAAATGCCGGGCGGAGCTCTGGGTGCTACACGCTACCCGTCAGGCGACGTTCATGGTCTTGTGCGTCTCGATCAGGTGCGCCACCACACTCGGGTCGGCCAGGGTGGAGATGTCGCCCAGCGCGTCGTATTCCGCCGTGGCGATCTTGCGCAGGATGCGGCGCATGATCTTGCCGGAACGGGTCTTCGGCAGGCCCGGTGCCCATTGGATAACGTCCGGCGAAGCAATCGGACCGATCTCCTTGCGCACCCAGTTCTTCAGTTCCAGGCGCAGGGCCTCGCTGGTTTCTTCACCAGCATTGAGGGTGACGTAGACATAAATACCCTGCCCCTTGATGTCGTGCGGGACACCGACCACCGCCGCTTCGGCGACCTTCGGGTGGGCGACCATGGCGCTTTCGATCTCGGCCGTGCCCATGCGGTGGCCGGACACGTTGAGCACGTCATCCACCCGACCGGTGATCCAGTAGTAGCCGTCCTCGTCGCGACGGGCACCGTCACCGGTGAAGTACATGCCGCTGAAGGTCTTGAAGTAGGTGTCGACGAAGCGGTCATGGTCGCCATACAGCGTCCGCGCCTGGCCCGGCCACGAATCGAGGATCACCAGGTTGCCTTCGGATGCGCCTTCGATCAGGTTGCCCAGGTTATCCACCAACGCTGGCACCACGCCGAAGAACGGCCGCGTGGCCGAGCCCGGCTTCAGCGCCGTGGCGCCGGGCAGCGGGCTGATCAACACGCCACCGGTTTCGGTCTGCCACCAGGTGTCGACGATCGGGCAACGTTCCTTGCCGACGTTCTTGTAGTACCAGTCCCACGCTTCCGGGTTGATCGGCTCACCCACCGACCCCAACAGGCGCAGGCTGCTGCCATCAGCGCCTTCGACAGCGGCAGTGCCCGAGGCCATCATCGCGCGGATCGCGGTCGGCGCTGTGTACAGGATGTTGACCTTGTGCTTGTCGACAACCTTCGCAACGCGAGTGATGTCCGGATAGTTCGGCACCCCTTCGAACAGCAGCGTGGTCGCGCCATTGGCCAGCGGGCCGTAGACAATGTAGCTGTGGCCGGTGACCCAGCCGACGTCGGCGGTGCACCAGTAGATTTCGCCCGGCTTGTAGTCGAACACACGCTCATGGGTCAGGGCCGCATACAGCAGGTAGCCGGCCGTGGTGTGCTGCACACCCTTGGGCTTGCCGGTGGAGCCGGAGGTGTAGAGGATGAACAACGCTTCCTCGGCGCCCATTTCCTTCGGCGCGCACACGGTGCCGGCGACCTTCATCAGGTCTTCGTACCAGATGTCGCGGTGCTGGTTCCACTTGATATTGCCCGCGGTGCGCTTGCACACGATGACTTTCTGGATGCTGCTGGTTTCCGGGTTGGTCAGCGCGTCGTCGACGTTGGCCTTGAGCGGGATCTTCTTGCCGGCACGAATGCCTTCGTCGGCCGTGATCACCACTTTGGATTTGCAGTCGATGATCCGCCCGGCCAGGGCTTCAGGCGAGAAGCCGCCGAACACCACCGAATGAATCGCACCGATCCGCGCGCAGGCCAGCATGGCGACCACGGCTTCAGGGATCATCGGCATATAGATCGTCACCACGTCGCCGCGGTGCACGTCCTGGCCGCGCAGGGCGTTGGCGAACTTGCAGACTTGTTCGTGCAGCTCGCGATAGGTGATGTTACGACTCTCGGACGGGTCATCGCCCTCCCAGATAATCGCCACCTGATCGCCGCGCTCGGCCAGGTGACGGTCGAGACAGTTGTAGGAAACGTTCAAGGTGCCATCGGCAAACCACTTGATATCGACATGGTGATCGTCGAAAGACGTCTGCTTCACCGTGGTGAAAGGCTTGATCCAGTCCAGGCGCTTGGCCTGCTCGCGCCAGAAGCCATCCGGGTTGACGACTGACTGCTGATACATCGCCTTGTAGGTTGCCTCGTCAGTCAACGTACTGGCTGCTACCTCGGGGCGAACGGGATACAGAGAAGCCGCACTCATGTTTCTTACCTCGGTGACATAGTTGTTTTTGTATGGTCCCGTTGTAGCCCGGGGCGGGCCTATAGAACCATTCGACGATGGTAGTAACAAGTCCCTACAAATTGTCGGTACTAGCGTGCAAGTCTTCGTTTGCCACCCATTTCCCCCTGTGGGAGCGAGCCTGCTCGCGATGGCGTCGGATCATGCGACATCGATACTGCCCGCCCCACCGTCTTCGCGAGCAAGCCCGCTCCCACAGTTTGAGCTTCGGCGAACACATATTCTGCGCCCTACACAGCTCCTCTGTGGGAGCGGGCTTGCTCGCGAAGAGGCCAGTCCATCCAAAACAAATCCGACAGCCAGCCCATCGCGATTATTACCAAATCAACCAAAAGTGTTTATCAAAACCCAGTCTGTTTGCATCCACCCTGCCCCTCTAAAATCAATCCCGCCAACCGGCAAACCCGATTGACGAAACACAGCCCCCACGAAGGCCGTTAATCAAACTTCCACTACTTGCTCCACACGCAACCCCAAAAAGGTTGCGTGACCCCACTCGACCTCAGAAAAGGTGACACAAATGAAAGCTCTATGGGTTCTGGTCCTCGGCAGCCTGTGCGCCACCGCCATGGCAGACGAAGCCCCGACCGATGTCGCACAGCAAAAACCAGCGATCGAGGAATACACCTACTCCACCCACCTGGACATCGCCAAAGTCATCTCCATGAGCGAGATCCCGAACGTCTGCGAAGTGGTGCCGGCGACGATGGAATACGTGGACTCCAAGGGCCAGCGCCACATCCTGCGCTACAGCGTGATGGGCAACGGCTGCTCCAACGGTTGATCATTACCGTAATGCCGTTCACTTAAGAAAGTAGATGAACATGTGGCGAGGGAGCTTGCTCCCGCTTGACCGGGCTGGCGCTCCAGTGCGCAGCACTCACAAAAAATGGGGCTGCTACGCAACCCAGCGGGAGCAAGCTCCCTCGCCACGGGTTCAGTGGTTTCCTTAAGTGAACAGCATTATGATCATTACCGGTATTTTCCAGGGCCCGATTCCGATCGGGCCTGGTTGTGTCTGATGACGTCGAAACCCCTCCCCAAACACAACATGTAGTGTAAAAACGCAAAATCAGCTCATTTTTTGATCAAAAAATCATGCCATCCGATTCATGCAAAAAAATTCTATAACCGCCAAAGCCTTGTAAACCCTCGCTCCTATGCGAATCCGACCACGGCCGCCTCCTCCGTGGGCCATTTCGCCGCACCACGTAGGCAAAAAAGTCCTTATAATGCCGCCCTAAACGGGCCTGCAATATTCCCTTACAGGGATCACGCCAGCCTGAAGCCCGCGCTGGGGCCAATTGCCTCCCTGCGTTCATCGTCGCTTCAGCAAGCCCCGTACATTTTTCTGTTTATTGCCTGCGTCAGCTGCAAGAAACGATTTTCCAAGATCCACCGCCGCCAGCAGGCCTTCCCAGGCTTCTGGCCCTCACGCAGGAGACGACACGTCATGCTGAGCTGGGACGAATTCGACAAAGAAGACGGCGAAGTCGCTGTAAAAGGCGCCAATGCCGGCCACGCCGCTGAAGCCAACATGGACCGCCTCGACAGCGCCGGCGGTGCCGCCGCGCTCGAAGCCCGCGCCGTGACGGCCAGCGACTCGGCCGCGATCATTCGCGCCAAGGCCGCCCTCGACAAACTCGACGTCGCCGAAGGCCTCGCCGAACTCGAAGGCGCCTCCGCCCGTGTCGCCGTCGATGAAAAGCGCATGATCAACTGCCGCGCCGACCTCAACCAGCTCGTGCCCTTCAAATACGACTGGGCCTGGCAGAAGTACCTGGACGGCTGCGCAAACCACTGGATGCCGCAAGAAGTCAACATGACCGCCGACATCGCCCTCTGGAAAAACCCGGAAGGCCTGACCGACGACGAGCGCCGCATCGTCATGCGCAACCTGGGCTTCTTCTCCACCGCCGACTCCCTGGTTGCCAACAACCTGGTCCTGGCCGTGTACCGCCTGATCACCAACCCGGAGTGCCGCCAGTACATCCTGCGCCAGGCCTTCGAAGAGGCGATCCACACCCACGCCTACCAGTACTGCATCGAATCGCTGGCCATGGATGAAGGCGAGATCTTCAACATGTACCACGAGATCCCATCGGTCGCGAAAAAAGCCGCCTGGGGCCTGAAATACACCCGCTCGATCTCCGATCCGAAGTTCGAAACCGGCACACCGGACACCGATAAAGAGCTGCTGCGCAACCTGATCGCCTACTACTGCGTCCTGGAAGGCATCTTCTTCTACTGCGGCTTCACCCAGATCCTCTCCATGGGCCGCCGCAACAAAATGACCGGCGTCGCCGAGCAGTTCCAATACATCCTGCGCGACGAATCCATGCACCTGAACTTCGGCATCGACGTGATCAACCAGATCAAAATCGAAAACCCGCACCTGTGGGACGCCGAAATGAAGGAAGAAGCGACCCAGATGATCCTGCAAGGCACTCAACTGGAAATCGAATACGCCCGCGACACCATGCCTCGCGGCGTGCTGGGCATGAACGCAGCGATGATGGAGGACTACCTCAAGTTCATCGCTAACCGTCGGTTGTCGCAGATTGGGTTGAAAGAGGAATATCCGGGCACTACGAACCCGTTCCCTTGGATGAGCGAAATCATGGACTTGAAGAAAGAGAAGAATTTCTTTGAGACGCGGGTGATTGAGTATCAGACGGGTGGGGCTTTGAGCTGGGATTGAATCCATCTCATGCGTTCAGGGGTGCTAACGAAACGTAGCACCCCTTTTTTTTTGAAAAAACATACCATCTAGACAGAAAGGCAATACGCCACTATTCTCAAGCGAGAGATGGCTCAAGATGTAGATATTACGTAGTAAATTTTAGCTCTGTAGCCACTAGGGATATGGAAGACGTGAAGTACAGCGAAAGCGAAAAAGATAGGAAACTAAGAAAATGGTTTATTAATGATTTCACGCATACACATCTCCGCCGAATAAAGGTCCACCAGGGAAATATCAGAGGCGTGTCTAAACTTGACCTGCCGATTGACTTCCCGCTAATAGGAATTGCCGGAAAAAATGGATGCGGAAAGTCAACCATACTCGCTATTGCCTGCTGCGCCTACCACAACACCAAAGATGGTTTTAAGGCGTCCAACCGTAGACGCCCTTATTATACTTTTGCTGATTTTTTTATTCAGCATACTGAAGAAGTCTCCCCGGAAGGTATTACCATTGTTTTTAATTTCGCACACAACAATTGGAGAATAACAAGCACAAACAAAGACTCGACTTTAATCGGCACACAAATCAGGAGAAAAAAGAAAGGAGGAAAATGGAGCGACTACGCTTCCAGGGTCGAACGCAATTGTATTTTCATTGGAATTGAACGAATTGTCCCACATAGTGAAAAAAGCCAATCAAGAAGTTATAAGAGGCGCTTTCTCAGCACCTCACCGAAGGGATGGGAAAACTCAGTAAAAGAAATTGTAGGAAGAATACTTAATAAAGACTACGAGGAGTTTAGATTAACGTCACACTCCAAGTATCGACTTCCTCTTGCAAAATCTTCAGGCATTTCGTTTTCCGGATTTAACATGGGCGCAGGTGAAAATGCATTATTTGAAATATTTTCCACTATATTTAGCTGCCCTGAAGGAGCCTTGTTCGTAATTGACGAAATTGAATTAGGGCTCCACATTGAGGCTCAGAAGCGATTTATTGACGAGCTAAAAAGTGTATGCCTAGACAGAAAAATCCAAATAATTTGCACAACTCACTCGAAGGAGATTTTTGAGTGCCTCCCTCATGACGCCAGGTTTTTCATTGAGAATAACGGAAACCAAACAGTTGCAAAGATGGGCGTATCAGCAGAGTATGCATTTTCAAAATTGAGTTCGGAGCACACCAGAGAAGTAGATGTTTTTGTTGAGGACAATATCGCCCAAGCCTTACTCTCTGCAGTAATCCCCAGCAACATTCGAGCAAGAATAAATATTGAGTACATAGGATCAGCCACGGCGCTTTGCATTCAATTAGCCGCATTACATCGCCGAACCAACAACAGTAAAAGCCTTATAATATATGATGGCGACCAGCGCACCAAAGAAGCCAACAATAGAAACCTAACACTTAGAACATCAGAAAAAACAGACGCTAATTTTGACAACTGGTTTAAATCAAAAACAGAATACTTACCTGGAGACACATGGCCCGAACTCTGGATAATGCAAAAATGCCGAGAACACCCCGACACGCTATCCATGATTTCAAGCACTGAAAAAAATGAGCTAGTTAACATAATTGACGCAGGGATACGCGCAGGAAAACATAGAGAATTCTATGAAGTAGCCAAACTACTTGGCATCACGATTGAGCACGCCATATTTATGTTTTGTAGCAGCATCTCAATTACGCACCGAGAATTATTCACAAATATAACATCAAAAATACTCGAAAAGTTAAATCAATAATTAATAAAAAACCTACACCTATTCTTGCGTCTTCAACGCAATAGAATCGTAGGACAATTCTCCTTTTTTGCAAAAAACCTCAATAGGTCGAAATCCGTCTTGACCACCTTTCCTTTGCGCCATAACCTCTAAAGACGGTGCCTAAGAAACACCTCACACAGCGGACCAACCGCACCCGACAGTAGCGGCTTTTTTGTGCCTACGGCCTCTTCGTGCGCATCAAAAATCTCTGTTATGCCGGGAGTGGGCGAATACAAGACCCGAAAGGGGAATAAATCCGGCCCTCTGTGTGGGGTTTCTTAGCTCCCGGCACCCAGCCTTAAGAAAGCTGACACCACACAGAGGTAAAGGATATGCCTGTAAACCTGACCTTCACGATGAAGGTAACCAGCCCTACCCGCTCGCCAGCTCATGCACAGCCGCTTCTGGAGGTCTGTCATGTCTGATCCGCTGATCCCTACTCAATTCATTCGTCACAATATCCATCTGCACGCTCTCCTAGTTGAAAACCAGGCTTGGTTCAGCGCATCCGATCTGGGGCGTTTGATGAGCAAGCACCTCGACGAGCGAATGACACGCAAGCTCGACCCTGACCAGCGCCGGATGATGTTCGTGCATATCCAAGGGTTGACCGAAGAACGTCTGATGCTGAGCGAGTCAGGCGTGTATGCGTTGCTGATTTATCACTACTGTCCCGAGTATCGGTTGCTGCGTGAGTGGATCACCCATCAGGTGGTGCCCACGCTACGCGATGAGCGCTTCTCGCATAGGGTAGAGCGTCCCACGTTGAGTGTGCTGGATTGGCCGAAGATGTCGCTCTGCATGCTGCATTGGCAGGATGAGCCGTGGATTCGCTTGCGGGATATGCCGGCGGTGCTGGTGGATGATCCGTTTAACCAACATGAACCCTGGTGGCGGAAGGCGTCGCGGATTTTGCGAGGGTTTTGACCACTCAATTAGAAGCCGTCGTCCGTGTTCGGGCGACGGTTTTTGGTTGGTGATATGAATTTGGAGCTGCTTCGCAGCCCAGCGGGGATAAATCCCCTCGCCACAAGGGCGGTGCCGGGCTTGATGGGTGCGGTGATTAGCGAATTGATCAGGTTGGGACGTGCCATCATTCGTCGCCCAACCCTTGTCGCTATCCTTGGCCTTTGCGCTGACTCGCAGAGTAGTCTGTTCTACTGCGCTAATCAGCTTGCTTGCGCCGAGGCCTAACGCCACGAGTCGGCGCGTTCGAGGCAGGCTTGTGCTGGTCAGGCGGCGGCGCATAAATGGGTTGGGGCGCCATGGTCATTCCCAGGCGAAGACCGAACTTCCGCAAAATGGATTCGATGGTGCTGAGGGTCGGATTACCCTTGTCCTTCTCGATCTGGTACAGGGCTTTAGTCGACATCTTGCACATCAGCGCAAAGGTGTCCTGGTCCAGACCGGTTACCTCAAGCCTTAACCGGCGAACAGCGGTTCCGAGGGTTTCCTTCCCTGTAGCGTGCTGCATCGCGATGTCTTCAATGATTTCCTTGCGCCGTTCGGGGGAGTTATCGTTCATCGAAGCCCCCACTCAACCAGGCGCTTGTCCAGATTGTTCATCGGAATAGACTGAGCACGCCTCACTTCCTCTGGAAGATCGACCAGCAGATCCGGTAAAGCCCGAAACGTCTCAGCCGCTCCACGAAGACGCTCGAAGAGCACTTCAGGGCTTACCAAGTCCTGGAAACATCCGCAGATCGTTTTCCAGTCTGGACTCCCCATGTGCTCGGACTCCCACTTAGTGGCTCGCGTAACGCCTTCCGGGTCGAGCACCATTGGCGCGAGGTCGTAGATCGGCGCCAGCTCGAACTTGTTCTGATACCTGAAAATGGCCATGTTGCGGCCATGATTGTCCGAGTTCCCAAGGATGCGGTTGAGCAGGTCACGGCGCAGGTACTCGAACACCAGGTCCTCAAGCTCTGCGTCCTGCCCGTTCATGCGCCACAGGCTTTCCAGGCGGCGGAGCACGTCCTCATGGCTCATCCTCGAACCCGGTTCGGTGTTCCCGCACACCGAATAAATCGACTCGACCGGAATTCTTTCTACCGCGCCGTCAGCGACTCGCCGATCAAAGCGCGGCATCCACAGGCTCGGCTTGTCGGCTTCCTCAAGCACAAGTCCATCTGTGGCTATCGTGTTCAAACCAAGTTGAGAGATTGCTTTGTAGTAGTGGTATTCCGTTCGCAGGATGTTCTTGTCGCGTTCAGTGGCCTGGTTGCGAGCAAACTTCACCAGCCAATGACGGCGCGCATGCTCGTCGGCAAGCATGGCGTCGGCATACAGGGCGCCATCTTCGCCTTCGACCATAATCAGCTTCGGCGCTTCGCCCTGGGCGCCCGTGGCACCGCCGAGAGCAGCGCCAGATTCATAGGCGTATTCGAGAAAGTCACTGGTCCGGTCTACAACCTCTTTGCGGGCAAAAGCCTCCTTGCGAGTCTGATCGATTTGCTCGAAAGACTCCTTCACGCGCAAGTGTCCAATGGGTGAAGGCGTGCAGCGACTCAGGAGGAAAAAGCCCATGTCCATGCCATCAGGTTTTTCCCCACCGAATCGCTTCTGCAGAGATTTACGAGCAGCACCGGCCGGTATGATGTCGTAGACAAAAGGGGGATAACCTTTGCTATCGACAGGGTTCCAGCTCAGCGGAAGGTTTACGCTGATGGCGTGTTCGAAAGGGGTCTCCAGCTTATGGATGAAGTTGACTAGGTAATGTTGGTCGTAAGATACGCTGCATCGCGCCTCATCAACCTTCTGGACGTTCGACATAGTGAAAACCGCGGCCTCGTGCCAACGGCCTTCAACGTAAGTCTGGATAGTGAGATGTTCTGACATTTTCACCGCAACCGGAACTTTGATGCCGGTTAGTCTCACTCAAAGCCCCTACGCCAGCAATATAATTCCGATTACTGGCAGAACCTAGCGGTGAATCGGCATCATGATGCCGATTGAGCTAAGCCTGATGCGGCTCAGACCATCAGATGCCCCGCGCCCGAGCAGCTTGGCCTTCTCGAAACGTCGGTTCACTCAAGGTCACGGGTACCACCCTCCTCCTCACCACGCTTCCCCCATTTATGGGAAACCGCCTTGCGCTCTTCGCTATAACCTTAGAAGCAACTGCGAATTAGACTTGCGAGAGTGAAGTCCGCGTTGTGATTAAGGAAGACAACATGCAAGAAATTTTCAGCATCAACTGGCTGCTTTGGCTATCGACCATGGTTCCGCTGACCCTGAGTGCAGGCCCTGGCAACTTGATGGTGGCGACGTCGGGGGCGCAAAGCGGTGTACGTCGTTCAGTGCGGTTTATCGTTGGGCTCGACATTACTTACTTCCTGATCGCCGTGCTGGTCGGCTTGGGCCTTTATCACACGCTGACGAACAATCCGACGCTGGTATGGGCGCTGCAAGTGGTGGGCAGTTTCTACATCTTGTGGCTGGGTGTGCGCATGCTGCGTCGTCCACTCAAAGCGCCCACCGACAAGGCTATGCACCTGCAGTTTCGGGACGGCATTGTTGTACAACTGGGCAACGTGCAAGGGATCGTGATGTTGCTGGTGATGTTTTCCACGTTCATGCCTTCCGGCGAGACCAGCAGCACTGTCGTGTTGATCCTCAGTGCGGCGCTGATTTCGCTGAACTTCTTCTCGCATGTCATCTGGGTGTCGATGGGGTCGACCGTGCAGAAGCTGATCCAGTCCCGCCCCAAATTGCTGATGTTTCAGAACGCTGCGTTCGGCCTGATGCTGATAGCGGTTGCTGTATGGATCTTCCTGCGCATCGGCCCGCTTTAAGGAGGCTCCCATGACCCAGACTCATGGAATTGTCTTCGCTGCCCAGGCCCACTGCGTCATGCAATACCGCCAAACCCAGGGTTCATTGATTCTGGTGCCATGACCTCGCGGTAAGACGGCCGTCAGTGCATGCCGACCGCTTTGCCGTGAAACAGCTCCGTCAGATATTCCACCACTCGGTCAACGCGGCTCACACCCTGGGTCGCCTGATTGCGCAGCAACCAGATTTCCGAGCGCCGAGCAGGGCGATGGGCCAATACCTGGCACAGACCGGACTGGTGTGCGACATAGGCGGGTAGCGCGGCAATCCCCAGGTCGGCTTCGACTGCCTTGAGCTGCGCATTCAGGTTTGAAACGCGCATCCACAGCTTCTGGTCTCCGGTCATTTCGCTCAACCACTGGGCGAGCGGCATATACGACATTTCTTCGGTCCAGCCGATCAGGCTGTGGTGCTTGAGGTCGGCGGGTTCGGCCGGCAGACCGTTGGCATCGGCATAGGCCTGGGAGCAGAAAAGCCCCTGCATCAGTGTCCCGACCCGGCGCATGGTGAAGTTACCGTTCTCCGGTCTGCGCAAGCGGATAATGATGTCGCTGTGGCTCTGCGTGAGTTTCGACGACACCGCCGAGTTAATGAAGTCAAAGCTGATCTCGGGGTGCTGATCATGAAATACCGCGAGTTGCGGAATGATCAAGTGCGTGCCCATGAGTTCCGGACAATCAATGCGCACCTGTCCCGCCATTCGATCACCCGGTTGCGACATATGTCGCTCGATCAGTTTGAAACGCTCCTCCGTTTCCAGTGCCAATGGCAGCAGCGCTCTTCCCGCTTCAGTCAGGAAGTAACCGTTAGTCTTCTTCGAAAACAATACCGTACCGAGCGATTCCTCAAGCGCCGCGATCTTGCGCGACACCGTCGAGGCCGAAACCTTGAGCGAGACTCCCGCCTCGGTCACGTTGTTCGATTTAGCGACGAAGATAAAAACCTTCAGATCATCCCAATCCATGTTGATGACATACCCAAAAATGGAAAATCGATCTCCACCTATTTCTATTCGAAATAACTAGAGGCACCGAGGCCGTCAGTACCAGCATTGAGGCCCGGATCCGCTGCTTCTCACTTGCCACAAGCTCGGAGGCGGGGTTGGGTTAAGTAGTGCTCCTTCATAACCGCGCTGAAACCACCCGCACCCCGTACCGAGGAATAATCCCGTCTGCCGTGACTAACTCAAGCCCTTCCGCCTGAGCTTGGGCGATCAACATCCGATCAAACGGATCACGATGGATCTCTGGCAACTTGCCCGCCTGCTGCCCGTGGAACAGCGAAATCGGCAGCTTGGTAAAACCCTCGTCCTCCACCAACGCTTCCAGATCCTCAGGAGCCTCTAGCATCCCTTTAGCCTGCTTGATCGATATTTCCCAGATGGAAGCAGCGCTCACCAAGACCTGATTACGCGGCTCCCCGATCATCAGTCGAGTATCGGGGCCCAGTGCGGGATCATCGGACAGCCACCAAAGCAACGCATGAGTGTCCAACAACAAGCGCCTCATAAGCTGCCCTCAAATCCTTCAATTATGTCCTCAGGAGTTTTGTCAAAATCCGCAGACATACGGATCTTTCCCTTCAATCGCCCAGGCTTGCGGACACGAGGTGTATCGACATGGGGCAGCAGATCCAAATAGGGTTTGCCGGCCTTGGCGATCACCACTCTGTCGCCATGCCATGCGCGCTCAGCCAGTTGGGAAAGCTGGGACTTGGCTTCGTGCATGTTTACTTGCACCAGTTCACTCATAGGACACCTCCTACCTAATTAGCTAAGCTAGCCTAAGTCCAAAAAAGCCGCTGAACAAGAGGTCGAACTGACCGCCTGTCAACATCGTGTCTTCTGCACAGCGGTGATCAAGGATTGTGGAAAATTTGCGCATGGCTGAAAACACCCCGTGCAACTCCCCCCCACAACCCGCTATTAATACCCACCCCACTCAGGACCCGAGCCCCATCATGAAATTCGACCTCGCCCACTGCCTCAGCCTCGACGAAAAGCTGTCGATCTATGACGTGCGCGATTTGAATTTTGACGAGACGGTCGCGTTCGATTCCGCGAAGGACCATTTCCAGTGCCCCAACGATGCCTGTCGGGCGGCGTTTGATCTGGGGAATGTGCTGGGAACGTTCAATGCCAAGAATGTGCGCTACGTGCGAACGCCGCATTTCAAGAACATTCCCAGTACGCGGCACATCGAAGGCTGTCCTTACGTCAGCCTGAAAGCACCGGCGTCGGGGCTGGAGGCGGAAGGTTCGGAAACGGATGACGGTCGGGAGGAGCATTTCCCGTCGGAGTTGCTGCTGACTCGCCGTGAGTATGTGCGCAAGCCATCCAACCCTGCGGTGGTGGTGGATGTCATGGGTGACGAACGAGCGCCTTCACCTGCGAGTCATGTCGAGCAACCGAGCCGCGGTTCAGCACCGGACAAGACCAGTGTCTTCGCTCACCCGGTGGAGTGTTTCGTCTCGAACTTCGCCGACAAGGATCTGCTCAAGCGCATGCCGCTGAAGATTGGCGAGCACACGGCGCCCTACAGTTCGTTTTTCAAGAAGATCGAGTTTCTGCTGGATAACAAAGGGCTGATCTACTGGGGCAAGATCAAAAAGATCGAGGATTATCACAGCGCCAGTTTTCGCGTCGATTTCGAGCAAAAGGTCTGGGCCAAGCTACCTGGCGAGGCGAAGAAGAAGCCTTACTCGGTCAACGTTTACCTGAGCAAGAAGCTGATCGACAACTACCGCAAGCGCAAGGCGTTTCTGGAAGAGATCAAGCACGCCGCCGACAGTGACGCGCCGTTGTATTGCTTCTTTTATGGCGTGACGCCGGAGTTGAAACAGGTGCCGAGCAAGAAGAACCCCGAGGAAACGTTCGGGGTGTTCAGTGCCAATATCGAGAACCTGGATCACTTCATTATTCGGGAGGCACCCGGCTTGGCTGAGGGCTAGTCACCAGTCCCGGGCAATTGAAGTTTTATCGCACCGGGGTGTTGTTTTACGACTGCGTATGGCAGCACCGACCAGCCTGGGTCATCACACTCGCGTTGCGCGCGGTCGAAGAACGGTCCCAGGTACAAACCCTTTTCGGTGAAGTACCAATTGGAATATCCCCAGACGCCTTCATCGGTGTAGTCGCAGCTATCTTCATCCGTTGGTTTCAGCATCTCGTCGGGGTACAGCGCGGTGAGTTGCTTGACCAGCCATGGCACAAACACCTCGCGTTGGTAAGTGTATCGCGCCTTGCTCTCTTCATCGGTCAACGGGGCATCACTTCCATCGTCGTGGCTGGCGTGCAGCGGTGGCTTACCTGGGCCAACCCAGAGCACATCCTCCAGCGACAAACTGTGGCCGGTGTGAGCGTCGAGATTGAGCGGCGAATTGCCAAAATCCGGATGCACGCCGCCGCAGTAGTAACTTGTGGAAATGTTCAGGCTGATCACATCGGGCGATAGGAATTTGGGCGCGACGCCTTGGTCAAACTCGGCATTATCCCCGCCCTGCAACAGACAGCCGTGGTAGCTGATGACTTCGGTCCAGAGCCGTCCCAACAATTTCCGATTGACCCGCTGCAGTTCATCTTTCGAGTAGCCGGACTCGACGCTGAACATGGAAATACCGGATTGTGGCTCCGTCCACCATTGCAAGTCATGACCCATGAAAGATTCTTTCTTACCCGGTTTGAGTTTCAAACCTTGCAGGCGGAGATACTCATAAGGATCACTTTTTTGCAGCTCGGCGATAACGGGGGAAAGATCAGCCCCAGGTGCCGGGAGCCTGGCCTCGGTCAACTGCACGGGCAGAACCTTGCCCTTGAGACTTTTCCATTCACCCTGCCAGCCGTTGGCCGTTTTTTGCAGCGTCAGGGTTGGCAGCGATTGGCCGTCGTCGTAACGGGTACCGCCCTCCACCAGCGTCAGGGTCTTTCCTTGCTGCGAGCCGCTCAACCCCAAATCACGATGGTATTTCTCATAGAAATAACGACCGATGACTTCGTCCTCTTGACCCGCGTTGAGCCCCATCACAATCGGCATCGTGCCCAAGGTGCCGGTAAAGACGCCACTACCACCTTCGGCACTGGCTGTCGAACAGAGCGCGAGCAGGCACGTGGCGCTGGATGCGAGGAGCAACAGTCCTTTGAACATGGAATTTTCCTGGAAAAGCGAGCGTCAGCTCACGAAATGAGTGGCGCGAAGTATGACGAATCAGCCTCCGAGAATCGATATGCCACCTCTCTCACTAAATCTTGAGCAATGCCACGCAGCAACTTCCTGCGCCGATATGCCCAACATCACGACGATCAACAATCCGATATAAACCCGGCGTGAAATCGATCCGGTATCCGCCCGATCCATGGCGTAGCTAATCGAATCCCCACTAACGAGCCTAGTGTCAAAACTGCAAACGCCTGCAAATCCACATACCCACAAACCACTGTCCCAAATCAAACTCGGTAAACCCCGCCTGGCCATGTAAGTCAGCGTCCCGGCCACCGGAGTCATGCAGGTCAGAACGGAGGACGGCAATTGGGTAGTGCCGCCTCAACGAGCGGTGTGGATCCCGCCCGGGGTTCCCCATGAAGTGCTGATGCTGGGCGTCAGCACGCGAAGCTTGTATATCGAACCGGCCGCCGTAACGGTCACGGACGCCCGTTGCCAGGTCATCAGCGTGTCGCCCTGATGCGCCAGCTGCTGATGGAAGCCGTGGAGCTTGCGCTGGACTCCGTCGGGTGTTGGGTCATGCCCCGAGCGCCTGGCTGAAGAAGACCGCCGGTCATTGATCAAAAAATGAGATTGATCCGGCTTCAAAACAACTGTACAAAAACACAGTATTTTTGAATCCACTGCTTTGGAGAATCCCATGGCCTCTCTTGCAATCAAGACCACGCTGGAACGCATCGCTGTCTATCAATTCACCCCTGCCCACAGTGCGCAGGCCCGCGCCATGCTGGGTTGGAGTGTCGAGGAATTGTCCCGGCTCTCCGGCGTCTCGGTCCAGGCCATCCGACGCTTTGAAGCCGGGGGCGAACTGCGCGACGTGACACGGTTGGCGCTGGCCTTTCGCTTTGAGGCCGAAGGTCTCGTGTTCTTTCCTGGCTTCGCCCCGGGGCGTGGCATGAACATCAAGGGCGCCACACCGGACCCGATGGGACGGGCCGACTACGCGATGATCGAATAGTCGGCGTTGCAGCAGGTGTCACGCCGCGCCGGTCTGGTTCTGATAGGCCGCGGCCTCCACGTCCAGCCACCAGGCCCGGCCACGTTGCGGCTGGGCCAGGGTGAAGGCTTCGCCCATTTGTGGCGTGGTGATGGACACATTGCGTTCCCAGGCCAGGGCCAGGATGCGGTCGAAGGGTTCATACCAGGCGTGCATGGCCAGGTCGAAGGTGCCGTTGTGGATCGGTAGCAGCCAACGGCCCTTGAGGTCGATATGCGCCTGGAGGGTTTGCTCCGGCTGCATATGCACGTGGGGCCAATCGACGTTATAGGCGCCGGTTTCCATCAGCGTCAGGTCAAAGGGCCCGTAGCGTTCGCCGATGCGTTTGAAACCGTCGAAGTAACCGGTGTCGCCGCTGAAGAAAATCCGCGTATCACCGTCGATCATCACCCAGGACGCCCAGAGCGTGCTGTTGCCATCGAGCAGGCCGCGACCGGAAAAATGCTGCGAAGGCGTGGCGATGAACTCGATGCCGTCCACCTCGGTACCTTGCCACCAATCCAGCTGACGTACCTTGCTGGCCTCGACGCCCCATTTGACCAGGGTGTCACCCACGCCCAGGGGCGTCAGGAAGTGCCGGGTCTTGCCGGCGAGCTTGAGGATGGCCTGGTAGTCGAGATGGTCGTAATGATCGTGGGAAAGGATCACCGCCTCGATGGGCGGCAGGTCTTCCAGGCTGATGGGCGGCTGATGGAAGCGCTTGGGGCCAGCCCATTGCACGGGAGAGGCGCGGTCGGAGAAAACCGGATCGGTGAGCCAGAATTTGTCGCGCAACTTGAGCAGCACGGTGGAATGGCCGAGACGGAAAACGCTGTGGTTCGGTGCGGCCAGCAATTGGGCGCGTGTCAGCGGCTGGACCGTGATGGCGCCCGCAGGACGGGTGGTGCTCGGTTTGTGGAGGAGCATGTTCCAGATGATGCGCATCATCTGGCCGAACCCTTCTCGCGGGGTATGGGCGTGATTGCGATACTTCCCGTGTTCGTGTTGGGAGGCAGGGTTGGCAGCCGCGTTGTCAGTCGGGGAAGAAGGAAGGCTCATGGTGCGGTAACTCCAAGGACGTCGTCGTAATTGCGCTTCGTCGTTGTGGGACGCTGGATGGCTGCGACGTACACGATCAGCCATTTTCCGTAAAACTACACCAGGCGGTGTAGTTTCTAGATTGCATGAATCCCCGGAGCAAGTAAACTACCGGGTGTAATTTTCTCTACTCTCAACCGACGAATGCCCCATGACCGTACCGCAGCGCCTCACCGAACGAAAACGCGAAGCCATTTTGCAGGCCGCGATTGCCGAGTTTCGCAGCAGCGGTTTCGAGGTCACCAGCATGGACAGGATCGCGGCGACCGCCGGTGTGTCGAAGCGCACGGTGTACAACCACTTCCCGAGCAAGGAAGCGCTGTTTGCTGAGATTCTGAATCGTTTGTGGAGCAGCATTTCCGCAGAACAGGACACGGTCTACTGCCCGGAAAAGCCTCTACGGGAACAGCTCCGGGTGTTACTGCAGGTCAAGTTGCGCATGCTGGCGGACGAGAATCTGCTCGATCTGGCGCGCATTGCCATTGCGGCAACGATTCACTCTCCCGAGCGGGCCCAGGACATGGTCGGGCGCATGGGCGAACGCGAAGAAGGCCTGACTGTCTGGATTCGTCAGGCCCACGCTGATGGTCGGTTGAAACCCATGGACCCGGCCTTTGCCGCCCAGCAAGTGCATGGGCTGATCAAGATATTCGCGTTCTGGCCGCAAATCTCCATGGGCCAACCGAGCCTGACCGAGGCTGAACAGGCACAGGTGATCGAATCGGCACTCGACATGTTCCTGGCCTGCTATCAGCGCTGATCCTCAGCGCAGCTGCAGGTTGCGTCCCAACTCGTCGAACAAGGTCACCACCGAGCGCAGGGCGCGGCAGTCCGGGCGGGTCAGGAGCCAAAGCGCCGAGTCATACCCCGCCAGCGGTTCGCCAACGGGTATCAAGCCTTGGTGTGCGTCGATCAGAAAGTCCGGCAGCGCCGCCACGCCCAAACCGGCTCGGACCAGTTCGGTGACCGAGAGCATGCTGTTGCAGCGATAAGCCGGCACCACGCCGGGAAAGTGCTGGCGGCGCCAGGTCACGGTGGGGTGATCGGGGAGGAAATCGTCCGGCGCGATCCAGGTCATGGACGCCAGGTCATCCGGGTTAACCGAGGACAGGTAAGGCGGATTCGCGCACACCCGATAAACAACACCGCCGAGATTTCGCCCCACCAAGTGTTCCGGTGGCGTGCGGGTCAGGCGCAAGGCGATGTCGGCATCGCGGCGGCTCAGGTTGGCGAAGTCGTTCGAGGTGCTCAGCTCAAGGGTCAGTGCTGGATAGGCGGGCATGAACCGCGCCAGCGCCGGCAGCAGCAACGCTTGCAGGACCGAGTCGGTGCACGTCAGGCGCACCGTGCCGCTGACCACCTCGCCGCCCTGCTCCACGCCGATACGCGCCGCCTCCAAGGCCTGCTCGGCGCGCTCGGCTTGTTCGGTCAACGCCTGGGCCAGGCTCGTGGGCAAATACCCGGAACGGCTTTTTTCGAACAATGGCTGGCCTAGGGCTGCCTCGAGCCGGCGTATTGAACGAAAGACCGTGGACACGTCCACTTTCAACAGCTGGGAGGCCCGTGCCAGCGAGCCGCCACGGACCAGCGCCAGGATCAGTGATAGATCAGGGTAATCCAGACGGTATTGCGTGGCTGCATTGAGCACTTGGATAAACGCCCATATTGATTGCGTGAACGCCAATCTATAGTGGCGACCAGCAATCAACAAGCGGCGAGACTCTCATGGAAAACCAGCGTCCTTTGCACATCGCCCTGGTCGGTGATCACGACCCGCGGATAACGGCTCATCGGGCGATTTCCATCGCTTTGGAGCTGGCCGGTAAACATAGCGGCCATGGCATCCGGTTCCAATGGCTGGCGACTGACCTCATAGCCGACAACGCGTTGCTGAATGATTTCGACGGCGTCTGGTGCGTACCGGGTAGCCCTTATCGGGACGAAGGCGGCGCCTTAGGAGCCATTCGTTTTGCCCGCGAACAGCGTCGCCCTTTTCTCGGCACCTGCGGCGGCTTTCAGCATGCCGTGCTGGAATACGCCCGTAACGTGATGGGCTGGGACGATGCGGCACACGGCGAGACATCTCCCGAGGCTGAGCGGGTTCTGGTGGCGCCATTGAGCTGTGCATTGATTGAAACCATCGACAGCCTCCAGCTCAGCGCGGGCTCGTTGATTGCCGGGGCGTATGGGCGCCAGACGGTTTTCGAGGGTTATCACTGCCGATTCGGGGTCAATCCGGATTTTGAAAAGGCGCTGTTGGGTGAACGTTTGCATGCTGTAGCCCGGGATTCGGCCGGCGAGCTGCGGGCCGTGGAGTTGCGGGATCATCCGTTCTTTGTCGCGACGCTGTTTCAGCCGGAACGGGCCGCGTTGGAAGGTCGTGTGCCGCCGTTGGTGAGGGCGTTTGTTGAGGCTTGTGCAAAGTCCCGACTTTGAGCGCACGTCCTGTGACCACCACAACTCCCCTGTGGGAGCGGGCTTGCTCGCGAAAGCGGTGGGTCAGTTTGCATTGATGTTGAATGTACCGCCGCCATCGCGAGCAAGCCCGCTCCCACAGGGCGGCTGTGGTGTACATGGGTTTTGTGCGGGGAATTCAAAAGTTACACCACTGCTGGCCCTGGGCGGGTGCGAGCGCCTAGACATAGCCAGTCAT
>NZ_JALJDX010000165.1 GCF_022952855.1 Pseudomonas sp. RGM2987 | reverse complement strand
GGCGTAGGCACATCCGACATCTTGGTTGGCTGGCACACCGCCTTCGCGAGCAAGCCCGCTCCCACAAGGTTTTGATGCTCTGTACTAATCGTTAGCCAAGCAACAATCCGTTCGATAACCGAACACTCAGTCGATTATCGGATTGTTTGGCCCATTGCCGCAGCTTAATCTTCAGTCACTCCGGCGCTTCTCTCGCGCCTTTTTCTTCACGTCGGTCTACTGGAATACGGGAGCCTGCCCATGGCTGAAATCCTTTCGCTGCACGACGCGGTGAAGCAGTTCGTCAACGACGGCGATACCGTCGCGCTCGAGGGCTTCACCCACTTGATTCCCACGGCAGCGGGTCACGAGATCATTCGTCAAGGCAAGAAAGACCTGACGCTGGTGCGGATGACGCCTGACCTGATCTACGACCAGTTGATCGGCGCCGGTTGTGCTCGCAAGCTGATTTTTTCCTGGGGCGGCAACCCCGGCGTGGGTTCGCTGCACCGTCTGCGTGATGCAGTGGAGAAGCAATGGCCGCACCCGCTGGAAATCGAGGAACACAGCCACGCCGACCTGGCCAATGCCTACGTCGCCGGGGCTTCGGGCTTACCGTTCGCAGTGCTGCGGGCCTACGCCGGTTCCGACCTGCCCAAGGTCAACCCGCTGATCAAGAACGTGACCTGCCCGTTCACCGGGGAAGTCCTGGCCGCTGTGCCATCGGTGCGCCCGGACATCACCGTGATCCACGCCCAGAAAGCCGACCGCAAGGGCAACGTGTTGCTCTGGGGCATCCTCGGTGTGCAGAAGGAAGCCGCCCTGGCCGCCAAGCGCTGCATCGTCACCGTGGAAGAAATCGTCGACGACCTGAACGCGCCGATGAACGCCTGTGTATTGCCGACCTGGGCCCTGAGCGCGGTGTGTCACGTCCCGGGCGGTGCGCACCCGTCCTACGCCCACGGCTACACCGAACGCGACAACCGTTTCTACCAGGCGTGGGACCCCATCGCCCGCGACCGTCAGACCTTTACCGCCTGGATCAACGAATACATCCATGGCACCCGAGACTTCAGTGAATTCCAGGCCCGGTTGGCCGCCGCTGCGCAGGTGAAACAATGACGTACTCCACCAACGAAATGATGACCGTCGCCGCGGCCCGTCGCTTGAAAAACAACGCGGTATGCTTCGTCGGCATCGGCCTGCCGTCGAAAGCCGCCAACCTGGCACGGCTGACCTCGTCGCCAGATGTCGTGCTGATCTACGAGTCCGGTCCGATCGGTGCCAAGCCCAGCGTCCTGCCGTTGTCCATCGGTGACGGTGAGCTGGCGGAGACCGCCGACACCGTTGTGCCGACCGGTGAGATTTTTCGCTATTGGTTGCAGGGCGGGCGTATCGACGTCGGTTTCCTCGGCGCGGCGCAAGTCGACCGTTTCGGCAACATCAACACCACCGTGGTGGGCGACTACCATCAACCGAAAGTCCGCTTGCCGGGGGCCGGTGGCGCGCCGGAGATTGCAGGTTCCGCCAAGAGCGTATTGATCATCCTCAAGCAGTCGGCCCGTTCGTTTGTCGACAAGCTGGATTTCATCACCTCGGTCGGTCACGGCGAGGGCGGCGATTCGCGCAAACGCCTCGGGCTGCCAGGCGCGGGGCCGGTGGGCATCATCACCGACCTGTGCATCATGGAACCGGAAGCCGGCACCCATGAATTCGTGGTCACTTCACTGCACCCCGGCGTGACCCGCGAGCAAGTCATTGCCGCCACCGGGTGGGCGATCCGTTTCGCCGACCAGATGCAAACCACCGCCGAGCCGACCGAAGTGGAGCTGCGCGCCTTGCGCGATCTCGAAGCTCGCACCGCAGCGGCCCATGGCCAGGCACCGGGAGAAGCCTGATGCGCGACGTTTATATCTGTGATGCGATTCGGACCCCCATCGGCCGCTTCGGCGGCGGCTTGTCCGGCGTGCGCGCCGATGACCTGGCGGCGGTGCCGATCAAGGCGCTGATGGAGCGCAACCCGTCGGTGGATTGGAGCGTGGTGGATGAGGTGTTCCTCGGTTGCGCCAACCAGGCCGGCGAAGACAACCGCAACGTGGCGCGCATGGGCCTGTTGCTGGCGGGCCTGCCGGAAAGCATTCCCGGCGTGACCCTCAACCGCCTCTGCGCTTCGGGCATGGACGCCATCGGCACCGCGTTCCGCGCCATTGCCAGCGGCGAAATGGAACTGGCGATTGCCGGCGGTGTGGAGTCGATGTCCCGCGCACCGTTCGTGATGGGCAAGGCCGACGCGGCGTTTTCGCGCAACATGAAACTGGAAGACACCACCATCGGCTGGCGCTTTATCAATCCGTTGATGAAAGCCCAGTACGGTGTGGATGCGATGCCGCAGACCGCGGACAACGTGGCTGATGAGTACGCAGTGTCACGCGCCGACCAGGATGCGTTCGCCGTGCGCAGCCAACAGCGTGCGGCGGCGGCCCAGGCCGCCGGTTTCTTCGCCGAGGAAATCGTCCCGGTGCGGATCGCCCACAAGAAAGGCGAAACCGTGGTCGAGCAGGACGAGCATCCCCGTGCCGATACCACGCTGGAAACCTTGAGCAAACTCAAGCCGGTCAACGGTCCTGACAAAACCGTCACCGCCGGCAACGCGTCGGGGGTCAACGACGGCGCGGCTGCGTTGATCCTGGCTTCGGCCGACGCGGTGAAGAAACATGGCCTGACGCCACGCGGCAAAGTCCTGGGCATGGCCAGTGCCGGCGTCGCACCTCGGGTGATGGGCATCGGCCCGGTGCCGGCGGTGCGCAAGCTCACCGAGCGCCTGGGCCTGGCGGTGGCAGACTTCGACGTGATCGAGCTCAACGAAGCCTTTGCCAGCCAAGGCCTGGCGGTGCTGCGCGACCTTGGGCTGGCGGACGACGCGCCGCAGGTCAACCCGAACGGCGGCGCCATCGCCCTTGGTCATCCGCTGGGCATGAGCGGGGCGCGGCTGGTGTTGACCGCGCTGCATCATCTGGAAAAGACCGGCGGCCGCAGAGGTCTGGCGACCATGTGTGTCGGCGTCGGCCAGGGCTTGGCATTGGCTATCGAACGCGTCTGACGCGCCGTTCAACTTATAAGAAACCGAGGAACGCTTCATGACTGACAAGCCTGGTTATCGTCGCCCTCAAGCGGGCACCCAGCCGGAGTATCTGCACCCGCCGTACCAGTCCACCAACCTGCGTTCGCCGTCCAAGCCATTGGTGTTCTTGCCCCATTCGCTGTCGGAAATCACCGGGCCCACCGTAGGCGCGGACCGCGTGCAGGAGAAGGACAGCGACCTGACCGCCCAGCACAGCGGCGAGCCGTTGGGCGAGCGGATCATCATTCACGGGCGCGTACTGGACGAGAACGGCCATCCCGTGCCGGGCATTCTGGTGGAGATCTGGCAGGCCAACGCCGCCGGGCGTTACCACCACGACCGCGACAAACATGACGCGCCCCTGGACCCGAATTTTACCGGCACCGGTCGCACCGTCACCGACGCCGAGGGTTGGTATCAGTTCCAGACCATCAAGCCAGGCGCCTACCCGTGGGGCAATCACCACAATGCCTGGCGCCCGGCGCATATCCATTTCTCACTGTTCGGGCCAAGCATCCTGACGCGCCTGGTGACGCAGATGTATTTCCCTGGCGATCCGTTGCTGGCCTACGATCCGATCTACAACTGCGTACCGGACACGAGTGCCAAGGAACGCCTGATCGCCAGCTTCGACCTGGAAAAAACCATCCCTCACTACGCCCTCGGTTATCGCTGGGACATCGTCTTGCGCGGCCGCGATGCCACGCCGATGGAGAAATAAGATGACGCTCACCGCTACCACGTCCCACACCGTGGGCCCTTACTACCACATTGGCCTGACCTGGCTGAA
The DNA here is from genome assembly GCF_022952855.1 of Pseudomonas sp. RGM2987. GTDB lineage: Bacteria > Pseudomonadota > Gammaproteobacteria > Pseudomonadales > Pseudomonadaceae > Aquipseudomonas. The sequence continues at coordinate 30,878 of NZ_JALJDX010000165.1, read as the reverse complement.
CCGCGAAGACCTGACTGTTCCCCAGACCCTTGGCCAGCGCGTGGCGATCACCGGGCAGGTGATTGACGGCAACGGCGAGTTCGTCAACGACGCGATGCTGGAAGTCTGGCAGGCCAACGCCGCCGGTAAATACGCCCATCCCGAGGACGAGCAGGACAAGCCCCTGGACCCGCATTTCGACGGCTTCGGCCGGGTGCCGGTGGACGCCGAAGGGCGCTTTCGCTTCACCACCATCAAACCGGGGAGCGTACCGGGCCTGAACGGCACGACCCAGGCGCCGCACCTGGTGGTGCTGGTGTTCGCCCGCGGGTTGGTCAAGCACCTGCTGACGCGCATCTACTTCGATGGCGAACAGGCCAATGAGACGGATCCGTTGCTGGCCTGCGTGCCCGAAGAGCGTCGCGCCACGATCGTGACCAAGCCCGATGCATCGGGTGTGTACCAGTGGAATGTAGTGTTGCAAGGGACGGATGCCGAGACGGTGTTCTTTGATTACTGAGTCATGATGTTCCTGTGACGAGGGAGCTTGCTCCCGCTCGGCTACGTAGCAGTCGCAAACCTGGCAGCGGGGGCATCCTGATACACCGGGTCGCCGGTTTTTGGGCTTGCTGCGCAAGCCAGCGGGAGCAAGCTCCCTCGCCACAGCAACCCGCAGGGCCACAGCAAGGGTATGAACCCTGTGGGGGCAAGGCTTGCCCGCGATGGCGCCAGTACAGGCACAGCAAAACTGTGGAACGGGACTGTTACGAAGTGTGTCTAGACTTTGTCTGTCCCCAACGAGTGAATAACCCATGACCACCCCAACCAGCCACTACACCGGCGAAGAGCGCAGCAAGCGTATTTTCGCCATCGTCGGTGCCTCATCCGGCAACCTGGTCGAATGGTTCGACTTCTACGTCTATGCGTTTTGCGCGATCTATTTCGCCCCGGCGTTCTTCCCGTCGGACAACCCCACGGTGCAACTGGTCAACACCGCCGGTGTGTTCGCCGCCGGGTTCCTGATGCGACCCATTGGCGGCTGGATTTTCGGCCGGGTGGCGGACCGTCACGGGCGCAAGAATTCAATGATGATTTCGGTGCTGATGATGTGCTTCGGCTCGTTGCTCATCGCCTGCCTGCCCACCTACAAGGACATTGGCGTCTGGGCGCCGGTGCTGTTGTTGCTCGCGCGTTTGCTGCAAGGCCTGTCGGTGGGCGGCGAGTATGGCACCACGGCCACCTACATGAGCGAAGTCGCCCTCAAGGGCCAGCGCGGTTTCTTTGCCTCGTTCCAGTACGTGACGCTGATCGGCGGCCAATTGCTGGCGGTGTCGCTGGTGGTGATCCTGCAACAGTTTCTCAACGAAGACGAACTGCGCGCCTACGGTTGGCGGATCCCGTTCGTGGTCGGTGCGGTGGCGGCGTTGATCTCGCTGTTCCTGCGCCGTTCCCTGAAGGAAACCAGCAGCAAGGAAATGCGCGAGAACAAGGACGCCGGCAGTATTGGCGCGCTGTTTCGCGACCACAAGGCCGCGTTCATTACCGTGTTGGGCTATACCGCCGGCGGCTCGCTGATTTTCTACACCTTCACCACCTACATGCAGAAGTACCTGGTAAACACCGCCGGGCTGCACGCCAAGACCGCCAGTTACATCATGACCGGCGCGCTGTTCCTTTATATGTGCATGCAACCGCTGTTCGGCATGCTGGCGGACAAGATCGGCCGGCGTAATTCCATGCTCTGGTTCGGCGGCCTGGGCGCGTTGTGCACCGTGCCGATCCTGCTGGCCCTCAAAAGTGTCAGCAGTCCATTCCTGGCGTTTGTGCTGATTACCGCCGCGTTGGCGATCGTCAGTTTCTACACCTCCATCAGTGGCCTGGTGAAAGCTGAAATGTTTCCACCCGAAGTGCGGGCGCTGGGGGTAGGGTTGGCCTATGCGGTGGCGAATGCGATTTTTGGCGGTTCGGCGGAGTACGTTGCCTTGAGCCTCAAAGCCCAGGGCATGGAGAACGCCTTCTATTGGTACGTCACGGTCATGATGGTGGTGGCGTTCCTGTTCAGCCTGCGCCTGCCCAAGCAACCGACGTATCTGCATCACGACCTTTGACTCACCTGTTCACTTAAGGCTTGTTTGATTCATGTGGCGAGGGAGCTTGCTCCCGCTTGACCGGGCTGGCGCTCCAGTGCGCAGCGCTCACAAAAAAGGCTGCTACGCAGCCCAGCGGGAGCAAGCTCCCTCGCCACAAGAGCATTCACTTTCCGAAGGACTGTTTTATGAGCGAACGACCGGGCAATCAGCTGTTCGATACCTACTTCACCGCCCGCGACATGCGCGAGGTGTTCTGTGACGCCGGGCGGGTCCAGGCGATGCTGGATGTCGAAGCAGCACTGGCCCGGGCCGAGGCACGGGTGGGGTTGATTCCCAACGGTGCGGTGGCGTCGATCGAGAAGGCCTGTCGTGCCCAGTTGTACGATTTTTCGGCGTTGGGTGAAGCGATTGCCAGCGCCGGCAATTCGGCGATCCCGCTGGTCAAGGCGTTGGGCAAGCGTATCGCCAGCGAGGACGCTGAGGCCGAGCGCTACGTGCATTTGGGCGCCACCAGCCAGGATGTCATGGACAGTGGGTTGGTGCTGCAATTGCGCCGGGCGCTGGAATTGATCGAAGGCGAACTGGCGCAACTGGCGGACACCCTGGCCAGGCAAGCGGAACGCTACGCCGCCACGCCAATGGCCGGGCGCACTTGGCTGCAGCATGCGACGCCGGTCACCCTGGGTATGAAAATCGCCGGGTGGCTGGGGGCGATCACCCGCAGCCGACAACGCCTGAAGGAACTCAAGCCGCGCTTGCTGGTGCTGCAATTCGGCGGCGCCTGCGGAACGCTCGCCGCCTTGGGTGAGCAAGCCTTGCCCATCGCCGAGGCGCTGGCCGCCGAACTGCAACTGAACCTGCCGGAACAACCGTGGCACACCCAGCGTGATCGGCTGGTGGAGTTCGGAGCGGTGCTGGGCTTGATCGCCGGCAGCCTGGGCAAACTGGGCCGCGACGTCAGTTTGCTGATGCAGACCGAAGCCGGCGAAGCGTTCGAGCCTGCGGCGCCGGGCAAGGGCGGTTCGTCTACCATGCCCCACAAGCGCAACCCGGTGGGCGCAGCAGTGTTGATCAGCGCCGCGACGCGAGTGCCGGGTTTGCTGTCGACGCTGTTCAGCGCCATGCCTCAGGAACACGAACGCAGCCTGGGCCTGTGGCACGCTGAATGGGAAACCTTGCCGGAGATTTGCTGCCTGGTGTCCGGCGCTTTGCAACAGGCACGGTTGCTGGCCGAAGGGCTGGAAGTGGACGCGGCGCGCATGGCCCGCAACCTGGACCTGACCCAGGGCCTGGTGCTGGCCGAAGCGGTGAGCATCGTCCTGGCCCAGCGGGTCGGGCGCGATACGGCGCACCATCTGCTGGAGCAATGCTGCAAGCGCGCTGTCGCCGAACAGCGGCATTTGCGCGACGTGCTGGGGGACGAACCCCAGGTGACCGCGCAATTGTCCGCTGTCGAACTCGATCATCTGCTCAACCCCGCCCACTACCTCGGCCAGGCCCAGACCTGGGTCGCCCGGGCGGTGGCCGAACATTTTGCCCTTAACGCCTGAAAGGAGATTGTTGTGGGATTCGTCAAACTCGCCGAGGGCGAACTGAACTATCGATTCGACGGGCCGCAAGACGCCCCGGTGCTGGTGCTCTCCAACTCGTTGGGCACCAACCTGCACATGTGGGACGAGCAGGTTGCGGCGTTCAGCGAGCATTTCCGCGTGCTGCGTTTCGACACCCGTGGGCACGGCGGGTCGTTGGTCACTGAAGGGCCCTACAGCATTGAACAACTGGGCGGCGACGTGCTGGCGATGCTCGACGCCCTGGATATCGACAGGGTGCATTTCTGTGGATTGTCCATGGGCGGGTTGATCGGCCAGTGGCTGGGGATCAATGCTGGCGAGCGCTTGCACAAACTGGTGGTGTGCAACACCGCCGCCAAGATCGGTGATCCGTCGGTATGGAACCCGCGCATCGAAACCGTGCTGCGCGACGGTCAGGCAGCGATGGTTGCGTTGCGCGATGCCTCGATTGCCCGTTGGTTTACCCCTGACTTCGCCGAGGCTCATCCAGAGCAGGCGAAAAAGATCACCGACATGCTCGCCGCCACCTCGCCGCAGGGCTATGCCGCCAACTGTGCGGCGGTGCGTGATGCGGATTTTCGTGAGCAATTGTCGTCGATTCGTGTACCGCTGCTGGTGATTGCCGGCACCGAAGATGCGGTGACGCCGCCGTCGGGTGGGCACTTTATCCAGGAGCGAGTCAGCGGGGCGCAGTACGCCGAGTTCCGTGCTGCGCACCTTTCCAATGTCCAGGCCGGCGCCGCGTTCAGCGCGCGGGTGCTGGATTTCCTGCTCGGCGCCTGAGGAGTTTTTTGTGGACGAGAAACAACGTTACGACGAAGGCATGCAGGTACGCCGCGCGGTGCTGGGCGATGCCCACGTCGACCGCAGCCTCAATGCCCTGAACGAGTTCAACAGCGAATTCCAGGAGATGATCACCCGCCACGCCTGGGGCGACATCTGGACCCGCCCGGGTCTGCCACGCCATACCCGCAGCCTGATCACCATTGCCATGCTGATCGGCATGAACCGCAACGAAGAACTCAAACTCCACCTGCGCGCCGCCGCCAACAACGGCGTCAGCCGCAGCGAGATCAAGGAAGTGATCATGCAGAGCGCGATCTACTGCGGCATCCCGGCAGCCAATGCCACGTTCCACCTGGCTGAGTCGGTGTGGGATGAACTCGGGGTCGAATCCAGAGCTTAAGACCGCCACCAATTCCCTGTGGGAGCGGGCTTGCTCGCGAAAGCGGTGGGTCAGTTGGCATAATGCTGAATGTGCCACCGCCTTCGCGAGCAAACCCGCTCCCACAGGGATTAGCAGCGCCCCGCGCCGATGGCTCTTACAACAAACTGATCGGATAGCTGACGATCAAACGGTTCTCATCGAACTCGTTGTTATTGAAATCCCGACGCATCGTCGAATTGCGCCATTTCACATTGAGGCTTTTCAGCGCGCCGCTCTGCACCGTGTAGGCCAGTTCGGTTTCACGGCCCCATTCCTTGCCGTCGTCGACGGTGGCGGTGTGCACGTTGTCGCCACTGATGTAGCGGTTCATCAGGCTCAGGCCCGGGACGCCGACGGCGGCGAAGTTGAAGTCGTGGCGCAACTGCCAGGATTTTTCCTTGGCGTTGTCGTAGCTGGAGTTGTAGCTGTCGTTGGCCAGGGTCCCGCCGCTGGTGCCGTTGACGCGCATCCAGGCATCGTCGCCGCCGACTTTTTGCAGACCGACATAGAAGGTGTTGCCGCCGTACTTGGCCGAGAGCATGGCGAACGCGGTTTTGTTGTCCAGGTCGCCGGCCAGGGCGCTGCCGTCTTCCTTGCCGGTGAAGTAGCCGAGGTTGGCGCCCAGGGTCCAGTCGCCGATGGGTTGGCTGTGGGTCAGGTTGAAATACTGCTGCTGGTAGATGTCGGACAGTTCCGCGTACCACACGCCGACCTGGGTGCGCTTGTCATTGAAGGCATATTCGCCGCCGCCGAAATTGAAACGATCGGAAGTGAACGCGCCACGGCCGTTCATCGACATGTCTTCCATGCTCGCGTCGTTGCGCGGGCTATTGCCACGGAACTGGCCGCCATAAAGGCTCAGGCCGTTGATCTCGGTGGACGTGACCTGGCCGCCGCGGAAAGTTTGCGGCAGGGAGCGACCGTCGTCAGAGCGCAGGATCGGCAGCACCGGCATCCATTCGCCGACCTTCAATTCGGTCTTCGATACCTTGGCCTTGAGCGCCACACCGAGGCGCCCGAAGTCATCGGCCGGACGCCCGTCATCGTGCACCGGCAGCAATTGCGTGCCCGCCGTACCGCGACCGCCATCGAGCTTGACCGAGTACAGGCCCAGCACATCCACGCCGAAACCGACCGTGCCCTGGGTGAAGCCGGACTTGGCGTCGAGGATGAAACTCTGGGTCCATTCCTCGGCCTTGCCCTGGGCGTTGTTCGGGTTGGTGAAGTTGCGGTTGAAATAGAAATTGCGCAGGTTCAGCGTGGCCTTGGCATCTTCGACAAACCCTGACTCCGCAGCCAGGACGGGCAGGGCGCTTCCGGTCAGGGCTACGGCGAGGAGGCTGGGGAATAAATGCTGTGTGGGCTTCATGGACGTTTCTCTAATTGTTGTGGGCGAAGCAAGTCATTGCCGCGACCTCGGGTCGCAGACAGGACGGTGGATAACAGGGGCGCTGATCGAGAATCAGCCGGGCGAGGCGGGACGTAGGGGCATGGCATCGAACCTGATGTTATTGGTTTTGTGCGAACGATGGTGAAGGGCAGGGCGGGATGGCTTCAATTGGCGATTGCGGGTTTTGGGCGATTATCGAACGGCAAAATGGCTGATCGAATGGCGTAACACTTGCGAACACAGAATGCTCACAGATCCAATATCCACCCTGAATTCCCTGTGGTCGATCGCCAATTTTCAACTCCACACCAACCCAACGTGGCGAGGGAGCCAGCTCCCGCAGGCCAGCGAAGCAGGCCCCTGCGTTCCTTCAGGCAAACCGCAGGGCCAGGTCTTGCGACTGCTGCGCAGCCGAGCGGGAGCAAGCTCCCCCGCCACGGGTCTTGGGCTGTCTGGGCTGACGTCTTCGCGAGCAAGCTCGCTCCCACATTAGATTGAGGTACAGCCGCGAGAGACCAGGCCGCCTCGTTTTTGCTTTTGCTTTTGCTTTTGCTTTTGCTTTTGCTTTTGCTTTTGCTTTTGCTTTTGCTTTGCTTTTGATCTTGAGCGCCCCATTAACCACAAGGGCCGAACGCAGGCATTGCGTAGTGGGCATCCCGGCATGGATGCCGGGATAGCCGCGCAGGGCCATGGATGGCCCATCGCGGCGGGCCCACGGAGCAATGCCGGAGTGAGGGAACACCGAGCGTAAGCGAGGTGCCCAGTGGTGGGGTAAGAGCGTTTTGGTTACTTTTGCGCTTCTCAAAAGTGACCCGCCGTCAGGGCGGAACCCTAAGCCGTCGTTACCGCAGCAACGGATATGTACCCGGTCAAAAAATCCACACAGACCGACACACAGCCATCGCGAGCAGGCTCGCTCCCACAGGATCCGCAGCCAGTCTTGTTGCTCCGCATTTGGCAGGGTTTGGGGCCGCTTCGCAGCCCAGCGGGAGCAAGCTCCCTCGCCACAGGTTTGTGTGTTGAGCTTGAAAGCGATTAAAAACAAAAAAGCCCACCTTCCGGTGGGCTTTTTGTTCAGCGTTCAAGCACGATCAGAACAGCCGGGTCTTGGGCGCTTCTTCTTTCACCGGTTCGTTCTTGCCAGTCTCGGCATTCCAGCCACCCCCCAGTGCCTTGTACAGGTTGACCTCACTGGTCAACTGCGCAAGGCGGTCGGTGATCAGCGATTGCTGGGCGCTGAACAGTTGGCGCTGGGCGTCGAGGAAGGTCAGGTTGCTGTCGACGCCGATGCGGTAGCGACGCTCGGCCAGGCGGTAGTAATCCTGGTTGGCGGCGACGAAGTCGGTCTGGGCCTGCAACTGTTCGTTGTAGGTCTGGCGAGCGGCCAGGCCGTCGGAGACTTCCTGGAACGCCGTCTGAATCGACTTCTCATACTGCGCGACGTTGATGTCTTTCTGGACCTTGGCGTAATCCAGGCTTGCCCGCAGGCTGCCGGCGTTGAAGATCGGCAGGTTGATCTGCGGGGCGAAGCTCCAGGTGCCCGAGCCGCCCTTGAACAGGCCGGACAGGTCCGGGCTCAGCGTGCCGGCGTTGGCCGTCAGGCTGATGCTCGGGAAGAACGCGGCCCGCGCGGCGCCGATGTTGGCGTTGGCGGCGAGCAGGTTGCGTTCGGCCTGGAGGATGTCCGGGCGCCGTTGCAGCAGGTCCGACGGCAGCCCGGCCGGCACTTCGCTGAGCAAGTCATCGCTCAAAGGTTGCGATTGCAGATTGGCCGGCAGGCCGGTGCCCAGCAACAGGGTCAGGCTGTTCTCGTCCTGGGCCACCTGGCGGGTGTAGCGCGCCAGTTGCACTCGTGCGTTCTCCACGGCGGTGCGGGCCTGGCTCAGGTCCAGGGCCGAGGCCACGCCGACTTCGGCGCTGCGCGAGGTCAGCTTGAGGCTTTGCTCGTAGGCACCCAGGGTCTCCTGGGTCAGCTTGAGCAGTTCCTTGTCGGCCTGCCAGGTCAGGTAGGCATTGGCGACGTTCGCCACCAGGCTGATCTGCGTGCTGCGCCGGGCTTCTTCAGTGGCGAAGTAGCTTTGCAGCGCTTGCTCGCTCAAGCTGCGAACCCGACCGAACAGGTCCAGCTCATAGGCGCTGATGCCCAGGGTGGCGGAATAGGAACTGCTGATCGCCGCTTCACCGGTCTGCGAAGCCCGCGCCGGCACCCGCTGGCGGCTGGCGGCACCGGTGGCCGAGACCGCCGGAAACAGGTCGGCGCGCTGGATGCGGTATTGCGCGGCGTAGGCGTCGATGTTCAGCGCTGCGACCCGCAGGTCGCGGTTGTTTTCCAGGGCCACCTGGATCAGCTGCTGCAACGCCGGATCATGGAAAAACTGTTTCCAGCCCTGCTCGGCGGCGGCCTGGCCGGGCGCTTTCGCCGACTCGTAGGCCGGGCCTTGCGGGTACTGCGCCGCGACCGGTGCTTCGGGCCGCTGATAGTCGGGGATCAGCGAGCAACCGCTGAGCACGACCGCGGCGATGGTCAGGGAAAGTAGCGACTTGCTCATTGGCCAGCCTCTTTGGAAGTTTCAGGAGTGTCGTCGTGATCGGCATTTTTGCGGCGACCGATGGACGACACGGACACGAAGAACAATGGCACCCAGAAGATTGCCAGGACAGTAGCGGTGATCATACCGCCGATCACCCCGGTACCGATGGCATGTTGGCTGCCCGAGCCGGCGCCGGTGGAGATCGCCAGCGGGACTACGCCGAGGACGAACGCCAGGGAGGTCATGATGATCGGCCGCAGACGCATCCTACAAGCTTCGATGGCGGCGTCCATCAGGCTGCGGCCCTGTTCGTGGAGTTCCTTGGCGAACTCGACGATCAGGATGGCGTTTTTCGCCGCCAGGCCGATGGTCGTCAGCAAGCCCACCTGGAAGTACACGTCGTTGGACAGGCCGCGCAGGCTGGTCGCCAGCAGGGCACCGATGATCCCCAGGGGCACCACGAGCATGACCGCGATCGGAATCGACCAGCTTTCATACAGCGCCGCCAGGCACAGGAACACCATCAGCAATGACAAGGCATACAGCGCTGGCGCCTGGGAGCCCGACAGGCGCTCCTCGTAGGACAGCCCGGTCCAGGAGATACCGACACCGGCCGGCAGTTTCTTGGCGATGGCTTCGACTTCCGCCATGGCTTCACCGGTGGAGTAACCCGGCGCCGGGGCGCCGAGGATTTCCATCGCTTCCACGCCGTTGTAGCGGGCCAGCTTGGGCGATCCGTAGATCCACTCACCCTTGGCGAACGCGGTGAACGGCACCATGGTGCCGGCGCTGTTGCGCACGTACCACTTCTTGAGGTCCTCGGGGCTCATGCGCGCACCCGGCTGGCCTTGCACGTACACCTTTTTCACCCGGCCACGGTCGATGAAGTCATTCACGTAGCTACTGCCCAGGGCAATCGACAGGGTGTTGTTGATGTCCGTAAGGGTAATGCCCAGTGCACTGGCTTTCTCGTCATCGATTTCCAGCTGGTATTGCGGCTCGTCGTTCAGGCCGTTCGGACGAACCTGAGCCAGTACCTTGCTCTGGGACGCCATGCCCAGGAACTGGTTGCGCGCTTCCATCAGTTTGTCGTGGCCGATGCCGGCGCGATCCTGCAGGAACACGTCGAAACCGGTGGCGTTACCCAGTTCCATCACCGCCGGCGGGGCGAAGGCAAATACCATCGCATCGCGGAAGGTGAAGAAGTGTTGCTGGGCCCGGGCCGAGATCTTGAACACCGTGTTGTCAGCGTTACGTTCTTCCCACGGCTTGAGCATGATGAACGCCATGCCCGAACTCTGGCCACGGCCGGCGAAGTTGAAGCCGGTCACGGTGAACACCGAGGCCACGCCGTCGCCTTCGCCGCCGTCCTTGGTCGGGCGCAGCAGGAACTCGCGCATGTTGTCCACCACCACCTGGGTCCGCTCGGCGCTGGAGCCGGCCGGCGTCTGCACCTGGGCAAACAGTACGCCCTGGTCTTCTTCCGGGAGGAACGCGGTCGGGATGCGGGTGAACAGCCAGACCATGCCGACCACGATGATGATGTAGGCCAGCAGGTACGGCGCCTTGTGCCGGAGTATGTTGCCCACGCCGCGCTCGTAGCTGCGCACGCCACGGTCGAAGGTGCGGTTGAACCAACCGAAGAAGCCGCGCTTGGGCGTGCCGTGCTCACCCTTGGGGATCGCCTTGAGCATGGTGGCGCACAAGGCCGGGGTGAAGATCAGCGCAACCAGCACCGACAGGGCCATGGCCGAGACGATGGTGATGGAGAACTGTTTGTAGATCACACCGGTGGAGCCGCCGAAGAACGCCATTGGCAGCAATACCGCCGAGAGCACCAGGGCAATACCCACCAGGGCGCCCTGGATCTGGCCCATGGATTTCTTGGTGGCTTCCTTGGGTGACAGGCCTTCCTCGCTCATCACCCGCTCGACGTTTTCCACCACGACGATGGCGTCGTCCACCAGCAAGCCGATGGCCAGCACCATGCCGAACATGGTCAGGGTGTTGATGCTGAAGCCGAACGCCGCGAGGATCCCGAAGGTACCGAGCAAGACCACTGGCACCGTCATCGTGGTGATGATGGTGGCGCGGAAGTTCTGCAGGAACAGGAACATCACCAGGAACACCAGGGCGACCGCTTCGACCAGGGTTTCCACCACGCCTTTGATCGATTCGCTTACCACTGGCGTGGTGTCATACGGGAACACCACTTCCATGCCAGGCGGGAAGAACGGCTTGAGGTTATCCACGGTCCGACGCAGCGCCTTGGCCGTGTCGAGGGCGTTGGCACCGGTGGCCAGTCGCACCGCCAGACCCGACGCCGGAGCGCCGTTGAACTGGGCGTTGATGGCGTAGTTTTCACCCCCCAGGGCGACATCGGCGACGTCACCGACGCGCACCTGCGAGCCGTCCGGGTTGACCTTGAGCAGAATTGCCTTGAATTGCTCGGCGGTCTGCAGGCGGGTCTTGCCGATGATGGTGGCGTTCAGTTGCTGGCCGGGCACGGCAGGCAGGCCACCGAGCTGGCCGGACGAGACCTGGACGTTCTGCGCGGCGATGGCGGTCCTCACGTCGACCGGGGTCAGGCTGTAGTTGTTCAGCTTGGCCGGGTCGAGCCAGATCCGCATCGCGTACTGGGCGCCGAAGACTTGGAAGTCACCCACGCCGGAAGTGCGGGAGATCGGGTCCTGCATGTTCGACACAATGTAGTTGGAAAGGTCTTCCCGGGTCATGGTGCCGTCGCGCGACACCACGCCGATCACCATCAGGAAGTTCCTCACCGACTTGGTCACGCGGATACCCTGCTGCTGCACTTCTTGCGGCAGCAGCGGGGTTGCCAGGTTCAGCTTGTTCTGGACCTGGACCTGCGCAGTGTCGGAGTTGGTGCCCTGCTCGAAGGTCGCGGTGATGGTCATGCTGCCGTCGGAGTTACTTTCCGAGGAGACATAACGCAGGTTGTCGATACCGTTGAGCTGTTGCTCGATGACCTGCACCACGGTGTCCTGCACGGTCTGCGCGGACGCACCCGGGTAGGTGACCTGGATCGCAATGGCCGGCGGCGCGATGCTCGGGTACTGGTTGATCGGCAACTTGAGGATCGATAGAGCCCCGACCAGCATGATCACCAGGGCAATCACCCAGGCGAAAATCGGACGGTCGATAAAGAATTTCGACATGGTTTACTCCCCTTTGCCGCCGGCTGCTTTATCAGCTGCCTGAGCGGGGGCCGGGTTCTTGGCACCGACGTTGGTGGCTTCGACGGCCTTGACCTGCACTCCAGGGCGTACGTATTGCAAGCCTTCGGTGATCAGGCGGTCGCCGGCCTTGAGGCCGTCTTCGATCAGCCACTGGCTGCCGACGGTGCGGCTGGCCTTGAGCTGGCGCAGCTCGACCTTGTCGTCCGCGCCCACTACCAGGGCGGTCGGCGTGCCCTTGAGGTCACGGGTCACGCCTTGCTGCGGCGCGAGGATCGCCGCGCTGTTCACCCCGGCCTGCAACTGGGCGTGGACGAACATGCCCGGCAGCAGGGTGTGGTCCGGGTTCGGGAACACGGCACGCAAGGTCACGGAACCGGTGGTCTGGTCGACCGACACTTCCGAGAACTCCAGCTTACCTTCATGGGGATACTGGCTGCCGTCTTCCAGGGTCAGCTTGACCATGGCGGCGTTGTCGCCGGCCTTTTGCAGACGACCGCTTTCCAGCTCACGGCGCAATTGCAGCAGTTCCACCGAGCTCTGGGTCACGTCGACGTAGATCGGGTCCAGTTGCTGGATGGTCGCCAGGGCGTCGGCCTGGCCGTTGCTCACCAGCGCACCTTCGGTCACCGAGGAGCGACCGATACGGCCGGAAATCGGCGCGTAGACCTTGGTGTAGCGCACGTTGATCTGGGCGGTCTGCAGGTTGGCTTCCGACTCGAGGCGGTTAGCCACGGCGGTGTCGTATTCCTGGCGGCTGACGGCTTGCTCATCCACCAGTTGCTTGTAGCGGTCGGCAATCGACTTGGTGGAACGCAGGTTGGCCTCGGCGCTTTTCAGGGTCGCTTCGTACACGGCCGGGTCGATCTGGTAGAGCTGCTGGCCGGCCTTGACGTCGGCGCCTTCCTTGAACAGGCGCTTGAGGATGATGCCGTTGACCTGCGGGCGCACTTCGGCCACGCGGAACGCGCTGGTGCGCCCTGGCAGTTCCGAGGTCAGGGTAAAAGGCTGGGTCTTGAGGGTTACGAAGCCGACCTGAGGTGGGGGGGCGGCAGGCGCCGCTTCTTCCTTCTTGCATCCGCTGAGCAGCGATGCCAGGGCGATGGCGGTAACCAGAGCGGTAACAGCTGGCTTGAATTGCATGGAAATCCTCGGGTCCAGGCGCGCAACGGGCGCACTCGAAAGTGGAAAGGTTAAAAAAGCAGCGTTAATCAAAGGTTAAAAAGGCAGCATTTTTCAATTAGTAGGATGCTAAGAAATATACTTACGTACATGGCTGTTTGTAAACAGCAAAATTGCGTACCATCCGGCTTTACAAAAGCCTGACACAGGCCTGTATAGGTCGGGGGACGCGTTCAGAAACGTGGCTCATTTTTTTATAGCTGATCCTTTAGCTCTGCTGATGCATCCTGATTGAGGTGTTTACTGCCATGGTCCGTCGTACCAAAGAGGAAGCCCTGGAGACTCGCAGCCAGATACTTGAAGCGGCCGAGAAAGCCTTTTTCGAACGGGGCGTTGCCCGCACCACCCTGGCCGATATCGCAACGCTGGCCGGCGTGACGCGCGGCGCCATCTACTGGCATTTCAGCAACAAGGCGGACCTGCTCCAGGCAATGCTCGATACGCTGCATGAGCCTCTCGATGACTTGGCCCGGGCCAGTGAGAGTGAGCAAGAGCTTGATCCCCTGGGTTGTGTGCGAAAATTGCTGGTGCGTTTGTTCCAACAGGTGGCCCTGGACCCGAAGACCCGGCGCATTAATGAAATCCTGTTCCATAAGTGTGAATTCACCGATGAGATGTGCGACCTGCGCCAGCAGCGGCGCCAGGTCAGCCTGGACTGCAACGTGCGCATCGCGTTGTCGCTGCGCAACGCGGTGAATCGCGGCCAACTGCCCGATGACCTGGATCCGGACAGGGCGGCGATTGCGATTCACGCCTACATCGACGGCATTCTCTACCAGTGGCTGTTGGCGCCCGACAGCTTCGCGCTGGCGGATGAGGCCGAACGCTGGGTAGAGACCGGGCTGGACATGCTGCGCCTGAGCCCCAGCCTGCGCAAATGAAACAAAGTACGTAATTTACTTCGGTTTGTGTCATTCCAGACGTTCAGGGTGCTTTTATAAACTGAACGATGCCGCGGTTGATAGGCAGTCTCGGGCAAATTTTGTAGCTATTTTGTTTCGTCACGCTGAATGCCCCGCCGGGCACTGCTCCCGGCGAAGCCATGGTATCGATGAACCGCGTCATTTTTTACACGGCCAGTGGGTCTATTCGACGATGAGGCGGACAGTGTAGTCGAAGGGCGGCTCAAGCAGCTTGCGGGATACTTCTGATCTGCACGTGTAGGTGCCGTTGCCAGTGTAAGTTGTTCGGCTTTTCCAGTCCGGCCTGTAACTGGGTTCTAACGCGCCGATAACGATGGGGGCCTGGAAACGGGTTTGCATCTGACACTCGAAGTTGAAGTTATTCATCTCATAGTTGAGCACCAGTTCAATGGGTTTGACCTTTTTCAATGTGGGCTGCCAACCCGCCGTGGGGTAGGTGTAGTTCCTTTCGTGGGCGACATGGATCACGTGGGTGGATTTCGGCGCGATGTCATAAGCGCTTAGCGGGAAGTCTGCGGCTTGTGGCGGATCCGTCAGCAGGTTGTTCATTTTCAACGTGCCCCGTGTATTGTTGGTGATTTCCACGGTGACCTCGGTGCTGGCCATGCTGTTGGCCGCCATTGCAGACCCCAGCAGCAGGGCAAGGATGGTTGGGTGGGTGAATTGCATAAGTATCGTTCCGTCCATGGTGAGTTGTTGTTCCGGAATGATTATTAGCGCTGTCCGATGCTTCGATCCACTTTGGATATAAGTTGTGTTGTTATCTGATATTTCGAGTTTTACTTGTTGGCAGGAACTTACGATTTTGCAGGCATAAAAAAAGCCCCGGCTCTTTCGAATCGGGACTTTTAAGTAAGGCTTGTTTTCTGGGTTACATCACAGGGTAATCAATGTAACCCACCGGTCCTTTTCCATAGAACGTTTCCGGATGCGGCTCGTTCAGTGGGGCGCCAGCCTTCAAGCGCGCCGGCAGGTCCGGGTTGGCAATGAAAGGCACGCCGAAGGCCACGGCGTCGGCCTTGCCTTCGGCCAGCCAGGCATTGGCGCTGTCCTTGGTGAAGCGTTCGTTGGCAATGTACGGGCCGCCGAAGGCTTGCTTGAGTTGCGGGCCGATGCTGTCGTCGCCTTCCTTTTCGCGGGAGCAGATGAAGGCGATGCCGCGCTTGCCCAGTTCACGGGCCACGTAGCTGAAGGTTTCCAGGCGGTTTTCGTCGCCCATGTCATGGGAGTCGGCGCGGGGTGCCAGGTGCACGCCAACCCGGCCGGCGCCCCAGACTTCGATGGCCGCGTCGGTCACTTCCAGCAGCAGGCGGGCACGGTTTTCCAGGGAGCCGCCGTATTGGTCGGTGCGCTGGTTGGTGCTGCTTTGCAGGAACTGATCGAGCAGGTAGCCGTTGGCACCGTGGATTTCCACACCGTCGAAGCCGGCGGCCTTGGCGTTCTCGGCACCGACGCGGTAGGCATCGACGATGTCGGCGATTTCAGCGGTTTCCAGCGCTCGCGGGGTCGGGTACTCGGCCAGCGGGCGCACCAGGCTCACGTGGCCCTTGGGTTGGATGGCGCTGGGTGCCACCGGGGTTTCGCCGTTCAGGTACGACGGGTGGGAGATCCGGCCGACGTGCCACAGTTGCAGGAAGATCTTGCCGCCAGCGCCATGGATCGCCTTGGTCACGTTGGCCCAGCCGCGGACCTGGTCGTTGGACCAGATCCCGGGGGTGTCCGGGTAACCCACGCCCATCGGCGTGACGGAGGTCGCTTCGCTGAGGATCAGCCCGGCGGAGGCGCGTTGCACGTAGTACTCGGCCATCAACGCGTTGGGTACGCGACCCGCGTCGGCGCGGCAACGGGTGAGCGGGGCCATGATGATGCGGTTTTTCAGCTCGATGTCACCGAGTTTGATCGGATCGAAAATAGTCGTCATCTGTTACAACCTCGAAAAATGGAAGGGTTAAATCTCAACGAGTTGCCGCAGCCAGGTCGGCATCGCTGCCGCCCTGGCGGAAAGTGATCAAGGTCACCAGCAGCGCCAGCACCGCCAGCGCGCCGGCGGCCAGGGGCACGGTGGTGAGCCCCAGGCCCCGGTCGATGACGCTGCCACCGACCCAGGCGCCCAAGGCGTTGCCGATGTTGAAAGCGCCGATGTTCAGGGTGGACACCAGGTTCGGCGCAGCCTTGCCGAAGGTCACCACATTGACTTGCAGGGCCGGCACGGCGGCGAAGCAGGCGGTGGCCCAGAGGAACAAGGTGATTTCGGTGGGGATCAACGCCACGCTGGTCCAGCTCAGTACGGTGGAGACCACGGCCATGGTGATGAACACGCCGATCAGGGTGTTCGCCAGGCTCCTGTCCGCCAGCTTGCCGCCGATGATGTTGCCCAGGGTCAGGCCCAGGCCGATCAGCACCAGGGTCCAGGTCACGCCACGGGGCGATACGCCGGTCACTTCACCCAGCAACGGGGCGACGTAGGTGAACAGGGTGAACACCGAGGCGGAGAACAACGCGGTCATGCTCAGGGACAGCCACAGGCCAGCGCCCTTGAGCGCCACCAATTCCGAACGCATGTCGAGTTTTTCTTCATCGCGCTTGGCCGGCAGGAAGCGGATCAGCCCGATCAATGCCACCACGCCAATGACCGTCACCGCCCAGAAGGTAGAACGCCAGCCGGCTTCCTGGCCGAGCGCGGTGCCCAGTGGTACGCCAAGCACGTTGGCCAGGGTCAGGCCGGTGAACATCAGGGCGACGGCCGAGGCACGCTTGTTCGGCGCTACCAGGCCGGCGGCCACTACCGAACCGATGCCGAAGAACGCCCCGTGGCACAGGGCCGTGACGACCCGGGCAAACATCAGCACGTTGTAGTCGCTGGCGATGGCGCAGAGCAGGTTGCCAACGATGAAAATCCCCATCAGCGCCACGAGCGCGGCCTTGCGTGGCAGCCGCGCGGTGGCCAGGGCCATGAACGGTGCGCCGATGGCCACGCCCAGGGCATAGCCGGTCACCAGCCAGCCGGCGCCGGGAATCGACACGCCGAGGTCGGCCGCCACATCGGGCAACAGGCCCATGATGACGAACTCGGTGGTGCCGATGGCAAAGGCGCTCAGGGCCAGGATGAGTAGTGAGAGGGGCATGGCGGGTCCTTGTCGGATCAGAGCTCTTGGCTCATTTGCTGGAGGAACTGCTGGATCAATTCCTCGTTGCGTTTGAAAAAATGCCATTGACCGACCTTCTGGCTGGTGATCAGCCCCGCCCGTTGCAACACCGCCAGATGCGCCGATACCGTGGACTGCGACAGGCCGCAGCGCTGGTCGATCTGGCCGGCGCAAATGCCGAATTCGTGGTTGTGCAACTGTTCGGGGAACTGGACCTTGGGGTCTTTGAGCCAGTTGAGGATGTCTCGCCGTACCGGGTGCGCCAGGGCTTTTATTATTTCGTCGAGGTCGAGGGTCATGGGGGCAGTTCGTTTGGGGTGAGTAAAACGCTGTATCGCGATGGGGCGAACCTTAAATCGTTATTTCGCGATACACCAATATGGATTTGTTCTGACCTGCGAATAAATCGCTATATCGGGTTATAACGATATGAGCTCGACGGTGCTAAGCTGCGGCCATGAACTATCTCGCACACCTGCACCTGGGCGGCCCTGGCCGCGAACAACTGCTCGGCAGTCTCTACGGCGATTTCGTCAAGGGACCGCTGCAAGGGCTGTACGACCCACGGATCGAAGCGGCGATTGCCCTTCATCGACGCATCGACATGTACACCGACCGCCATCCTCTGGTGGATATCGCCCTGTCGCGCTTTTCCACGGTGCGCCGACGCTATGCCGGGATCGTGCTCGACGTGTTTTTCGACCATTGCCTGGCCCGGGACTGGACGTTGTATGGCGAGGGGCCGCTGCTGGATTTCACCGCCCGCGTATACCACGTGCTCGGCACCGAACAGCAGTTGCCGGGCCGCCTGGCGCAGATCGCGCCGCACATGGTGGAGAATGATTGGCTGGGCTCTTATGAAGAATTCGAGGTGCTCGGGCAGGTGCTGCGAGGGATTTCCAGGCGTCTGTCCCGACCTGAGGAACTGGCCGGGGCGATGGCGGAGTTGAGCCGGCTGTATGAGCCGTTGAGCGAGGATTTCAGGCTGTTTTATCCGCAGCTTCAGGATTTTGCGTTGAGCCATCCAAAACCGCAGCTCTGATGTGGAGTGGGTTCTGTGTTGGCCCTGGATCCTGTGCCCGCCGCAGATCCATTGTGGGAGCGGGCTTGCTCGCGAAGGCGATGGGTCAGTCAACAGTTATGCTGAATTTAAAATCGTCTTCGCGAGCAAGCCCGCTCCCACAGGGTTTTGCATCAGGCCGCGATGGCGGGGCGCATCGGAGCTTGCTGCTTCTCGGGAATCTCACCGAACAACGCCTGGTGCACCGCCTGCTGCGCCTGGAATGCCAGCGCCGCCCGTTCCTGGCCGTGGCAGGCGATGGGTTGCAGCAGGTGGATGTGCACGTCGCCGCGATCATTGGCAAACAGGCGCATCAGGTGCGACAGCAGATCGTCATCGCCAATGAACGGTGCCAGGGCATCCGGCTCGCCGTTGCGCAGGTAACGGATTGCCACCGGCTGCAATGCCACGTCCGCATCGATGGCCGCCGACAACAAGCGACCATGGAACGTACGCAGGGAGCGGCCGTCGGTGGTGGTGCCCTCGGGGAACATCAGCAGTGGATGGGCCTGTTCCAGATGGCGGCTCATCTGTTTGCGGATCAATTGGCTGTCACCCGAACCGCGACGGATGAATAGACTGCCGGCCTTGGCAGCGAGCCAGCCGGCCACCGGCCAGGTGCGCACTTCGGCCTTGGACAGGAACGACAGCGGCGTGAGCATGCCCAGTAGCGGGATGTCGGTCCAGGACACGTGATTGCTGACCCACAGCATCGGCCGTTGCGGCAGTTCGCCGTGGACGGTCACGCAAAAGGGCAGGGCATGGCTCAACCGCGCCATGAAGAACCGCGACCAGCGCTGGCGCCGGACCATGGAGTTGGCAATCCCGAGGCGTTCGAACAGGCCGAACACTGTGGCCATGCTCAGGCCCAGCGTCACCACCAGCAGCACCCGCGCGATCCGCGCGTACACCCGCAGCCGACTCATCACACCGCTGCCTTGAAGTGGCGAGCGTAGCGCGGGCAGAGTTCGTCGCGCTTGAGCAGGATGAATACGTCGGCCACTTGGAAATCCTCGTCCCAGCACGGCTCGCCGCAGATTTTCGCGCCCAGGCGCATATAGGCCTTGAGCAGTGGCGGCATTTCGGCGATGACGTTGGAAGGCACGTCCAGGCTCGGCAAGGGTTTTTTCGGCACCGCTTGCAGGTGTTCGGTGCACAGGTAGCGTTCGCGCAAGCGCTGCATGATTGCCTGGGCCTGGATGCCGCCGTCCTGCATCGGGATGCTTGCGCAACCCATCAGGTAGCTGTAGCCGCCTTCGTTCAGGACTTCGGCCAACTCGCCCCAGAGCACCGCGATGGTACCGCCGTTGCGGTAGGCCGGGTCGACGCAGGTGCGGCCGATTTCCAGGATCGGGCCCTTGAGCTGGACCAGGCCGTTGAGGCTGAATTCTTCTTCGCTGTAGAACCGGCCCAAGCTGCTGGCGGCCTGGTGGTCGAGCAGGCGAGTGGTGGCCACGAGGCGGCCAGTGTTCAGGTCGCGTACGCCGATGTGGGCGCAGTGAACATCGTAGTCATCCATGTCCAGACCCATTTCCGCGCCTTTGAGCTTGGCGTTGAATTCGCCGCTGAAAACGTTGAAGCGCAAGGCTTGGGCTTCTTGCAGAGCCTTGGCGCCAATCAGGCGTTCGGCTTGCAGGCGGCGTTCATTGCCGGTGTCGCTGATGCGGGCGATCTGAGTCATAGCGAATCTCCGTGCGGGCTGTGCAGTTGCAGCCACTCGACTTTCTTTATGCAGCCATGTTGTGCAAAGTCAGGCTATGTAGCCCCGGTGTCATCGCCATGAAGCTTTGGTGATGCTTATATGACAGCCCTCGAGGAGCCGCCCATGCCCTGGCAAACCCTGATCCAACGTGGCGAACGCCTGCCCGCCCATCCGGACCTGGCCGAGGGTTATGCGACTTTGTTGCAACGCTTGGGGCCGCTGACGCCGTTTGAATTGGCCGTGGCCGGGGCACGCTTGATGGCGACGCCGGGGCTGGCGTTCCTGGTGGGGTACCAGGCGGCGCTGCGGGTGCTCTGGCCGAGCGCGCCCCAGGGCCTCGGCGCGTTGTGCGCCACCGAACAACGCAGCCTGCGCCCGGCGGACATGCAGACCCGTCTCAACGACTTGCGCCTGAGCGGGCGCAAGGATTTCGTCACCGCCGGCGACGCTGCCGAATGGCTGCTCATCGCCGCGCGCAACGATGCACCCGGTGAAGCGGCCAGCCTCAAGCTGGCGGTGGCCTATCCCGGCGAGCCCGGTGTGACCCTGGAAAAACTCCCGGCCATTGCCCTGATGCCGGACATCAGCCATGGCCGCGTACTGCTTGATGATGCGTTGTGCGAACTGCTCGCGGGCGATGGCTGGGATGCGTATGTCAAACCCTTCCGCACCCTGGAAGACCTCTACGTGCTCAGCGCCATGACCGCCTGGTTGTATGGCGTGGGCCAGGAATGCGATTGGCCCCAGGCGTTGCAACTGCGCTTGCTGGCGCTGCTGGCGGGGTGCGCCGAGGTCAGCCGTCACAACCCCTCCAGCACAGCGGGGCATGTACTGCTGGGCGGATTGTTTGCCCAGTTCCACGGGCTCGATGGCGAATTGAACGAAGCCCTGGCCGCCGGGCCAGCGTCCTGGCGCCAAATGTGGACCCGGGACAAGGCGGTGATGGAAATGGCGGCGGGCGCGCGGGCCAAGCGCTTGGCCAAGGCGTTGGGATCTTCATTGGATTGACTGACGCCTTCGCGAGCAAGCCCGCTCCCACAAGTGACTCAGGCGTGATGGAGATCCAGTGTGGGAGCGGGCTTGCTCGCGAAGGCGTCCTTAAAAGCAGCACAGAATACAAACTGTCATCAACCCCGATTAGGCTCAGCAGGTTCAACCCTTCGAGCCCCACTCATGTCCAAAGGCTGGCTGCTGATCCCATTCCTGTTGCTCGCTCTGAACGTCCACGCCGAAGACTGGCTTGGCGAACAATGGCCGACCGCGCCGCGCCCCACCGGACCAGCAATCGAAACCTTGGAACACTACGCTTTCCCGGCCCGGGACGATGTCACCCGCCAAGGCATTCGCACCGACGCACTGCTGGTGATCCAGGACGGTCGGTTGGTCTACGAACGCTACGCCGGGCCAACCAACGCCGATACCCCGCACTTGACCTGGTCCATCAGTAAAAGCCTGCTGGCCACGCTGTTCGGCGTGGCCTACGGTGAAAAGCGGTTCGGCCTGCAAGACCCGGTCGTCAAATACTACCCGGCACTGAGCAAGCATCCGAGCATGACCCTCGCCGACCTGTTCCACTGGGCCTCGGGCCTGGACTGGCAGGAAGACTACGAATACGCGCCGCTCAATTCCTCCGTGGTGGCGATGCTCTACACACGCGGGCGTCGCGACATGGCGGCGTTCACCGCGCAGCATCCGAGCTTCAGCCCGCCCGGCCAAGTGTTCCGTTACTCCAGCGGCGACAGCAACCTGCTGGCGGCCGCATTGAAGAATATCGTCGGCCCGGCACGCTATCCCGATTATCCGTGGACGGCGCTGTTCGAACCGCTGGGAATCCGTCATGCGACATGGGAGACCGACGCCAGCGGCACCTTCGTCGGTTCCTCCTATGCCTACCTCACGGCGAGGGACCTGGCGCGGGTCGGGCTGTTGATGCAGCGCGACGGACGCTGGGGCGAGCAGCAGTTGATCCCCAAGGAGTGGGTCGCCTTCAACCGCGAGCCTTTCGCGCATTTCCAGGCCGGCCAGGACGAGGCCGTGCCCGGCGGCCATTGGTGGCTCAACCGCGCCGCCGACCCGACGCTGCGCCCCTGGCCCGATGCGCCAGCGGACACCTTCGCCGCGCTGGGGCATTGGGGCCAGGCGCTGTACGTCATCCCCAGCGCCCGGCTGGTGATCGTGCGCTACGGCGACGACCGCGACGGCAGTTATCGCCACGACGAACTGCTCAAGCGAGCCATGGCCGCGTTCGCCGGGGCGGTGCAGCCATGAAGCGCAAAGTGTTTTTCACGCTGATGCTGGCGCTGCTTGTGGCGTTGTTCGCCTGGGGCTGGCGCGAGCGAGTCGCGCTGGGGGCCTTTCCCGACATCATCAGTGCCTACACTGCGAAGGAATATTGCTCGTGTCGCTACGTGATGCAGCAGCCGGCCGAGTATTGCCGGGGTTATGTGAAGCAGTCGGTGCCCATCAATGATTTTTTCGAGAGCCCTGAAGCAAAACGCATCACCGTCAGCGGGCTTGGCCGCAGCAATAGCGCGCGATGGGTAGGGGAGCGGCAGGGTTGTAGGTTGGAACCGTAAAACCGGCACATCGCGATTGCCTTTGTGGCGAGGGAGCTTGCTCCCGCTGGGCTGCGCAGCGGCCCCGGTTTTTGCTCGACTAAACGAGTGCTGCGCACTGGAGCGCCAGCCCGGTCGAGCGGGAGCAAGCTCCCTCGCCACAGGAGGATGTGTCGCCCTCGGCAACTGTCGAAACAGACAGTTTGCAAGCGGCCTCGGCCCGGTTAAGGTTCGCCACAGGTTTATCTGCCTTCCGAGTGTTTATGTTCAAGCGGTCTTTTTCTCTCGCTGTCGCGACCTTGCTGCTGGCCGGCGCTGTGCTGCCGGCCCGGGCTGATTGGTACCTGGACGGCGAGTCGTCGCGGCTGTCGTTTATCAGCAGCAAGAACGGCAATGTCTCCGAGGTCCAGCGCTTCCTGGTGCTTCACGGTCAGGTCCAGCCCGATGGACTGGCGCGTCTTGAAGTGGAACTGGAGTCGGTCAACAGCGGCATCCCCCTGCGGGACGAGCGCATGCGCGCCGAGCTGTTCGAAATCAAGCAATTTGCCGAGGCCACCGTTACCGCACAGATCAACCTGGCGCCGATCCAGGACCTGGCCAACGGCGCGCAGTTGGAGTTGCGCCTGCCGCTGACCGTGAACCTGCACGGCAAGCAGCATGAATACAACGTCGAACTGCTGGCGACGCGCCTGGATGAACGACGCTTCCAAGTGGTGACGTTGGAGCCCGTGGTGCTCAATGCGGCGGATTTCGACCTGGCGCCCGGCCTGGAAAAATTGCGTAACCTGGCCGGGTTGTCGGCCATCAGCCTTTCGGTACCGGTGAACGCGGTGCTGATTTTCACGGCGCGCTGACGTGGGCGGCCCGGTTTTCCCCTGGCGCGACGGCAATCGCTTCGAGCTGTTGATCGACGGCCCGCAGTTTTTCCCGCGCATGTTGGTGGAAATCGCCCGCGCCCAGGAACAGGTCGAACTGGAGCTGTACCTGGTGGAGGCGGGCGCCTGCGCCGAGGCGATGGTCCAGGCACTGGTCCAGGCCGCCGAGCGTGGCGTGCGGGTGCGTTGTCTATTCGACGACTACGGCAGCCTGGCGTTTACCCTCGGCCTGCGTAACCGTCTGACCGAAGCCGGGGTTGAGCTGCGGTTCTATAACCGCTTGAGCTGGCGGCGCTGGGTGCGCAACTTCTACCGCGATCATCGCAAGCTGTTATTGGTGGACCAACGCCTGGCGGTGGTCGGTGGCACCGGGGTGACCGATGAGTTCTGGAATCCCCTTGATGATCGTAGCGAGTGGCACGAAGTGATGGTGGAGATCGTCGGCCCGCTGGTGCTCGACTGGCAGTTGCTGTTCGACCGCCAGTGGATCGCCAACCGGCATCGCCGGGCCTGGAAGCCGGCGTCCAACTTCGGCTTGCCGCGCCTGCCGCGGGTTCCACCCGTGGGCGAGGGCATCGGTCGGGTGGCGTATGCCGACGCCCGTCAGCACCGCGACATTCTGCAATCGCTGTCCCGGGCGTTGAACAGCGGGCAGAAACGCATCTGGATGGCGACCCCGTATTTCCTGCCGACCTGGAACGTGCGCCGTTCCCTGCGCAAGGCCGCCGCCCGCGGCATCGACGTGCGCCTGCTGCTCACCGGGCCGCGCACCGATCACCCGTCCGTGCGCTACGCCGGGCACCGTTACTACCCGCGATTGCTCAAGGCCGGGGTGAAGATCTTCGAATACCAGCCGTGTTTCCTGCATCTGAAGATGGTGCTGGTGGACGACTGGGTCAGCATCGGCTCGTGCAACTTCGATCACTGGAACCTGCGCTTCAACCTGGAAGCCAACCTCGAAGCCCTGGACACCGGGCTCAGCCGTGCGGTGGCGGCGAGTTTCGAACGCGATTTCGCCCAAAGCCTGCAAGTCAGCCTCGACGCCTGGCAGCGCCGGCCGCTGTGGAAGCGGTTCAAGCAGAGGGTGTGGGGGTTGGTGGATCGGGTGGTGGTGAATGTGCTGGGGCGACGGGGTTAAAACTCACCGATAACCCTTGTGGGAGCGGGCTTGCTCGCGAAAGCGGTTTCACATTCAACATAGATGGTGAATGTCATGCCCTCTTCGCGAGCAAGCCCGCTCCCACAGGGGATTGGTGTGGTCCGAAAACTCAGAGCAACTCAAAACTCTGCTGTTTCACGTCCCGGGAGTTCAAGCCGATCTGCACGTTGAACTTGCCCGGCTCGGCTGCGTAGTTGAGCTGGGCATTGAAGAACTTCAGGTCGTCTTCGCTGATGGTGAAGTGCACGACCTTCTTCTCGCCGGCCTTGAGCATGACCTTGCGGAAGTTTTTCAGCTCCTTGACCGGGCGGATCACCGAGCCGGTCACGTCCTGGATGTACAACTGCACCACGGTTTCGCCGTCACGCTTGCCGGTGTTCTCCACGGTCACGCTGGCATCGAGCTGGCCGGTCTTGTTCAAGGTGGTGGCCGACAGGGCCATGTCCGACAGGCTGAACTCGGTGTAGCTCAGGCCATAGCCGAACGGATAGAGCGGGCCTGTGATGTCGTCGAAGTACTGCGAGGTGTAGTTGCCCGGCTTGCCTGGAGTGAAGGGCCGACCGATGCTCAGGTGGTTGTAGTAGGTCGGAATCTGCCCCACTGAGCGTGGGAAGGTGATCGGCAGCTTGCCCGACGGGTTGTAGTCGCCGAACAGCACGTCAGCGATGGCGTTGCCGCCTTCGGTGCCGCTGAACCAGGTTTCCAGAATCGCATCGGCCTGCTGTTGCTCTTCCAGCAGCGACAGCGGACGGCCGTTCATCAGCACCAGCACCAGCGGTTTGCCGGTGGCTTTCAGGGCCTTGATCAGTTCGCGTTGGTTGGCAGGAATGTTCAGCTCGGTGCGGCTCGACGATTCATGGGACATGCCGCGGGACTCACCCACGGCGGCCACCACCACATCGGCGTCCTTGGCGGCTTTTACGGCTTCGTCGATCAGCACCTGGGCCGGGCGCGGGTCGTCCACCACTTCCGGGGCGTCGAAGTTGAGGAAGTTGAGGTAGTCGAGCACCTTCTTGTCGCCGGTGATGTTGGCGCCACGGGCGTAGATGAATTTCGCGTCACCGCCCAGAGCGCGGCTCATGCCGTCGAACAGCGTGACCGACTGCGCCGGGCGTCCGGCGGCGGCCCAACTGCCCATCATGTCGATCGGTGCCTTGGCGAGCGGGCCGACCAGGGCAATTTTCGCATCCTTTTTCAGCGGCAGGGTCTGGTTGCGGTTTTCCAGCAGCACCATGCTGCGGCGCGCCACGTCTCGGGCGTCGGCGCGGTGCAGGCGGTTTTCGGCGTAGGTGTCGGCCGGATCGTCCTCGGCCTTGCCGATGCGCAGGTACGGATCCTTGAACAGCCCCATGTCGTACTTGGCCGCGAGTACTTCGTGTACGGCGTTGTCGATGTCGCTCTGCTCGATTTCACCGGACTTGAGCAACCCCGGCAGCTCCTTGCCATACAGCGAGTCGTTCATGCTCATGTGGATGCCGGCCTTGATCGCCAGCTTCGCCGCTTCGCGACCGTCCCGGGCGACGCCGTGATTGATCAGTTCGAAAATCGCACCGTGGTCGCTGACCGCCAGGCCCTTGAAGCCCCATTGCTTGCGCAGCAGATCGTTCATCAGCCAGGTATTGGCCGTGGCCGGTACGCCGTTGATCGAGTTCAGCGCGACCATCACCCCGCCCGCGCCGGCGTCGATGGCGGCGCGGTAGGGCGGCAGGTAGTCCTGGTACATTTTCATCGGGCTCATGTCCACGATGTTGTAGTCCCGGCCGCCTTCCACCGCGCCGTACAGGGCGAAGTGCTTGACGCTGGCCATGATACTGTCGGCGGCGTTGGTGCCGGTGCCCTGGAACGCCTTGACCATCACCCCGGCAATGCGCGACACCAGGTAGGTGTCCTCGCCGAAGCCTTCGGAGGTGCGGCCCCAGCGTGGGTCGCGGGAAATATCGACCATCGGCGCGAAGGTGATGTCGAGGCTGTCGGCGGCGGCCTCCTGGGCGGCAATCCGGCCGGAGTGGTAAATGGCGTCCATGTCCCAGCTCGAGGCCAGGGCCAGGGGAATCGGGAAAATGGTGCGGTGACCGTGGATCACGTCATAGGCGAAGAACATCGGGATCTTCAGCCGGCTGCGCATGGCCGCGTCCTGCATCGGACGGTTCTCGGCGCGAGTGATGGAGTTGAACGTGGCGCCGATGTTGCCGGCGGCGATTTCCTTGCGAATCAGCTCCCGGGGCATTTCCGGGCCGATGCTGATCAGCCGCAACTGGCCGATCTTTTCTTCGAGGGTCATCTGCTTCATCAGGTTGCTGATGAACGCGTCCTTGTTCTCCATGGGAGCTGGAACGTTGTCGGCAAATA
The DNA here is from genome assembly GCF_022952855.1 of Pseudomonas sp. RGM2987. Taxonomy (GTDB): domain Bacteria; phylum Pseudomonadota; class Gammaproteobacteria; order Pseudomonadales; family Pseudomonadaceae; genus Aquipseudomonas. The sequence goes on along the minus strand of NZ_JALJDX010000165.1, from coordinate 3,962 downwards.
CGGATTGACTGGCAAGACTGACAAACAGGCCCAGCAAACACAGCTTCTTCATGAATAGTTTTCTCGCAAGCCTAAAGGGCGGTGATCAGGACACGCCGGTCAGCCAAAATATAAGGAGCGGCTATTGTTGTTCGGTCAAATACAGCACACTTTCGAACCCATGGGGCTGAAGATAGTTTCGCACTGTGGTTTCGCACTGCGCATCTTTTAGCCCATCGATCCGATTCAATCCAGCGCGGCGGCCGATTATGCCCCAGGTGCCGGTGAGATAGGTGGCTGTGTTTTCAATGTAAGGCAAGGGAGAGCTTCACCCGATGAATCTACGACTCAAACAGCGCACTGGCATTCAGGTGCTGGCGCTGATGCTGTTCACCACGCTGTTGGCCGGTTGCGGCATCAACAACATCCCGACCCTGGACGAGCAGGCCAAGGCCGCCTGGGGCCAGGTGCAGAACCAGTACCAGCGCCGGGCCGACCTGATCCCCAACCTGGTGGAAACCGTCAAGGGCTACGCCCAGCACGAGCAGGACACGCTCACTGCGGTGATTGAAGCACGGGCCAGGGCCACGTCGATCCAGGTAGACGTCAATACCCTGGACAACCCCGAGAAGCTCAAGCAGTTCCAACAGGCCCAGGATCAGTTGAGCGGTGCGTTGAGCCGGCTGATGGTGGTGTCCGAGCGTTATCCGGACCTCAAGGCCAACCAGAACTTCCTCGCCCTGCAATCGCAACTCGAAGGCACCGAGAACCGCATCGCCGTGGCCCGTCGCGATTTCATCCTGGCGGTCCAGCAGTACAACACTGAGATTCGTACTTTCCCGGGGCGTCTGTGGCACAGCGTGATGTACAGCGACCTGCCGCTTCGCCAGACCTTCGAGGCCACCAGCCCCGACGCGGAAAAAGCGCCGCAGGTGAAATTCTGATCGACGCTCCACAAGCCAAGGCATTACCAGGGATGAGGTTGCAATGCGTGTGTTGAAGTTTGGCCTGGTGCTGTTGCTCTGGGTGTTTGCAGTCACGGCCCAGGCCGAATTGAAGTTCCCGGCGCTGACCGGGCGGGTGGTGGACAGCGCCCAGTTGCTCGAACCCTCGGTGCGGGCGCAGTTGGAGGTGCAGCTCAAGGCCCATGAACAGGCCACTGGCGAACAGGTGGTGGTCGTCACCCTGTCTGACCTGCAAGGCGCCAGGATCGAAGACTTCGGTTACTTGTTGGGGCGCCACTGGGGGATCGGGCAGAAGGATAAAAACAACGGCGCGTTGCTGATCGTTGCGCGCGATGACCGTAAACTGCGCATCGAAGTGGGCTATGGCCTGGAGGATCGCCTGACCGATGCCCAGAGTTCGGTGATTATCAACCAGGTGATCACCCCGGCCTTCAAGACCGGCGATTTCAGCAAAGGCATCAGTGACGGTGTGGCAGCGATGCTGGTGGTGCTGGGCGGCAGCCCGCTGGATGAACCGGCACAGGTCTACAACGGCGATGACGAGGATCAAGGGGATTTCGCCCACCGTCATCCGTGGCTGCTTGTATTTTTGATCCTGCTGGTTGTCACCACCGTCATGGTGGGGCAGGTACTCGGTATCCTGCCGTCGGGTAGCGTCAGTTCCGGCGGCTCCAGCAGTACCAGCTCCGGCGGCGACTCAAGCAGTTATGACAGTTCCAGCGACAGTGACGATGATTTTCGCGGCGGCGGGGGCAGTTTTGGGGGCGGCGGTTCGTCGGGCGGCTGGTGACAATAATAATGAGCAGGCATTTCTAACCATGGCACTACTGACTGAACACGAACAACGCAAGGTCGCCGAGGCCATTGCCCGGGTCGAGCGCGATACCGACGCCGAGCTGGTCACGGTACTCGCCGCCCGTGCCGACGACTACGCCTACATCCCGTTGCTGTGGGCCAGCCTCTTCGCGCTGGTGGTCCCCGGCGTGGTCCATTACCTCACGGGCTGGCTGGCCATGCACAGCCTGCTGATCGTGCAGTGGATCAGTTTCATCGTGCTGTGCCTGGTGTTCCGGATTCCCAGGGTCACCACCCACCTGGTCCCTCGTTCCGTGCGGCATTGGCGGGCTTCCAACCTGGCGCGCCGGCAATTTCTCGAACAGAACCTGCACCACACGGTGGGCAGCACGGGGATACTGATCTTTGTCTGCGAGGCCGAGCGGTACGTGGAAATCCTCGTCGACGAAGGTATTTCCAAGCGACTCGACAACAGGAATTGGGACGCCATTGTCGCGGCCTTTACCCAACAAGTCCGCCAAGGCCAGACGCTGCAGGGCTTCGTGAGCTGCATCGAAGCCTGCGGCGAACTGCTCAAGGAGCATGTGCCGGTGACCCATGAACGCAATGAGTTGCCGAACCGGCTGGTGGTGCTGGGCTAAGGTTTTTGCCGAAACCCAGTCGCGAATGCAGAAGCGCTTCCGTGGCGAGGGAGCTTGCTCCCGCTGGACCGCAAAGCGGTCCCCTTCGTTTTAGCTGGCAAGCACCATTACGACTGCTTCGCAGCCGAGCGGGAGCAAGCTCCCTCGCCACAGGGGCCAGTTGGATGGCTTGGCACTGCTCGGATTTCAAACCGTTCGGGAATTTTCCCGTGCCCTCACACCCCATCCCCCCTAAAATACCCGCCATTCCCGATTCGCCCGCCCCGAGGCCGCTTTTTCATGTCCGCCACCGCTACTCCCGCCCGTCCCGCGCCGGATCATCACGCCCAGTTCATCGAGCTGCTGCAGACCAGCCTGGCGCAAAACGCTTTCATCAAACTGGTGCTGGCCAAGTACGTGGGTGAAGAGGCGGACCTGCAACGGCTGATCATCAAGCAGCTGACGGTCAAGGACCAGCCGTGCCTGTCCTTTGTCTATCGCTACAAGACCCGTGACATCACCAAGAATTTCCCCCTGGCCGAAGGCGTGGACACCATCGCCGCGCTGTTGCCGGCGTCGTTCAAGAACGCTCATCTGCTGGCGGTCACCGACGAGGCGCAGCTGGAGTACGGAAAAAAGGGCAAGAGCTCGCTGTTCAAGAGCAAGCCCCAGCAACTGCGGGAAGTGCCGTCCGCCGAACACAACCGTGAGAAGAACCGCTTCCTCGACCTGAGCCGGCCGTTCCTGGCCGATCTGGGCGTGACCAACCACAAGCACGAGCTGATCCCGGCGATGTCGCGCAAGTGGAAGCAGATCAACAAATTCATCGAAGTGTTCAGCCACGCACTGACGTCTTCACCGCTGGCCCTGGACAAGCCGGTGCGGGTCTCGGATTTCGGTTCGGGCAAGGGCTACCTGACGTTCGCGATCCACGATTACCTGCGCAACACCTTGCAGGCCGAAGGCCTGGTGACCGGGGTAGAGCTGCGTGAAGACATGGTCAAATTGTGCAACGAAGCCGCCGCCCGACTCGAGCACCCGGGCCTGAGTTTCCAGCACGGTGACGTACGCAGCGTGGCGCCGAGCGCGGTGGACGTGATGATTGCCTTGCACGCCTGCGATATCGCCACTGACTACGCGATCCACATGGGCATCCGCTCGGGCGCCTCGATCATCATGTGCTCGCCGTGCTGCCACAAGCAGATCCGCCTGCAAATCCAGAGCCCGAGCCTGCTCAAGCCGATGTTGCAATACGGCCTGCACCTGGGCCAGCAGGCGGAAATGGTCACCGACAGCCTGCGGGCGCTGTTCCTGGAAGCCTGCGGCTACGAGACCAAGGTGTTCGAATTCATCTCTTTGGAACACACCAATAAGAACAAGATGATCCTGGCGGTCAAACGCGCCGAGCCGACCGACCCCACTGAGTTGCTGACCCGAATCGACGAGCTGAAGGCGTTCTACCACATCACCGAACACTGCCTGGAAACCCTGCTGCGGGCGGACGGCTACCTCGCCTGATCTAGAGCAACCAGCAAAGAACCTTGTGGGAGCGGGCTTGCTCGCGAATGCGGTGTATCAGCCATTGAACCGCTGACTGACACAC
>NZ_JALJDX010000166.1 GCF_022952855.1 Pseudomonas sp. RGM2987 | reverse complement strand
CTTGTTTGGGCCGGCTTGGCCCCCAAGCGGGAGCAAGCTCCCTCGCCACGGGGTTATCTGGGTTGCTTGCAGAATGGGGGCGCAGTCAGATCCATGAGATCAAGCCGTCTAGCCCTGCGCCTGCGCCTCTTCATGGGCCTGGCGCAGTCGTTCGCGGCTGTTGGTCAGGTGCAGGCGCATGGCGGCGCGGGCGGCGTCGGAGTCCTGGCGGGCGATGGCTTCGTAGATTTCCTCGTGCTCGCGGCTCAGTCGATCCATGTAGTGCTGTTGGTCGTCATGGGCCAGGCGCGCCGAGTTCAGACGGGTGCGCGGGATGATGCTGGTGCCCAGGTGAGTCATGATGTCGGTGAAGTAACGGTTGCCGGTGGACAAGGCGATTTCCAGGTGGAAAGCGAAGTCCGAGGCCACCGCGTCGCTGGCGTGGGCCGCGCTTTCCTTCAAGGCATCGAGGGCGGCGCGCATGGTCGCCAGTTGCTCGTCGCTACGGCGCTGCGCGGCCAGGCCGGCGGATTCCACCTCCAGGCTGATGCGCAATTCCAAAACCGCCAGCACATCACGCAAGGTGACCACCGTGGCCGGGTCAATGCGAAAGCCGCTGGGGCTCGGCGTGTCCAGCACGAAAGTGCCGATGCCGTGGCGGGTTTCCACCTGGCCGGCCGCCTGCAAACGGGAAATCGCCTCGCGCACCACGGTGCGGCTGACGCCGTGGGCTTCCATGATCGCCGACTCGGTGGGCAATTTATCGCCGCGCTTGAGCAGGCCGTCGCGAATCTGCTCGGTCAGCACCGTCACCAGCTCCTGCGCCAGGCTGCGGCGCTTGCGGGGAAGGCGGGGTACGTTGATCGGGTTTTCCATGGGTTTGTGTCTCGGCAAGCGGCTGAATGCGCATCATCATAGCGCAACGTCGTTGTACGATCACCGTGGGTGCAGTGGCGAGTCGGGTTGCTGACACCGAGTCGCCTTCATCGCGAGCAGGCTCGCTCCCACATTGGATCGATTGTGGACATAAGCATTGCGCCTCACCACACATCCAGTGTGGGAGCGGGCTTGCTCGCGAAAGCGGTGTGCCAGACGCATCAGCATCCATGCCATACCGCATTCGCGAGCAAGCCCGCTCCCACAGGTTTCATGGTGGTCAGGCGGTTACGGTGCGCTCCACCAGCTGGCCATTTTCGATACGCACATGTCGCGGATGGAATCGTTTCAAACTGCTTCGGTGACCGACGCTGACAATACTCAGGCCTGGCAACTGGTCGATCAGCGCCTGGTACAGCGTCGCCTCGTCCTCTTCGTCCATCGCCGACGTGGCTTCGTCCATGTACAACCACTGCGGTGCATAAAGCAACGCGCGGGCAAAGGCCAGGCGCTGTTGCTCACCGGGCGAAAGCATGCGCTGCCAGTGATTGCTTTCATCCAGGCGCGCAATCAGGTGCGGCAGCCGGCAGGTTTCCAGCACCTGTGCATAACGTTCGTTGGGGTAGACGTCGCCGGCCTGTGGATAACTCAATACCTCGCGCAGGCTGCCAATAGGGAGGTAGGGTTTTTGCGGCAGGAAGAGATACCGCGCCGACGGCAGCAGAATATTGCCATGCCCGGCCGGCCACAAATGCCCCATCGCCCGAAACAGCGTGGACTTGCCGCTGCCCGAGCGCCCGCTGAGCATCACCCGCTCCCCCGGCTCCACCGTCATGTCGGCGTTGCTGAGCAGGTGACGACCGTCCGCCAGGTCCAGCCCCAGGTTATGCACTTTCAACACACTGCCCTGGTTCTGTACGTCGATGGCCGGCACGCGGTCCTCGTTGTCGCTCATGGCCTGGCGGAAACTCAGCAGACGATCGCAGGTGGCGCGCCATGCGGCCAGGTCGGAGTAGGCACTGATGAACCAACTGAAGTTTTCCTGCACATTGCCGAACGCCGAGTTGATCTGCATGAGCTCGCCGAGCTGGATCTTGCCGGCGAAGTAGCGTGGCGCGGCGACGATGAACGGGAAGATGATCGCGATCTGACCGTAGCCGGAGGTGAAGAACGTCAGACGCTTGGAGACCCGCATGATGTCCCAGAAATTCTGCCAGACCAGCCCGAAGCGTCCGCTCAAGCGCCGGTTCTCGTTGGGCTCGCCGTTATACAACGCAATACTTTCGGCGTTCTCGCGCACCCGTACCATGGAGAAACGCAGGTCGGCTTCGAAACGTTGCTGGTTGTTGTTCAGGCCAATCAGGCGACGGCCGATCAGGTGTGTCAGCCAACTGCCCACGGCCGCGTACACCAACGCGCACCAGAACATGTAGCCGGGGATGGTGTAGCCGAACACTTCGATACTGCCGGACACCCCCCATAGAATGATCGAGAACGACACCAGGCTGACCACCGTGCGCAGCAAGCCCAACCCCAGGCTCAGGGTGTTGGTGGTGAAACTGTTGAGGTCCTCGGATATCCGCTGGTCCGGGTTGTCGGTGTAGCCGCCCTGCTCCAGCCGGTAATAATTCTTGTCACTGAGCCAACGGGCGAAATGCTGCTCGGTGAGCCAGGCCCGCCAGCGGATGGTGAGCATCTGCGTCAGGTACAGGCGATAGACGGCGCCGAGGATCGCCACCGCGGCGATGCCGCAGAAATACAGGATCAATTGCCAGAACGCTTCGCTGTTTTTCTCTTGCAGGGCGTTGTAGAAGTCCTTGTACCAACTGTTGATCCACACCGAAATCGCCACGCTGAACAGCGACAGCGCAATGACGGCGATCAACAGCGTCCAGGCCTTGCCCTTCTCCTCACTGCGCCAGTACGGCGTGGTCATTTGCCAGACACGGCGGAAAAACTGCCCGCGCACTGTGTCATTGACCGCGGAATATTCAGCGTTCTGATTCATGGTTAAGGCTCGATAAAGAAAAGAACAGACTCGGGCCGATGATAAACAGCGGCCCGATTTATCGCGAGGGTGGACAACATCTGTTCAGCGCAGGTTCAGCGACGCACCGGGCGTTTCTGCAATTTGCGCTGCAAGGTACGCCGGTGCATGCCCAGGGCGCGGGCGGTGGCGGAAATGTTGCCTTCGTGTTCGGTCAGCACCCGCTGGATGTGCTCCCATTGCAGGCGGTCCACCGACATCGGGTTCTCCGGCACCAGGGTGTCGAGGTCGGCGTGCTCGGACAACAGCGCGGCCAGCACGTCGTCGGCGTCCGCCGGCTTGCACAGATAATTGCAGGCGCCGCGCTTGATGGCCTCCACCGCCGTGGCGATGCTCGAATAGCCGGTGAGGATGACCACGCGCATTTCCGGGTCCAGCTCCAGCAACTTGGGCAACAGCACCAGGCCCGAGTCGCCATCCATTTTCAGGTCCAGGGCGGCGTAGTCCGGCAGGTCGGCCTGGGCGATGGTCAGCCCTTCTTCGGCGGAACCGGCGGTGCTGACGCGAAAGCCGCGACGGGACATGGCCCGGGCCATGACGCGGGTGAAGGTGGCGTCGTCATCCACCAGCAACAGGTGCGGCAGTTCTTCGCCGTCGACTTGGATCTCGTCACTCATGCTTCGTCTCCTCGGTCGGCATGGGGCAGGCGCAGCTCGGTAAGCGTGCCGCCGCTCTCATGGGGGTAGAGTTTCACCGAGCCGCCGGCGCGTGTCACGCTGGCTTTGCTCAAAAACAGGCCCAGGCCCAGGCCTTTGCCCTTGGTGGTGTAGAACGGCTTGCCGATCTGCTCGGCGATCGCCAGCGGCACGCCGGCGCCGTGGTCGCGAATGCTGATGGTCAGCTCATAGACGTTCCAGTCCAACGCCACTTCCAGCCCTTCGGGGCAGGCGTCGGCGGCGTTGTTCAACAGGTTCAGCAACGCCTGGGTCAAGTCTGGCGGCGGCGCCATGCGCGGCACGGTCCCCTGGCCCAGGCACTGGAAACGGTAACTGGCTTCCGGGCGCATCAGGTGCCAGCGGTTCAGGGCCTCGTCGAGCCAGTCGGTGACGTCCTGCATGTCGATGGCCAGCCGCCGATTGGCCTCGGCGGCGCGCACCAGGTATTGCAGGGTTTCCTTGCAGAGCTTGACCTGATCCTGCAACACGCTGAGGTCGTCTTGCAGCGCCGGGTCGTGATGATCCTGGCGCATTTCCTTGAGCAGCACGCTCATGGTCGCCAATGGCGTGCCCAATTCGTGGGCGGCCCCGGCGGCCTGGGTAGCCACGGCCAGCAATTGCTCGTCCCGCAGGCCTTCTTCACGCCGAATGGCGCGCAGCTCTTCCTGGCGGCGCAGCTCTTCGGCCATGCGTGCGGCAAAAAAGGTGATGACCGCCGCGGCCAGGGCGAAACTCAGCCACATGCCATAGATTTGCAGGTTTTCCCGGGCGATGGGAAAGGTTTCCAGCGGGTAGAAGCGTGCCAGCAGCAGGGTGTACAGCGCCAGGGCGATACCGGACAGGATCAGCGAGAACCGCCACGGCAGCGTCACCGCCGCAATGGTCAGCGGCACCAGGTAATAAGACACGAAGGGGTTGGTGGAGCCGCCGGAGAAATACAGCAGTGCACTGTGGATAAACAAGTCGCAAGCCAGTTGTACGGCGTATTCCAGCTCGGTGACCGGCCACGAGGCGTGCAAACGCACAGCCGTCAGCGCACACAGCACACTGGAACAGGCCAGGGTGATCGCCAGTTGCAGCCACGGCAGCGGCAACAGGTTGAACCAATAGGCCAGGCCCACGGAACCGGCCTGGGCAGCCAGGACCAGGATGCGGATGAACGTCAGGCGCCAGAGGTTCTGGCGAGAGGCGGAAGTCAGTAGCAAAGGGGCGAGCATGAGCTCTCCTGATGAGCGCTCCAGGCGAATCGCACGGAGTATAACCAAGGCACGGGTGACACAGGCAGATCTGCGGCAAAGCGCCACAGCCCTGAAATTTCGAAAAATCCTCTGTGGCGAGGGAGCTTGCTCCCGCTGGCCTGCGCAGCAGGCCCATCAAATCCCCCGAATAGTCCAGGGACCAAAGCTTGCGACTGCTGCGCAGTCGAGCGGGAGCAAGCTCCCTCGCCACGGGATTTCTGCCGCCTTCCTGTATCTGTATAGAAGTTGTAACTGTGCGAACCGGATCGCAGAAGCTAGAGTCTTACCGTTCACGCAGGTCCGGACCTCACCCCTGCGCCTCATCCCAAGGAGCTTTCATGTACACGTTCAGTCGCCCCGCCGCCCTCCTCGCCCTCAGCCTCGGCACCGTCGCCAGCCTGCCGGCCCTGGCCGCCGATGAGCTGCACTACAACCAGATCTCCCTGCGCGCCGAAGCCAGCCAGGAAGTGGCCCGCGACCTGATGATCGTCACCCTCTACACCGAGGAACAGAACAGCGACCCGGCCAAACTCGCCGCCGCCGTCAGCACCACGTTGAACAAAGCCATCGGCCAGGCCAAGCAGGTCAAGGACATCACCCTGCGCCAGGGCAGCCGCAACAGCTACCCGATCTATGACAACAAAGGCGGGAAAATCACCGGCTGGCGCGAACGCGCCGAACTGCGCCTGGAAAGCGCCGACTTCGCCGCATTGTCCAAACTCACCGGCGAGCTGCTCACCGACATGAAAATGGGCGGCATGGACTTCGCCATCTCCACCGCCACCCGCCAGACCAGCGAAGACGCCCTGCTCAAGGACGCGGTCAACGCCTTCAAGGCCCGCGCTCAACTGGCCACCGACGCCTTGGGCGGCAAGGGTTACAAAATCGTCAGCCTGAACTTCAACACCAACGGCTACCCACAACCGTTCATGCGCGCCCCGATGATGATGAAAGGCGCGTCCATGGATGCTGAATCCGTTACACCTGAGGTGGAGGCGGGTACCAGCAAAGTGAGCATGACGGCAGATGGGGCGATTGAGGTGTTGATGCAGTAATCGATGGACTGACTGTGCCATCAGCCCAAAGATGCCCTTGTGGCGAGGGGATTTATCCCCGCTGGGCTGCGCAGCAGACCCGAACCTGATACCTCGGTGTGTCAGGCAGCTTGAGTCGCTGCCCCTTCGGGGGGCTGCTACGCAGCCCAACGGGGATAAATCCCCTCGCCACCAGTGCGCCCGACTTGAGTTGAAAGGTCGGACGCATCTTCCCTCTCCTTACACCTCGACCGGGCCAGCCGGCGCCTGCAACTGATCCAGCGCCTTGTCCACCAGCAACTGGCACAACTCCACCAACTGCTGAATCCCCAACGCCACACTGCGCCGGGTGCCATCCACCTCGAAAGCCAGGTCCTCGGCCATGGCTTTGACTGAGGCCAGGGTTTCGGAGGTGCTGGTCAGCAGTGTGTCGGTGTCGGCTTTGGCGGTGACGGAGAACAGGCTGTCGATGCGGGGATCGGAGGGTGGCTCTTCCGGGGGTTTTGGGTAGAGGTAATGGTTCAGGGTACGCTCGGCGGCGGCGCGGTCTTTTAGGAGGTCTTCGATGGCGTCGAAGCCAGAAAGGGGTGTGGTTTTGTTGAAGGGTGGGTCGGGGATTAACTTGTCCATATGCAATGCTCCTGCTTAAAAATTGGAGCCATCCTTGTGTCGTTTCCACGCGACAGTAGGTGGCAGCGGTACGCGGGGTGGAAATACCGGTTAGCAGGACCCGGCCAGACCGAAGTCTGCCCACGCACAGCCGCCAAGACGCAGTTTGCAGACGAAACGAGACGTCGGCAATACGATGTTCAGCCAAGCCACTGCTAAAAGGTCAGGTTTCCACACCCGGTCGCTGATTTGGCAGCGACAGGCAAAAGACTAGAACCCCCACTTCCGACGGACAACCTTAAAAACTCGTGGGATGTTTCGTTGCAAGGCAGGAGATCCGTCCGACATCCCAGAGTGATCTCTACTCATCCAGACACAACCCCAACCCGTGGCGAGGGAGCTTGCTCCCGCTGGGCTGCGAAGCAGCCCCAAACCGGATACCTCGCAGAGAAGGCCTTGAGGGTCCGGCCCTTTAAAAATCACCAATACACTCAATCGTCGAGTGCCCTTTTAAATTCAGGCCGACTGTCAGACCGCCATCGCGAGCAGGCTCGCTCCCACAATGGATCGGGTTACAACCGCAGGGAATAGGTCAGTTGTCAGACCGTCTTCGCGAGCAAGCCCGCTCCCACAGGATTCAGGTACAGCCGGAAAAGTCAGGCCGCCTCGCTTTAGCTTTGCTTTGCTTTGCTTTGCTTTGCTTTGCTTTGCTTTGGCTCTTGATCTTGGGCGCCCCATTAACCACAAGGGCCGAACGCAGGCATTGCGTAGTGGGCCCACGGAGCAATGCCGGAGTGAGGGAACACCGAGCGTAAGCGAGGTGCCCAGTGGTGGGGCAAAGCGTTTTGCTTACTTTTGCGCTTCTCAAAAGTGAGCCGCTGTCAGAGCGGAACCCTAAGTAGCCGTTACCGCAGCAATGGATATGTACTTGGTCAAAAAAATCCCGAGCGACCGTCAGGCCGCCTTCGCGAGCAAGCCCGCTCCCACAGTTGGATCGGGGTACAACCGCAAGAGTCAGGTCGGCTGTCAGGCCGCCTCGCCACAGCCAGCTACAGCCGCCCGGCTATACCCAAACCCACCAGTCCCCCGCACTTTTGGCTATTTCCCCACCCCCGCCCCAACCGCTACGCTCAGGAAAATCGTCACTACCAAGGGATTTCATGGACCGGACCACCTTAAAACCACTCCTACTCGCCATCGCCCTGATCGGCAGTGCTCCCATGGCCCAGGCCGCGACCACCCTGGTCTACTGCTCCGAAGCCAGCCCCGCCGGCTTCGACCCGAGCCAATACACCAGTGGCACCGACTTCGATGCCTCGGCTGAAACCGTCTTCAACCGGCTCACCCAATTCAAGCGCGGCGGCACCGAGGTCGAGCCGGGGCTGGCGACGAGCTGGGAGGTGTCCGCCGATGGCCTGGTCTACACCTTCCACCTGCGCGAAGGCGTGAAATTCCACACCACCGATTTCTTCACCCCCAGCCGCGACTTCAACGCCGACGACGTGCTGTTCACTTTCCAGCGCCTGCTCGATCCGCAACACCCGTTCCGCCAGGCCTACCCCACCGAGTCGCCCTACTTCACCGACATGGGCCTGAACACCACGATCAAGAGCCTGGAGAAAGTCGACGAACACACCGTGCGTTTCAACCTGAACAACGTCGATGCCGCGTTCGTGCAGAACCTGGCGATGAGTTTTGCGTCCGTGCAGTCCGCCGAATACGCGGCGCAATTGCTCAAGGAAGGCAAGGCCGGCGACCTCAACCAGAAGCCTGTCGGTACCGGGCCGTTCGTGTTCAAGCGCTACCAGAAGGACTCGCAGATCCGCTATGCCGCCAACACGGCGTACTGGAAACCCGAGGACGTGAAGCTCGACAACCTGATTTTCTCCATCACCCCGGACGCCGCCGTGCGTCTGCAAAAGCTAAAACGCGGCGAATGCCAGGTCAGCGGTTACCCGCGTCCGGCTGACATCGAGGTGATCGAGCAGGACCCGAACCTGCAAGTGCTCAGGCAACCGGGTTTCAACCTGGGCTTTTTGGCCTACAACGTGACGCACCCGCCGCTGGACCAGCTCAAGGTCCGCCAGGCGCTGGACATGGCTATCGACAAGCCGGCGATCATCAAGGCCGTGTACCAGAGCGCCGGACAACTGGCGCAGAACGCTCTGCCGCCGGCCCAGTGGTCGTTCGACCCGAGTATCCAGGACGCACCCCATGACGTGACCAAGGCCAAGGCGCTACTCAAGGAAGCCGGGGTTGCGCCCGGTACTACCCTCAATTTATGGGCGATGACGGTGCAACGCGCCTCCAACCCCAACGCGCGAATGTCTGCGCAGATGATTCAACAGGATTGGGCCAAGATCGGCATCAAGGCCAACATCGTCAGCTACGAATGGGGCGAATACATCAAGCGCGCAAAAAATGGCGAACATGACGCAATGATCTACGGCTGGACCGGGGATAACGGCGACCCGGACAACTGGCTGGGCGTGCTCTACAGCTGCGCAGCGGTCAAGGGCAGCAACTACGCCAAGTGGTGCGACCCGGCGTATGACCGCCTGATCCAGCAGGCCAAGGTCTCGACCGACCGCCAGCAACGCGTCGACCTGTACCAGCAGGCGCAGAAAATCCTCAAGCAACAGGTGCCGATCACACCTATCGCCAACTCTACGGTATTCCAGCCGATAAACAGAAAAGTGGTGGACTTCAAACTCAGTCCATTTGGGCTTACACCCTTCTACGGCGTGGGTTTGACGAAGTAATACCTGCCCCATCCGGGTGCGAAATACCTTCATCGCGCACCCGGATGGAGCGCAATCCGCCCCGAAAAAACACGCGCAAACGGTCAAATGCGTCAGAAGTTACACAGATGCGACATTAAGGTACGTTCGTGCCACTGTTTCGGACTTGTGACCGCTCTGGATCTTGCATTGGGTATGGGGCCTGCATAAGTATCCGCAGGACGACTCACGAGGTCGCCCTCAAAAACCAAAAATGACAACAAATCATGAGGCCAACATGCTTAAACACGCGGTCATTCCGTTTTTAGTCGGCGCGAGCTTATTAGCCAGCGCACCCTTCGCTTCCGCTGCGACTAACCTGGTGTTCTGCTCCGAAGGGAGCCCGGCCGGTTTCGACCCTGGTCAATACACTACCGGAACCGACTTCGACGCCTCTGCAGAAACCATGTTCAACCGCCTGACCCAGTTCGAGCGCGGCGGCACCGCCGTGATTCCTGGCCTGGCGACCAAATGGGATATTTCCGAAGACGGCCTGAGCTACACCTTCCACCTGCGTGAAGGCGTCAAGTTCCACACCACCGCGTACTTCAAGCCGACCCGCGAATTCAACGCCGACGACGTGCTGTTCACCTTCAACCGGATGATCAACAAGGACGACCCGTTCCGTAAGGCGTACCCGACCGAATTCCCGTACTTCACCGACATGGGGATGGACACCAACATCACCAAGATCGATAAAGTCGACGATTACACGGTCAAGTTCACCCTCAAGGATGTCGACGCCGCGTTCATCCAGAACATGGCCATGAGCTTCGCCTCGATCCAGTCCGCCGAGTATGCGGCTCAGTTGCTCAAGGATGGCAAGGCACCGGACATCAACCAGAAGCCGATCGGCACTGGCCCGTTCGTGTTCAAGAGCTACCAGAAAGACTCCAACATCCGCTACACCGGGAACAAGGACTACTGGAACCCTGCCGATGTGAAGATCGACAACCTGATCTTCGCCATCACCACCGACCCGTCGGTGCGTATCCAGAAGCTGAAGAAGAACGAGTGCCAGGTCACCCTCTTCCCACGTCCCGCCGACCTCAAGGCGCTAAAGGACGACAAGGCCCTGAAGATGCCTGACCAGGCCGGCTTCAACCTGGGCTACATCGCCTACAACGTGATGGACAAGATCAAGGGCAGCAACGAGCCGAACGTGCTCGCCAACCTGAAGGTCCGCCAGGCGCTGGACATGGCGGTCAACAAGCCGCAGATCATCGACTCGGTCTACCAGGGCGCCGGCCAGCTGGCGGTCAACTCCATGCCGCCGACCCAATGGTCCTACGACACCACCATCAAGGATGCCAAGTACGACCCTGAGAAAGCCAAGGAGCTGCTCAAGGAAGCCGGCGTCAAGGAAGGCACCAACATCACCCTGTGGGCGATGCCGGTACAGCGTCCGTACAACCCGAACGCCAAGCTGATGGCTGAAATGCTCCAGTCCGACTGGAAGAAAATCGGCCTGAACGTGAACATCGTCAGCTACGAATGGGGCGAGTACATCAAGCGTTCCAAGGGCGGCGAGAACCAGGCGATGATCATCGGCTGGAGCGGTGACAACGGTGATCCGGACAACTGGCTCAACGTGCTGTTCGGTTGCGACTCCCTGAGTGGCAACAACTTCTCCAAATGGTGTGACAAGAAGTTCGATGGACTGGTCAAGGAAGCCAAGCGCACCACCGACCAGGCCAAGCGCACCGAACTGTACAAACAGGCACAACACGTTCTCAAGGACGCTGTGCCAATGACACCTATCGCTCACTCGACGGTGTATCAACCCATGCGCGCCAATGTGCAGGACTTCAAGATCAGCCCATTCGGCTTGAACTCCTTCTACGGCGTCAGCGTCAGCAACTAAAGCGACCCTGTGATGAGGGAGCTTGCTCCCTCATCACTGTTGCTTCATGCCAAGACCCAGGAAATTGCCTACATCCAAAAACACTGCGTACCACAGCAGCTGGTTTCGGACGTATCGCTTTTTCCCACAAGTCTTTCAGGCTTTACGCATTTACTGACTGGCTCGCGGCTCATACCGTCGGCCCCCTGAGGACTTGCTGGCCTTGCGGCATCGCAACGCATTGGATTGAGCACAGTGCACCGGACCTGTCCTCGGAAGGACACCGGTTCACTGTTAAAACACCCCGAACGAGAGAGGGAGCGTCATGCGCCATACCTTGGTTTTTTCCGCATTGCTGGCCGCTACATCGCTGGCCCAGGCCGCTGACGGCAGCCTGGTGTTCTGTTCCGAAGGCAGCCCGGCCGGTTTCGATACCGCGCAATACACCACGGCCACCGACAACGATGCCGCCGAACCGCTGTATAACCGCCTGGCCGAGTTTGAAAAAGGCGCGACCAATGTCGTACCGGGTCTTGCGACCCGCTGGGATATTTCCGAAGACGGTTTGAAATACACCTTTCACCTGCGCGAAGGCGTGAAGTTCCACACCACGGATTACTTCACACCGACTCGGGATTTCAACGCCGACGACGTACTGTTCACCTTCAATCGGATGCTCGATCCGCAGCACCCGTTCCGCAAGGCCTACCCCACCGAGTTCCCGTACTTCAACGGCATGAGCCTGAACAAGAACATTGCCAAGGTCGAGAAAACCGGGCCGTTGACGGTGGTCATGACCCTCAACAGCGTCGACGCCGCGTTCATCCAGAACATCGCCATGAGTTTTGCCGCGATCCTCTCGGCCGAATACGCCGACCAGTTGCTCAAGAGTGGCAAGCCGAGCGACATCAACCAGAAGCCAATCGGCACCGGGCCGTTCGAGTTCAAGAGCTACCAGAAAGACTCCAACATCCGCTACGTCGCCAATACCCAGTACTGGGCGCCGGAACGGGTCAAGCTCAAGAACCTGATCTTCTCCATCAACACCGATGCCTCGGTGCGGGTGCAGAAGCTCAAGGCCAACGAATGCCAGGTCACCCTGCATCCGCGCCCGGCCGATGTGCCGGCCTTGAAGAACGACCCCAAGCTGCAACTGATCGAGAAGCCCGGCTTCAACCTTGGCTACATCGCCTACAACACCCGCCACAAGCCGTTCGACCAGGTCGAGGTACGTCGCGCGCTGGACATGGCGGTAAACAAGCAAGGCATCCTCAATGCCGTGTACCAGGGCGCGGGACAACTGGCGGTCAACGCCATGCCGCCGACCCAGTGGTCCTACGACGACACCATCAAGGACACCGCCTACAACCCGGAAAAAGCCAAGGAGCTGCTCAAGGCCGCCGGGGTCAAGGAAGGCACCGAGCTCACCCTCTGGGCCATGCCCGTGCAACGCCCCTACAACCCCAACGCCAAGCTGATGGCCGAGATGCTCCAGGCCGACTGGGCGAAGATCGGGCTGAAGGTGAAGATCGTCAGCTACGAATGGGGCGAGTACATCAAGCGCACCAAGAACGGTGAGCATGACATCAGCCTGATCGGCTGGACCGGCGACAATGGTGACCCGGACAACTGGCTGGGCACGCTGTACAGCTGCGACGCCATTGGCGGCAACAACTACTCCATGTGGTGTGACCAGGATTACGACAAGCTGATCAAGCAGGCCAAGGTCGTCACTGACCGCGACCAGCGCACCGTGCTCTACAAACAGGCCCAGCAGTTGCTCAAGCAGCAAGTGCCGATCACCCCTGTTGCCCACTCCACGGTCAACCAGCCGCTGAGTGCCAAAGTCGAAGGGTTCAAGGTCAGCCCCTTCGGTCGCAACGTGTTCTCGGGCGTCAGCCTGAACCCATAACCGATTAGTCCTACAGCGAGGGCCCCCAGGGGCTCTCACGCAGACGTCTTGCCGGAATTCGCCGATCAGGTGCCATGCAAACGTTTGCGACTGTGATGAGTTGTAAAACCGATAGCCGTATCACCAAAAAAGAACGGCATAAAAAAGAAAGAAAAAGGAGCGTTACCCATGAAGTTGAGCAGCACCGCGATACTGGCCTTGGCCATCAGCAGCATCACCGCGACGGCCTTTGCAGAATCCCAGAGCCAGGCCGTCACCCCGGTGACCCTCAAGACCACCAGCGAGCAAAGCGAAGCCAAAGGCTTCATCGACGGCCAATCGGTGACCGGTTCGACCCGTAACTGGTACGCCAACGAGCAGTTCAAGCGCGGCGCGAAGCTGACCTACCGTAAAAACGGTGAAGCACGCGAGACCGACCGCCGCATCAACTGGCTGCAAGGCACCATCATCAAGTACAACTCGGGCTTTACCGAAGGCACTGTCGGTTTCAGCACTGAATTGGCCGCCTACAACGCCATCGCCCTGGATCAGGATCGCAAGGACCTGGCCTCCAACAACGGCGGCGCACCGACCACCCGCCCAGGCGCCGGTAACAACCGTACCCTGACCCGCGAAGGCGGCGACGCCGTCGGCCAGTGGAGCAAACTGGGCCTGGCGAACGTCAAGGCTCGCGTGTCGAACACCACCCTGACCGCCGGCCGCCAGAACTTCAGCAGCCCGATGGTCGATGTCATCGGCAACCGTGCCCTGCCCTCCAGCTTCCAGGGCGTGAGCCTGCACAGCGAAGAGCTGGAGAACCTGTCCTTTGACGTCGCGACCTTCGACCGCAACTCGCCACGTACCGAAGAGAGCCTGCGCAAGTTCCGCTCCGAATACGGCGACAGCAGCGTTGAAACCGATCACGTCAACACCGCCGGGATCACCTACCAGCCACTGGCGAGCCTGAAGACCAGCCTCTGGGCGACCCAGGCCGAAGACATCTGGAACCAGTACTACTTCGGCGCCACCCATGAGTTGGGCGACGCCTCGGTGCTGAGCCTGACCACCGGCCTGAACTACTACAAGACCGTCGATTCGGGCAAAGCCAAGCTGGGCCAGATCGACAACGACACCTACTCGCTGTCGTTCGGCCTGACCCACCAGGCCCACAGCCTGACCTTCTCGTACCAGGAAGTGAACGGCAACGAGTACTTCGACTACCTGCACGAAACCAACGGCATCTACCTGGCGAACTCCCTGCTGTCGGACTTCAACGGCCCGAACGAAAAATCCTTCCAGATCGCCTACGGCCTGAACATGGCTGAATACGGCGTGCCGGGCCTGAAGTTCAACATCTACCAGGCGCGCGGCTGGGGCATCGACGGTACTCACTACAACAGCACCGGCTACAGCGATGTGAAAGCCATGGACGGTGAGCACCACTACGAATACGGCATCGGCGCGTCCTATGCCGTACAGAGCGGGCCGCTGAAAGCCACCGCGATCCGTGCGACCTACACCGCGCACCGCGCCAGCGAAAACCAGGCCGACGGCAGCCTCAACGAGTTCCGCCTGGTGACCACCATCCCGTTCAACATTCTCTAAACCTTCCGCCGGACGGTCGACCCACAAGGTCGGCCGTTCGGTTTTTTGCCATTTACACGATTGCAGAGGATTGACGATGAACATGATCCCCCTACGCGCAGCCATTGCCGCCGCGCTGCTGAGTGTCGCCGTTGGCGCCAGCGCCAAGCCCCTGGTGGTGTGCACCGAAGCCAGCCCGGAAGGCTTCGACATGGTCCAGTACACGACTGCAGTCACTGCCGACGCCGTGGCAGAAACCATCTTCAACCGCCTGGCCGACTTCAAGCCCGGCACCACCGAAGTGATCCCGGCCCTGGCCGAATCCTGGGACATCAGCGACGATGGCCTGACGTACACCTTTCACCTGCGCAAAGGCGTCAAGTTCCACACCACCGAATACTTCAAGCCGACCCGCGACATGAACGCCGACGACGTGGTCTGGAGCTTCCAGCGCCAGTTGGACCCGAATCATCCGTGGCACAAACTGTCGAGCGTGGGCTTCCCCTACTTTGAAAGCATGGGCTTCAAAGAGCTGCTCAAAAGCGTCGAGAAAGTCGACGAGCACACGGTCAAGTTCAGCCTGACCCGTCGTGAAGCGCCGTTCCTGGCAGACATCGCCATGGCCTTCTCCTCGATTTACCCGGCCGAGTACGCCGATCAGTTGCTCAAGGCAGGCAAGGCCGGCGACCTCAACAGCAAGCCAATCGGCACCGGGCCGTTCGTCTTCCAGCGCTACAACAAGGACGCCCAGGTCCGCTTCAAGGCCAACCCGGACTACTTCCGTGGCAAGCCTCCCGCCGATTCGCTGATCCTGGCCATCGCTATCGACAACAACGTGCGCATGCAGAAGCTCAAGGCCAATGAATGCCAGATCGCGCTGTATCCGAAACCGGACGACATCCCGAACGTCAAGAAAGACCCGAACCTGAAGGTCGCCGAGCTGGACGCGATGACGGTGTCCTACGTCGCCATGAACACCACTCATAAGTACATGAGCGACGTGCGCGTGCGTCAGGCCATTGACCTGGCCTTCGACAAGGAAGCCTACGTCAACGCGCTGTTCGGCAAAGGCAACGCCACCGTGGCGGTCAACCCGTACCCGCCGACGCTGCTGGGCTTCAACCACGATCTGAAGAACCCGCCGCGTGACCTGGACAAGGCTCGCCAGTTGCTCAAGGAAGCCGGCGTGCCGGAAGGCACCGTCTTTACCCTGTTCACCCGCAACGGCGGCGGCCCGACCAACCCCAACCCGATGCTCGGCGCGCAGATGATGCAGGCGGACCTGGCGAAGGTCGGGATCAAGGTCGACATCCGCGTGATGGAATGGGGCGAAATGCTCAAGCGCGCGAAAAACGGCGAGCACGACATGGTATCCGCCGGATGGGCGGGCGATAACGGCGACCCGGATAACTTCCTGACGCCTATGCTCAGTTGCGAAGCGGCCAAGAACGGCGAAAACTACGCGCGCTGGTGCAACGAGAAATTCCAGGCGCTGATCGACCAGGCCCGCGCCACAGTGAACCCCGAGGAGCGCATCAAGCTCTATGAACAGGCCCAGGTGATTTTCAACCAGGACCTGCCATGGATCAGCATGGCCCACACCCGCATGTTCACGGCAATGCGCAAGAACGTAGAGGGCTATGAGATTAGCCCGCTCACCACCAACAACTTCGCCACCACCCAGGTGAAGTAGATAAGAAAACGCCCGGCGGTCTTTATCCAAGGACTGTCGGGCACGCCTAACCGGCTGATGAGGTACACCTGAAGATGTTTAGTTTTATTGCCCGCCGACTGGGATTGTTGATCCCCACGTTCTTCGGCATCACCTTGCTGACCTTCGCGTTGATTCGCATGATCCCCGGCGACCCCGTGGAAGTGATGATGGGCGAACGTCGGGTCGATCCCGAAATGCATGCACAGGCAATGGAACGCCTTGGCCTGAACAAACCGCTGTATGCCCAATACCTGGACTACATCGGCAAACTGGCCCACGGCGACCTCGGCGAATCGCTGCGTACCCGTGAAAGCGTATGGTCCGAATTCAGCTCCCTGTTTCCCGCGACCCTGGAACTGTCCATGGCCGCCCTGTTGTTCGCCGGTATCCTGGGCCTGTTGGCCGGGGTGATCGCGGCACTCAAGCGCGGATCGCTGTTCGACCATGGGGTGATGGGCATCTCCCTGGCGGGCTATTCGATGCCGATCTTCTGGTGGGGCCTGATCCTGATCATGTTCTTCTCGGTGTCCCTGGGCTGGACCCCGGTGTCGGGCCGGATCGACCTGCTCTACGACATCGAGCCGCGCACCGGTTTCATGTTGATCGATACCTTGCTGGCCGATGAGCCAGGCGCCTTCCTCGATGCCCTGCATCACCTGATCCTGCCGGCCATCGTGCTGGGCACCATTCCGTTGGCGGTCATCGCCCGCATGACCCGTTCTTCGATGCTTGAAGTATTGCGCGAAGACTACATCCGCACCGCCAAGGCCAAGGGCCTGTCGCCTTCGCGGGTGGTGTTCGTGCACGGCCTGCGCAACGCGTTGATCCCGGTGCTGACCGTGGTCGGCCTGCAAGTCGGCACGCTGCTGGCCGGTGCGGTCCTGACCGAAACGATCTTCTCCTGGCCGGGCATCGGCAAGTGGCTGATCGAAGCCATCGGCGCCCGGGACTATCCCGTGGTGCAGAACGGCATCCTGTTAATCGCCTGCCTGGTGATTCTGGTCAACTTCGTCGTGGACATCCTCTACGGCTTTGCCAACCCACGCATCCGTCACCAGCGCTGAGATCAAAACCATGAGTACTCCAACTACCGCGGTAGCAGTCGATCAAAGCCTGCTGTACCCGTCGCCGTACAAAGAATTCTGGCAAGCGTTTTCCCGCAACAAGGGCGCCGTGGCCGGGCTGCTGTTCATGATCCTGGTGGTGTTCTGCGCCATCTTCGCGCCGTGGGTCGCCCCCCATGACCCGAGCGAGCAATACCGCGACTTCCTGCTGACCCCGCCGGCCTGGCTCGAAGGCGGGCAGATGCAATTTTTGCTGGGCACCGACGAACTGGGCCGAGACCTGCTCTCGCGGCTGATCCAGGGTTCGCGCCTGTCGCTGCTGATCGGCTTGTCGTCGGTGGTGATGTCGCTGATCCCGGGCATCCTGCTGGGGCTGTTCGCCGGGTTCTTCCCGCGCATCCTCGGCCCGACCATCATGCGCCTGATGGACATCATGCTGGCCCTGCCTTCGCTGCTGCTGGCCGTGGCGATTGTCGCCATCCTCGGCCCAGGCCTGATCAACACCGTGATCGCCATCGCCATCGTCTCGCTGCCGTCCTACGTGCGCCTGACCCGCGCCGCCGTGATGGGCGAGTTGAACCGCGACTACGTGACCGCTGCCCGCCTGGCCGGTGCCGGCCTGCCGCGCCTGATGTTCATCACCGTGCTGCCCAACTGCATGGCGCCGCTGATCGTCCAGGCGACCTTGAGCTTTTCCTCGGCGATCCTCGACGCCGCCGCCCTGGGCTTCCTCGGCCTTGGCGTCCAGCCGCCGACCCCGGAATGGGGCACCATGCTGGCCTCGGCCCGCGACTACATCGAACGCGCCTGGTGGGTCGTGAGCCTGCCCGGCTTGACCATTTTGCTCAGCGTGCTGGCAATCAACCTGATGGGCGACGGGCTGCGCGATGCGCTGGACCCGAAACTCAAGAATGCCGCCTGAGGAGATTCCCATGTCACTGCTAGAAATCAAGAATCTCAACGTCCGCTTTGGCGACGCCACCGCCGTGCCGGTGGTCGACGGCCTGGACCTGAGCGTGGAAAAAGGCGAGGTCCTGGCGATCGTCGGCGAATCGGGTTCGGGTAAATCCGTGACCATGATGGCGCTGATGGGGCTGATCGAGCACCCCGGCATCGTCACCGCCGACGCGCTGAACTTCGACGGCAAGAACATGCTCAAGCTGAGCAACCGCCAGCGTCGGCAGATCGTTGGCAAGGACCTGGCGATGGTGTTCCAGGATCCGATGACCGCGCTCAACCCCAGCTACACCGTGGGCTTCCAGATCGAAGAAGTGCTGCGCCTGCACCTGAAGATGTCCGGCAAGGCCGCCCGCAAGCGCGCCATCGAACTGCTGGAAAAAGTCGAGATCCCGGGCGCCGCCAGCCGCATGGACGCCTACCCGCATCAACTCTCCGGCGGCATGAGCCAGCGCGTGGCGATTGCCATGGCGATTGCCGGCGAGCCGAAGCTGCTGATCGCCGACGAACCGACCACCGCCCTGGACGTGACCATCCAGGCGCAGATCATGGACCTGCTGCTGGCCCTGCAAAAAGAACAGGACATGGGCCTGGTGCTGATCACCCACGACCTGGCCGTGGTGGCCGAAACCGCCCAGCGCGTGTGCGTGATGTACGCCGGCCAAGCCGTGGAAGTCGGCCAGGTGCCGCAGCTGTTCGACATCCCGGCCCACCCGTACAGCGAAGCACTGTTGGCGGCGATTCCGGAGCACAGCATGGGCGCCGAGCGCCTGGCGACATTGCCGGGCATCGTGCCGGGGCGCTACGACCGTCCGCAGGGTTGCCTGCTGTCGCCGCGCTGCCCGTATGTGCGCGATAACTGCCGCCAAGAGCGTCCTGCCCTCGATCCGAAAACCAACAGCCTCGCCCGCTGCTTCTACCCGCTGAACCAGGAGGTGGCGTGATGGCCGTCGTACTTACCGCCCGTGACCTGACCCGTCATTACGAAGTGTCCCGCGGCATGTTCAAGGGCCATGCGACCGTGCGCGCCCTCAACGGCGTTTCGTTCGAACTGGAAGCCGGCAAGACCCTGGCCGTGGTGGGCGAATCCGGTTGCGGCAAATCGACCCTCGCCCGGGCCCTGACGCTGATCGAGGAGCCGTCTTCCGGCTCGTTGAAAATCGCCGGCCAGGAAGTGGCCGGCGCCAACAAGGCCGAGCGCAAGCAACTGCGCAAAGACGTGCAGATGGTGTTCCAGAGCCCTTATGCCTCCCTCAACCCACGGCAGAAAGTCGGTGATCAACTGGCCGAGCCGCTGCTGATCAACACCAACTTGTCGGCCACTGAACGGCGCGAGAAGGTCCAGGCGATGATGAAGCAGGTGGGCTTGCGCCCCGAGCATTACCAGCGCTACCCGCACATGTTCTCCGGCGGCCAGCGCCAGCGCATCGCCCTGGCCCGCGCCATGATGCTGCAACCCAAGGTGCTGGTGGCGGACGAACCGACCTCGGCGCTGGACGTGTCGATCCAGGCCCAGGTGCTGAACCTGTTCATGGATTTGCAGCAGGAGTTCAACACCGCCTACGTGTTCATTTCCCACAACCTGGCGGTGGTCCAGCACGTTGCCGACGATGTGATGGTGATGTACCTCGGTCGCCCGGTGGAAATGGGCCCCAACGAGTCGATCTACAGCCGCCCGCTGCACCCCTACACCCAGGCGTTGCTGTCGGCCACGCCGACCATCCACCCGGACCCGAACAAGCCGAAGATCAAGATCGTCGGCGAACTGCCCAACCCGCTCAACCCACCGTCCGGCTGCGCCTTCCACAAGCGCTGCCCGTACGCCACCGAGCGCTGCAAGACTGAAGAGCCAGCCCTGCGCCCGCTCGATAACCGCCTGGTAGCCTGCCACTACGCCGAGCAGTTCCTCGACGGCGCGGCGTAACACCCGCGAACCCGTGGCGAGGGAGCTTGCTCCCGCTGGGTCGCGAAGCGGCCCCCTTTTGGGGACTGCTGCGCAGTCCAGCGGGAGCAAGCTCCCTCGCCACGGTTTTTCAAGACAGGTAAAGCTACGTCTGGCTATCGCCTTCTTCGTCGCCCTCATCACCGTCGTCGGTATCCGGATGGTCGATAGTCGAATCGTCATCGTCCTGGTCGCCCGGCTCCTCAGTCGCGGCCAACATCATCGCGCCCTGCGCCACCTGCCCGCTCGACGCGTGTTGTTCATGCTCAGTGCACTCTGCCCAAGCCGCTGACGAACCGAGGGACAACATCACCAAGACCTTTAGCAAAAACATCATGCGTAGCAGCTTGTTCATTGCCGATTTCCTTCTTTCTGAGTGAAACACGGACGGGCCTTCCAACAGCGCCGGTTCTCCAGATAGGACGCTGCAAACCCCACAGAAATGCCATGGTCGGCAGATTGGTTTTGAATAAGGGTTATCGCTAATTCAGATAACGTCACGGATCCAGGTGGGAGCGGGCTTGCTCGCGAAAGCGGCCGGTCAGTCAATAGGAATGTCGGATGTGAAGCCGCCTTCGCGAGCAAGCCCGCTCCCACAGGGGATCGAGCAGGCAACAAAAAACCCCGTTGCCTTCACAACGGGGTTTTGCTGTTGCAGCTCAGCGCTTAATGATGCTCACGCGTCGCACGGAATTTCACATCCGGCCAGCGCTCTTCCATCAGCGCCAGGTTGACCCGGGTCGGGGCCAGGTAGGTCAGGTGGCCGCCGCCGTCCAGCGCGAGGTTTTCCACCGCCTTGTTGGAGAACTCTTCGAGCTTCTTCTTATCGCTGCACTCGATCCAGCGCGCGGAGTACACGGTGATCGGCTCGTAGGAGCACTCGACCTTGTATTCCTCCTTCAAGCGGCTGGCGACCACGTCGAACTGCAGCACACCGACCGCGCCAAGGATGATGTCGTTGCTGCGTTCCGGGAAGAACACCTGGGTGGCGCCCTCTTCGGCCAGTTGCTGCAAGCCCTGGCGCAGTTGCTTGGACTTGAGCGGGTCTTTCAGGCGTACGCGGCGGAACAGTTCCGGGGCGAAGTGCGGGATGCCGGTGAAGCCCAGGGTTTCGCCTTCGGTGAAGGTGTCGCCGATCTGGATGGTGCCGTGGTTGTGCAGGCCGATGATGTCGCCGGCGAAGGCTTCTTCAAGCTGCTCACGTTCCGAGGAGAAGAAGGTCAAGGCGTCGCCGATGCGCACGTCCTTGCCGGTGCGCACGTGGCGCATCTTCATGCCTTTTTCGTATTTGCCGGAGCAGATGCGCATGAACGCGATGCGGTCGCGGTGCTTGGGGTCCATGTTCGCCTGGATCTTGAACACGAAGCCGGCGAACTTCTCTTCCACCGGCTCGACGGTGCGTTCGTTGGCGACTCGCGGCAGCGGGCGCGGGGCCCAGTCCACCACGGCGTCGAGCACGTGGTCGACGCCGAAGTTGCCCAATGCGGTACCGAAGAACACCGGGGTCAGTTGGCCGTCGATGAATTCCTGCTGGTTGAACTCATGGCAGGCACCCTGCACCAGTTCCAGTTGTTCGACGAAGCGCTCGTACTCATCGCCCAGGTGCGCGCGGGCTTCATCCGAGTCGAGCTTTTCGATGATCCTGGTTTCGGTGCGCTCATGCCCGTGACCGGCGGTGTAGACGATGATGTAGTCGTCGGCCAGGTGATAGACGCCCTTGAAGTCGCGGTAGCAGCCGATCGGCCAGGTGATCGGCGCCGCCTTGATCTTCAACACCGCTTCGATTTCGTCGAGCAGTTCGATCGGGTCACGGATGTCCCGGTCGAGTTTGTTGATGAAGCTGACAATCGGCGTATCCCGCAGGCGGCAGACGTCCATCAGCGCGATGGTCCGTGGCTCTACGCCTTTACCGCCGTCGAGGACCATCAGCGCCGAGTCCACCGCCGTCAGGGTGCGATAGGTGTCTTCGGAGAAGTCTTCGTGGCCCGGGGTGTCGAGCAGGTTGATCATGTGCTCGCGATACGGGAACTGCATGACCGACGTGGTAATGGAAATACCCCGTTGTTTTTCCATTTCCATCCAGTCGGACGTGGCATGGCGGTCGGATTTACGCGACTTCACCGTGCCGGCGACCGCAATCGCCTTGCCCATCAGCAAGAGCTTTTCGGTGATGGTGGTCTTACCGGCATCGGGGTGGGAAATAATGGCGAAAGTGCGGCGTTTCGCGACTTCGGCGGCCTGTTTGGTCATGGGAAATCGCCTGGCAGGTGATTCAAAAAAGGGCGGCGATTATAGCTCAACTTGCGCCAGGAACCGAACCGTTGAGCGCATCCGGGGTGGCCGGATCTTCCCCGACAGGGGAACCTTTTACGGCGTGGAGGCGTCCACCACCCTGCTGCGGTTATTCGTCAGAGCCTGAAAAATCAGCAAGTTAGCCTGACGAGGCTGCGCTCATGGCTCCCATTACATGCCCCTGGCCGGCATTTAAAAGAGCTGCTTCTCGCGAACGCTTTCCCGGCAACCAGTGATGGCTTGCCGCCCGGGACGGCGTGCGCCGACTGAAAGACAAAGGAGTCCGCCTGTGGCTATCCGCTATGGCAAAGGGCTGATGGGAGGTGCGGTCGTCGTCGCGCTCCTGGCCCTGTTGGTCCAATGGATCGGCATCGATACGATCCAACGTTACCGCGACGACCTGCTGTTCTACCTGCAAGCGCACCTGATGCTGGTGCTTGCGTCGATGCTCGCGGCGCTGATCGTCGGCATCCCGGCCGGCATCGGCCTGAGCCGCCCCGGCATGGTCGGGCGCGCCGAGCGCTTCATGCAAGTCTTCAATATCGGCAACACCGTGCCGCCCCTGGCCGTCCTGGCCATTGCCCTGGGGTTCCTGGGCATCGGCAGCGGCCCCGCCATCTTCGCCCTGTTCCTCGCCTCGCTGCTGCCCATCGTGCGCAACACCTACGAAGGCCTGAAGAACGTCCAGGGTTCGCTCAAGGAAGCCGCCACAGGC
Source organism: Pseudomonas sp. RGM2987 (assembly GCF_022952855.1). GTDB lineage: Bacteria > Pseudomonadota > Gammaproteobacteria > Pseudomonadales > Pseudomonadaceae > Aquipseudomonas. The sequence continues at coordinate 11,731 of NZ_JALJDX010000166.1, read as the reverse complement.
ATCGGCATGACCCCGCGCCAGGTGCTGTTCAAAGTCGAATTGCCCAACGCCGTGCCGATCATCGTCGGCGGCGTGCGCGTGGCCCTGGCGATCAACGTCGGCACCGCGCCGCTGGCGTTCCTGATTGGCGCCAACAGCCTGGGCAGCCTGATCTTCCCCGGCATCGCCCTGAACAACCAGCCGCAGCTGCTGCTCGGCGCGGCCTGCACCGCCCTGCTGGCGCTGCTGCTCGACGGCCTGGTGACACTGGCCAGCCGCCTCTGGCTGGAGCGCGGTCTGCGCGCCTCATAAGCCAGGCTGGATAAGGAATCGTTATGAAGAAGTTGAGCTTGATCCTGGGCTGTGTCCTGCTGCTGGCAGGGTTTGCCCAAGCCGCTGAAAAACCGCTGATCCGCCTCGGCGCCCGGGTCTTCACTGAACAGACGCTGCTGGCGGAAATCACCGCGCAGTACTTGCGCAGCAAAGGCTACGACGCGCAGATCACCGGGGGGCTGGGCAGCAACCTGGCCCGCAGCGCCCATGAAACCGGGCAGTTGGACCTGCTCTGGGAATACACCGGCGTGTCGCTGGTGGCTTACAACCATGTCACCGAGAAACTCGACAGCGCCCAGTCCTATGCGCGGGTCAAGGAGCTCGATGCGAAAAAGGGCCTGGCCTGGCTGACGCCGTCGAAGTTCAGCAACACCTATGCCCTGGCCCTGCCGGAAAAAGTCGCTCGTCAGTACCCACAGATCCAGTCCATCAGCCAACTCAACACCGTGTTGCAGGCTGAAGCCGATCAGAACCATCTGGTGGCGCTGGACACCGAGTTCGCCAACCGCTCCGACGGCCTGGCCGGCATGGTCGAGCAGTACGGCCTGAACCTTACGCGCAAGAACATCCGGCAGATGGACGCCGGGCTGGTCTACACCGCGCTGCGCAACGCCCAGGTGTTTGCCGGCCTGGTGTACACCACCGATGGCCGGTTGAACGCCTTCAAGCTGAAGCTGCTGGAAGACGACAAGCATTACTTCCCCGACTACACCGCCGCGCCGGTGGTGCGCCAGGCGTTTCTCAACGCGCACCCGCAACTGGCCGCCCAACTCAAGCCCCTGGCCGAGCTGTTCGACGACCAAACCATGCGCCAGCTCAACGCACGCGTCGACGTCGACCACGAAAGCCCTTCCACCGTTGCCGCCGATTTCCTGCGCCAGCACCCTATCAACTGAAGAGGAAAAGCCATGGAACTGTTGAACGCCTTTTCCCATCTCGACTGGCAACAGGTCATCCACCTGACCTGGCAACACGTCACGCTGGTGGGCATCGCTGTGACACTGGCGATTGTCATCGGCGTGCCGCTGGGGATTTTCATGACCCGCTTCCCGACGCTGGCCGGCCCGCTACAGGCCAGCGCAACGGTGCTGCTGACCATTCCCTCGATTGCCCTGTTTGGCCTGTTGCTGCCGTTCTATTCCAAATTCGGCCAGGGCCTGGGCCCGATGCCGGCGATCACTGCCGTGTTCCTCTATTCCCTGTTGCCGATCATGCGCAACACCTACCTGGCCCTGACCGGTGTGGAACCCGGTATCCGCGAAGCCGCCCGCGGCATCGGCATGACCTTCGGCCAGCGTTTGCGCATGGTCGAACTGCCCATTGCCGTGCCGGTGATCCTGGCCGGCGTGCGCACCGCCGTGGTCATGAACATCGGCGTCATGACCATCGCCGCCACCATCGGCGCCGGTGGCCTGGGCGTGCTCATCCTCGCTTCCATCAGCCGCAGCGACATGTCGATGCTGATCGTCGGCGCCGTGCTGGTCAGCCTCCTGGCCATCTTCGCCGACCTGCTTCTGCAATGGCTGCAACGCTCGCTGACCCCAAAAGGATTAACCAAATGATCGAACTTCAAAACCTCAGCAAAACCTTCAAGAGCAACGGCAAGGATGTAAAGGCCGTGGACTCGGTGAACCTGACCGTCAACGAAGGCGAGATCTGCGTGTTCCTCGGACCGTCGGGTTGCGGCAAGAGCACCACGCTGAAGATGATCAACCGACTGATCCCGCCGACCTCGGGCAAGGTGTTGATCAACGGCGAAGACACCACCGATCTCGACGAAGTGACCCTGCGCCGCAACATCGGCTATGTGATCCAGCAGATCGGCCTGTTCCCGAACATGACCATCGAGGAGAACATTGTCGTGGTACCGAAGCTGCTCGGCTGGGACAAGCAGAAATGCCACGACCGCGCCCGCGAGTTGATGAGCATGATCAAGCTCGAACCCAAGCAGTACCTGCATCGCTACCCGCGTGAATTGTCGGGCGGCCAGCAGCAGCGGATCGGCGTGATCCGCGCCCTGGCCGCCGATGCACCGCTGCTGCTGATGGACGAACCGTTCGGCGCGGTGGACCCGATCAACCGCGAGATGATCCAGAACGAGTTCTTCGAGATGCAACGGGCGCTGAACAAGACCGTGATCATGGTCAGCCACGACATTGACGAAGCCATCAAGCTGGGGGACAAGATCGCGATCTTCCGCGCCGGCAAACTGATCCAGTGCGACCACCCGGACACCTTGCTCGCGCACCCGGCCGATGAGTTCGTCAGCAACTTCGTCGGCCAGGACAGCACGCTCAAGCGGCTGTTGCTGGTCAAGGCCGAGGACGCGGCGGACAACGCCCCGTCGGTCAGCCCCGAGACGCCAGTGGTGGAGGCGCTGGAACTGATGGACGAACACGACCGGCGCTACGTGGTGGTCACCTGCGCTGAGAATAAGGCCCTGGGCTATGTGCGCCGTCGCGACCTGCTCCGCCAGACCGGCACCTGCGCCCAATTCTTGCGCGAGTTCAACGCCACGGCGGCCTACGACGAACACCTGCGGATCCTGCTGTCGCGCATGTACGAGTTCAACCGTTCGTGGCTGCCGGTGATGGATGCCGAGCGGGTGTTCCTCGGCGAGGTGACCCAGGAATCGATTGCCGAGTACCTGAGTTCCGGCAAGTCCCGTGGCGGCAAGACCAGCATCGTCTCGCCGGCCGAGACTGCGCAGGCTTGATCCGGAGAGGACCTTGTGGCGAGGGAGCTTGCTCCCGCTGGGGCGCGAAGCGGCCCCAAAAAAGCGATGAGCGCTTCGCACTCAAGCGGGAGCAAGCTCCCTCGCCACACCAGCGCCCGTCATAGTAGGCAGGCTCTTTAGCCGATCCAGGGGAACATCAATCTGTCACACAGGTCGGTTACATCAGGAGTTGCCGCCGGTCGCACGACGAATGCGTGCAAAAACGCGACATTTTTAGTTGATCTCAGGCCCCTCACGCCCTAAAGTTCGCGCCGAACGTCCATGCTGGAAACGATCCATCCGGCTCAAGTACTGACGACGAGACAGCAAGGCCAAGGGAACCAATTCCAGGTCGTTTGAGAGCGTAGCGAGCGCAGGCAAGACAAGGCGGGAAGAGGCGAGGAAGCGGAGTTTACGAGTTGTAAATGAGCATTCCGAGCCTCTTCCCAACGCAGTATTGCCAAGCGCAGTAGCTCTCAAACGACCTGGATGGCCTTTTTGCTTTCGGCGGCAATGCCTTGGGAAGTAGGCGAACCAAAGTGGGGATACGGAGGACGTTCACGAAGGCTGCCAGCCTTCACACCCATTGATCCTGATGTTTGCCAGTAGGAGTCCCAAGTATGTCGATCCAGGTCGAAGATTATTTCGCGCGCGAAACCTTCCAGAAAATGAAAGCGTTCGCCGACAAGCAGGAAACCCCGTTCGTGGTGATCGACACCGCGATGATCGCCCAGGCCTATGACGACCTGCGCGCCGGTTTCGAATTCGCCAAGGTCTACTACGCCGTCAAGGCCAACCCGGCGGTGGAAATCATCGACCTGCTCAAGGAAAAAGGCTCGAACTTCGACATCGCCTCGATCTATGAGCTGGACAAGGTCCTGGACCGTGGTGTCGGCCCGGACCAGATCAGCTACGGCAACACCATCAAGAAATCCAAGGACATCCGCTACTTCTACGAGAAGGGCGTGCGCCTGTATGCCACCGACTCCGAAGCCGACCTGCGCAACATCGCCAAGGCCGCGCCGGGCTCGAAGGTCTATGTGCGCATCCTCACCGAAGGCTCGACCACCGCTGACTGGCCCCTGTCGCGCAAGTTCGGCTGCCAGACCGACATGGCCATGGACCTGCTGATCCTGGCCCGTGACCTGGGCCTGGTGCCTTACGGCATCTCGTTCCACGTCGGTTCGCAACAGCGCGACATCAGCGTCTGGGACGCGGCGATCGCCAAGGTCAAGGTGATCTTCGAGCGCCTGAAAGAAGAAGACGGCATCGTCCTGAAGCTGATCAACATGGGTGGTGGCTTCCCAGCCAACTACATCACCCGCACCAACAGCCTGGAAACCTACGCCGAGGAAATCATCCGCTTCCTCAAGGAAGACTTCGGCGACGACCTGCCGGAAATCATCCTCGAGCCGGGCCGTTCGTTGATCGCCAACGCCGGCATCCTGGTCAGCGAAGTGGTACTGGTGGCGCGTAAATCGCGCACCGCCGTCGAGCGTTGGGTCTACACCGACGTGGGCAAGTTCTCCGGCCTGATCGAAACCATGGACGAAGCCATCAAGTTCCCGATCTGGACCGAGAAGAAAGGCGAGATGGAAGAAGTGGTCATCGCCGGCCCGACCTGCGACAGCGCCGACATCATGTACGAAAACTACAAGTACGGCCTGCCGCTGAACCTGGCCATCGGTGACCGCCTGTACTGGCTTTCCACCGGTGCCTACACCACCAGCTACAGCGCCGTGGAATTCAACGGTTTCCCGCCACTGAAGTCGTTCTACGTGTAAATCCGCTGCCCGCTGTATCCGAAAGCCCGTGACCGATGTCACGGGCTTTTTTCATGGGCTCTGCAACTGGACGATGCGAGCCTTATAGGCCTCGACCAACGGCTCCAGGTCAGGCAACCCGGCGTTTTGCAATGCCAGCGTCGCGGCATGCAGGAAATTGAGATTCCCGCCCTCCAGCGCCCGACGCAACCAGACCATGCCTTCCTCGACCTCCCCGGCGGCCACTCGCACGCAGCCATAACTGAACTGCCCGCGAAAATCACCACCCTCGGCCGAACGTCGATACCACTGCACGGCGGCCTGGGGATCGGCCGGACAGTAACGGCCCTCCTCCAGGTAGCGCCCCAGCAGGTTCATCGACTTGGCATGGCCGAGTTCGGCGGCGCGGCGATACAGGCGCAATGCTTGCGGCTGATCCGCAGGCACCCCGCGTCCGGTTGCCAGCAGATTGGCGTAGTTGTACATCGCCCAGTCCAGGCCGGCTTCGGCGGCGAGGCGATAATGTCCGGCGGCACGTGCGGCATCGGCGGTGCAACCCCAACCGTGTTCATGACAACGCCCCAGCATGTTGCGCGCCATCAGGTGCCCGCGCCCGGCGGCGATGGCGAACCAGCGCACGGCCAGCGGCGGGTCCTGTTCGATGCCGTGGCCGTCGAGCAGAATCTGCCCCAGCCATGCCTGGGCTTGCAGCACTCCTTCGCGTGCACCGACCAGAATCGCCTGGGCGGCCCGCGTCGGGCTTTCGTCGAGCATGGCCTTGAGGCCGTCACCGTCGAGCAGCTCTTGCCGGCGCAGGGAAAAATCCGTCACTCAGACCTCGACCCAGCGGCGCAACAGGTTGTGATAGGTGCCCGTAAGGCGAATCAGCGAAGGGTGATCGGGCACGTCCCGGGTCAGTTGCTGGATCGCCCCGTCCATCTCGAACAGCAGGGCCCGCTGGCTGTCTTCGCGCACCAGGCTCTGGGTCCAGAAGAACGAGGCGTAGCGTGTCCCGCGGATGACAGCATTGACCTTGTGCAGGCTGGTCCCCGGGTACAACACCATGTCGCCGGCCGGCAACTTGACCCGCTGGGTGCCGTAGGTGTCCTGGATTTCCAGCTCACCGCCGTCGTAATCCTGCGGGTCGCTGAAGAACAGCGTCGCCGACAGGTCGGTGCGCACCCGCTCGGCGTTGCCCTTGGGCTGGCGCACAGCGTTATCGATATGAAAATCAAAACTGCCACCGGCGGTGTAGCAGTTCACCAAAGGTGGGAACACCTTGTGCGGCAGCGCCGCCGACATGAACAGCGGGTTTTTCCACAGCCGCTCAAGCATCGCCGCGCCGATTTCCTTGGCCAGGGCATGCCCCTCGGGCAGTTGCTGGTTGTGCTTGGCCTTGGCCGATTGATAACCGGCAGTGACCTTGCCATCCGCCCACTCGGCCTGCTCCAGCGCCTCGCGGATACGCAGCACTTCGTCAGGAGAAAACACGCCGGGAATGTGCAGCAACATGACCTTCGCACCTGTGGATAAAAAGGGCGCCAATGGTAGTGATTCTTATTGACTGTGCACAACCCCTGCGACGTACCACTCGGACAAAACCGTAAAGGCAAATTGTAAAGAATGTAAATTCCTCGCAAATGGCAATATTTCGCAATTGATACAAAAACCTGTTTACCCTATATTCCGCCGCCTCGAAACCTTGGGGAGGGGAATTTTTCATGTCGCGTCAACAACCACAATCAGCGGTCAGCTCACCTCGTTTGCTGGCCTCCGCCATCGGCGTCGCCCTCAGCGCAACGACGGCGGCCCAGATGGCCCAGGCGGCCCAACCGACCGACGAAAAGGCCTCGCGCAACGCCATTGCCCTGGATGCCACCAGCATCACCGGCGAGGCCCAGGACACCACGTCCTACCAAGTGGAAAAAGCCTCCTCCCCGAAATACACCGCGCCACTGGTGGACACGCCGCGCTCGGTGACGGTGATCCCACAACAAGTGCTCAAGGACACCGGCGCGCTCAATATGCAGGACGCCCTGCGCACCGTGCCCGGCATCACCTTCGGCGCTGGCGAGGGTGGCAACCCCCAGGGCGACCGCCCGTTCATCCGCGGTTTCGACGCCCAGGGCGATACCTACCTCGATGGCGTGCGTGACACCGGTTCGCAAAGCCGCGAAATTTTCGCCGTGGAATCCATCGAGGTCAGCAAAGGCCCGAACTCGGCGGTCGGCGGTCGTGGCGCGGCCGGCGGCACCATCAACCTGGTCAGCAAGAAAGCGCACCTGGGCGATTCCTTCGACGGCGGTTTCACCTGGGGTTCGGACCAGACCCAGCGCTACACCCTGGACGGTAACTACCAGTTCAGCGACAGCGCCGCCGGCCGTCTCAACCTGATGAGCCACGAAAGCAACGTCGCCGGCCGCGACCAGGTCGACTACGACCGCTGGGGCATCGCGCCGTCGCTGGCCTTCGGCCTGGGCACCGACACCCGGGTCAACCTCGACTACTACCATCTGGAAAGCAACGACCTGCCGGACTCGGGCATTCCCTACAGCATGCCGGCCTCGGGCCTGTCGGCCGACCGCACCAGGTCCAACCCGGACAAACCCGACGACGGCGGCGACAGCAGCAATTTCTACGGCCTCAGCGACCGGGACTTCCGCAAGACCCGCACCGACACCGCGACCTTCGCCATCGAGCACGACCTGAGCGATGCGCTGACCGTCAAGAACACCCTGCGCCACGGCTCGAGCTCCCAGGACTACATCCTGACCCAGCCCGACGACAGCAAGGGCAACGTCAACAACGGCAGCGTGTGGCGCCGGGCGAACAGCCGGGTCAGCAACGTCGACACCACCACCAACCAGACCGATCTGTTCGGTGATTTCTATGTCGCCGGGTTCAAGAACAGCTTTTCCACCGGAATCGAGTTGAGTCGCGAGACCGGTGAAAAGTCCTCCTACACCGTCAACACCGACACCGTGCCAGGGACAACTGCCGCAAACACCAACTGCCGGCCATCAATGATCGGCGCGTCGAGCGGCTACAACTGCACCTCGCTGGCGAACCCGAACCCGAACGATCCGTGGAACGGCAGCATCGCCCGCAACTACGCCGGCACCGAGACCACCAGCGTCACCCGTGCACTCTACGCGTTCGATACCCTGGAACTGTCGCCGCAATGGCTGGTGAACATGGGCCTGCGCTACGATCACTTCGACACTCAGTACAAGACCTACAACGCCGCCGGCACCACCACGTCCAAGGGCGATGACACCAGCGAATTCATCACCGGCCAGTTTGGCCTGGTCTGGAAACCGGCCGACAACGGCAGCATCTACGCCTCCTACGCCACCTCGGCGACGCCGCCAGGCAACATGGTCGGCGAAGGCACCGAAGGCAACCCGCTGGGCGGAACCCCGGATCGCAACGGCAACCTGCTCAAGAGCGACATGGAGCCGGAAACCACCAAGAACTACGAAATCGGCACCAAGTGGGACTTGCTCAACGACCGCCTCTCGCTCACCGCGGCGATCTTCCGCACCGAGAAAGAGAACGCGCGCGTCCAGGTCGACACCACCACCTATGAGAACGCCGGTACCACCCGGGTCGACGGCCTCGAATTGTCGGCCAGCGGCAAGATCACCGAACAATGGCAAGTGTTCGCCGGCTACAGCTACCTGGACAGCGAACAGGTCGACGGCGGCCCGTTGAGCGTCACCGATGGCAACGAACTGCCGAACACACCGAAGAACAGCGCCAGCGTCTGGACCACCTACGCGATCACGCCAAAACTGACCATCGGCGGCGGGGCGTTCTATGTGGACGACGTATTCGGCAGCGTGGCGAACACCACCATGGTCGATTCCTACGTGCGCTACGACGCCATGGCCAACTACAAGGTCAGCAAGCACCTGGACCTGCAACTCAACGTGCAGAACCTGACCGACGAAACCTATTACGACAAGGCCTTTTCGACGCACTTCGCCAACCAGGCGGCGGGGCGTACGGCGTTGTTGAGTACTAATTTTCATTTTTGATTTGGGAACTGGACACTGCCCCTGTGGCGAGGGGATTTATCCCCGCTGGGCTGCGCAGCAGCCCCAAGTCACATACCGGGGGTGTCAGACGGAACCAGGTCAAAGCATTGGGGGCTGCTCTGCAGCCCAGCGGGGATAAATCCCCTCGCCACAAATGATGTACTCGGCAGATTCACCTGGTTGCCGGGCATAAAAGCCCCGCTCATCCCCATGAGCGGGGCTTTATTGTGTGTTTATGAATGCTTCTCGATAACACACGGCATAATGCGCGCCGTGATGAACAGTATTGATTGAACAAGGCGGGCGACGTGTTGAAGAAAACCCTGTTCCAGTTGCACTGGTTTTTCGGCATCAGTGCCGGGCTGGTCCTGGCGTTGATGGGCATTACCGGGGCTGCGGTGTCGTTCCAGGACGAGATCCTGCGGGCGCTGAACCCGCAGGTGCTGACGGTCGAGAAACAACCGGCCGGCGTCCTGCCGCCCGCCGAACTGGTGGAACAGATCGAGGCCGCGTCCGGTAAAACCGTCGCCATGCTCTGGGTCGAGACCGACAGCGGCAACGCCGCCCGGGCGATCTTCACTGCGCCACCCGGGGAAAAACGCGGCCCGATGCGCTACTTCAATCCTTACGACGCCCAGTTCCTCGGCGATGTGGTAGGCCAGGATTTCTTCGGCCTGATGCTCCGGCTGCACCGGGTCCTGACCCTGGATGACGTGGGCCGACAGATCACCGGGGCCTGTACGCTGATCCTGGTGTTTTTCTGCCTGTCCGGCCTGTACCTGCGCTGGCCGCGCCAATGGCAAAGCTGGCGCGCCTGGCTGACCCTCGACTGGGCGAAAAAAGGCCGCAGCTTCAATTGGGATCTGCATTCGGTGGCCGGCACCTGGTGCCTGCTGTTCTACCTGCTGGCGGCGCTGACCGGGCTGACCTGGTCCTACGATTGGTACAACAAAGCCGTGAGCCGCCTGCTCTCCGATTCGCCCAAGGAAGAACGGGTACGTAACCGCGGCCCGGCGCCGAGCGGCCCGCCGCCGGTGGCCGACTATCGGGCCATGTGGAGCAGCATCTACAGCGCCGCCGGCCCCGATCTGTCCAGCTATAACGTGCGCATGCCACCGGTGGCCGGGCAGCCGGCGACGGTGTTCTACATGCTGAAAAATTCGCCCCACGACCGGGCCTTGAACCAGATCATGCTCGACCCGGCCACCGGGGCCGTCAGTCGTCACAACCGCTACAGCGACAAGAGCCTCAAGGCGCAGTTGCTCACCAGCATTTATGCGCTGCACGTCGGCAGCTATTTCGGCCTGACCGGGCGAATCCTGGTGACCCTGGCCGCGCTGACCATGCCGTTGTTCTTCATCACCGGCTGGTTGCTGTACCTGGATCGCCGACGCAAAAAGCGTCAGGCCAGCCAAGCCCGCCGGGCACTCACAGGCAACCCCGGCGATGCCCCGGCGTGGCTGGTCGGCTTCGCCAGCCAGAGCGGTTTCGCCGAACAACTGGCCTGGCAGACCGCCGGCCAGCTCCAGGCCGCCGGGTTGCCGGTAAACGTCCAGCCGCTGGCGAACGTCAGCGACCGGGACCTGAGCAACGCCACCCATGCCTTGTTCGTGGTCAGCACCTTTGGCGATGGCGAGGGACCGGACAGCGCCCGGGGGTTCGAGCGCAAAGTGTTGGGTCGAGCGCTGAGCCTGGAGCGCCTGCACTATTCGGTGCTGGGCCTGGGCGACCGCCAGTACGAAAACTTCTGCGGCTTTGCCCGGCGCCTGCACGCCTGGCTGGCGGAGCACGGCGGCAAGACCTTGTTCGCCCCGGTGGAAGTCGACAGCGGTGACCCCTACGCCCTGCGGCACTGGCAACAGCAATTGGCGGAACTGACCGGCCAGACGCCCGCCGACACCTGGCAGGCGCCTAGTTTCGAGAACTGGACGTTGAGCCAGCGCAGCCTGCTCAACCCCGACAGCAGCGGCTCAGGTGTTTACTTACTAAGCCTCACCGCACCCGGTCCGAGCAGTTGGCTGGCCGGTGACCTGGTCGAGATCCTGCCGCGCAATGACATTGGGGCCATCGAACATTTCCTCGATGGCCTGGGCATCGCCGGCCAGGCCCGGGTGCAGGTCGAAGGCTTGTCGCTGAGACTCGACCAGGCCCTGACCACCCGCCAGTTGCCGGAAAATCGTGCGCATCTGGTCGGCCTGCACGCCCAGGCATTGGTGGACGCACTGGCTCCCTTGGCGATGCGCGAATACTCCATCGCCTCGATCCCGGCCGACGGCGTGCTGGAGTTGCTGGTGCGCCAGGAACGTCACCCCGACGGCAGCCTGGGCATCGGCTCCGGGTGGCTTACCGAACACGCCCCGCTGGGCAGCGCCATCAGCCTGCGCCTGCGGCGCAACAGCGGTTTCCACCTACCGGCCCAAGGTGTGCCGATGATCCTGCTGGGTAACGGCACTGGTCTGGCTGGCCTGCGCAGCCTGCTCAAGGCCCGCGTCGCCGAGGGCATGCAGCGCAACTGGCTGATCTTTGGTGAGCGCCAGCGCGAGCACGATTTCCACTGCCGCGACGAGCTTGAGGAATGGGTGACTTCAGGCGACCTGGAACGCCTGGACCTGGCCTTTTCCCGGGATCAGCAACAGAAAATCTACGTCCAGCACCGCCTGCGCGAATCCACCCCACTGCTCAAGCAATGGCTGGCCGACGGCGCGGTGATCTACATCTGCGGCAGCCTGCAAGGCATGGCTTCGGGGGTGGACCAGGCGCTCAATGAAATCCTTGGGGTCGAACAAGTTCAGCAGTTGATCGAGCAAGGACGGTATCGGCGGGACGTTTACTAACCAATACCACCATCCCCTGTGGGAGCGGGCTTGCTCGCGAAGACGGTGTGTCAGCCATGCATGTAT
>NZ_JALJDX010000167.1 GCF_022952855.1 Pseudomonas sp. RGM2987 | reverse complement strand
TCACCGAAGCGGCGACCATGGCCATGATCGCCACGAAGGACTCCATGAGCATGCCGCCGTAGCCGATGTAGCGGGCGTTGGTTTCGTTATCCAGCAGCTTGGGCGTGGTGCCCGAGGAAATCAGCGCATGGAAACCCGAGACCGCGCCACAGGCGATGGTGATGAACAGGAACGGGAACAACCCGCCCTTCCACACCGGCCCCAGGCCGTTGGTGAACTGGGTCAGCGCCGGCATTTTCAGCTCGGGCATGGTGACCAGGATGCCGATCGCCAGGGCGATGATGGTGCCGATCTTGAGGAAGGTCGACAGGTAGTCACGCGGCGCCAGGATCAGCCACACCGGCAGCACCGCCGCGACGAACCCGTAGCCGATCAGCATCCAGGTGATCTGGATCCCGGTGAAGGTGAAGGCCTTGGCCCAGACCGGATCGGCGGCGATCTGCCCGCCCAACCAGATCGACCCCAGCAGCAACAGCACACCGATGATCGAGATCTCGCCGATGCGGCCCGGACGGATGTAGCGCATGTAGACACCCATGAACATCGCGATCGGGATGGTCGCCATCACCGTGAAGATCCCCCACGGGCTCTCGGCCAGGGCCTTGACCACGATCAGCGCCAGCACCGCGAGGATGATGATCATGATCAGGAAACAGCCGAACAGCGCGATGGTGCCGGGGATGCGGCCCATTTCCTCGCGCACCATGTCGCCCAGGGAGCGCCCGTTGCGGCGGGTGGACAGGAACAGGACCATGAAGTCCTGCACCGCCCCGGCCAGCACCACGCCGGCGATCAGCCAGAGCGTGCCGGGCAGGTAGCCCATCTGCGCGGCCAACACCGGCCCGACCAGCGGCCCGGCGCCGGCAATGGCGGCGAAGTGGTGACCGAAGAGGATGTGTTTGTTGGTCGGGACGAAGTCCAGGCCATCGTTGTTGAGCACGGCGGGTGTGGCCCGGCGCGCATCGAGTTGCATCACGTTGTTGGCGATGAACAGGCTGTAGTAGCGGTAGGCGACCAGGTAGATCGCGACGGCTGCGACGACGATCCAGAGGGCGTTGATTGCCTCGCCTCGACGCAGGGCCACGACGCCCAGGGCGCATGCTCCCAGGACGGCCAGCAGGAGCCAGGGTACATGGCGCAGCAGGCTATTATTGTTTGTCATTTTTATATTCCAGCCAGGGTGGACAAGAAGGTCAGCCATCGGAGTTTAGCGCTAACCGTCGCAAAGGCCATACCCGACATTGGTCTGTCACCGGCCGAACGGTGACGATGACGCGCCAGTTGGGTCTATAGTCAGTGAATCTTTAGAGGGAATGCGTAATGAGCGAACGTCGCCGCTTCGTACGAATCGAATTTCATGCACGGACTGAACTGAGCCAGGGAGCCTTTATCTGGCCAGTGAAACTGCTGGACCTGTCCCTCAAGGGCCTGCTGATCGAAAAGCCCGAGCCTTGGCTTGGTAACCCCGAAGAACCCTTCATGGCCGACATTCACCTGAGCAATGAGGTGCATGTGCAAATGGAGGTTCGCCTGGCCCACGACGACCACGGCCACCTGGGCTTCGTCTGCGAGCATATCGACCTGGACTCCATCGCCCACCTGCGTCGGCTGGTAGAGCTGAACCTGGCCGACCATGATGAGCTGGAACGGGAGCTGGCGGCGTTGATCCAGATCTGAATCGACAGAATCCCTGTGGCGAGGGAGCTTGCTCCCGCTGGGCTGCGCAGCAGCCCTGAGTCCAACAACCCGGTGTGTCAGAAGAACTGAGTCAAGTTTTTTGGGCCTGCTTCGCAGGCCAGCGGGAGCAAGCTCCCTCGCCACAAGGAATGCGTTATTCGAACAACGCATCCAACGCCTGTTCCAGGCGTGTCACGGCAATGATCTGCAACCCCACCGGCGCTTCCTTAGGCGCATTGCCCTTAGGCACGATGGCGCGTTTGAAACCATGCTTGGCCGCCTCCTTGAGTCGTTCCTGCCCGCTGGGCACCGGCCGTACTTCGCCCGACAACCCCACTTCGCCGAACACCAGCAGGTCGTGGGGCAGCGGCCGATTGCGCAGGCTGGACATGACCGCCGCCATCAATGCCAGGTCGGATGCGGTCTCCAGCACCTTGACCCCGCCCACCACGTTAAGGAAAACGTCCTGGTCGTGGGTTGGAATGCCACCGTGTCGATGCAATACGGCGAGGAGCATGGCCAGGCGGTTCTGATCCAGGCCCAAGGTAACCCGACGCGGGTTCGCCAGGTGGCTGTCGTCCACCAGCGCCTGCACTTCCACCAACATCGGGCGGGTGCCTTCCCACGTCGCCATGACCACGCTGCCCGGTACTTCTTCCTGGGCACGCGTCAGAAAGATCGCCGAAGGGTTGGAGACTTCTTTCAGGCCCCTGTCAGTCATGCCGAACACGCCCAGTTCGTTGACGGCGCCGAAACGGTTCTTCACCGCCCGCAACAAACGCAGGCGACCATCGGATTCACCCTCGAAATACAACACAGTGTCGACCATGTGCTCCAGGACCCGCGGGCCCGCCAGCGCGCCTTCCTTGGTCACGTGGCCCACCAGGAAAATCGCCGTGCCGCTCTGCTTGGCGTAACGCACCAGCAGCGCCGCGCTTTCGCGCACCTGGGACACGCCGCCCGGGGCCGACTGGAGTTGCTCGGTGAAAATCGTCTGGATCGAGTCGATCACCATCACCTTGGGTTTTTCCAGGCGTGCCGTGGCGATGATGGTTTCGATGCAGGTTTCGGTCATGACCCGCAACTGGTCCTGCGGCAAGCCCAGGCGCCGGGCGCGCATGGCGACCTGTTGCTGGGATTCTTCACCGGTGACGTACAGCGCCGGCATGCGCGTAGCGATGTTGCACAAGGTCTGCAGCAGGATGGTGGACTTACCGATCCCCGGGTCCCCGCCGATCAGCACCACCGAACCGTCCACCAGACCGCCACCGAGCACGCGGTCCAGCTCACCGGAGGCGGTGGAAAAGCGCGGGATTTCCTCGACACTGACTTCGGCCAGGGTCTTGATCTGCGCCTGCTGGCCGGCCCAGCCCGTACGACCGGTGGGCGCCGCTGCGCCGCCGCTTTCTACCAGGGTTTCGGTCAGGGTGTTCCAGGCCCCGCATTCACTGCACTGGCCGGCCCATTTGGGAAAGGTCGAGCCGCACTCGGTGCAGCCGTACATGCGCTTTGCCTTGGCCATCTGAACTCCCGGGAAAAATCGCGATGATAGCCCAGGCGGAGGTCAGCGCGGGGCCGGCATTCTGATTTCACCCTTGGCCAGATCCGCCGCGGTATTGCCCAGCGGGTCGGCAGCGTCCAGGTCGGCGCCCTTGGCTTTCAAGGCATCCAGCAACTCGGCACGCTTGAACAGGCCGGCGTACATCGCCGCAGTCTGCCCGGCCGCGTTGCGTTGGTCCGCACTGCATTCGGTGGACAACAAGCGGCGGGCGATCTGCACCTCGCCTTTGAAAATGGCGCCCATCAGCGCCGTGTTGCCACGCTTGTCCTGGGCACAGGCATCAGCGCCTGCGGCCAACAGCCGTTCCACGGCAGGCCCTTGGCCGTGATAAGCCGCCAGGATCAACGCCGTGTAGCCTTTTTCATCCTGGGTATCGAGGGCGTAACCGGCCTCGATAAAAGTATCGAGCATCGGCACGTCGCCCCGACGGGCGGCGTCGAAATAATAGTTTTGCAGTTGTTCCCGTACGGCAGCCGGGTCGGCAGGCACAGACTGATCGGCCAGCACGCCCGCCGACCAGATCGCAAATAGCGACAATAGAAATATACCTTTCATGACATCTCCCTAAGCACGCTCCCACAGGGAATCGGGGTTAAGCAAATCCTGAGGCCACACAAAGCCAATGTGGGAGCGAGCCTGCTGGCAATGGGTTAGTCGGTCAGTTTTTCCGCCAGGGCCTTGACCCGAGACAGGTCGCCCTTGGCGACACGGGCCACGCCAGTGCCGTACTCAGGGTCAGCCTTGTAGAGGAACGAAAGGATGATGTGCTTGCTTTCATCATCGGTGCTCACCAGGGAGCCGCCGAAGCTTTCGATCAGGTCATTGCGTTCTTTCTGATTGAAGGAACGGTACAGATCACCGGCCTGCTTGAAGTTCTGCTCACGCTGGATCTTCGCCTGCTGGGTACTGCCGCTCAGTGCAGTCTGGCTATAGCGTGCCGCCGGCTGCTCGTCGCGAGGCACCAGCCGGCTCGGCTGATAATTCACGCCGGTGCTGGTGCTGCCAGGGTTCATCGCACCGTCCTGGTTACCGTTGTTCACCGCCACTTTGGGTGCGTTGATCGGCAATTGCAGGGCATTGGCGCCCAGCCGGTACATTTGCGTATCGGCGTAGGAGAACACTCGTCCTTGCAACAGGCGATCTTCCGAAGGCTCGATGCCAGGAACAAGATTGGCGGGGGCCATTGCCACCTGTTCAGTCTCCTGGAAGACATTCGCCGGATTGCGGTTCAAGACCATCTGCCCGACTTTGCGCTCCGGTACACCCGGCCAGATCTTAGTGGCATCCAATGGATCGAAGTCGAACTTCGCCAGCTCTTCGGGCTTCAACACCTGGACGTACAGGTCCCACTTTGGGAAGTCACCCTTGTTGATATGGCTGACCAGATCGTTAGTCATATGACTGTAATCTTGCCCTTGAACTTTCACGACTTCTTTCGGATCGAGATTTTTCAGCCCTTGCAAACTTTTCCAATGAAACTTCACGTAGTGAACTTCGCCCTTGGCATTCACCAACTTGTAGGCATGCACACCATTACCATCCATTTCACGGTAACTGGCCGGCGTACCGGAGTTGGAATACAGCTCGGTCAGCGTGCGCGTCGCCTCGGGAACATGGGAGAAGAAATCGAAACGCCGTGAATCGTCGTCCAGGTTGGTCCGCGGGTCGGGCTTGAATGCATGGACCATATCGGGAAACTTGATGGCGTCGCGGATAAAGAAGGTCGGGAAGTTGTTCCCCACCAGATCCCAGTTGCCGTCGGCGGTGTAGAACTTGGTGGCAAAGCCACGAGGGTCGCGCAGGGTTTCCGGGGAATGATTGCCATGCACCACCGCCGAGAAACGCACGAACACCGGCGTGGCCTGGCCTGCGGCGAAGACTTTTGCCTTGGTCAGGTCACTGAGGTCGTTGGACACGGTAAAGGTGCCATGGGCGCCGGTGCCCCGGGCATGCACCACACGCTCCGGGATCCGTTCACGGTCGAAGCGCTGGAGCTTCTGGATCAACTGCACGTCTTGCAGCAAGGTCGGGCCGTTGGGCCCGGCCGTCTGCGAGTTCTGGTTGTCGCCGACCGCCGCACCATTGTCCCGGGTCAAGGTCGCGGCGTTGACGGAAAAGGACAGCAGGCCCGCGGTCAGTGCAAAAAGGGCACGACGGTGGGAAAAAGTCCCGCCGCCAAGGGAAGTATTCATAGACATTTCCTCTGATGTTGTAGGGCGCATCCGTGTGCGCCTTCCAGAGGCTAGTGCTCGAAAATCCAAAACCTAAATAGAAATGCCGTACCGCTCCGATAGAAAAAACGTTGTGGGGAATTAACGCTAGACCCAGTATCACGCGCGATTGATGGCACTTTGTAAACTTTTCAGCAGGCATCGGGTCGATAACTGAAGCTTTGTAAGCAGGCGTTTCAAGCGGGACGCGTTTGGCTGAATTACACTGCCACTCAAACTCAACTGTCACAAGGAACAACAACTCATGGGCGTGCTAAGCGAGTTCAAGGCCTTCGCGGTCAAAGGCAATGTCGTCGACATGGCCGTCGGGATCATTATCGGTGCCGCTTTTGGCAAAATCGTCTCGTCTTTCGTGGGCGACGTGGTCATGCCGCCCATCGGCCTGTTGATCGGCGGAGTGGATTTCAGCGACCTCGCTATCACCCTCAAGGCCGCCCAAGGGGATGCACCCGCGGTGGTGCTGGCCTACGGGAAATTCATCCAGAGCACCATCGACTTCATCATCGTGGCGTTCGCGATTTTCATGGGTGTCAAGGCCATCAACCGCCTCAAGCGCGAAGAGGCTGTGGCGCCCAGCGCCCCTCCGGTTCCGAGTAAGGAAGAGTTGCTGCTGAGCGAGATCCGTGACCTGCTCAAGGCGCAGAACGAGCGGCCCTGAGCCCGCCTCAGAAGCAAGCTCGGCCTCTCAGATCTGTGGCGAGGGAGCTTGCTCCCGCTGGGCTGCGGAGCGGCCCCGGCTCTTTGCGATTGCTGCGCAATCGAGCGGGAGCAAGCTCCCTCGCCACAGGGGATCGCGAACCTCGGCGCTCCCTGCTACCAATAGTTTTCCACCGCCACCTGGCCCGGCCGACGCGTGAGACTCAATTGCAGCCCCCGGGCCTTGAGCAGCTTGCGCGTGTCGTCGATCATCTGCGGGTTGCCGCACAGCATCACCCGTGAGTGCTCCGGCGTCAGCTCTATGCCGACCGCACGCTCCAGCTCGCCGTTTTCGATCAAATGGGTGATGCGCCCATTGAGCGCCCCCGGATGTGCCTCGCGAGTGACCGTCGCCATGAAGCGAAGCTTATGGGCGTGCTCCGCCAGGTACTCGCGCTGGGCCAATCCGTCGATCAGCGCCTGATACGCCAGCTCACAGGCCTCGCGCACGCTGTACACCAGGATGATCCGTTCGAATCGTTCCCAGACGTCGAAATCCTGGAGTATCGAGAGAAACGGCGCAACGCCCGTCCCGGTGGACAACAACCATAAATCACGGCCATCGACGAAGCGGTCCAGGGTCAGGTAGCCGAAGGCCTGGCGCTCCACCAGCAGGCTGTCGCCCGGTTCCAGGCGACTCAGTTCACTGGTGAACTCGCCCTGCGGGACCACGATGGAAAAGAACTCGAGGAATTCGTCGAAGGGTGAAGACACCATCGAATAGGCGCGCCAGACCGTGCTGCCATCGGCCTTTTCTACGCCCAGCCGGGCGAACTGGCCGGCTCGAAACCGAAAGCCGAGATCCCGGGTGGTGCGTAACGTAAACAAATGAGAGGTCAGGGGCTGGACGTCGAGCAGGGTCTGGCGGGTGAACTTTTCTTCGCTATCGCTCATGGGCCACTCCAACAAGACAAGGGCTACAGTGTCCCGCAAAGCGAGTATTTTCACCACCTGGAACCATTAGTAGCACTTTAATAGCAACTCACAACTCAACCACTTCATTCTTTTACCAAACTTATACAAACCCACGACACGTGTAACGGCTAATGTTTCGAAATATTTATCCATCATTGTATCAGTCTAAAAAAAACCACCCGAAGTTAGGAATAGTCCTACACTGAATTTTCGCATCATGGATTGGATCCGCATGGACGAATCAACCCAGGAGACAGCGATGGACAAGTGGAAGGACTTGCAACTGAAGAAGTTATCCTGCGAAAAAGATTTGCAGACGGCTTATCGCCTGGTCCTTAATTTCTTTAACAATCAAGGGTTTGAATACTGTGCATTTGCAACCTATCTCGGCAGCCCGGACAAACACACCGGCAAGGTGAACCTCAATAACTACCCTTATGGATGGGACAGGTTTTATGAACAGAACGGTTATGCTTCGAAGGACCCAGTAATAGCACATTGCAATCAATCAACACTGCCGATCTTATGGAATGAGAGTGTCTTTGCCCGGACACCCAAGTTATGGCGCGAACTTAATCGACAGGGACTCAAATACGGGTGGACCCAGGCGATCCATGATGAACAGGGCGTACATTACAGTTTGTTCAGCCTCGCAAGGACTCATTGCGCCATCGATATAGAGGAGCATTACGGCAATCTCGGCTACGCCATCTTTGCCAGTCAGCGGCTGCATGTCCTGGCCACCAGGAAGTTATCCGACGCCAGCACCGTCGCGCATAAATGTCATTTATCACCCCGGGAAATCGAAGTGCTGCGCTGGTCCGCCGAAGGCAAGACGGCATCGGAAGTGGGCAGGATTCTGTGTCTTTCCGAGCGGACCGTGAATTTCCATGTGTGCAGCTGCATGCGAAAACTGAATGTCAGCAACAAGATTTCAGCGGTGGCCAAGGCAGCCCAGATCCATGTGATCTGAACGGCCCGGCAGCCATGAGGAGCGGAAAACCTGCGAGTAATGTGCAGCAAAAAAACGTACCATTTACGGCTCCACTTGAATGATGACGCTGCTTGCGCGCGACGCAGTTCATTCAAGCGGTCCCGCACAGACACCTTCACCCAGGCCGCGGGACTTTCGTTGATCTCCAGAGCCCCCAGCCATGCCTTTGCTTGACAGCCCCTTCGCCCAACTCGACCTGATCCGCCAACCTGAACAGCAGAACGAACCGCTGCAAGCCTTCGATGCGGCCGATGAGTACCTGCTCGCATACCTGGCAGAACAGCAACCCGCCCCAAAGACCCAAGTGCTGGTGCTCAACGATGGCTTCGGCGCCCTGGCAGCCAGCCTGGCCGGCAAGGTGGCAGTACTCAGCAGCAGCGATTCGTTCCTGGCTTTGCAGGCGCTGGAGAAAAACCTGGTGCGCAACGGACGATCCTTCGATGCGGTGCCCACGCTGCCGGCGAGCGAGCCGCTGAACGGGCCTTTTGATCGGGTCTTGATCAAGGTGCCGAAAACCCTGGCCCTGCTGGAGGAGCAACTGATCCGTCTGCAAGGCCAACTGGCGCCCGGCGCCCAGGTGATTGCCGCAGCGATGATCAAACATCTGCCCCGGGCTGCCGGAGACCTGTTGGAGCGCTACATCGGCCCGGTGCAGGCGTCCCTGGCGGAGAAAAAAGCCCGGCTGTTGATCGCCACCCCAGCGGCCATCGCACCGGCCATATCGCCCTACCCGACCCGCTATTGGCTGGACGAACCAAAGATCGAACTGCTCAACCATGCCAACGTGTTCTGCCGCGAAGGGCTGGACATCGGCACCCGCGCCTTCTTGCCACATCTGCCGAAAGACCTGGGCCCGGCCCGAGTCGCGGACCTGGGTTGCGGCAACGGCGTGCTGGCGATTGCCAGTGCGCTGCACAATCCCGAGGCCCACTACACGCTGGTGGACGAGTCCTACATGGCCGTGCAATCGGCCGGCGAAAACTGGCGGGCGGCCCTGGGCGAACGCGAAGTGACGGTCCGCGCCGGCGATGGCCTGGCCGGGCAGCCGCCGCAGTCACTGGACGTAGTGCTGTGCAACCCACCCTTCCATCAGCAACAAGTGGTGGGCGACTTCCTGGCCTGGCGGATGTTCCAGCAGGCCCGCGAAGCGCTGGTGGTGGGTGGGGCGCTGTACATCGTCGGCAACCGGCACTTGGGCTACCACAGCAAGCTGGCGCGGTTGTTCCGCGGCGTCGAGCAAGTGGCCGCGACCCCCAAATTCGTGATTCTCAAAGCTCGTAAATAGATCGTTCTGTGGGAGCAAAGCTTGCTCCCACAGGCCTTGCTCCCACAGAGCAATCAGTGGGTAGTCAGGCCTGCAGCGTTCATGAACATCCGCATCAGGCTGGCGACGACAAACAACGCTAGGACACTGCCGGCCCAGATCGCCGCCAGCCAGCCGAGCCGCTGCCAGAGCGGTTTCCGTTCGGCGGCCTCGATGTCTTTCAGATCAGGTTTGGCCATTTTCATCGCCTCGCAGTCGATCAATGGTAACCGTCGTCATGGGTCACCTTGCCGCGGAACACGTAGTAGCTCCAGAAGGTGTACACCAGGATCAGCGGGATAATGAACAAGGTACCCACCAGCATGAAGCCCTGGCTCTGGGGCGGCGACGAGGCATCCCAGATCGAGATCGACGGCGGCACGATGTTCGGCCACAGGCTGATGCCCAGGCCACTGTAGCCGAGGAAGATCAGCACCAGGGTCAGGATAAACGGTGTGTAGTTGGCGTTGCGGGCCACCGCGCGGAACAGTCCGTACATGGTCACCAGCACCAGGATCGGCACCGGCAGGAACCAGAACAGGTTGGGCAGGGTGAACCAGCGCGCCGCGATGTCGGCGTGGGCCAGCGGCGTCCAGATGCTGACAATCCCGATCACCGCCAGCACCACGAACGCCAGGGGCCGTGCCAAGTGGTGCATCTGCTCTTGCAGCTTGCCCTCGGTCTTCATGATCAGCCAGGTGCAGCCGAGCAAGGCATAGGCGGCAATCAGCGCCAGACCGCAAAACAGGGTGAACGGCGTAAACCAGTCCAGGGATCCGCCGGCGTACTGGCGATTGACCACCTCGAAGCCATCGATGAACGCCCCCAGCGCCACGCCCTGGAAGAACGTGGCCGTGAGCGAACCGCCGATGAAGGCCTTGTCCCAGAGGTGGCGCTTCTCGGCCCGGGCCTTGAAGCGGAACTCGAAGGCCACGCCACGGAAAATCAGGCCGATGAGCATCAGGATCAGCGGCAGGTACAGCGCCGACAGGACTACTGAATAGGCCAGCGGGAACGCCCCGAACAGGCCGGCACCGCCCAGTACCAGCCAGGTTTCGTTACCGTCCCAGACCGGCGCCACGGTGTTCATCATCACATCGCGGTCGCGCTCGCCCTTGACGAAGGGGAAGAGAATGCCGATCCCCAGGTCGAAGCCGTCCATGATCACGTACATCATGATGCCGAAGATGATGACCACGGCCCAGATCAGTGGAAGATCAATACCCATGATTCAATTCCCCTTGTTCGAGCGGTCGTTGTGGTCCGCTTCGTCGTCGCCTTCGTTGGCGGCCGACAACGGACGGGCCGGGGTGCGTTTCTGGCCCGGGCCGCCATCGGTCGGCTCGGCCTCGTGGGCCACCGGACCCTTGCGCACCAGGCGCATCATGTAGCTCAAACCCGCACCGAACAGCGCGAAATACACCACGACGAACAGCACCAGGGTGATGCTCATCTGGGCGAAGCTGTGGCCGGACGAAGCGTCGGCCGTGCGCATCAGGCCATAGACGACCCAGGGCTGACGGCCGATTTCGGTGGTGAACCAGCCGGCCAGGATCGCGATCAGCCCGGACGGCCCCATCCACAGCACCAGGTGCAGGAACGGCCGGGATTGGAAGATCCGGTCATTGCGGCGCAGCCACAAGCTGCACAGGCCGGTGAAAATCATCAGCAACCCCAGGCCGACCATGACCCGGAACGACCAGAACACGATGGTCGAATTGGGTCGGTCCTCAGGCGGGAATTCCTTGAGGGCCGGCACCTGCTTGTCCAGGCTGTGGGTCAGGATCAAGCTGCCCAGGTAAGGGATTTCCACGGCGAAGCGGGTCTTCTCGGCTTTCATGTCCGGCAGTCCGAACAGGATCAGCGGGGTCGGCTCATTCCCGACGTTTTCCCAATGACCTTCGATGGCGGCGATTTTCGCCGGTTGGTGCTTGAGGGTATTGAGACCGTGGAAATCGCCGATCACCGCCTGTATGGGCGCTACGATCAAGGCCATCCACATCGCCATCGACAGCATGCGGCGAATCGCCGGATTGTCGCGCCCGCGCAATAAATGCCAGGCCGCCGACGAGCCGACGAAAAACGCGGTGGCAACGAATGCCGCCGTAGACATGTGCAACAGGCGATACGGGAACGAAGGGTTGAACACCACGGCCAACCAGTCCACCGGTATCACACGGCCATCAACGATTTCATAGCCCTGGGGGGTTTGCATCCAGCTGTTGGAGGACAGGATCCAGAAGGTCGAGATCAGGGTGCCGATCGCCACCATGACCGTGGAAAAGAAGTGCAGGCCGCGGCCGACGCGATTCCAGCCGAACAGCATCACGCCAAGGAAACCGGCTTCGAGGAAGAACGCCGTGAGTACCTCATAGGTCAGCAGCGGCCCGGTGACCGCGCCGGCGAAATCCGAGAAACGACTCCAGTTGGTGCCGAACTGATAAGCCATCACCAAGCCGGAGACCACGCCCATGCCGAAGTTGACGGCGAAGATCTTCGACCAGAAGTGGTACAGATCGCGGTAAGTGTCATCGCGGGTCTTGAGCCACAGGCCCTCGAGCACCGCCAGGTAACTCGCCAGGCCGATGGTGATGGCCGGGAACAGGATGTGGAACGAGATGGTGAACGCGAACTGGATTCGGGCGAGATCGAGCGCCTCCAAACCGAACATAAGTCTTCCTCTGTCAGGTAAAACCGGCTGCGGGTGGGGCCTGCATCACGCCCCCAGTGATATGGAGTGCGATGCTTTTCAAATCGTTCTTTTTTAAAACCGTTACCACGCAGGACGCTGGCCGGATGGCCACCAGTCCAACGCCCAAAGGGAATTGATCTGGGTCAAGCATTGCGTAAAGAGTAGTCGGATTATGGCCGATGAACGGCGTGGTCTTTTGTCGCGTGACAGGTTGTCTCAGTGTGATGTGCAGGGGCTAAGGCCAACGCAATCTCTGTGGCGAGGGGATTTATCCCCGTTCGAGTGCGCAGCACTCGCCGCTGTAATCACTGCCAAACCCAGGGGGGCCGCTTCGCAGCCCAGCGGGGATAAATCCCCTCGCCACAAAACAGCGCTCGGCGAACAACATCGATGTTTGGCTAACTATTTTTCCAGAGGTCGTACCTCTGCTTACAGCTCGGTGATAATCTCGATGCCTTCATCACCGGACCCGTCATAGATGCCCAGCCAAGCGCCGTTGCTGCTCCGCCACCACCGCCCTTTCATTGCCTTCTGGCTGGCCCGGATCTTCACCGCCAGCGGTTTCCAGATGCTCACCGTAGCCATTGGCTGGAACCTCTATCAACTGACCGGCAGCGTGCTGGACCTCGGCCTTGTGGGCCTGGTGGAGTTCGCGCCGCGCGTACTGTTCATGCTCCACACCGGGCACGTCGCCGACCGCTATGACCGGCGCAAGGTCGCGGCGATCTGCCAGTCGTTGCAGGCGATGATTGCCCTGGCCCTGGTGATTGGCAGTGCCACCGACCAGGTCAGCCGGGAAATGATCTTCGTCCTCGCGTTTTTGCTAGGCGCGGCCCGCTCCTTCGAGATGCCGACCACCCAGGCGCTGCTGCCGAGTATCGTGCCCGCCGCGCTGTTTCCCCGGGCCGTGGCTGCCGCGCAATCGGCCCAGCAATCGGCCACCATCGTCGCCCCGGCCCTCGGCGGCCTGCTTTACGCCTTCGGCAGCGTCTGGGTCTATGGCCCGACCGTGCTGCTCTATGTCATCGCCTGCTGCCTGATGCTCAACCTGCCGGCCCGACAAACACCGCTGAACAAAGGCAAGGCGACCCTGGACTCGTTGCTCGCCGGGATTCGCTTCATTCGCAGCCGTCCGGACATTCTCGGGGCAATCTCCCTGGACCTGTTCGCGGTGCTGCTCGGCGGCGCCACGGCCCTGCTGCCGGTATTCGCCAAGGACATCCTGTTGACCGGCCCCTGGGGCCTGGGCCTGTTGCGCTCGGCACCGGCAGTCGGGGCCTTGCTGATGTCGCTGTGGTTGGCGCGGTTTGCCGTGGAACGCAAGGTCGGCCGGGTGATGTTCACCGCCGTGGGCGTGTTCGGCGTCGCCACCATCGCGTTCGGCCTCTCCACTTCGTTCTGGTTCTCCCTGGCGGTGCTGGTGGTGCTGGGCGCGGCGGACATGATCAGCATGGTGATCCGCGCGTCCTTCGTGCAGTTGGAAACGCCGGATGAAATGCGCGGCCGGGTCAGCGCGGTGAATGGCCTGTTCATTGGCGCATCGAACCAGCTGGGTGAGTTCGAGTCCGGCCTCACCGCCCACTGGATCGGCACCGTGCCGGCGGTGGTCATGGGCGGGATCGGCACGCTGCTGGTGACCGGCGTCTGGATCAAGCTGTTCCCGACCCTGGCCAACCGTGACCGGATGCATGAACCGGTGCACGAGGCGCAGGAAGCGACGAAAGCCTAGAGCAACTTGTCGAGGGTGATGGGGAATTCCCGCACCCGCTTGCCGGTGGCGTGATAAATCGCATTCGCCACTGCTGCCGCCACCCCGACGATGCCGATTTCACCGACGCCCTTGGACCCCAGCGCGTTGACGATATCGTCCTGTTCCTCGACGAAAACCACCTCGATGTCGCCGATGTCGGCGTTGACCGGCACATGGTACTCGGCCAGGTTGTGGTTCATGTGCCGGCCCAGGGCGTGGTCGGTCAGGGTTTCTTCGTGCAGGGCCATGCCGACGCCCCACACTACGCCGCCGAGGATCTGGCTGCGTGCGGTCTTCGGGTTGATCACCCGCCCGGCGGCGATGGCGCTGACCACCCGATGGACTTTCACCGTGCCGAGGTCTTCATCCACCCGCACCTCGACGAACACCGCCGAGTGCGTGGCGGTGGCGTAGGCCTGGCGCTTGTCGTCCGGCCCGGCCGTAACCTCAGCCTGCAAGGGTGTCTCGCCGCTGTGTTGCGCCAGCTCGGCCAGCGCCACGCGCGCCTCGCCCAGGCGCAGTTGGCCATCGGCGAACGTCACTTGCTCAATGGTCGCGCCACTGAAGGCCGGACAGGCCTGGCGGGCCACGGCCAGCAGTTTCTCCTTCAAGGCCTCACAGGCCTGTTGCACGGCGGTGCCCACGGAAGAAACGGTGAACGATCCGCCCTGCAATGGCGCAGTCGGCAGGGATGAATCACCGAGGACAAAGGTTACGTTATCAAGGGAAACGCCCGACGCCTCGGCGGCGATCTGGGTCATGACCGTGTAAGTGCCGGTGCCGATGTCGGTCGTCGCGCTGCTCACGGTGAGGTTGCCGTTCGCATCCAGTGAGGCGCGGGCGCTGGCCTTTTGTTGCATGGCCTCCCACACACCGCCGGCCATGCCCCAACCCACCAGTTGCCGGCCTTCACGCATGCTGCGTGGCTCAGGGTTGCGCCTGTCCCAGCCGAAGCGGCGCGCGCCTTCGGCGTAGCATTCGCGCAACGCCTTGCTGGAATATGGCTTGCCTTCGTTCTCGTTGCGTTCGCTGTAATTGATCAAGCGCAGTTGAATCGGATCGATTGCCAGGGCGCAGGCCAATTCATCCATGGCGCACTCCAGGCCGATCAAGCCGAGGGCAGCACCGGGGGCGCGCATGTCCAAGGGCGTGTAGACGTCCAGGGGCGCCAGCTTGTAGGTCAATTCCACGTTGTCGCAGTGATAGAGCATGCCGCTCCACTCCACCACGTGCTCGGTGAAATCCTCGAAGCGCGAAGTCTGGCCGACGGCGCTGTGGGCCAACGCCAGCAAGCGCCCGTTGGCCGCGGCGCCCAAGCGCAAGTGCTGAAAGGTTCGCGGGCGATAGCCGAAGGTAAACATTTGCTGGCGTGTCAGGCTGACCCGCACCGAACGCTTGAGCGCCAGCGCCGCCATCACTGCCAGCGGCAACTGGTACTGCGGCCGCAGGCCGGAACCGAAGGCGCCGCCGACAAATGCGGCAAACACCCGCACTTGCTCTTTTTCCAGGCCGAAGACCTTCTGCACGTAAGACTGGCAGTTCTGCGTGCCCTGAGTCTTGTCGTGGATGTGCAGGCTGCCGTCAGGCTGATAGAGCACCGTGGAGGCGTGCGGCTCCATCGGGTTGTGGTGTTCGATGGGGGTGCTGTAGGAAACATCCACATTCAGCGCCGCACTGGCGTATTCGCCCTGAAAATTCCCACGAGGCTTGGGCAATTCGGCCGGCGCCGGATGGGCTTCATTTTGCAGGATCGCCAGATCGGTCTGATGGTCCTGAATCTCGTATTCGATGTCCACCAGCGAACCGGCATAGCGCGCCAGCTCAAGATTTTCCGCGACCACCAAGGCTAAAGGCTGGCCGCTGTAGAGCACCTGATCGTTGTACAGCGGCCGGAACGGCGAACCCTCCGCCGCATCGGCATCCTGGTAGGGTTCGTCGTAGCTGGCGATCCGTGGCCGGTTGGTATGATCGATCACCGCAACCACACCGGGCAGCGCCAGGGCGCGGGAGGCATCGATGCGCAGCACACGACCGCGAGCGACGCCGCCGGACACGACGCTGCCGTGCAGCAGGCCGTCCTCGGGATATTCAGCGGCATAACGGGCCTGGCCCGTGACTTGAGCAAGCCGTCGACCCGGTCCAGTGGCTGCCCTATGGATTTGCTCGAAGCGTTCATCAGGCTTGCCCTCCCAACGGTGCGCTGCCCAATGCGGCATCGCTCAAGGTGCGGACAATCGCCCGACGCGCCAGTTTGACCTTGAAGCCGTTGTGCGCCAGCGGCTCGGCGTTTTGCAGCAGCGCATCGGCGGCTGCGGTGAACGTCTCGCGGCTGACGGTCTGCCCGGCCAGCCAGCTCTCCACGGCCCTGTCGCGCCATGGCTTGTGTGCCACGCCGCCGAGGGCCAGACGCGCCTGGCGGATCACCGGCCCATCCAGCTCCAGCGCAGCTGCAACAGAGACCAGCGCAAAGGCGTAGGAGGCGCGATCGCGGATCTTCAGGTAATGGCTGTGTTCGGCGAAACCGGCGGCGGGCAACTCGATGCCGGTGATCAGCTCATCATCGGCCAATTGGTTGTCGCGCTGCGGCGCATCGCCGGGCAGGCGATGGAAGTCGGCGAACTCGATGGTTCGCGCACCGCCCCGGCCCAGCACATGGACCACCGCCTCCAGTGCGGCCAGGGCCACGCACATGTCGGAGGGATGGGTGGCGACGCACTGGTCGCTGGCGCCGAAAATCGCGTGGATCCGGTTCAACCCATCCCGGGCCGGGCAGCCGCTGCCGGGCTCGCGTTTGTTGCACGGCACGCTGGCGTCATAGAAGTAATAGCAGCGAGTGCGTTGCAGCAGGTTGCCGCCGGTACTGGCCATGTTGCGCAACTGCGGCGAAGCGCCGGCCAGGATCGCCTGGGACAGCAACGGATAGCGGCGCTCGATCCACGGATGCCAGGCCAGGTCGGCATTGCTCACCAAGGCGCCGATCATCACCCCGCCGGACGGGGTTTCGCTGAGGTCCGCCAGGGGCAGCCCGGTGATGTCGATCAGGTGTTCGGGGCGGGTGAGGTTTTCCTTCATCAAATCCAGCAGGTTGGTGCCGCCGGCGATGAAGCGTGACACCGGGCTCGACAGGTCGATGGCGGCCTGCACGGTGTCGGGTTTGCTGTATTGGAAGGGATTCATTGGTCGTCTCCCTGTTCCGGCGATTGCTGGCAGAGCGGCAGAGCCTCTTCGATGGCGTCACGAATGTTGTTGTAGGCACCGCACCGGCACAGGTTGCCGCTCATCCACTCGCTGATCTGCCCAGGCGTTTGCGCCCTGCCCTCGTTGGCCAGGCCCACCGCCGAACAGATCTGTCCCGGCGTGCAATAACCGCACTGGAACGCGTCGTGCCTGATGAACGCCTGCTGCATGGGGTGCAATGCGCCATCGCCGGCCAAGCCTTCGATGGTGGTCAGCTCGGCACCGTCGCACATCACGGCCAGGGTCAGGCAGGCATTGATGCGTTTGCCATCGCGCAAGACCGTGCAGGCACCGCACTGGCCGTGGTCGCAGCCTTTCTTGCTGCCCATCAGGTCCAACTGTTCGCGCAGCAGGTCCAGCAACGTGGTCCAGGGCAACACGTGCAACTCGCGCACCTGACCATTGAGTGTCAGACGGATCGGATGACGGACGAAGGACGCCTGCGTCGTCTCGGACAAGGTCGCGCTCATAAACACCTCACGGTTGGTCGTACACTCGCGGCGTTTTGGGAAACCGCCGTCATAAGGGGTACGACTTCAGCGTGGAGTGAGCGTTCAAGGCGATTGCGCGGGCTTGATTGGGCGAGTGCTCCAGTGCGCAGTGGTTCCAAGGGGGCTGCTGCGCAGCCCAGCGGGAGCAAGCTCCCTCGCCACGTGTGTGTGTGTGTGTGTGTGTAGATCACGCTTCGCTTAAATGAGCCCTATTTTATGCTCAGGCCAACAACTCCGCCGCCACCACACTGCGCACGCCCTTGCCGCTGAGTTGCTCCACCAGTGTCAGGGCAAACGCCAGGGCGGCGGCCGAGCCTTGGGCGGTGATGCAATTGCCGTCCACCACCACAGGCTGATCGACGAAGCTGCAACCGGACAATTGCTGGCTCACCGCCGGCAGGCAGGTCATGCGTCGTTGGCGCAGTACGCCGAACGCCTGCAAGGCCAGGGGCGGGGCTTCGGCGATGGCGGCGAAGAAGCGGCCGGCGGCGGCCTGGTCCTTGATCAATTGCTGCAACGGCTGATGCGCCGCCAGGTGCTGGGCGCCGATAAGGCCGCCGGGCAGGACGATCAGGTCGAAGTCCTGCACCAACAGGTCCACCAACATGCCGTCGGCGGTCAGGCGTGTACCGCGGGCACAGGTAAGCATGCGCCGCCCTTCGATGCTCGCCACCACCACTTCGACCTGGGCCCGGCGCAACACGTCGATCAGGGTCGCGGTCTGCAAATCATCGACACCTTCGGCGACGGCAATCAGGGCTCGGGGGATCTTGGTTCCGGGAATCATGGGCGCTCTCCGCTGGGTGTTCCTAAAGCCTAGTCACGTTTGCCGGACTGCGTCAGGCACCCATCACTTGATATACAGCTCGGCGGACATCCGATTGCCCGGTGCGTTGATCGAAACATTGCTGAAGCTGAAGGTGCCTTCCTGCTTGCCCTTCAGGTCGAAGACATACAGGTAGCCGACGACCTTGGTCTGCGTGGAGCAATCGTTGAGATTGCCGTTGCTGAACGCGCACACCGGCGAGCGGGTACCGTCGACTTCGAAGCCATCCAGGGTGACGTGGGGCTGACGGCCATAGCCGACCTCCAGCACGTAGACCTTGATATTCGGGCCACTGTGATTGCAACGGGTCTGCGCTTGCCCCGGGGCGATGTCCTCGAAGCCACAGGCCGGCGATTCGACCTTGAGCACCTTGACCTCGCTCAACGGCGGTGCCGATGCGGCGTTGGCGGCCTGGATCGGCACCCACAGGCCCAGCAGGCAGCCCAACGCAGCCATCCGAATCTTTTTCATACGCGACCTTCAGCTCTCCCGGAAACCGCGCGCAGTATGGCCCACTTGTTGCTTTGGCAAAACAGCGACGAGGATCGCAGCCACATCGCCACGCTGCTGGTATGATGCGCGGCTTTTTCCGACCCACAGAAAATTCCCGGGCGCCGCTGGCGGCCTGTGCTTTGCTGTTGAGGTCGATACATTCACGGCGCCCGGCGCGCCACGGGGAGCAGACATGCTGGAAAGGCTGTTTCAACTCAAGGCACATGACACCAACGTGCGGACCGAGATTCTGGCGGGCGTCACGACCTTCCTGGCCATGGCCTATATTCTGTTCGTCAACCCGAGCATCCTCGGCGAGACCGGCATGGACAAGGGCGCGGTGTTCGTCGCCACCTGCCTGGCGGCGGCCATCGGCTCCACGGTGATGGGCCTGATCGCCAACTACCCGATCGCCCTCGCACCGGGCATGGGCCTGAACGCCTTCTTCACCTACACCGTGGTCCTGCACATGGGCCATACCTGGCAAGTGGCGCTGGGCGCGGTGTTCGTCTCCGCGGTGCTGTTTTTCCTGCTGTCGATCTTTCGCATTCGCGAGTGGATCATCAACAGCATCCCGCTGCCGCTGCGCTCGGCCATTGCCGCCGGTATCGGCCTGTTCCTGGCGCTGATCGCCCTGAGCAACGCCGGGATCGTGGTGAAGAACCCAGCGACCATGGTCGGCCTCGGCGACCTGAAACAACCGGCGCCGATTCTGGCAACGCTCGGCTTCGTGCTGATCGTCGCCCTCGAAGCACTGAAAGTGCGCGGCGCGGTGCTGATCGGCATCCTCGCGGTGACTATCGTCTCGATCCTGA
This sequence comes from Pseudomonas sp. RGM2987, assembly GCF_022952855.1. Classification (GTDB taxonomy): domain Bacteria; phylum Pseudomonadota; class Gammaproteobacteria; order Pseudomonadales; family Pseudomonadaceae; genus Aquipseudomonas. The sequence goes on along the minus strand of NZ_JALJDX010000167.1, from coordinate 15,705 downwards.
TGGGCTTCACCCCATTCGCCGGCATCGTCTCCACGCCACCGTCCCTGGCGCCGACCTTCCTGCAACTGGACATCAAGGGCGCGCTGGATATCGGTCTGGTGAGCGTGATCTTCGCCTTCCTGTTCGTCGACCTGTTCGATAACTCCGGCACCCTGATCGGCGTCGCCAAGCGCGCCGGGCTGATGGGCAAGGACGGCCACATGCCGAAGATGGGCCGGGCGCTGATCGCCGACAGCACCGCCGCCATGGCCGGTTCGCTGCTGGGCACCTCGACCACCACCAGTTACATCGAGTCGGCGGCAGGCGTCAGCGCCGGTGGCCGTACCGGCCTGACCGCCATCGTCGTGGCGATCCTGTTCCTGCTGGCGCTGTTCTTCTCGCCGCTGGCCGCCAGCGTCCCGGCCTTCGCCACCGCGCCGGCGCTATTGTTCGTCGCGGTACTGATGACCTCGGGCCTGGCGGAAATCGATTGGGACGACATTACCGTCGCCGCCCCGGTGGTGATCACCGCGCTGGCGATGCCGTTCACCTACTCCATCGCCAACGGCATCGCCTTCGGCTTTATCGCCTGGACCGCCATCAAGCTGGTGTCGGGCCGTGGCCGTGAGCTGAACCCGGCGCTGGTCATTCTGTCGATTCTGTTCGTGATCAAGTTGGGTTGGTTCAACGCATGACTTTTGATTCCCAGGCCTACGCCGCACAACTCCAGGACAAGGTCGCGCGCTTGCGCGACCTACTGGCGCCTTTCGATGCACCGGAGCCGGCGGTGTTCGACTCGCCGCTGCAAAACTTCCGCCTGCGCGCCGAATTCCGCTTGTGGCGCGAGGCCGGTGAGCGGCATTACGCGATGTTTTCCCAGGACGACAAGCGCACGCCGATTCTCATCGAGGAATTTCCCATCGCCAGCCTGCGCATCAACCAATTGATGCCGCAACTCAAGGCCGCCTGGCAGGCCAGCGCACCGCTGAGCCACAAGCTGTTCCAGGTGGAATTCCTGACCACCCTGGCCGGCAATGCGATGATCACCCTGTGTTATCACCGTCCACTGGATGAGCACTGGCACGCCGCCGCATCGAAATTGGCGAGTGACCTGGGCGTGCACATCATCGGCCGCTCCAAGGGCAAGCGCGAAGTGATCGGCCACGACTATGTGGTGGAGAAACTCGACGTCGACGGTCGCACCTTCAGCTATCGCCAGCCGGAAGGGGCGTTCACCCAACCCAACGGCACGGTGAACCAGAAGATGCTCAACTGGGCATATGACGCCCTGGGCGATCGCAGCGATGACCTGCTGGAGTTGTACTGCGGCAACGGCAACTTCACCCTGCCCCTGGCGACCCGGGTGCGCAAAGTGCTGGCGACCGAAATCAGCAAGACGTCGGTGAACGCGGCGCTGAGCAACCTCAGCGAAAACGCTGTGGATAACGTCACGCTGGTGCGCCTGTCCGCCGAGGAATTGACCGAGGCCCTGAATGAAGTCCGGCCGTTCCGTCGCCTGCATGGCGTGGACCTGAAAAGCTACGCGTTCGGCAGCGTCTTCGTCGACCCGCCCCGCGCTGGCATGGACCCAGACACCTGCGAGCTGACGCGGCGCTTCGAGAACATCCTCTACATCTCCTGCAACCCGGAGACCCTTGCCGCCAACATCGCGCAGCTGCACGACACCCACCGCATCACCCGCTGCGCCTTGTTCGATCAATTCCCCTGGACCCATCACATGGAATCCGGGGTATTGCTGACTCGGCGCTGAGCCAAGCAAAGCTCCTGTGGCACGGGTAGCGCTGCTCACCAAGGCGCGCCCGCTCCACTGTGGCGAGGGAGCTTGCTCCCGCTGGGGTGCGCAGCAGCCCGTGCTTTTTGCCTTTAGCGGTCGCTGCGCGACCGAGCGGGAGCAAGCTCCCTCGCCACGGTTCCTCTCACAGAAATAAACCCAGCCTAAGCACCTGTTCGATCATCGAACACATATTGCCCATCCCCTCCGGCTTTGTTTGAAAAAATTAACCATCTAGTACAATTTATCCCCAGCGGCCGAAACCTGCCGAACCAACAACAAAAACCTGGGAGAAATTGCGATGCCTCCAATCGTTCTGGTGCTCAACGGCCCGAACCTCAATCTGCTCGGCACGCGTGAGCCGGCGACGTACGGCCATGAAACCCTGGCGGATATCTCGGCGCTGTGCGGCCGCACGGCTGAAGAACTCGGCCTGGCGGTGGAGTTTCGCCAAACCAACCAGGAAAGCGAACTGATCGACTGGATTCACGGCGCCCGCGGCCGCTGCGCCGGTATTGTCATCAACCCGGCGGCCTGGACCCATACCTCGGTGGCCATTCGTGACGCCCTGGTCGCCAGCGAAGTCCCGGTGATCGAAGTGCACCTGTCCAACGTCCATGCCCGGGAAACCTTCCGCCATCACTCCTTTGTCTCCTCCATCGCCATCGGCGTGATGTGCGGCTTTGGCAGCCATGGCTATCGCCTGGCCCTGGAACATTTCAGTCAGCGGTTGAAGGGTTGATGAGCATGTCGAATGTCACTGTGCTCGCCGGGCTGATCGGCGCCGGTATCCAGGCTTCCCGCACCCCTGCGCTGCATGAACACGAAGGCGATGCCCAAGGCATGCGTTACCTCTATCGGCTGATCGACCTCGACGCGTTGCAACTCGACAGCAACGCCTTGCCCGAGCTGCTGAGCGCCGCCGAGCGCATGAGCTTCACCGGCCTGAACATCACCTTCCCCTGCAAGCAGGCGATCATCCCGCTGCTCGATGAACTGTCGCCCGAGGCCCGTGGAATCGGCGCGGTGAACACCGTGGTGCTCAAGGATGGCAAGCGCATCGGCCATAACACCGACTGCCTGGGGTTCGCCGAGGGTTTTCGTCGCGGCCTGGGGGATGTATCTCGCGGGCACGTAGTCCAGATGGGCGCTGGCGGCGCCGGGGCGGCGGTTGCCCACGCGCTGCTGGCCGAAGGCGTACAGACCTTGAGTATTTTTGATGTCGAGGTCAGCCGCGCCGAAGCGCTGGCAAATAACCTGAACCAGCATTTCGGCGCAGGCCGGGCCAAGGCTGGTCACGACCTGGACGGTGCCATGGCCGAGGCCGATGGCTTGGTGAACACCACGCCCATGGGCATGGCGAAACTTCCCGGCATGCCAGTGCCCGTGGAGTTGCTGCGGGGCGAGTTATGGGTTGCGGAAATCGTTTATTTCCCGCTGGAAACCGAACTGCTGCGCCATGCCCGCGCCTTGGGTTGCCGCACGCTGGATGGCGGCAACATGGCGGTGTTCCAGGCGGTGAAGGCGTTTGAACTGTTCAGCGGCGTGGCGCCGGATGCGCAGCGGATGCTCGAGCATTTCCAGAGCATGAACCACTGAAAATCCTGAGCAGCCCTCCTGTGGGAGCGGGCTTGCTCGCGAATGCGATCTGACAGTCAACCTCTATGGCAACTGTCCTGGCCCCTTCGCGAGCAAGCCCGCTCCCACAGGGTTGCATTCAGGCTTGCAGATACCGCAACACCGACTCACAGATCATCTCGCGATGGCGCCGCTTGACCTCTTCGTCCGACAGATCGATCTGAAAAATCTCACCGAACGTCTGGCGGTTGGAGACCCGGTAAAAACTGAACGAGTTGATCAGTAGATGCACGTCCAGGGGTTCGAGGCCGGCGCGGAACACGCCCTCCTCCACGCCCCGGCGCAGGATGACGCCCAGGGCATCGAGGATGGTGTTGGTCATCGCCTTGAGTGCGGCAGATTGCTTGACGTATTCGGCGTTGTGGATGTTTTCGATACAGACGATGCGCACGAAATCCACGTTGCGGTCATGGTGGTCGAAGGTGAACTCCACCAGGCGCCGGATCGCCTCGATCGGCGCCAGCTCGGCCAAGTGCAGAGCACTCTCGGTGTGGCGGATATCACCGTAGAGTTTTTCCAACACCTCGACATACAGCTGCTCCTTGCTGCCGAAGTAGTAATAGATCATGCGCTTGGAAGTGTGGATGCGCTCGGCGATGGCGTCGACCCGGGCGCCGGCCAGGCCCTGCTGGACGAACTCGACGATGGCTTCCTGGAGGATGTTTTCCCGGGTTTTCTGCGGGTTGTTCTTGCGACTCTTGCGCGGCGCGGCGACAGCGGCGTCGGGCACGGCGGATAGCTCTGGATTCATAGTCATTGCGGGCTCACGGCCATCACTGCACAGACTGGCGATTATGGGCCGCACCGTGCGGCGACGAAAGCCACCGTGCTGCCCATTACCGCCGCGGTTACGATTTACCTACAATTTGGCGTGTCGCAAGCCACCGCTGCGGGACTTGGCCATGGCCGCCAGCCGCACCGCGACGTTGGCCGCACCATAACCGGCGTAACCGTTCTTGCGCTGGATGATCTCAAAGAAAAACCGCCCTTCGAACGGCTCGGTGTAGACATGAAACAACTCGCCGCCCTGGGCATCACGGTCGTACAGAACGTTGAAATAAGCCAGCTCGCTGAGAAACTCCTCGTCGAAATCGAAGCGCGCCGCCAGGTCGTCGTAATAATTGAGCGGAATGTCCAGCAACGGCACGCCGGCCTCCTTGGCGCGGCTGACCTGGGCAAAAATATCATCGCAGTCAAACGCAATGTGGTGCACACCCGAGCCGCGATAACTCGACAAGGCGTGTGAGATCGCAGTGTTACGGTTCTCGGAAATGTTCAACGGCAGGCGGATCGAACTGCAGCGGCTACGCAGCGCCCGGCTTTTGACCAGGCCATACGGGTCGGGCAGCACCACTTCGTCGTCAGCCTCGAAATCCAACAGACTCTTGTAGAACAGCACCCAGCTGTCGAGGCTGTCAGCCGGCAGCGCCATCGCCATGTGGTCGATGCGCTTGAGGCCGGCGCCGATGACAGCGCCGGGCTGTAAGTTGAAATCGGTGCCATAGACATCGGCATCCTGGTCCACCAGGTAGATCAGGCTGCCATCCGGCGCCCGTACCGCCGCCAGTTCCAGTTCATTGGGCCCGACCAAGCCACGATAGGGCTGTCCCTTGTAGGCCACGGCCCGCTCCAGGGCGCTGGCGCTGTCTTTGACCCGCACCGCCGTGGCGCACAACGACGGGCCGTGGGCTTCGAAAAAGCTGTGGGCGAAGGAGTACGGTTCGCTGTTGAGGATCAGGTTGATGTCGCCCTGGCGCAGCAGGCTCACATTCTTGGAGCGATGCTGGCCGGCCTTGACGAAGCCCAGCCGCTCCAGCCAATGGGAGAGCTTGGCACCGAGGTCATCGTCCACGGCGAATTCCAGGAACTCGATACCGTTGTATTCGCTGGCCGGCGGTGTAGCGAACAGGATGTCGGCGTTAGGGAGAGACGGCGCCTCTTGAGCCAGACGCTGGCGGGTTTTTTCTTCCAGGTACAGCAACGAGCGCAGCCCGTCGGCGGCGTTGGCCCGTGGTGGCGCGGCGCGGAAGCCGTCGTTGAAGATTTCCAGTGACAGCGGCCCGCTGTAGCCACTCTTGATGATCGGTGCGAGGAACCCTGGCAAGTCGAACTCACCCTGGCCTGGGAAGCAACGGAAATGCCGACTCCACTCCAGGACATCCATCGCCAGGATCGGCGCGTCGGCCATCTGCACGAAGAAGATCTTGTCGCCGGGAATCTCGGCGATGGCGCTCGGGTCACCCTTGAGGGACAAGGTATGGAAGCTGTCGAGCAACACCCCGAGGCTGGGGTGGTCGGCTTGGCGCACGATGTTCCAGACCTGTTGATAAGTATTGACGTGCCGGCCCCAGGCCAACGCTTCGTAGCCGATGCGCAAGCCACGCGAACCAGCCCGCTCGGCCAGCAAGCGCAGGTCATCGATCAGTATCTGCTCATCACCGAGGCTGTCGGCTGCGGCATTGCTGCACACCAGCACCAGGTCGGTGCCCAGTTCCTGCATCAGGTCGAACTTGCGCTCCGCTCGTTCCAGGTTGCGCGCCAGACGATCGCGGCGGCAGCCCTCGAAGTCACGGAACGGCTGGAACAAGGTGATGGCGATGCCTAGGTCGGCGCACATCTGACGGACTTCCCGCGGGCTGCCGTCGTAGTAAAGAAGGTCATTCTCGAAGATTTCCACACCGTCGAAACCGGCGGCGGCGATGGCCTCGAGCTTCTCCGGCAGAGTGCCGCTCAAGGATACGGTGGCAATGGAACGCTGCATGACTTCGGCTCCCGGGACAGGCATCGGCTACAACAGGTGCGCCGTTTTTTTAAGATTGACTCCGATTATTGGGTTGCCGGTTTCTTTGAGCAATTTAATATGTACCACCCAGTTAGTTTTTTGGGCGATTATCGAACAGAATGCCGAATGCTGAATTGACGATTTTTTGTCCACTGCGCACCATCGGCTCCACATTGACGCAGGCCAAGCCGCCGGTATCGATGGATGAAAACCCCGATCACCCCATAAGAATTCCAAAACGGGTAAACGCTATGAATCCTTCCCAAAGTTCCCCCTTAAGCCCAGGCATGGGCGTCACGACCGGCGGTATCGGCGACAAGATCCGCGGCGCCCTGGCCGTGGGCAAGACCCGTTGGGGCATGCTCGCGCTGGTGTTTTTTGCCACTACCCTGAACTACATCGACCGCGCCGCCCTGGGCGTCATGCAGCCTATCCTGGCCAAGGAAATGAGCTGGACGGCGATGGACTACGCCAACATCAACTTCTGGTTCCAGGTCGGCTACGCCGTCGGCTTCGTGCTGCAAGGGCGACTGATCGACCGGATCGGCGTCAAGCGCGTGTTCTTTTGCGCGGTGCTGCTCTGGAGCCTGGCGACCGGCGCCCACGGCCTGGCGACCTCGGCAGTGGGCTTCATGGTCTGCCGCTTCATCCTCGGCCTGACCGAAGCCGCCAACTACCCGGCCTGCGTCAAGACCACGCGGCTGTGGTTCCCGGCCGGCGAACGCGCCGTTGCCACCGGTATCTTCAACGCCGGGACCAATGTCGGTGCGATGTTCACCCCGATGCTGCTGCCGCTGGTGCTGCACGTCTGGGGCTGGCAGGCGGCGTTCCTGTGCATGGCCGCGCTGGGCGGGGTCTGGTTGCTGTTCTGGGGCCTGAAATATTTCAACCCTGAGGACCACCCCACCGTCAAACAGTCGGAGCTGGAATACATCCAGGCCCAGGACGAACCGGACCAGGCCCGCGTGCCTTTCTCCCGGATCCTGCGCATGCGTGGCACCTGGGCCTTTGCCCTGGCCTACTCGATCACCGCGCCGGTGTTCTGGTTCTACCTCTATTGGCTGCCGCCGTTCCTGAACCAGCAATACAACCTGGGCATCAACGTGACCCAGATGGGCATCCCGCTGATCATCATCTACCTCACCGCCGACTTCGGCAGCGTGGGTGGCGGGATCCTCTCGTCGTTCCTGATCGGCCGCGGGCTCGATCCGATCAAGGCGCGGCTGATTTCCATGCTGTTGTTCGCCTGCTGTATCGTCGGCGTGATCCTGGCCGCGGGTGCCAGCAACTTGTGGATGGCGGTGTTTGCCATCTCCCTGGCCATCGGCGCACACCAGGCCTGGACCGCGAATATCTGGAGCCTGGTGATGGACTACACACCCAAACACATGATGAGCACGGTGTTCGGCTTCGGCGGCATGTGCGCGGCCATTGGCGGGATGTTCATGACCCAGCTGGTGGGCCACATCCTGACCGTGACCAACAATAACTACACCGTGCTGTTCACCCTGATCCCGGCGATGTACTTCACTGCCCTGATCTGGCTGTACTTCATGGCACCGCGCAAGGTTCCGACGTTGGAAAACTGATTCGGGCAGATTACCCGTGGCGAGGGAGCTTGCTCCCGCTGGGTTGCGAAGCGACCCCGCTTTCCAGCGATTGCTGCGCAATCGAGCGGGAGCAAGCTCCCTCGCCACAGGGGTTTGTGTGTCGCCTTATTTGCGTCGCTGCTGCCACGCCGCAGCGAGGCCACTCAGGCAAATCAGCACGATGCCGAACACCGTGGTCAGTGTCGGCGTATGGTTGAACAGCAACCACCCCAGCAACCCGGCAAACACGATCTGGCAATAGCCGAACGGCGCCAGCAGCGCCGGGGCGGCGAAGCGGAAGGCCTGGGTCAGCATCAGGTGCGCGGTCATCCCACAGGCTCCCAGCGCCAACATCATCGCGCCGTGCACCAGGCTCGGCACCTGCCAGAAGAACGGCACCAGGGCGCTCATCACCAGGGTATTGCACAAGCCGGCGAAGAAGTTGCTGGTGGTCGGGCTGTCGATCTCACTGAGCTTGCGCGTAAGCAACTGGTAGAAACAGAAAAACAGCGCCGAGCAGAACGGCAGCAACACCGCCGGCGTAAACAGATCCCCGCCCGGATGAACAATGATCAACACCCCGATAAAGCCGAAGATCACCGCGATCCACTGACCGCGCGTCACACGCTCGCCCAACAATGGTACCGACAACGCCGTCACCAGCACCGGAGCCAGGAAGTTGACCGCCGTGGCCTCCGCCAACGGGATGTACAACAGCGCCGTGGTGAAAAACAGGCTGGTGCCCAGCAGGCACAACGCCCGGGCCAGTTGCCACAACGGACGCTTGGTGCGCAGCACCCGCAAGCCCGAACGGGGGAGGAATATCCCGGCCATCAGCAGCGTATGCACCACGTAACGCGCCCACACCACCATGACGATCGGGTAGAAGCCCGAGAGGTATTTGGCGATGGCGTCGTGGCTGGAGAACAGGAACGTCGCGGTCAGAATCAGCAGGATGCCTTTGAAAGCCTGATTGACGCCGGAGAGCGGAGTGCTGACGGTCATGTACGAGTCCTGTATTGCGTGATGTAGGAAGCAAAGCATGCTGGCGACGAATAAGCGATAGCGCATCGCGTCGCCTGTGCCGTTTCAACTTGACTGCCCCCCATGAAAGATCCGTACCAATGCCGAGAATTCAAATGATGCGAAGCGTAAAGCAAATGGCGGGATCGATGCGCTTCCCTCGGCTGATGAACCAAAATCCAGCTTGATTGCCTGAAGCTCAGGCATGGCGCGCACCTTGGGCCTGCGAACGCTAGACTCAACGCAACAGTAGTACCTTCACACCGGTCATTCAGAGGATTCCCACATGCTATGGAAAAAAGGTCGCCGCAGTGACAACGTGGTGGACGCCCGTGGTGATGAGGGCGGCTCAGGCGGCATGCGATTCGGCGGCGGCAAGGGATTGAGCCTCACGGCCATCCTGCTGATCGTCGGCATCGGTTGGATCACCGGCCAGGACCCGATGCAGATTCTCGGGCAACTGGCCGGACAGATGGACCAATCCGCACCCACCTCGTCCCAGACCCGCCAGGCGCCACCGGCCAACGACGAGCAAGCCGAGTTCGTGCGCTCGATCCTGGGCGACACCGAGGACACCTGGGGTCAGGTCTTCCAGCAGGCCGGCCGCCAGTACCAGCAGCCAAAACTGGTGCTGTTCAGCGGGCGGGTCAATTCGGCCTGTGGCCTGGCCTCCTCGGCCACCGGCCCGTTCTATTGCCCGGCGGACCGGCAGGTCTACCTGGACATGAGTTTCTTCAAGGAGATGTCGCAACGCTTCTCTGCCGCCGGCGACTTCGCCCAGGCCTACGTCATCGCCCATGAGGTCGGGCACCATGTGCAGACGCTGCTCGGGGTCTCGGCGAAAATCCAGGAGGCTCGCCAGCAGGGCCGGCAAATGGAAGGCGACGGCGGTTTGCTGGTGCGCCAGGAATTGCAGGCCGACTGCCTGGCCGGGGTCTGGGCCAACCATGCGCAGAAACGCCTGAACTGGCTGGAGCCCGGCGACATCGAGGAAGCCTTGAACGCCGCCAACGCCATCGGCGACGATCGGTTACAGCAACAAGGCCAAGGCCGAGTAGTGCCGGACTCCTTTACCCACGGCACCTCGGCGCAGCGAGTGCGCTGGTTCAAGACCGGCTTCGCCCAGGGCCAGGTCAGCCAATGCGACACGTTCGCGGCGAAAAGCCTGTAGATGAAATGGGCGGCGTTGTTGGCACTGGCGCTTCTCTGCACCGCTGCCCAGGCCGACGCCCACGGCGTCAATGTGGTCGCCCAAGGACGCCTGCAACTCAAGGGCGGCGCCCTGGTGGTCGGCGTAAGCCCGCCCCCGGCGTCGATCCAGCGCGTACTGATCATCGTCCATGGTCGGCTGCGCAACGCCGAAACCTACCTGCACAGTGCCGAGAAAGCCGTCACTGAGGCCGGACAGCAGGCCACGACGCTGATCATCGCCCCGCAGTTTCTCAATCAGCAGGACGTGGCTCGTCATCAGTTACCCAGCGACCTGTTGCGCTGGCAAGGCAACGACTGGATGGCCGCAGGTTTATCCACAGGGCCGAACCCGGTCAGCTCGTTTCAGGTCCTTGATGACATCGTCGCGCGGGTCAGTGATGTCCAGCAATTTCCCGAGGTGAAGGACATCGTCATCGCCGGGCATTCCGGCGGTGCCCAGGTCGTGCAACGCTATGCCCTGCTCGCCCACGGCCAATTCCGGATCAGCCCACGCTTTGTCATCGCCAACCCGTCGTCCTATGCCTACTTCGATGCCCAACGGCCCATGGCGTTCGACGCGACGGGTTGCCCCGGCTTCAATGACTGGAAGTATGGCCTGCAGAAGCTGCCTGCCTATGCCGGCGGACAAACGCCGAAGCAACTGGAGGATAACTACGTCAAACGCGACATCGTCTATCTGCTGGGGCAACAGGACATCGACCCTGAGCATCCGGCGCTGGATAAAAGCTGCGAGGCCCAGACCCAGGGGCCGTATCGGTTATTGCGCGGGCATTTCTTTTTCGACTACCTGACCCGGCGCCATCCGGTGGGGCTGAACCAGCGGCTGATCGAAGTGCCCGGGGTCGGGCATGATGGGGATGGGATGTTTAATTCGGTGGAGGGGCGCAGGGCGTTGTTTGGGCAGTGAGTCTTGTTGTGCACATCAAGGCCTCTTCGCGAGCAAGCCCGCTCCCACAGTAGATCTGCTGCGAACATCAAATTCGGATTAGACCGCGAACCTGTGGGAGCGGGCTTGCTCGCGAAGGCGGCTAGCCAGCCACCTTGATTCTCAAGCTAAAAGCATCCGCCGCAACTCTTCACAATCACGCGCATGCCAATCCGTCAGCTCCGGCCACGGATTGTCCGGGAGGTTCACCAGCACCGTCCGCGCCCCCGCTGCCCGGCCACAGTCCAGGTCGAAGCGGTAATCGCCGACCATCACCAGCGTATCGGGCGCCACGCTCCAGGCTTCGGCCAGTTTGAGCAGGCCACCCGGATGTGGCTTGGGCGGAGCTTCGTCGCGCCCCAGGACGTCTTCCACCGCGAAACAGTCGGCCAGGCCGATGGCCTCCAGCGTGACGTGGGCCAGCTCACGGGCGTTGCGGGTCAGGATACCCAGGCGATCGCCGCGTGCCGCCAGCGCCCGGACCAGCTCGACCGCTCCCGGCGCGGGCCGGGAACCCAGGGCCAGGTCGCGCTCATGCTCCAGTAACCAGGCATGCTTGGCCGCCGCCTCGTCAGCCGGCAATGCCGCCAGGTGCGTCAAAATGTCGTCCTCGGCCGGAATCGCCAGGGCCACGCGGATCGCCGCAAAATCATGCACGGCGATGGTCAGCGTGCCGTCCATGTCGAACACCCAGTGCCGCACATCGGTCAGGCTCATGCCCAATCCTTGCGATGGCGGATCAGCCCTTCCTGGGTCACCGAGGCCACCAGTTGCCCGGCGCGGTTGAATACGCTACCCCGGCAGAACCCGCGGGAATTACCGGCCCAAGGGCTGTCCGTGGCATAGAGCAACCAATCGTCGGCGCGCAGATCGGCGTGGAACCACAGCGCGTGGTCGAGGCTGGCGACCTGCATATCCTTTTGCCACAACGATTTGCCGTGGGGCAGCATCGAGGTGGTCAACAGGCTGAAGTCCGACGCATAAGCCAACAGGTATTTATGCAGGGCCGGCGAATCCGCCAAGGCGCCATCGGCGCGGAACCACATGTACTTGACCGGCTCGGTCGGCTGCGGGTTGAAAGGATCTTTCTCGGTGACTGGGCGCACTTCGATCGGCTTGGGGCACAGCAGCTTTTCACGCATGTGCTCGGGCAGCAGATGCGCGCGTTGCTGGGTCAACTCAAGCTCGGAGGGCAGGTTCTCCGGCCCGACGACTTGCGGCATGGTGTTCTGGTGCTCGAAGCCCTGCTCGTCGTACTGGAACGATGCGCTGCAGGTAAAAATCGGATTGCCCTTTTGAATCGCGGTCACCCGACGCGTGCTGAAACTGCCCCCGTCACGCACCCGGTCCACCTGATAGACCACCGGCAGCGCCGCGTCTCCCGGACGCAGGAAATAGCCATGCAACGAGTGCACATGACGCGCCTCTTCCACGGTCTGGCTGGCCGCCGACAAGGATTGGCCGAGCACTTGGCCGCCGAACAACTGGCGAAACCCCAGGTCCTGGCTGCGACCGCGAAACAGGTTCTCTTCGATCGGTTCCAGGGTCAGCAGGTCGACCAGATCTTCCAACACGTGGCTCATTTAAGACGTTCCTCACACTGCGCAAATACCGCGCAGTCTGGGCTGCGGCGGTGGATCGATTGTTGGCCCGGGCCATTGGGCGGGCAGTATAAACGTCCGTGTCGGCTAACCGTGCAGGGTCTGGAGCCACTGCTCACGATTGATGCGATAGAGCACATGGTGACGCAATGGATGACCAACTGCGAGTTTTGGGTGCTCGAAGTCGTCCGCCGGATCGTGGTGCATGCCGACTGCCTGCATGACTTTTTGCGACGGCAGGTTATCCACAGCGGTGAAGGCCACCACTTCGTCCAGCTTCAATTGATCGAAGGCGCAGCGCAGCGCGGTCCACGCCGCTTCGCTGGCATAGCCCAGGCCCCAGTGTTCGTGGGCCAGCCGCCAACCAATCTCGATGGCCGGCGTGAACGGCGCGTCGAACCCGACCACCCCCAGCCCGGTAAAACCGATGAAGGCCCCGGTGTCCTTGCGCTCCAGCGCCCAAAGACCAAAGCCATGCTCAGCAAAATGTCCGCGCACGCGCCCGATCAGGGCAGCGCTTTCCAGGCGGCTCAAGGGCGCCGGAAAATAGCGCATCACCTGCGGATCGGCGCACATGGCCGCGAACTCCGGCAAATCATCGTCGCGCCACTGGCGCAAGATCAGCCTTGCGCTTTCCAGCTCCAGTATCGGCTCCATCTTCACTCCCTCTCCATGCCTTGAGTCTACATCGCTGGTAGGATCCGTCACTCGATCACCACTGAAAACACCATGCCGCTACCGCTGATTTATCACGAAGACTACAGCCCCGAATTTCCGGCGGACCACCGCTTCCCCATGGACAAGTTCCGCCTGTTGCGCGATCACCTGGTGGACAGCGGCCTGACCCGCGACGCCGACCTGCTGCGCCCGTCGTTGTGCCCACCGGACATCCTCGCCCTGGCCCATGACCGCGCTTATATCGAACGCTACATGGGCGGCGAGTTGTCCCGTGAAGACCAACGGCGCCTTGGCCTGCCCTGGAGCGAGGCCCTGGCCCGCCGAACGGTACGGGCCGTGGGCGGTTCGCTGCTGGCGGCCGAGCAGGCCCTCGAACACGGCCTAGCCTGCCACCTGGCCGGTGGCACCCACCACGCCCATTACGATCACCCCGCCGGCTTCTGCATTTTCAATGACCTGGCGGTGATCAGCCGCTACTTCCTGGCCAGCGGCCGGGTCTCGCGGGTGCTGATTTTCGACTGCGACGTGCACCAGGGCGACGGCACCGCCCGAATACTCCATGACACCCCGGACGCGGTGACAGTTTCCTTGCATTGCGAAAAGAATTTTCCTGCACGCAAGGCCCACAGCGACTGGGACATCCCACTGCCGATGGGCATGCAGGACGCCGCTTACCTCAAGGTGGTGGACGATGCCCTCAATTACCTGCTGCCGCTCTACCAGCCGGACCTGGTGCTGTACGACGCCGGCGTCGATGTGCACAAAGACGACGCCCTCGGCTATCTGAAGCTGACCGACGAAGGCCTCGCCGCCCGGGACGAGCGCGTCATGCGCCATTGCCTGGGCCGCGACATCCCGGTGGTCGGGGTGATCGGCGGCGGCTACAGCAAGGATCGCCAGGCCCTGGCCCGCCGCCATGGGATCCTGCACCACAGCGCACAAAAGGTCTGGGCGTCATCAGGGTGTCACTGACTTCTGGGCGCGTTACCCACATTCGCTGTGGAGCGGCCTGTGGATAACCTGAGCGAAACGGCCTGTAGCCTATGCCGCGTATAGCTTTCAGAGCCTTGACTGTTTTTTAACCACGATTCAAGAACACCGCCATCCCGTTTTGTGGGAATCTGTGCTGATAGAATGCCGCGCTCATTCCCGTCTCTGCAGTCCACGCCATGACCTCGACCGCTCCATCCACCACTCCAGCCATCGCCATCATCGGCGGCGGCCCAGCCGGCCTGATGGCGGCCGAGGTGTTGAGCCAGGCCGGCGTCCGGGTCGACCTGTACGACGGCATGCCGTCGGTGGGCAGGAAATTTCTGCTGGCCGGTGTGGGCGGCATGAACATCACCCATTCGGAAAGCTTCCCGGCATTCCTGGCGCGCTACGGCGACCGAGCGCCGAACCTCGCACCGCTGCTGCGGGCATTCGGGGCCGATCAGTTGTGTGAATGGATTCATGGCCTGGGCATCGACACCTTCGTCGGCAGCTCCGGCCGGGTGTTCCCCACCGACATGAAGGCCGCCCCGCTGCTGCGCGCCTGGCTCAAGCGCTTGCGCGAAGCGGGCGTGGCCATCCACACGCGCCATCGCTGGCTCGGCTGGAACCCGGACGGCAGCCTGCGGATCGCCTCCCCCGAGGGTGAAAAAGCCCTACAACCCAGTGCGACATTGTTGGCCCTGGGCGGCGGCAGCTGGTCGCGCCTGGGCTCGGACGGCGCCTGGATGCTGCCGCTGGAACAGCGCGGCGTGGCCCTGGCGCCGTTGCAACCGAGCAACTGCGGGTTCGACGTGCCGGGCTGGAGCGAGTTGATGGTCAACAAGTTCGCCGGCGCGCCACTGAAGAACATTGCCATCGGCCTGAACGACGACGTGCCGCGCCTCGGCGAATGCGTGATCACCGCCACCGGCATCGAAGGCAGCCTGATCTACGCGCTGTCGGCGCCGATTCGCGAAGCCATCAACCAGCATGGCAGCGCGACCCTGCACTTGGACCTATTGCCGGGCCGGCCTGTGGATAAGATCCAACAAGCCCTGGCGAAACCTCGCGGCTCACGCTCCATGGCCAAGCACTTGCACAGCCAGTTGGGCATCGATGGGGTCAAGGCGGCGCTGCTGCGAGAACTCACACCATCTGATGATTTCGCTGACCCCGCGCGGCTGGCCCAGGCGATCAAGGCCTTGCCGATCACCCTGGTGAAAACCCGCCCGCTGGATGAAGCCATCAGCAGTGCCGGCGGCGTGACATTCGAAGCCCTGGATCAACGGCTGATGCTCAAGCACGTGCCCGGGGTGTTCTGTGCCGGAGAAATGCTCGACTGGGAAGCGCCGACCGGTGGCTATCTGCTGACCGCGTGCTTTGCCAGCGGACGGGCGGCGGGGTTGGGGATGTTGGAGTGGTTGCAACGTAAGGATTAAAGACCTGTGGGAGCGGGCTTGCTCGCGAAGGCGGTGTGGCAGTCACCATCTTCGTTAACTGATACACCGCCTTCG